>JBJHCG010000016.1:0-85940 GCA_050485885.1 Gemmatimonadales bacterium | reverse complement strand
CGCCGGGGTGGCGGCGGCCGGTGCCGGGCTCCACTTCCAGCGCTTCTCCTTCGACGAGGACGGGGCGGTGGGATTCCGCTCCGTCGATCTCCTGAGCCTCCCCCTGGCGGCACGGGCCGAGCTCGGAGGCGGGCTCTCCCTCACCCTGGGGAGCGGGTGGGTGCAGGGGCGGGTGGTGCGCGCCGACGGAAGCGAGACCTCCCTTTCGGGGATCACGGACACCTCCGTCGAGGTGGGGTGGCAGGTCCCGGGGGGGCGACTGCGCTTCTCCCTTCTGGGGGTGGCACCCACGGGAACCACGGGCTTCACCGATGCGGAGCTCGACGTGGCCGGGTTCCTCGCCACCGACCTCTTTCCCTTCCGGGTCTCGGACCTGGGCACGGGCGGGGGGTTCGGGGGAGGGGTCGCCTTCGTGCATGGTGCCGGTCCCTGGGGGGTGGCGGCGGGCGCGAGCTACCTCACCGCCCGGAGCTTCGAGCCCCTGGCCGAAACCCCCTTCGCCTACCGACCCGGCGACCAGCTTTCCGCCCGGCTCGCGGTGGATCGGCAGGTGGGCGCCTCGGCCCGGACGGCCCTCGTGGTGACCCTTCTCCGCGCTGCGGACGACGCGGTGGAGGGGGACCCCGTCTTCCAGCCCGGGACCCGGGTGCAGGTGGTGAACTCGTGGGCCTTCCCGGTGGGGTCCGGCGGGAGCGGCCTTTTCTACGGCGGGTACCTGCACCGGGAGGGGGGGCGCCTCCCCGAGGTGGGGGAGATCCGTTCGGAGCAGGGGCTCCTTCTCCTGGGGGCCGGTCTGCGGCAGCCCACGGGGGTGGGGCTCCTCATTCCCACCGTGGATGCCCGCCTCCTCCGGCGCGACGACGGGGAGGGGCAGGGATGGATCGTGGGGGTGGGGACCTCGCTCGAACGTCGGGTGGGAACCCTGACCCTCGTGCCCTCGGTGGTCGGACGGATCGGGTCCGTAGAGGTGAGCCAGGGGGCCGAGAGCGGGATCACCGGGGTCGAGGTGGGGATGCAGCTTCGGCACGGGGGAGGGGTCCGATGAGGGCCGGCGAACGGGGTCCGCTTCGGGCCGGGATCGCTGCGCGCTCCCTCCGGGGCGCCGCCCTCGGGCTCTGCCTCCTCCTCGCCTCCTGCGGGGAGGGCTTCTTTCACCCGGCCGCTCCCGGTCCCATGAGCGCGGCCCTCGCCCTCCCCTCCCTCTCCACGATGGCGGCGGAGACCTCGGGGGAGCTGGCGCCCCTCCTGGCCCGGGTGAACCGGGTCCAGGTGGAGGTACGGGACCGGGACTCCGATGAACTCCTCGCCCAGGACGATGTGCAGGTTCCCACCACCGGGGACATCCGCATCGTGCTCGAAGTCCCTCTCGAAGGGGAGGAGCGGGCGATCCGGGTCGTGCTCCGCCTCCTCGAGGGGAATGCCCTCCTCTTCTCGGCCACGAGCGAGACCGTGGTTCGGAGGGGCGAGCCCGGCGGGGTGGAGATGGCCCCCGTGGTCGTGCCCGGCGGGGTCCGGATCGATACCCCGGCCCCCTCCTTCGCCTCGCTGGGTGACACGGCGAGGGTCCAGGCCACCGTGGTCTTCGAAACCGGGGATGCAGTACCGGGCGCGGTGGCCACCTGGCGCTCCACCGCGCCCACGGTGGTCTCGGTGAGCGCCGACGGTCTGGCCACGGCACTGGCCTCGGGATCGGCGCGTCTCGAGGCCGTGTTCGAGGACCTCGTGGCCGACCTCCCCGTGGAGGTTCGCCAGCTCCCGGCCTCGGTGGAGGTGGCACCCTCCACCCTTGCCCTGTTCGAGGGAGAGGCGGGGAACCTCACGGCCGTGGTGCGGGATGCCCGGGGGAACGCCTTCGCCCCCGAAGACCTGGCCTGGAGCTCGGTGGACCCGGCGGTGGCCACGGTCGATGCAGCGGGAAGGGTGACGGGGGTGGCACCCGGGCAGACCCAGGTCCAGGTCGCGTCGGGCGGGATCACGGGATCGGCATCGGTCACGGTGGCGCGGCGCCCCGTTCTCCTCGAGGTGGAGCCCACCGCCCTGACCCTGGCCCTCGGGGCCACGGCCCCGCTCACGGTGCGGGTCCTCGATGCGAACGGGGAGGTCATCTCCGATGCCCCCGTCGGATGGAGCTCGTCGGCTCCCCAGCGGGTCCAGGTCACCTCCGACGGGACGGTGCGGGCCGTGGGGTTCGGGGAGGCCACCGTCACGGCCACGAGTGGGTCCCTTTCGGCCTCGGTGGTCGTGACGGTACCCCGGGTCGCGACCAGCATCGAGGTGGAGCCGGCTTCGGTGGAGCTGTCCCAGGGTGACACCGTGGTCTTCCAGGCCACGGTCTCCGATGCCACGGGTGCGGCGATCGAGCCGGCCGGGGTCACATGGTCTTCGACCAACCCCCAGGTGGTCGTCGTCGATGCCGCGACGGGGGTGGCCATGGCGGTGGGCGGGGGAAGTGCGGACGTCGTCGCCCGGCGCGACGGGGTGGAAGGGGCGGCGCAGGTCTCGGTGGAACAGATCCCGGTGGCCGTTCTCGTCCAGCCCTCCACCCTCTTCCTTCCCCCGGAGCAGTCGGGTCAGCTCTCGGCCACCGTGCTCGATGCCACGGGGGCCTCCGTACCCGGGGTACCGGTGGCCTGGTCGTCGGCAGATCCCCAGGTGGCCGAGGTCCACCCCCAGACCGGGGTCGTGACCTCCACCGGCTTCGGGACCACCACGGTCACCGCCACCGCCGGGCCGGCCTCGGGCTCGGCCACGGTCATCGTTCCCTCCGGGAGCGTCACCCTCCTGGCCAAGCGGATGGATGTGGAGCCGGTGGCCCCCGTGGGGCAGGTGCCGGTGCGCTTCCTGGCCACCGTGAACCCCGCGGAGGTACCCGGGAATGTGCGTTTCCGGGTCTTCGGGGGCGCGCTGGGGCCGGAGGGGATCAGTCGCCTTGTCTCCTATCCCGGCTCCGGATCCTCGGTCGACGTCCAGTCCGCCATCATCGACCTGGCGGCCGCCGTTCCCACCCCGGGGGTGTATACCCTGCAGACCCGGGCCGAGAACACCTTCCAGACCTCCAACGCCTTTGACTCCACCATCGTGGTGGTGCCGGCGCCTCCGGGGCTCACGGCCGTCCGGCCCGCACCCACGGCGCCCTTCCAGCTTTCCTGGTCGGCGCTTCCTCCCGTGTCAGGGGCCGACTACTCCTATCAGATCGAGTTCCGGGTGGATGGCGGAAGCTGGTTCTTCCTCGACTCCACCTCCGACACCCAGCTGGAGGACGAAACGGGCTTCTCCCCGGGCACCTTTGTCCAGTACCGGATCTCTGCCTGCGCCTTCTTCAGCGGGGACTCGGCCTTCGACTGTTCCCCCTGGTCCCCGCCGGTGAATGGTCAGACCTCGGGGATGGAGGTGCCCGACGGGGATCTACCCCCCAATGAGAACGGTGGGCATGCCGGCCACGATCGTGCCACCATGGGCGGTGAGGTCTCCCATGCGCGCGGCCGGGAGCCCCCCGATGAAGACGGTGGCGCTCCCCTTGGCGATCACATCCGGCGGACCCACGCAGGTGCACAGATCGGAGGCCCGGGCGGCGGGTAGGTTCCCCACGAAGACCGTGGGGCATCCGGGGGGGAGAATGGGACCGCCCACATGAGGAACCGGGGGGACGCCCGGGGTGACCATGGGGCAGACGTGCATGTCGCTGATCCGGGCAGCAGGAAGGCTCATCGGGGCGCTCCCGGGGTCCAGAGGTCGATGCGGTCTCCCACGGCCACCCCCTTGCGGACGAGATCGGCGAGGGCGCCATCGGCATCGTCGGGGCGGAGCGCGGCTCCGGCCAGGACGAGGGCCCCAGCCAGAGCCGTGGCACCCGCCTCCCGGGCCGGGGGGACGGGGGGCTGATCCGGAGGGGCGAGGGAGGCCCCGCTGAAGAAGGCCGCCAGCGCCACCAGGGAGGCGGGGGAGTCCATCCCTTCCGCCTCGGCGGCGTCGTGGGCACGGCGTCGATTCGGGTCGGAGGGATCGGCGATCCAGCCATGGGTGGCCTCGAGGACCCGGGCCACCTCGGGGGAGGGGGTCTCTCCTCCGGCCTCCCGGGCAGCGAGCCACCCCCACCAGATGGCCTCGCGGCGGGGGAGGGCATGGGCCAGGAAGGCGAGGGCCTCGGAGAGGTGACCGGCGGCGGCCATGGCCTCCACCAGGGACCGGGCATCGGGAGCGGAGGCCAGGAGGGGAGAGAGATCGGCCTCCAGGGGGCCGGCTCGCTTCATGACCTCGGCGACGGTGCTGCCATCGGAGAGTCGGGTGGTCTGGGGGTCCATGGGTCCGGGTGGGTGGATGGGGAGGCGATGGCGAGGTGGGTCAGTTGATCTTGGTCAGGCCGCCCTGCAACTGGAGAAGGGCGCTCCCCTTCACCGAGGTCATTGCACCCTCCACCTTGGTGATGGTCGTGCCCTTCACCTCCACCGAGGGGGCCTTGGCCTCCACGGCGGCCTTCCCCTGGATCGTGATCTGCGTGGCCTTGAGGGTGATCCCCGCCGAGGTGATCTCGATCTTGCTCGATCCCACCTTGAGGGTGAGAGACGTCCCCGCCTCGAGGGTGATCTTCTGGCCTGCCGTGACCTTCCGGTCCTGGCCCACGGTGAGGGTCGCGGACTTCCCCACCTTGGCCGATCGGTCGTCGGAAACGGTGAGGGCGTCGCTCCCGCCCACGGTGCGCGAGCGGTCCTTCCCCACGGTGATCGTCTCCTTTTCTCCCACGGTGGCCGAGCGGTTTTCCCCCACGGTGAGCGTCTCGTCCTTCCCGATGGTGGCCTTGCGGTCGTTCTTCACCTCGGTGTCGCTGTCGTGTCCGATGCGCTCGATGCGGTCGTTCTCCACCACCATGCGGTGGTTCCGCTCGGCGTGAACGTGGATCTCTTCCTTCCCCTTCAGGTCCTCGAAGCGGATCTCGTTGAAGGTCTGGGCATCGCCATTCTTCGAGGAACGGGACCGCACCCCGCTCTTCGTCTTCTCGTCGGGGAGGGGGTAGGGAGGAAGGCGATCATCGTTGTAGACGCGTCCCACGATGATGGGCTGGTCCGGATCCCCTTCCAGGAATCCGACGATCACCTCTTCTCCCACCCGGGGCAGATGAATGGCTCCCCACTGCTTTCCGGCCCAGGTGGTGGAGACTCGTACCCAGCAGGAGGCGTTCTCGTCGTCGGAGTCGGCCCAGTGATCCCAGTGGAAGCGCACCTTCACACGCCCGTACTTGTCCACCCAGATCTCCTCGCCCGGCTTGCCCACCACCCGCGCGGTCTGGTACCCGGCAATGCGGGGGCGGGGGGTTCGCAGCGGGGGGCGCCAGGGGGCATCCACCGGGAGGGCCTCCAGGTGGGTGAGGCAGAGGACCGCGTCGTCGCCGGCGGAGCGATGCCTGAACCCGGAAACCTGGTGTTCGAGCCGAAGCGCCACGAACCCCCGGTTGATCTTCCGGTTGGGGTGGCCCTCCACATCGAACCGGAAGCCCGCTCGCAGGTCAAGGGCAGACCCCGTGGCCATGAGACGCGGGGCCGTCCCCTCCTCCCGCTCCAGGTCGATCCGGGCCCATCGCTCCCCCTCGCTCCCCGAACGGAAGCGCCCGGGGTGGAAATCCACCACCGCCTCCGGGCCCTGGCCCGAGGCGGAGGCTCGAAGGGGGGTGGGGGCCTGGAGGAAGTCGTAGTCCCGGAGCTCCATGGACCCGGGGTGGACCCCATGGTCCAGGGAGAGCTCGTGGAGCCCCCGGGCCGCGTGGGCATCCCGTGGTCGGACCACGAACGGTCCGACGGGGGAGCCCGGCGAGAGCCGGATCCGGTCCGAGAAGACGAGGGTGTGCTTGTCGGAGGTGTGCTCGAAGAAGTAGTGGACGCCGGACTCCTCGGCCAGCCGCGAAATGAAGTCCAGGTCCGACTCCCGATACTGGACGCAGAACTCCCGGGTGGGGCCCTCCTCCCCCAGCTCGAAGCGGAAGTCCGCGACTCCGGCGCCCTGGAGGACGGCGGTGAGGATGTCCTTCAGGGTCTGATCCTGGAAGATGCGGACATTGCGGGTGAGCGATGCGAACCAGAGGGTGGGGACGATCTCGAGCTGGTAGCTTCCGTGCGTTTCCTCCACCCCCGTCTGGCGGGCGCGACGGACCCTCCCGTGGAGGAAAAGCTTCTCGTCATCGCTCATGACCAGGGTCAGAAGGACGGGGTCCCGGAGCAGGTTCTCGAGGTCCACCTCCCGGTCGTCGGAGACCACGTCCACGGTCCAGAGGAAGGGGCGGGAAATCTCTTCCCGGGCAAGGAACCCCTCCACATGGAAGAGATCCTCCCCCTGGCGGGTGGAGAGGCGCATTTCGCGGAGTACCTGGAACTCGTCCGGCATGGGTCCCGTTCCGGCTGGGGGGTCAGGAAGGGGCGCCGCAGGCCATCGGCCTCGGGCCCCGGGGGCGCGGGGAGGACCCCCGCGCCCCCGGTGTTCAGGCTTCGGCCACCTCGTACGTGAAGTCGCCGGTTTCGGCCACCTGCACCCGGATCCGTCCGGGATGCAGCCCGTCCACCAGGGAGCGGAGAATGACCTGGGAAATGGCGGGAAGGGCCGTGTTCGTGAGGATGTTGTCCACGTTCCGGGCCCCGCTCTCCACCTCCGTGCAGCGGGCGAGGATGGCCTCCACCACGGCGTCGTCCACCTCGAGCCGGACCTTCCGGGTCTCGGCCAGGCGGCGCTCCACCTTGCCGAGCTTGAGGCGGATGATCTGGCGAAGCACGTCGTCGCGCACCGGGAAGTAGGGAATGATCACGGTGCGCCCCAGGAAGGCGGGCTTGAAGGTGGCATCAAGCTCGGGCTTGAGCATCTTCGCGAGCCCCTCGGCATCGGGCATGGTCTCCGGGTCCGCCGTGAGCTTCATGATCGTGTCGGTCCCGGCATTCGTGGTCAGGAGAATGAGGGTGTTCCGGAAGTCGATCTCCCGCCCCTCCCCATCTTCCATCCGTCCCTTGTCGAAGACCTGGAAGAAGAGCTCCAGCACATCGGGGTGGGCCTTCTCGATCTCGTCGAGGAGGACCACCGAGTAGGGGCGCCGCCGCACCGCCTCGGTGAGCACCCCCCCCTCGCCGTACCCCACGTACCCCGGGGGCGACCCCTTGAGGCTCGAGACGGTGTGGGCCTCCTGGAACTCCGACATGTTGATCGTGATGACGTTGTGCTCGCCCCCGTACAGGAGGTCGGAGAGGGCCAGCGCCGTCTCCGTCTTCCCCACGCCCGAGGGGCCCACGAGGAGGAAGACGCCCACGGGCTTCACCGGATCGTCGATCCCGGCCCGGGAGGTGCGCACCCGGTGGGCGATGATCTCCATGGCGTGGTCCTGCCCGATGATGCGACGCTGCAGGAGGGACTCGAGTTCGAGGGCGGTGGAGAGGTCGTCCCGGAGCATCTTCCCCACCGGGATCCCGGTCCACCCGGAAATGACCTGCCCCACGAGTTCGGCATCGACGGTGACAGGCACGAGGGGGGATTCCCCCTGGAGGGCCGCGAGTTCGTCGGTGAGGGCCCGGAGGCGCGCCCGGAGGGCCTCGGCATCGTCGGCCTCGGTGGCGGAGCCGGCGTTTCCGGAGGCCCCTCCCGTCCCGGAGGCTCGGGCGGCACTGGCACCGGCGGTCCCGGAGGCTCGGGCGGCACTGGCGGCGGCGGCCTCGTCCGCGGGGCCGGCGTCTCCGGATCCGGTCGCCCCTCCCGCCCCGTCGGCGCCGGAGGCGGGGGCGGCCTCGTCTGCGGGACCACGCTCCGTGCCCGCGTCGGCCCCCGCGGCGCCGGCCGCCCCTGCGGACGGCGGGGAACCGGAGGCCTCCGCATCAAGGAGATGCTCGATCTTCCCCCGGATCTCCCGGGCCTCCATGACGAGCTCCCGCTCCTTCTCCCATCGCTCCCGGAGGGTCTCGAGGCGGGATGCGGTGTCGGCGCGGCGGGTGCGGATCTCCTCGAGGCGCTCGGCGTGGTCCGATCCGGTGGCCACCTCGCGAAGGAGGACGCGCTCCTGCACGGCCAGGTCATCGAGGGTGCGGGCCGCGTCTTCCATGGGCGCCGGGGTGGCGGCCTGCCCCAGGGCGAGGCGGGCGCAGGCGGTGTCGAGAACGCTCACCGCCTTGTCGGGGAGCTGGCGGTCGGGGAGGTAGCGGGCCGAAAGGGAGACGGCTGCGGCCACCCCGTCGTCGAGAATGCGTACCCCATGGTGGCGCTCGAGGCTCGCCACGATCCCCCGCATCATGATCATGCAGGTGGCCTCGGAGGGCTCCTCCACCTTCACGAGCTGGAAGCGCCGGGCCAGGGCCGGGTCCTTCTCGAAGTACTTCTTGTACTCGGACCAGGTGGTGGCGGCCAGGGTCCGGAGCTCGCCCCGGGCCAGCGCCGGCTTGAGGAGATTGGCTGCGTCGCCCTGCCCGGCGGTGCCCCCGGCCCCGATCATGGTGTGGGCCTCGTCAATGAAGAGGATGATGGGCGTCTCGGCATTCTTCACCTCTTCGATGAGCCCCTTCAGCCGGTTCTCGAATTCGCCCTTGACTCCGGCTCCGGCCTGGAGGAGGGCCAGGTCCAGCGCCCGAATGGAGACGTTCCGGAGGGGTTCGGGCACGTCGCCCGCCACGACCCGCTGGGCGAAACCCTCGATGACGGCCGTCTTTCCCACCCCGGCCTCCCCCACGAGGATGGGGTTGTTCTGCCGGCGGCGCATGAGGATGTCCACCACCTGCCGGATCTCGGCGTCGCGGCCGAGGACCGGGTCCAGGGCGCCGGATTTCGCCCGGCCCGTGAGGTCCACCGTGTACTGGTCGAGGTTGGGGGTGGGGCCCCCGGCGCCCTTCTCCCCTCCGGCTCCGGGCGACCCCTCGCCGGGCGCCCCCGCGGCCGCCCCTCCGGCCCCGGCCCCCCGGGCCTCGGAGGAGTCCGCCACGATCGTGGCGAAGTGGGCCTTCAGATCGTCGGCTCCCACCCGATCCCAGCTCCCGCTCACCCCCACGACGAGCCGGCGGAGTTCCGGGTCGGTGGCCAGGGCCAGCGCCGCGTGCCCGGTACGGATCCGGTTCGCGCCATGGTCCAGGGAGCCCAGGGTCCAGGCGGTGGTGAGCATCCGGACCAGGGTGGGGCTCAGGGTCGGGGTGCGGGCGTTCCCCGACTTGAGGCGGTCGAGGCTGGCCGAGAGGTCGGCGGCAAAGCGGGAGCGGTCCACCCCGTAGTGGTGCAGGATCCTCGAGAGGTCGCCATCGGTGGCATCCATGGCCTTCAGGAGGAAGTGCTCGATTTCCACATCGTAGTGGGTACGCGAGAGGCAGAGGCCGGCGGCGGCCTCGAGGGCCCCGCGCGACCGGTCGTTGAGCTTCCCGATGAGAGACTTGAGGTTCACGTTCATGGAGCGGGGGATCCTGTCGGTCAGAGGGCGAGGAGGGTGTCGTCCACCAGGGCGCGGGGCGAGGCGGAGGGGAGCCAGGTCTCCCACCCCAGGCGGAGGGGCGCGTCCGGGGCCTCGTGGAGGGTGGGGGAGGGGAGGGCCTCCCCCTCGAGGACGAGCTGGAGCTCGAAGTCCACCTGGTCGTGGCTGAAGAATCGGGTGAGGGCGCCCAGTCGGCCATGGGCCTCTCCCCCGGGGAGGAAGTCGCGGTAGCGTTCGAGGGAGAGGGGACCGATCCGGATGCGGACCCGGGCCTGGGCATCCCAGAGCTCATCGCCCAGGACGGCCCCTTCGCCGAGGAGGGTGGTGTGGTCGTCGGCGTCGAGGTGGCTTCGCTCCCCCTCGGCAATGGGATACCAGGCCCCGGCAAAGGGCTCCACCCGGACCGGGACCTGGAAGATCCCCTCGAGCCACTGCTCCAGGGCGGCGGCACTGCGGGGCTGGGCGCCCAGAAGCCCGGCGTAGGTGGCCACCTCGGCCTCGGAGGGACCGGAGGCCTCCCGGGCCACCCCGGGGTGGTAGCCGGCCAGGTCCAGGAGGCGCGCGCCCAGGAGATCGGCCTCCCCGGCTTCCTGCTGCACATCGATTCGCCCCTTGCGCCAGGCCCGGTAGAGGAGGGCGATGGCACGGTGCTGGAAGAGATCGAGGAAGTCGGCGAGGGCCCGGTCCCGCGCGCGCATCCGGTTTGCGGCCAGGCTCGTGTACTCCCGGGGGAGGACCCCGGCGGGGCCCACAAGGCCGAAGTGGGAGACGGCCATGGACCAGGGAGCGGTGGGCTCCGCCGACCTTCCCGGCGCCCCTCCCTCCGCCTCGTCCGGAGGGGGATGGAGGGCCCGAATGGCACCCGGGGGGGAGGCCAGGGAGGGGGGAACGGTGAAGCGGATGGCCTCCTCGGTGGGGTCGATGAAGCCTCCCACGGGAGCCCGTCCGCCCCGACCCCGCTCGAGGAGCCGGACGGCCTGCTCGAAGGCGAAGGCGGGGCCGTCCTCGGCAAGGGCGGCCCGGAGTGCCGGGGGGAGCGCCGGGGCGCGCTCGCCGGCGGGCTCCGCCCCGGGGGCTCGGTCGGATGCCGGGGAGGGGGCCGGGGGGGTCAGACGAGGGTCTTCCATCCGGCCCTCGGGGGCCACCGCCTGAGGGGCTCCCGCCGCTGGCGGGACCGTGCGGTGACCTGGCAGAAGGAATGGATCGAGACGGAGAGGGCCAGCACCCGTTCCAGGACCGAGGCCAGGAGGTAGGCCCCGGCACCGGCGAAGTGCTCCTCGTCGAATTCGATCTCCACGGCGTTCCCCCGGACGAAGGCGAGGCCGTGGGGGCCCCGGATCCGGGCATGGGTGGGGCTCCCCGCAATGGAGAGGATCCCCTCGATCTGGCGCTCGGCCTCGCCCGGGCGGGCAGGGGCGTGGATCCGGAGCAGCTCGCGGAGCGCCTCCACCCCCCCCTCCACCAGGGAGGTGTAGTTCAGGGAGAGCTGGCCCACCAGGCGCCACATCTGCGGGGTCCCCAGGGGAGGCTCCACGAGGGGCGTGGGTTTGCGCAGTGCCCGCACCCGCCGGACGGGCCCACCCCCTTCCAGGACGAAGTCGCCCTCCCCTCCACCGAAGGGGAGGCGGGAGGGGAGGAGGCCATTGTGCGCCGTGATGCGAATCGTGGCCGCATCGCCCGTGGGGTCGCGGAGCGCTCCGCCTCGATCCACGAAACGGAGGTGCACCTCGAGCCCTTCATCGGGGCGCCACCCGGAAGGCCTCCGCGTGGCCTGCCAGTAGAGGCCGGCGTCGTCCGGACCGAACCCCCGGTCGCGCCCCACGCCATGGTCGAGCCCATGGAGGGGGCGGACCGGGACCGGGTCGGCCCGGCCCGAGGTGGCAATCACCACCTCGTCCACCGAGAAGACTCCGACCTGGTCGCGGCGGCGCACGTCGGGTACGAGGAGGTACTCGTGCCGGGACTGATCCAGGAGAATGGGTTCGGCGGTAAGGGGAAAGAGGTTCACCGCCGGGGTGCATCCCAGCTGGAGGGTCTCGGGCCGAAGCCCCGCTTCGAGGACCCCCCGCCACTCGGCGCGCTCCATGGGGCCAACGAAGAAGAGGATCTCGAAGCGGTCGCCCTGGAGGCGCTTCCCGAGGCCCTCCAGTCCGGAGAGCTCCACGAAGTTGAATTTCTCGGGGAAGGCGAAGTATTCCGAGAGAAGGCGCCACCCGACGAAGGCCCGGGGGGGATGGGGGAGGAGCCCCTCGTCGCGCTCGAACCCCACGGGGATCAGGGCCGAGGGCGGGAGCTCGATCCCCGCCTCGGTCCCCACCTCCCGCACGAGGATCCGGGTCGTGTGGTTGAGGAGGGCCTCGTACAGGATCGCGGCCAGCCCCGGCTCGGCGTCGAGGAAGAAGCGGAGGCGGTCCACTTCCAGCTCCTCCGGCGGAGTGTCGGGAAAGAGGCCCACCTCCACGCGAATCACTCCGGCGGCCTCGGGGGCGCGTACCGGGGGCGAGAGCTCGTGCGGGGAGCGCCACCGCGTGTCGGTGATCTCCAGCGGCCAGAGGGTCGTGTCGTAGGCGGTCCGGAATCGGCAGGGGGTGCCCTCGACGGGGCGGGACTCGAGCATGCGACCCCGGGGAATGGGGTACCCCGAGGTGAGCGTGCCCTGCTCCCGGTCCAGGGCGAACTGGACCACCGTATGGGAGGGGAGGGGACGGGCAAAGTGGGGGTAGACGGTTTCGAGAAGGGCCTGGCTGAACTCCGGGAGAGCCTCGTCCATGCGGAGGTGGATCCGGGCCGCCAGGAAGGCGAAGCCCTCCAGGAGGCGCTCCACATGGGGATCGTCACACTTGGAGGGCTCGAGCTCGAGGCGCCCGGCCACCTTGGGATGCCGGCGGGCGAACTCGGCCCCGGTCCGCCGGAGCCACTGAAGCTCCCGCTCGTACTGGTGAAGGAGGTCATCGCGCACGGCCGTCACCCCTCCTCATCGGGAACGTCCACATGGAAGAGGCTGCTCGACACCTCGTAACGGGTATCGAACTGGACGCGGATGGGGGCCGGGTCCAGGCGGAGGAGGGCCTCGATCCGGAACCGGATCCGGCTATCCGTCCCCTTCCCCTCCCCCGGGGGAGGCACCGCCACGACCCGGACCTGGGCGAGACGGGGCTCGAAGTGGCGGATCGTGGCTTCCACGTCGCGGACGAGCTCGAGCCGGACCTCCGGGTCGTCGGCGCTTCGCGAGGTCAGGTCGGGGAGGCCGTAGTGGTAGACCGAGTTCTGGAGTTCCTCGTGGATGGCCGGGGCGGGGGAGGGGGTCCTGCGGGTGTTCAGGAGCCACTCCAGGTCGCGCTGCACGGCGAGCTTCCGGGCCTCCACCGAGGTCCCCGGATCCTCCTGCGTACCCGGGCCACTGCCCGGACCGCCCTCCAGGAGGCGGTCCAGGACCGAGGCCCGTGCCGAGGCCTTCCGCGTGGAGGCGCTCATGCGTCGTCCGGTCGGGGGAGGCGAATCGCGCCCATGGGGTCGAGCCGGCAGATGCGAAGGTACAGCTCCTCGACCTGGTGCCCCGATTCTCCCATCTGGAGAAGGGCCCGGTAGAGGAGGCTTAGGGGCTCGGCCACCGTTTCTCCCGCCTCGTACGTCTCGAGGGTGTGCTCCTCGATTTCCCGTGCCAGCTCCTCCAGAATGGGACGGGCCACGGGGGCTCGTCCCATTTCCACCATGATGGAGGCGGCCTGGGTGCGGCGGAGGAAGCGGTCCCGGGCGCTCCGCTCCTGCTCGGCCCGGGCCACGAGGAGCTGCACGGCCTCTTCGGGCTTTCCGGCCTCCATCCGTTGCCGGGCCAGGGTCCAGGGGTCTCTCCCGCCCCGCAGGGGGAGGGAGGGAGTGGCAGCCCCGCCTTCCTCTCCGGTCCCCAGGAGCCCGCTGGAGACGAGCCATGCCCGGGTCTCGGCGTTCGCGGTGGGGGTGTCGTCGAGAAGGGTCTGGTCCACCAGGCCCGGAAGGTCCCGCAGAAGCTCCCCCAGGGCGCCCCGCACCGCACGGGCCACGGGGTCGTAGGGCGACCCCAGCCCCTCGCATGCCTCGAGGACGTAGCGCTGGAGATCGAGCCATCCGCGGCCGTACGGGGTGGCCATGACCTCTTCCGCGCCCTCCAGGAGGGGCGCCCAGGCGCCGTCCAGGAGAAGGGTGCGGAGACGGGTCCGGAGGTCGGTGGGGGGAGGCGCCAGGAGGCGCGGGTCCACCCGCTCGGGATCCTTCCGCAGCTCGCCCCACCGGAAGCCCCGGAGGAGGAGATAGGGGGCAGGGTCCGTGGGGTCCTGTCTGCGGAGAAAGCGGGCGGCGGCGCCCACCCGGGCTTCGGCTTCCTCCCGCGACCCGGGGGCGGGTGCCGCACCGGGGGCGACCCCCGCTCCCGCACCAGGCACTTCGCCCGGTCCGAGGGGGTGCGATGCCCCTCCCGGGATCGGAGCCCCCGCCGCGCCCGCGCCCTCCGCCACCCCCTCTTCCGCCCCTTCCACGGAGAACTCCGGGAGGGGTTCGGGCTCCACCGGGTCCGGGTCCTTCTCGAGCTTCCTCTGGAGGGATGCAACGAGGTCGCGGCGCACTTCGTCCAGGGCGTCCCGAAGGGGGGAGAGCCGGGGGGCGTCGGCGCCGAAGCGTTCGTCGGAGACCCGTTCGAGCTCGGCCAGGGCGGCGAGGGTCTCCTCCAGCGCTTCGGCCGAGGCCCGGTACCACGCCTTCGGGGTCTGCTCGAAGGCCGAATCGAGGGATTCCGGCGCCGGCTTTCCCTCTGCCAGCTTTGCGTTTCGGGCCTCCCTCGAGTCCATTCCGGTGAGGTCGGCTTCGTACCCCACCTCGCGGGCTGCCCGCCGATCGGTGAGGGTGTGCCCCTCACCATCCACGGGAAGGAGGCGGACGGCAGGCACCAGGTAGCTTCCCAGCCAGTCCAGCGGTGAGGCCCGGAATTCCACATCGTCCGGGTCCTCGATCCGCGGGTGGAGGTGGTCCCAGTGCTCGTCCACGAGGCGTGCGAGCGCGCGCAGCCCCTGGGCCAGCCCCCCGGGACCCTCCTTCCGGAGGAGGGCCTCGGCGAGCCATACCGCCGTCTGCAGATCCTTGGCGTGTTCCCGGAGAATCGTGGAGGCGAGCTTGATGGCCTCGCCCCAGTCTGCCTCCTTCCGGTCCCGGGACCAGTCCCCCGTGGGGAGGTCCTCCTCCTCGGTGCGGGCCTCCTTCAGCTTGAGGAAGACGGGCTCGTAGCGGACCTCCGCTCCCCCGGGATCGTTGCCGGGGATGGGGTCGAGAAGGGTCTCCAGCTCCAGCGCCATGGGGTGCCGTGGGGGAAGGTCAGGAAGGAGGGGTTTCGCCCGGTGGGTCGACGAGGAGTTCCCGGATCTCCAGGAGGGGGATCAGCTCGCCGTCCACCTCGAGGAGCTTGGGGCCCACCGGGGCCTCCTTCCCTCCCTCGAGGGGCACCCAGTCCACCTCGCGGCCGAGGCGCACGGCATCGTCCGGGTGATCCGCCGTGAGGGGGGCGAGGGCCGGCGCCACCACCTCGCCGAATTCGAAGTCCCGCATGCGGGGACCGGCCTTGATCCGGGCCCGGGCCCAGAAGAGGTCCCGGAGCTGGGTGGGGGGCTCCACGGCCAGTTCGGCGATGTGGGCCAGGGGGACCCAGGTGTACTGGCCTGCGGCGATGATCTCGAGGCGGGCCCCGATCCTCGGGTCCGGGTCCTGGATCGAGGCGAAGCGCTCCCCGTTCAGGGTCCCCGACACGGGGGGGGCGGGGGAGGTGGGGAAGGCCCCGGAGCGGAACATTCCCTGACGCTCCCGTTCCCCATGCAGGGCACTCCGGTAGAGGAGGGCCCCCATTCCGGCCTCCGGGCTCTGGTCGGCCAGAATGTCGAGCTGCTTCTCGGCACGGTCCAGGGCGCCCGAGAAGAGGAGAAGCTCGAAGAGAAAGGTCCGGGCCCGGGCATCGCCCGGATCGGTCCGGAGGACCGACCCGAGCGACGCCACGGCCTCGTCGAGCCGACCGGCCTGGAAGAGCTGCTGAGGGGTGGACACGGTCGGCTCCCCGGGGTCAGAGCTTCACGTTCTGGCGAATGTCGAACCCCATGTTGTACTGCTTGCCCGGCCCTCCCTTCGCGTCCTGCTCGGTGTATTCGACCTTGATCTTGGCAAAGTTCAGGGAAATGTTTTCCGTCAGCCGGTCCTCGCCGCCCGAGCCCCCCGTGCTCACCGACGAGATGAGAAGGTCTTCCATGTGGATCTTGAGGTACTCGACGGGATTCTCGCCGGCCTTCCGCATGGTGACCGTGGCCTTGGTGAAGTGCTTTCCGTTGCAGCAGGCCAGGATGAGATCCGGGGAGGACCGGTCGACGTACTTCGTGACGGAAAGGTCCTGCACATTCACCTTTCCCGCACCCCCGCCACCACCGGCATGCATGGTGCCGGACTGGCTCGCACCCCAGCTCCAGGCCAGCACGTCGATGGAGTCCTTGTGGGTGCGGTCCGCCGACTCGCCGTCGATACCGTCGATCTTGAGAAAAATGTCCATCGCCATGGCTGACTTCCTTTTCTTGGGGTGGATTCAGGGACGGACCGGCCGCGTGCCGGCCCACGGGGTGGAGCCTCCATCGCCTCCGCGGAAGCGACGAGCCAGGATCATGCCGCCGGGGCAGGAAGGTCGGCCACGAGGCGCATGGACATCGTGAGTTCGTCGAGCTGGAAGTGGGGCCGGAGGAAGGCCACCGCCCGGTAGGCGCCGGGCTTTCCGGGCACGTCCACCACCTCGACGCGGGCCTCCCGGAGCGGCTTCTGGGCCTTGATCGTGGGCCCCGCACTCTCGTTGGAGACCACGTAGTTCGAGATCCACTCGTTCAGGAAGCGCTCCGCCTCTCCCCTCGAGGTGTATCCTCCGATCTTGTCGCGCATCATCGCCTTCAGGTAATGGGCGAAGCGCGATACGGCAAAGATGTACGGGAGCTGGGCCGAGATCCGGGCATTGGCCGTGGCCGCATCCTTGTCGTACACCTTGGGCTTCTGGCACGACTGGACGCTGAAGAAGGCCGCCTTGTTCGTGCCCTTCTGGTGCACGAGGGGGATGAAGCCCAGGTCGGCCATTTCCTTCTCGCGGCGGTCCGTGACCGCCGTCTCGGTGGGGCACTTCAGGGAGAGGTCGCCCCCTTCCGTCCGGAAGTTGTGCACCGGAAGGCCCTCGACGAGCCCTCCGCTCTCCACTCCCCGGATCGTGGCGCACCACCCGTGTTTCGCGAAGGACTGGGTGATCCGGGCCCCCAGGGCCCAGGCCGCGTTCCCCCAGAGGTACTGGTCGTGGTCCCGCCCCGTCATCTTCTCGTCGTAGTTGAAGGCCTCCACCGGGACATCGTTCGGGCCGTAGGGGGCGCGGAGGAGCATGCGGGGACCGGCGAGGCCCACGTAGCGGGAGTCTTCCGAGTCGCGGAAGGACTTCCACGCGGCGTACTCGGTGGTGTCGAAGACCTTGGCCAGGTCTCGCGGCTGATCGAGCTGCTCGTAGCTCTCGAGGTTGAACATCTGGGCCGAGACCCCCGAGAGGAAGGGCGCGTGGGAGGCGGCGGCCACCTGCGACACCTTCTCCAGGAGTTCGATGTCCTGTCCGCTCCTGCCGAACTCGTAGTCGCCGAGAATCGCGCCGAAGGGGGAGCCCCCGAAGACGCCGAACTCCTCCTCGTACACCTTCTTGAAGAGGGCGCTCTGGTCGAACTCGGGTGCCCGCTGCAGGTCCTTCAGGAGCTCCTGCTTGGAGACGTTCAGCACCTTGATCTTCAGGTTCGTGCCCGTCTCGGAGTTGTTGAGGAGGTAGCGAAGCCCCCGCCACGACGCCTCGAGCTTCTGGAACTCGGGGTGATGGAGGATGCGGTTCGTCTGGATCGAGAGGAGGTGGTCGATCTGGGCGATCCGGGCGTTGATCATGGACTCGGTGTCGTGGGAGATGGCCATCTCTCCCTCCAGCACCTCGCTCAGGAACCGCTTGACGATCCCCACGCCCCGATCCCGCGCCGGGCCGGCATCGCCGAACCGGCCGCTCTCGACGATCTGATCGAGGAGCCCCAGCTCCTGGACCTCGCCTGCCTGGGCTTCGCTCTGCTCCCTTGCCTCAGCCATCCTGTCCTCCGTCGTCGTTCGAACCGAGCTCTCCCTTCAGCTTCTCGAGCTTCTCCTGGTCCGAAAGGGTGGCCTGCAGAATCTCGTCGAGCTTCTCGTTCCCCTGGAGCGAGCCACGGAGGTCGGCCAGGTTCTGGCGGAGTTCCAGGAGCTTCTTCAGCGCCGGGACCTGCTGGGCCACCCGGTCCGGCGAGAAGTCGTCGAGGCTCTCGAAGTCCAGGTCCACCGCGAGCTTCCCGGCCTCCGGATCGTCGGTGAGGACGTTCTCCACCGTGAAGGCCAGGTGGGGGCTCATCTTCTTCAGGGCCTCGTCGAAGTTGTCGGGGGTGATCTCGACGAATTTCCGGTCCTTCAGACGGGGAAGGGGCTCCCTGGGCTGCCCCGAGAAATCACCCAGCACCCCCATCACGAAGGGGAGCTCCTTCATCTCGATCGCACCGCCCGTTTCCACGTCATAGCTGATCTGGACGCGCGGGGCTCGCACGCGCTCCAGTTTCCGGTTTACACTTTCCGCCATCGGTTGCCTCCCTGGAGGTCGTCCGTCGCCGCGCGGCGATGGTGGTCCGCACGGAGCGAGGGGGGGGTGGTCGACGGACCCGTGCCGGACGGCCTTCCGAGGGGGAAGGGCCGTCCGGGCGGGGGTCGTCCGGGGAGCCGGCAGAGTACGCGCGCGAAGGACCGATGTCAAATGGCTGGAGGCCCTTCGCGACATTGTTGCACCCCGCTTCCTTCCCTCTCCGAAGGAAGGTGGCCGACGCAGGGGGACCGCTCTGTCTCCGGCCCTTGCCCCGGGGGGAGCGGCTCCCGACCTTCCCACCGGTCCACCTCCGTCTTCCTCTCCACACCCGGCGGTCATGTCCTCTCCCAAGCCGCTCTGGTCCCGAGGCCAGATGCTGAGCCAGCAGCAGCTCCAGGCGCAGGACCGCTTCCACGAGGAACGCCTCGCCCAGGGCGTTCGGGCCGTGCATCCCTACCCCTGGGGGTTCGGGGCGCTGGAGGTGGATGACGAGGCCCTTGTCGAGGGGACCTTCCGGCTCGTGCGCGGGGAGGGCTTCTTTCCGGATCTGCTCCCCTTTTCCTTCCCCGAGACCGATGGGGCCCCGCCCCCCCTCCCCCTCGACCCCCGCTGGGGCCCCGACCGGGAGTCGCTCGTCGTGCACCTGGCGGTGCCCGAGGCCCTTCCCGGGGCCCGGCAGGTCTCCTTCGAGGAGGGGGGTGTGGGGACCCGGTTCCGGGCCGAGGTCGTGCTCCGTCGCGACGAGAACACCGGCCTCCAGGAACGCCCCCTCCAGGTGGCCCGGAGCAACCTTCGCCTCCTTGCCGAAACCGACGGAGTGGAAGGTCACGCACTCCTCCCCGTGGCCAGGGTCCGGCGTCGGGAGGGGGGAGGCTACCGGCTCGACCCCGACTTTCTCCCCCCCCTTCTCCGGATTGCGGCTGCACCCACCCTGCAGGCGCGCCTCCACGGGCTGGTGGAGCGGATCATCGCCCGGGCCTCCGGCCTCTCCGGGGCTCGGCGGGAGCGGGGCCAGGGTCTCGCGGAGTTCGGGGTGTCCGATCTGGCCAACTTCTGGCTGCTCTACACGCTGAACACCCATCTCCCCGGGCTTCGTCAGGCGCTGGAGGGAAACGGAGTCCACCCAGCCGAACTCCATCGGGCCCTCGCGGAGCTCGCAGGCGCCCTCTCCACCTTCTCGACCCGGGTGGATCCTGCGCGCTTTCCCGCGTACGACCATGCCGCACCGGGAGAGGGCTTCCGGACCCTCGATGACCTCCTGCGAGAACTCCTCGAAACGGTGGTTCCGCTCAACCATCGGACGGTTCCCCTGGTGGAAGTGGAACCGTCCATTCGGGGCGCCTCCCTGGAGGACGACCTCCTGCAGCGGGCCCATGCGGTCTACCTGGCGGTGGGGGCAGCTCTCCCCCCCGAGGAGGTGGCTCGACGGGTTCCCCTTCTGGTCAAGCTGGGGTCGGGAGACCAGGTGAGGCAGCTCGTGCGGCAGGCGCTTCCGGGGGCCGTCCTCGTGCATGAGTTCCGACCTCCCTCCTCCCTCCCCGTCCGCCTCGACCTGCAGTACTTCCGTCTCGACACGGCCGGGGGGCCCTGGGATGCCGTTCGGGTGGCCCGGAATGCGGCCGCCTACATCCCCGTGGAGCTCGCGGCACACCGGGTGGAGCTCGTCTTCCTCCTCACCCCGGTTCCCTGACGATCGGTCCCGCCTCCTCTCGAATCGAGGTTTCCGGGCTTTCGACCGGGGCCGCCCCGGGCTCGCCCTCGCCGGGAGGAGCCTCGCGCCCGAGGAGGAGGACCGCCGCCACCAGGATCAGGGCGAGGATCACGACACCCACGAGCCCGAGCACGAGGGTTCGCGGGGCAGGTCCTCCGCCCTCGCCGCCTCGACCTCCCCCTCCCCCCGTCCCTCCCGGGCCGGATGCTGGCGGAGGCGCGGTTCCTGGCGGGGGCGCGACGGGGTTCGGTTCGGCCGATGCGGGACGGTCGGCGGCGCGCACGACCCGGGTGTAGTCTCCCGGAGGGGAGGCGGGCGGAGGCGCACCTCCTGCGGGCCCCCCCGGCGGCGGAGGGGGCGCCGTTGCCGGCGGGGCCGTGACCCAGTCGGGGAGACCCTCCCCTCCCGCTCCGAGCGGAGCGGAACCCGGAAGCTCCGGCTCCTTCGAGGAGGCGGGCGACGAGGGGGCGCCTGGTGTGGGAGACGCAGGGGGAGGTCCGGACGAACCCAGCGGCGGGCGCCCCGCGGCCCCGCCCCCGGCCAGCCGGCCGAGGTAGGCATCGTCGTCTTCATTCCCCCCGGTCGCCCCCCCGGGGGGCGGTTCCCGCCGGGGCCCGGCACCCTCGTCGGGAAGCTGGGGGAGGGCGAACATCCGGGTGAACTCACCCGGGCCTTCCCCCGGCGGGGGATGGCTCGGACCCGCGTCGTGGGCCTTCGGAGAGGACGCGGGCGCCGGAGGCGGGGCGGAGGGCGTCAGGGGAGGGAGGGGGGGCGGGGGCGGGTCTGCAGAGGGCGGAGGGGCCTGGGGCGGGACCGCAGCCCGGAACATCCGGGTGAACTCACCGGGAGGATCGGCGCGTTCGGCACCCGCGTCTCCCGTACCGTGGCCTGCGGCACCCGCGCTGCCCGCACCCGGGCCTTCGGCACCCGCGTCTCCCTCCGCGGGCCGGGCCACCGCCCGAAACATCCGGGTGAATTCTCCCGGAGCGTCCGACTCGGGAGGGGGCGGCGCGTCCACCAGGTCCTCGCGAGGGGAGGGCGCCGCCTCCGCCGCAGGGTCCGGAAGGGAGGAGAGGCGGAAGACCCGGGTGAAGGCCCCGGTCTCCTCGGGGGAAGGGTACGCGTCGGGGGCAGGGAACTCGGCCGTGTCGGCCTCCTCGTCTACCGGTGAGGGCGCGGTCCCTGCGTCCGACCCGGCCGCGGTCGCGGCCCCCGGGGGAGACGTGGGCCCTGCCTCCCCGCCCGCCTCCGCCTCGAGCCAGCTCCGGAGGGAGGCGTGGTCCATGAGGAAGCGGGTCACGATCATGGCGACCCCCTCCACCTCGTGGATGTCGAGGATCCGCTCTCGCTCGCCTGCAGGGAGCCGGGCCATGAGGGCCACGAGTTCGGAGGCCTCGGCCTCGGCCTCCGGGGCCACCTCGTGGACCATGACCACCGTTCCCCGCGCCGCGAAGGCGTGCCAGGTCCGAACCGGACCGTCGCTGGCAAGGCGGATCAACTGGTAACGCCGATCGAACTCTTCTCGCCTCATCTTCGCGGATCCCTTATCATGGGGCGAACTGGCAGATTCCGGGGCAGGACGGGTGGGGCCGAATGGTACGAAGGCCCCCCCGTGCGGGCAATCGCCGGGCGGTCCACCCGGCCCTGTCCGAGGCCTTCCCGGAAGGGGCCGAGGGGCGCCGGGCCGGACGCCGGGCCGGGCGCCTCCAGCCCCGGGCTGGCAGCATCGTTCACCCCCTCCACCCTTCGCAAGGTCTTCCGTCATGCTCGAGCCGCCCATCGTCTGGCGCGAAGGGATGCACCTCTCCCAGCATCACTTTCAGGCCCAGGGGCGCTACTTCGAGGAACTCGCCACCTTCGCCCTCCGTCAGCTTGCCCCGTCGGGATGGGGGTGGCTCGAGGTGCGTCTCGACGAGGAGGCCCTGGCCAACGGATCGGCGGCGCTCCTCCAGGCCCGCGGGGTCCTCCCCGACGGGAGCCCCTTCGACCTCTCCTCTGCCTCGCAGGCTCATCCTCTCCCCGAGCCCCTCCCCCTCGGCGACCTGGCCTCTCCCACCCGGGTGGAGCACCTCCTCCACCTCGCGCTCCCGGCCTACCGGCGGGACCGGGGGAATGTGGAGGGTCGGGACGGCACTCCGGGTGGCGGGCCCGAGCCCTTCCGCTACCGGGAGGGAGAGTTCCTCCGCGTGGACGAGACCGGGGTGGCCGGGGCGGCTTCCCTCCCCGTGGCCCTTCCCCGCTTTCATCTCCTCCTCATGGGAGAAGAAGCGCCCGATCCGGGGCTCGTGACCCTCCCGGTGGCCCGACTCCGGAGGGACCCCTCGGGGCGGTTCGTGGAGGACCGGAGCTTCGTCCCCCCGGCCCTTGATGTGGCGGCCGTCCCCTACCTTTCCGCCCTCCTGGAGCGGCTTCTCGAGCAGCTCGAAGCCCGGGCCGCCGGGCTCCGGGCCGATCGGGCCCGGGGCGGGGTGGCCGGAGAGGGAGATGCCACGGCCTCCCTCTGGCTCGCCCATGCCCTCCATGCCTCCCTGGGTGCCCTTCGCCCCCTTTCGGCGCGGAGCCCCCTTCACCCCGAAGCCCTCTTTCACGAGCTGGCCCGACTGGCTGGCGCACTCGCGACCTTCACGATGGAGGGGGGAGCCGACCGGATCCCGGTCTACCGGCATTCCGACCCCGAGCCCGGGTTCCGCGCCCTCGACACCCTTCTTCGGGCCCACCTCGATACGGCCCTTCCCGAGGGAGCCCTCCTCCTCCCCCTCCTTCCGGCCCGGCCGGAACGCTCGGGCCGGGACGAGGTCCTCCTCCCGGCCGAGGGGGATCTCTCCACCCCTTTCCGGATGACCCCGGTCCGGGACCCCCGCGCCTTCGGGGCGGCCACCTGGACCCTGGTCGTGGAGGGCGCGGCCGATCCGGGCGAGGCGGTGGCCCTGGCCCGGGAAAGCCTCAAGGTCTGCTCCGCCCGATTCGTGGCCCGCCTTGTCCGGGAGGCGCTTCCCGGGCTCGGCTTCACTCCCCTCACCACCCCGCCCCGGGGCGTTCCCCTCCGCCCGGGGGCGGCCTACCTCGCCCTGGACCGGGCCGAGCCCTGCTGGACGGCCATCGTGAAGGGAGGGGAGGTGGGCCTTCACCTCCCGGGGCGCCTCGCGGCCACCCGGATCACCCTCGCCATCGTCCCGGGCACCGCCTCATGACGCCCTCCGCGGTTCACGACCCCACTCCGGCGGCCGGCCCTGCCGCCTCCGCCCGAGGCGCCTTTCCCGAGCTGGCCACCGGCCGGCTGGCCCGGGCCTTCCAGGAGCCCTTCACCGTGGCCGTCCGGCTTCGGGCGGGGCACGCCGTGGCCTCCGACGCCAACGACTTCCGGGCGCGCATCCGCCCTCTCCTGGCAGCGGCGGACCAGGAAGCCCGGGGCGCCGGGGTCGAGCCGGCCCACGTCCGGATGGCGGTCTACGCCTTCGTGGCCTTCCTGGACGAGTCGGTCCTGAACGCCACCCACCCCATGTTCGCGGACTGGTCCCGCCTCCCCCTGCAGGAGGAGCTCTTCGGCGAGCACATGGCCGGCGAGGTCTTCTTCCGGAACCTCCAGGAACTCGTGGCCCGGCCCGACTCCCCTGCCCTGGCCGACCTCCTGGAGTTCCACCTCCTCTGCCTGGCGCTGGGCTTCCGGGGGCGCTACTCCACGAACCCCGAAGCCCTCGAGGCCATGGTGGAGCGCCTTCGGGCCCGGGTGGAGGCGATTCGGGGCGGCCGCCTCCCCCTCGCCCCCGACGCGGGGCTTCCCCCCGGAGAGACGCCCCCGGTGCATCGGGACCCCTGGGTGCGGAGGCTCGCCCTTGTGCTGGCCGGGATCGCGGGGGTTGTTCTCGCGGTCGGGCTGCTCTTCCACCTTTCCCTCGCGTCGGGGGTGGGTGAGGTGGCGGAGCGGACCCGGGGGCTCCTCCCATGAGGCAGGCACGGGGTCTTCTCCTCCGTCTGGGTGTCGTGCCCGCGGCGGTCCTCCTCCTCTTTCTCTGGCTGGGGTTCGCCGCAGGCGGGTGGTTCGGCCTTGAGGGTCCGCGCCTCTGGGTGCTCCGGGTGGGGCTCTGGGTGCTGGGGCTCGTGGCGGCGCTTCTCCTCTTCCTCCTCCTCCGCGCTCGTGACCGCACCCGTCCCGTGGGGGGAGCGGCCGAGGTGGATGCGGCGCTGGACGAGGCCGAGCGCGGCCTGGCCCGGCACGCTGGCGGGGGGCGTCTCGCGGCCCGTCCGGTGGTGGTCCTGGCCGGTCCCACCGACGGGGCCAAGACGACCCTGGTCACCCGGTCGGGGGAGTCGCCCGTGCTCCTGGCCGGGGAGGTCCTCCGGGGCGAGGACGTGGTTCCCACTCCGGGGATCAATGCCTGGTCCGTGGGGGAGGCGGTCTGGATCGAGGCCGGGGCCCCGGTGTTCGAGGATGAAGCCCGGTGGGACCGGCTGGCCCGCCGCCTCCGCCCCCCCCGGTGGGGCGCCGCCTTCGGCCGGCGATCCCTTCCCTCGCGGGTGGCCGTGGTCTGCTTCCCCGCCTCCGACTTTCTCCGACCCGATGCCCGGGAGGAGATCCCCGCGGCGGCGGCCCGCATCCGGGAGCGCCTCCTTTCCCTCTCGCGGGCCCTGGGCGTACGCCTCCCCGTGTACGTGGTCTTCACGAAGGCGGACCGGATTCCCCACTTCGGGGCCTATGTCGGGTCTCTGGACGAGGTCCAGGGAAGTGTGCCCGTGGGGGTGGTGCTCCCCCTGCCTGATGGAACCCCCTCCACCGGGGGCTGGGCCGAGGCGGAGGCCGGGCGGCTCCATCGGGCCTTCCGGCGCCTGACCGGTGGGCTGGGGCTGGGGCGGGGTCGGGCCATCCGGAGAACCGATCCCGAGGCCGTTCGCGCCGGTGCCTACGAGTTCCCCCGCGAGGTGGGGAAACTTGAGTCCCTGGCCACCCGGTTCCTGGTGGAGCTTGGGCGGCCCGATCCCTCGGGGTCGGGCCCCTTCGTCCGGAGCTTCCACTGGGTGGGGGTGCGCCCCCTGGAGGTGGCCGACGGAGGGGGGCGCGGCCCGTCGGCCCCTCCCGCTCCCGCCGCCGCCGGGGCCACCGGCGTCTTCCGGGCGCCCGGAGCCGAGGCGGCTCCCGTGCCCGGTGCAGGTGCGGGTTCGGGCGGGACGCGTCGCATCCCCCAGTGGGCCTTTCTGCGCGGATTTGTACGCGAGGTGCTCCTCCCCGACGAGGCGGCCCGGGGGGTGACCTCGGCCGGGGCCCGGGTCGACGGCCTCCGCAGGGCCCTCCTCCTCGTGGCCTCCCTTCTCGTGGTGGGATGGGGAATCGGGATGACCGTCTCCTTCTTCGGAAACCGGGCCCTCCTCTCCGACGCGCTGGCGGCGGCCGAGGAGGCCCGGGAGGTGGGGGCGGCGGGGATCCACCCGGCGCCCCAGGAGGAGCTGGCGGCCCTTGATCCCCTCCGGGAAGAGGTGGCCCGCCTCCGGAACTGGGCCGACGAGGGGCGTCCCCGCCGCCTGGGCTTCGGTCTCTACACGGGGCGGCGCATCCTGCCCGAACTGCGCGGGCACTACTTTCACCGCTTCGACCGCGGAATGTGGGCCCGCACCCGGGGCGATCTCGAGGCCACCCTCACCGCCCTCGGGACCCTCCCGCCGGAGGCTTCGGCGGCCGAGGGGCCCGGGTATGGGGAGGCGTACGACGCCCTCAAGGCGTACCTCATCACCACCGATCACCCCCATCGGAGCACGTCCGAGTTCCTCACTCCCGTTCTCCTGCGCACCTGGGCCGGAAGCCGGGAGGTGGACGAGGGCTCGCGCACCCTGGCCGCCGGGCACTTCGACCTCTATGCCACCGAGCTCGTGGTGGAGGATCCCTTCCATGCCACGGCGAGCGAGGCCCGGGTGGCCGGGGCCCGGTCCTACCTGGGGCGCTTCGCCGACGCGGACCAGTTCTACCAGGTGCTTCTGGCCGAAGCGGCCAGCGAGGGGGCCCAGCCCCTTCAGTTCCACCGCCTCCACCCGGGCACGGAAGGGGTGGTGCGGGCCGAAGGGGTGATCCCCGCGGCTTTCACCCGGGAGGGGTGGACCCATGTGCAGGCCGTGCTCGCCGATGTGGACCGCCTCTTTGCCCGGGAGTCGTGGGTGCTGGGGGACCGGACGGTGGCGCCGGCCGACCGGGAGCGCCTGGGGCGCGAGCTGGCGGCCCGCTACGAGGAGGACTACGTGGCCACCTGGAGCGCCTTCCTGGACGAGGCCCGGGTCCTCCCCTTCTCGGCCGTCCCCGAGGCCGCGACCCGGCTGGGGCGGCTTTCGGGGAACCAGTCTCCCCTCCTCCAGCTCCTGGCCACCGCCTCCCTCCATACCGCCGTCGACACCGGCCGGGTGGGGCAGGCCTTCCAGCCCGTGCATGCGGTGACCCCCCCCGAGATCACCGACCGGTTCATCAGCGATCCGAACCAGGGGTACATCCAGGGGCTCGGCGGGGTGCATTCGGCCATGGAGCGGGCGGCGGCGGCCCAGGGGTCCGAACGGACCGCAGCCCTCTCGGAGGCTTCGGGGGCCGTGGACCAGGCCCGGATGCAGGTGCGCCAGATCGCCCAGGCCTTCCGCATCGATGGCGAGGCCTCCCGGGTGGGAGGCGCAGTGCAGCGGCTCATGATGAGCCCCCTGGACGATGCCGAGCGCCTGGCCCGCGCCGGCCCGGGGGCCGAGGCGAATGCCGGTGGCGCCGCCTTCTGCACCTCCTTCCAGGCGCTGGCAGCCACCTACCCCTTCAATGTGCGAGGGGCCACCGAGGCCTCCCTCGATGCCGTCACCGCCATGTTCCATCCATCCGAGAGCCAGCTGGCGAGCCTCGAGACCGGGGTGCTCCAGGGGATCGTGGTGCCCATGGGGAACACGTGGGGCGCAGCCCCCGGGGCCCCCCTGCGCCCCACCGACACCTTCCTCCGCTTCTTCACCCGGACGAAACAGATCTCCCGGGCCCTCTTCACACCGGCGGGGGAGGGGCCCCAGGTGGCCTTCACCCTCCGTCCCCAGGCCACCGACCAGGTGACCGAGGTCATTGTCACCGTCGACGGGCAGCGGCAGGAGGTCTCGCAGGTTTCCCAGGCCTCGCGCACCTTCAGCTGGGAGGGGGCCCGGGCCGGCGAGGCCCGGATCGAGGGGGTGGTGCAGGGGAACCGGGTCACTCTCTTCGCCAGCTCCGGGACGTGGGCCGTTTTCCGCATGTTCCACCGGGGGCGGTGGGCGTCGGTGCGCCCCGGGCTCTGGCAGGTGACCTGGGACTTCCAGCAGCCCCAGGTGACCGTCACCGCCGAGGTGAGCTTCGACCGGGGGCTCCCGGTCTTCGACCCCGCCTTCATGGATGGCCTGGGATGCGTGTCCCGGGTCGTGAACTGAGGAGAACCCCATGACCCGCTCCGCCCCCGGGCCCGCTCCCATCGTGGTCCTCGCCCTCCTCCTTGCCCTCTCCGGGTGCGGACGGGGCGGCGGAGGGGGCGGAGGCGCAGGAGGGCCTGCAGCCGCCCCTGCCCTCCCCGCCTCCGAGCCCTGGTCCCAGCCCCAGCGGCTCTACTACGACAATGGCGGAGGGATTCCCGACTCCCTCCGGGTGGTGGTCCGGGAGGAAGGGGTCTTCGAGGACCGGTGGCGCCAGGCCACCTCCCGCCAGGCCACCCCGCCAGCTTCCCCTGCGGTGGATTTCGAGCGGGACATGGTGGTGGTGGTCGCCGCCGGGCGAATGACCACCGAGGACCAGATCCGCCTCGACAGTGCCGTGGTCATGCGCACCCCCGACGAGGAGGGCGCGCTCGAGCCGTCCCTCCACCTCTTCGTTCGCACCACCCGGGGATGCGGCCGCTTCAATGTGGATGCCTGGCCCCTGGAGATCGTGCGCCTCCGCCGGTTCGAGGGGCCCATCCGCTTCCGCGAAACCGTCCTCACCGCCGAGGGGTGCAACGGGTAGGGGCGCAGTCGGGAGGGCGGATCGCCGCTCCCTTCGCATCCCCGATCCCTCCCGCCTTCCCGGCCCCACCCTCCTTCCGACCCGTACGCCCCCGGAGTCTCCCATGCCCGATCCCATTGGTGGTCATCGCTTCCCTCCCCGGCCTCCCGCCGTACCCCCCAAGCCCAACTGGCTCAAGGGGGCGGCCACCGCCGACCAGGCCTTCAGGGAGCGGGCGGCCCTGAAGGTCCTGGAGGAGGAGCGCCGGCGGGCCCTCTTCAAGACCTTCATCGGGACGAAGCTCGTGCGGAAGCGGGGGGTGATCCTGAACGACGGCTACGAGCTGAAGGATCAGACGCTCTCCGTGAGCATGTCGGTGGCCGAGGCCCTGGGCTCCGAGATCCCCCTCAAGCCCGTGATCGAGTCGGTGAACCTTGCCCTCAAGCTGGCGGGGATCCAGGAGGAGGAGGGGCCGGACTTCGAGGCCGTCTTCCAGGAGGAGCTGGCCATGGCGGGGATCAAGAGCCTGATCTCGGTGGCAGGCCTCTTCACCCCGTATCTGGGGATGGGAATCGCCGGGAAGGAAATGGTGAAGCACTGGGCGCTCACCGCCGAGCGGGGATACGTGCGCTACACCGCCGGGAAGCACGCCGGCACCGATATCCTCCCGGGCGATCCCGAAGCCGCGGCCCGGGCCGTTCTCCAGATGATCTCGCGGGAAATGACGAACCATGCCCGCACCGCCACGATCCATACGACGAAGTTCGCCGTGGATGTGAGCATCACCGCAGGGGCCATGGGGGCCGATCTGGCCGGCCCCATCACCGGGGCGGCCACGGCGGGGGCGAAGCTGGCCAACACCCTCTTCCTCATGGGGCGGGACTACCGCGAGATGAAGGCCGGGAACGCGCTCCTCTCCGCCGGGCGCATGCCCACGGCAGGGAAGCTCTTCGGCGCCTATCCCCTCCTCGGCGCCTACCTCGTTGCCGGGTCCGACGACTCCACCCTCCTCGGCTTTCTCACCGGCGAGATGGGGTCGGCGGGGTGGATGGACAAGGTCGAGCTCCAGAAGTCACGAACCCTCGGACCGCTCCAGAAGGAGGCGCGGCGCCTCATCCGGGAGTCCCGGTTCCACCTCGACGGCTTCCATGGGGCGAAGGTCGATGTGCAGGTGGCCTCGAAGGCGAGCCGCTGGGTTTCGGCCCTCAAGTTCGTGGACAAGGCCTTCAGCTGAAGGCCTACCGCCCGGCCCCCGCTCCCCCCTCCGGAGCGCCCATTCCCCGACCCCCCTCGTCCCACCGGGCGAACCAGTCGAGAATGCGGCGCTTGCGTTCCACCAGGTTCACCGGGGTGCCGGATCGGGAGAGCTCGTGCCCCTCGCCGTGGAAGACCACCATTTCGGTGGGGACGCCGAGCGCCTTCAGGGCGAAGTACCACTCCTGCCCCTGCCCCAGGGGGGTGATCACGTCCTGGTCGGAGTGGATCACGAGGGTGGGCGTTCGCACCCGGTCGGCCCGGGAAAGAGGCGATCGCTCCCAGTAGAGGAGGTAGTTCTCCCAGATCGTGCCCCCGAACTCCTCCCGCATGGCCCGGGGCGGGTAGGCCTGCGTCCCGGCCTCCGAAATCCAGTTCGACACGCTCCGCTGGGTCACGGCGGCCCGGAACCGGTCGGTTTCGGTGGTGAGCCAGTTCGTGAGGAAGCCCCCATGGCTTCCCCCCGTCACGAAGAGGCGGGCCGGGTCCACCCATCCGAAGCGGGAGACGGCCTCCTCCACCAGGCGCAGGTTGTCGCGAGCGTCGGGCCCCCCGTAGTCGCGGCGCACCGCGCTCTGGAAGGCGTGCCCGTAGCCCGAGCTTCCCCGGTAGTTCACGAAGGTCACGGCGTACCCGGCGCCCGAGAGGACCTGGAACTCGGGGAACCACCGGCGGCCCCACATCCCCCCGGGCCCTCCCTTGATGTTCAGGACCATGGGATAGCGCGCCCCCTCCTCCCACCCGACGGGGCGCACGAGGAAGCCCTGCAGGAGGGCCTCCTCCCCGTTCAGGAAGTCGAATTCCTCCACCCGGGTCAGGGCGAGCTCCTCCAGGAGGTCACGGTTGAAGGCGGTGAGGGGGCGCACATTCAGCCCGTCGGCATCGGCAGTCCAGATCTCGGGGGGATTCACCTCGTTTTCGTAGAGGAAGACGAGGCGCCGGCCATCGGCCGAGATCGTGGGGCTCGACACGACCCCGTCCTCGCCGAAGAGGGGGCGCACGTCGGCCCCGTTCGACGCCATGCGGTAGAGGGGGTGGGTACCGCGCCAGTCGGCGGTGAAGTAGAGATGCCGCCCGGAAGGGTGCCAGAAGAAGTTCTCCGGTGCCCGATCCACATCGAGGGTGAGGGTCCGGGGGGCGCCTCCCTCCTCCTCCCGTGCCAGCTCCATGCCGGCCAGCTGGAGGTGGGCGCGGGCATAGCGTCCGGGGCGGAAGCGGTAGAGCAGGTCGCTTCCATCGGGAGACCAGACCGGTGCCTCGGCCCGCCCTGCAGGGAGGCGGAAGGGGGTGGGCTCGGTCCCGGCCGGGGCATCGAGGTCGAGGAGCCAGAGCCCGCGCTCGAAGCCCCCGTCGTACTCCTCCCCGCTCCCGTCGCGCTGGAAGACCACGCTCCGGCCGTCGGGCGAGAGGGTGGCCTGGGCATCGTTCCACCGGGCATCCCCCGGCGTGACCCGCTGGAAGGCTCCCACGGTGGGATCCAGCAGCCAGAGGTGCTGCCGCTCGGGCCCCAGGAAGCCGTGTCCCTCGGCCTGGTACACGGCGTCGCGCACCACGGTCAGATCGGGCGCCCCCGGATCCCGGGGCGGTGCCGGCTGCCGCGGGTCCGAAACCCCCGGGTCGAGGTCCAGGGTCAGGAGAATCCGACCGTCGCGCGTCCACTGGAAGTCCTGCACCGACCCCTGGCGAAGGTGGAGCACGGTGGTGGCCTCCCCTCCTTCTCTCGGGAGAATGCGGAGGCGTGTGCCTGAAGCGTCGTTCTCCGACGCGCCCCCGTCGGTGCCCTCGTTCGCCCCGGCCTCGCCCCCACCGCGGGCCCGATCCAGGTAGGCGATCCGGGTCCCATTCGGCGCCCACCGGGGCGATGCGTCGCGGGTTCCCGTGGTCAGGGGGCGGGGCTCGCCCGCCCCGTCGGTGGGGACAATCCAGAGGGCGCCGTCGCGCCCCCGACGGTCGTCCGAAATCCGCCGCAAGACGAAGACCACTTCGCTTCCGTCCGGCGAGACCCGGGGGTCCGACACGAAGGCCAGCCGGTGATAGTCCTCCGGCACCATGGGGCGGCGCTCCTGCGCCTCCACCGTGGGGGAGGCCACGCCCAGGGCTGGGAGGAGGAGGGCCAGGGCGGGGAGGAGGACGGATCGTGCGAAGGGGCGCGGGGAGGCGGATCGACGCATGGAGGTCGGGGCCGGGTCGGAGGGTGGGGTGAAGGGCGGGGCGGAGGGCGGGGTGGCCCGTGGAGCGGGGAACGGTTCGAAGGCGCAGTCAGCGGGCATTCGTGCGGTGGGAAGGGTCAGCGTCCGGGGGCGGAGAACTCCTGCCCGCCGCGCGGTGCCTCGTCTACCAGCACGCGGACCGGAGAGGTCCCCCGGGCGAGGAGGAGGGAGGCCAGGAGGGCCGTGCGGGCCGGGTCCGTGCCGGTGACCACGACCTCGGTGCCCGGGTCTGCCGTCGCCTCCACCGGCGAGTTCCCTCCGTCCCGGGCCAGGGCGAGGAGGTCCTCCAGGGAGAAGTCGCCCGCATCCACCGACACCACCTGGACGCCGGCGGCGATTCGGTCGTCCAGCTCGGCCGGGGTGAGTTCCCCCACCGTGGGGAGGGTGTGCCCCTCCCGGGCGGCGGCGGCCAGGGCTCCCGGGTCCACCCACGCCACCGCCGGGGGGTCCTCCTGCCGAGGGGGTTCTCGGGCGGCGTCTGCGGGAGAGCCCGCCAGCGCGTCTTCAGGAGCGCCAGCCGTCGCATCTGCAGGCGCCTCCCCCGCGGCGAGCCCCCTGTAGAGCGCATCCCCCACCGGGCCCCAGGCGCTGAGGCTTCCCGGGAGGTGGCCTCCGAAGAAGGCCTGGGGAGGGCGGGGATCGAGGCGGATCACCGCCGCATGGCCCGCTCGAAGGCCACCGCCGGCCCCCAGTGCCCCCGATGCCGGAGCCAGCGGACGAAACCCCGGGCATCGAAGGCGCGGAGGAGGGAGAAGAGGACCACGCCCACGGTGAGGGCCCGGGCCCCGATCCAGAAGGCCCGCTCCCACGAGGCTCCCGCCGAGAGGAGAATGGCCACCACCACCGCCACCGGCACCCAGAAAATGGGACGAAGGATGTCGCGGGAGCCCCGGGCCAGGGCGCTGGACCAGGTGGGGGCCGGCTCCTCCCACCGGATTCCGGTGGCCCCCCGGTCCAGCGCCTCCCGGAGCCGGAGGGGGAGGGCTCCCTTTCGCCAGGCCACGAGGGAGACGGTCCCCGACACGAGCCCCCAGCTCCCCACCCACCCCAGGAGGAGGGCGGCCACCCCCGGGGTTCCCACGGCCCACCGGGAAAGGAGCCAGGCAATCGCCGTCTCGTAGGCCACGAGGAGGTCCTGGCCCACCAGGAGGTACTGGAGGAGGAGCCCCTGGGAGGCGGCCCACGCCCCCACCAGGGCCCCACCCACGAAAAGCCCCAGGGGGTTCCACCCCAGGACCCGCGAAGCCCCGCCGAAGAGGAGCCCCTGGATCGTGATGGCGAGCATGGAACGCACCCGGGTCCCCGCCGGAGAGAGGGCCTTGATCCCCGCCGAGATGAAGGGGACCCAGACCACCCGCCCCCGGCGCCCGAGCCCGGCGCCGGCAAAGACCATGACCGCCCCCTGGAGGCTGGAGAGGGCGAGCCCCCGGAAGGGAACGCGGGCGGCGTGGAGGGCCGTCCCCACCGACCACTCGAAGCCGCCGGAGCCCGCGCCGAAGACCCCGACCCGGGTCCAGTCGCGCTCCTCCAGCACGAGCTGGCGAAGGGTCTCGGCGGCCTCGCTCGGGTCGCCCTCCACCCGCACCACCCGGTCGAAGCTTCGCCCCATCTGCGCCTGGACCCGCTCCACCACCCCCTGGCGAACCGCCACCACCACGATGGCTGGATCCGCCGCCTCCACGGCCGGCCAGAGAGCCATGTGCCCGCCCCCTTCGGCCTCCACCCGTCCGAACTCGTCGAGAACGAGGAGGTGGGGCGGATCATCGGCGAGGGCCGTGCGCACCCAGCCGTGGGCCCTGTCCAGCGCCTCGGCATCGAAGGTGTAGGGAATGGCTCCCCGGGAACTCCGGTCGCGCCGGGCAAAGGGGAGGGTCGTGTCGGAGCCGAGGTGGCGGAGGTCGTACCCCGGCGCCCCGCGGCGACGGGGGGTTCGGATCCCCACGGTGGGCTGGACGAAGCCTTCGGCCCGGAGCCCCTCCGAGGCGACCCAGGCGGCGAGCTCCGCCAGGGCAGTGGTCTTTCCCGACCCGGGGGGGCCGGTCACGGCAATGAGGAGCACGGCGTGCGACCCCCTCCAGATCGTGACAGTCTTCCGTTAGTTTCAAGGGCTCGGGTGGCGACGAATGCCCCCGAACTCCCGCGGGTGCTTCGACCCGCGGCGGCCCCTCGCCTTCGGAACCGGCGGGCCATGCGGTGCGCGGAAGACCCCGCGGCCGGGCCCGAGATCCCCATGCAGATTCGAAACATCGCCATCATTGCCCACGTTGACCATGGGAAGACCACCCTGGTCGACAAGATGCTCCGCCAGGCCGGAGTCTTCCGCGACAACCAGGAGGTCGAGGAGCGGGTCATGGACTCGAACCCCCTCGAGAAGGAGCGGGGGATCACGATCCTGGCCAAGAACACGGCGGTGGAGTGGAACGGGGTCAAGATCAACATTGTCGACACCCCCGGCCACGCCGACTTCGGGGGCGAGGTGGAGCGCATTCTCCGCATGGTCGACGGTGTGCTCCTCCTGGTGGATGCGGTGGAGGGGCCCATGCCCCAGACCCGCTTCGTGACCCGGAAGGCGCTGGAGCTGGGACACATGCCCGTGGTGGTGGTGAACAAGGTGGACCGCCCGGCGGCCCGCACCGACGAGGTCCATGACGAGGTGCTGGAGCTCTTCTTCGATCTGGACGCCTCGGAGGAGCAGCTCGACGCGCCCTTCCTCTATGCCTCGGGGCTCGACGGGTGGGCCTCGAACGATCCCGCGACCCGGGGCGAGGATCTCTCCCCCCTCTTCGAGGCGATCCTGGCCCATGTGCCGGCGCCCTCGGCCGAGGCCGACGCCCCCTTCCAGATGCTCGTGTCCACCCTGGACCACTCCACCTATGTGGGGCGGATCGGGATCGGGCGGATCGAGCGGGGCACGGTGCGGGTGGGCGATGCGGTGGCGCTCCTCCCCTTTGGCGATCCGGGGCCGGTCCCGGAGGCCGAGGCGAAGCGGGCCCGGGTCACGAAGCTCTTCGTCTTCCAGGGGCTCGACCGGGTGGAGGTCCCCCAGGCCTCGGCGGGGGACATCGTGGCCCTTTCCGGGCTCGAGGCGGTGGACATCGGGCAGACGCTCACCCATCCCGAGCACCGGGAGCGCCTCCGGGGGATCAAGGTGGAGGAGCCCACCCTGGCGGTGGACTTCACCGTGAACAACTCCCCCTTCGCCGGGCTGAGCGGGAAGTTCGTGACCACCCGGCAGGTCCGGGAGCGCCTCTTCAAGGAGCTGGAGCGGAACGTGGCCCTCCGGGTCGAGGACACGGACCAGCCCGACACCTTCGCCGTGGCGGGGCGCGGGGAGCTCCACCTCACGATCCTCATGGAGACGATGCGGCGCGAGGGGTTCGAGTTCCAGGTCTCCCGCCCTCGGGTCATCGAGCGGAAGGCCGACGACGGGAGCCGCCTCGAGCCCTACGAGGAGGTCCTTGTGGACGTCCCCGACGGCATGGTCGGCACGGTCATGGAGAAGCTCGGACCCCGCCGGGGCGAGCTTCTCGACATGCGCCCCGACGGGAACGGGACCACCCGCCTGGTCTTCCGCATCCCGGCCCGGGGACTCTTCGGGTATCGCTCCGAGTTCCTCACCGACACGAAGGGCGAGGGGCAGCTGAACCACCACTTCCTGGAGTACGGTGCCTGGGCCGGCCCCATCCAGGGGCGGAAGAAGGGGGTCCTCGTGGCCGATCGCGAGGGCGAGGCCGTGGCCTACGCCCTCTTCAACCTCCAGGAGCGCGCCACCTTCTTCATCGAGGCGGGGGTTTCCGTCTACAACGGGATGATCGTGGGGGAGCACATTCGCCCCGGTGACCTCGACGTGAACGTCACGAAGGGGAAGAAGCTCACAAACATGCGGGCCGCCGGCTCCGACGAGAATGTGAAGCTCGAGCCCCCCCGGCGCCTCACCCTGGAGCTGGCCCTCGAGTTCATCGGCGATGACGAACTCATCGAGGTGACCCCCGACGCCATCCGACTCCGGAAGCGGGAACTCGACTCGAACCGCCGCCGGAAGGAACAGAAGGCGCTGGCCTCGCGGGAGGCCTAGGGCGAGAAGGGGGGAACAGGGAGGCGGTCGGGGCGAGAAGGGAGGGCGGAATACCGGACGGGGGACGCGGTCCGAGCTCCGACGTTCCACCCCCTCCCCCGGGACCTCCTCCCCTCCCCCGAACCCCTCCTCTACTTCTGGCGCCTGGCTTCTGGCGCCTGCGGACGGGGTCTGCCCACGGCACCTGCCTGTCAGACGTAGGCGATGAGCCGCCCTGTGGCGAGGACGGAGAACCAGAGAAGGATCGAGAGCACCGCCGCCAGACGGGCAGGCCAGGGAAAGGGTCCTGCTCCGGACCAGGCCGGGTGACCCTCCATCCCCCCGCGAGGGAGGGTGAAGCGGTGGAAGACGAAGGCGTTGACGCCTGCCCCGAGCATGAGGAGGAGCTTGAGGCGAAAGGAAGGGTTCATGGCGAGGGAGGTGGCCTCGACCAGGAAGAGGAGCATCCCGCTGGGCACGACGAGGAGAAGACTCCAGCGTGCCCAGCGGGTAAGCGAGGCCACGGCACGGCTCACGGGCAGTTCGGGAAGACGCCCGAGGAGCCGCAGGTCGAAGATGAATGCGGCACCGACCAGGATTACGAACCCGGCAATGTGCGCGATCTCGATGGCCGGATAGAGCCAGATCGCGCTTCGGATCGACTCGGCCAGCCCGCTCCGTTCCAGCTGCAGGAGAAGATCGTTCACCACGGTTCCATTTTCCGGCCGTCCCTGCATGACGGACAGGTCCTGGGGTTCATGGGTTCGGAACTCAGCGGAGCTCGATCGTCATTTCTCCGATGATGATTCGCTCGGCGCGCATCTCCCGGGCCACGGAACGATGGGGGTAGGCGACCACCGTGACGGTTTCCCCGACGTTCAGCACGGCCGTGTCCGTCATCCCGCGGTTCTGCATCCGGGTAAGGGGGGCCAGCACCACGTTCCATTCGGGGATTTCGGCGTACTGGGCGGCACGCTCATCGGGGGAGGACCGCTCCGTGACCCGGAGGTCGATGTAGGTGTGGGGGTTTCCGATGTCGTTCTTCGTGATCACCCCCGTGTAGGTGAGCTCCAGGTCCTGGTGGTAGTTCGACCATCCGTGGTGCAGCGACATCCCGGCGAGCACAAGGGCAACGGCGAGGGCGCCGAAGGTTGCGGCCAGGGGGCGTGCACGGAGCGAGCGAGCCATGGGGTACCTCCTTGTTCGGGGGCCTGGGGCGTGCGAGCACGCCGGAACTCAGGGCTGACTACCACCCTGGAGGAAGTGGGTTCCCGCAGGAGTGGGGTTCGGCAAGCAGGGCGGCGCGAGCGGCCCGGATCGGCTTCGGACGGCCGCCATCCCGCCTCCATCCCGCCTTCGCCCCGCCGTGAAGGGGCGCGGCACCGTGCCACGGAGGGGGTGTTCCCCGGAGGCGTGCACCTTTCTGGTGCACCCCGGATCTCGGCATGCCCGCGGATGGGGCAGGCCGTCAACAATCGCCCGGCGGGCCTGTGGCAGGGGCGCGGCACTCCGTCGGGGCGGGCGTCGGCGGAGGCGCGGGCGGCGTGCAGGGAAGGGCGGAATGGCGGGGTTCTCCCGTCCCTCGGCGCTTCGGGCACACCCTCTGCCCCCGGGGGAGGAGCGGCTTCGGGAATCCGGAGCCGGCCCTTCTCCGTTCCGCCCTGTCCAGGAGTGCCCCATGTCCCGAATCCCCCGCCTCTCCCCCGCCCTCGGGCTTGCCGCGGTCCTCGCGGCCTGTTCGTCCGACCTCCCGACCTTCGCTCCGGACGCCCCCGTCGACGTCGATGCGCGGCCCGCCTTCGTGACGAGCGAAGAGGCCCTCCCCCTCAGCCTCTGCAAGAGCTGGATCGGCGAGGGGCCGTTGCCCGACCGCTCCTGGACCTTCACGATCTCGTCGGGCGGTTCCGCGGTGACGCGTGCACTCGAAACCGGGGAGTGTGTCGAGCTCGGCCTCTTCCCCGCCGGGGCGAGCGTCACGGTCACCGAGGAGGTCCCTTCCGGGTTCGAACTCGGCCTCATCCTCCTGGCCTCCCGCACCGAAATCGATGCGGACGGATTCCCGGTGAGCACGCTCATCGAAGACCCCGCATCCCCGTCGGTGACGGTTGCGGTCTCGGAGATCCAGACGATCTGGTTCAAGAACCGGAAGGGTGAACTCCCGCCCCCGCCGCCCCCGGTGGTGGGAGGGGAGGGGTGCACCCCCGGATTCTGGCGCCAGCCGCATCACTACGCCTTCTGGGCGGCTCCGTATGTACCGGGTGTAACCACCTGGGGTGAGGTCTTCGATGCGCCGCAGGACGCCGCGGTGCCCGGGAACGGGCGGGGGAACGCCGCCGGCCGAGCGACCTCGGGCGCCCTCGCCAGCGGCACGCTCCTCTCCGAAGCCGTTCAGCTCACCGGGGGCGGGGTGAATGCCCTGGCCCGGCACGCCGTGGCGGCCCTTCTGAACGCTGCCAGCGCCGACGTGGCCTACGACCTCTCGGTGGACGAGATCATCGACCTGGTGAACCGTGCCCTCGCGTCGGGCGATGTGAATGGCGCGAAGGACCTGCTCGAGGGCTTGAACGAGCAGGGGTGCACCGTCCGGAAGTGAGACCAGGACGGAGTGCGACGCCGCGCCCTGCACCTTTCCGGTGCACACGGTAGGGAGGCGCGCACCAGAACGGGGCACCATCGGGGTGCCCCCCCGGCTGGAGCCACGTCCGGGTCTTCGGGGATCCTCCCCGGGGGCCCGGACGTTCTCGTGGGCGGCGATCATCGCGCCACCGGCATCCCCGTTACCTTATCCGGTGTCGCCTTCCTGACCCCCTTTCCCACCCCACGACCCGCACTCCAACCTCCCCGTGACCCACACCCTCGAATCCGATCCGAAGCTGGCCATGACCCCGGCAGCCCTTGCTCGCGTCTGGGAGGGGGCGCCGACCTTCGAGGCCTGGCTCCCCACGGCCGTGAAGAACCGGGAGCTCTGGGCCGGACTCCACGCCCGGGCCATCCTCCCGGCGTGGGCCGAGGATGCGGCCCGGCAGATCGTGGACCCGACCCGGCTTCTCGTGCTCTCGGCGGACTGGTGCGGAGACGCGGTGAACCTCGTTCCCTGGGTGGCCCGCCTGGCGGATGCGGCCCCGGCCCTCGAGATGCGGATCCTCGAGCGGGACGAGCACCCGGGCATCATGGCTGCCCACCTCACCGACGGGCACGCCCGCTCCATTCCGGTGGTCATGGCCTTCGACCGGGGGTGGGAGGAGCGCGGGTGGTGGGGGCCCCGTCCCGCCGAGCTCCAGCGCTGGGTCCTGGGAGAGGGCCCGGGGGAGGGGCGGACCCTCCCCCCGGACGAGCGCTACGCCAGGGTGCGTAGATGGTACGCCCGGGACCGGGGGGCCTCGGTCCTTCGCGAAGTCCTTGCCCTTGTCGCCGGGAAGGGGCGCTGAGGCGTCACCTTCCCGGGTCGCTGGGTGGAAGGATCTCGGTGGCCCGGAGGCGATACTCCCCGGCGGCGTCCTCTCCCCACCCCGTGACGTACAGGGTGTAGTCGCCGGGTCGGAGGACGGTGAAGATGAGGCGGCTGTCCAGACCCTCGCCCCCGTCGTCGTCCAGGAGATACCCCTCGATCCCCGGGCCAGCGAGGATGAGAACGGCGTCGAAGGCATCGGATTCGAGGTCGAACTGGACGATCTGACCTTCCTGGAGCGGGATGGTCCAGGCCAGGAGGCTTCCTCCGGCCGGTCCGGGAGGGCCCTCGCCCGGGGCCAGGACCCCCGTGACCTCGCCCGGGACTCCCTCGAGGGCTCCGGCCGACTCCACCACTTCGGGAAGGGCCCAGGGGACCCCGCCGGGCCCGAAGTCCGCCCCGTAGGCGCACAGCTCCTCCACCACCGGGGGCTCCTCGGTGGACACGGCGAGGGTGAAGGGACCCGGGTTGGGGATCCCCACCTGGCTCGCCACCGCCACGACGTGTCCCTGCGGGGGGATCACCACGGGAATGCGCGCGTGGCATCCCCCCCCGGAATCGTCGTCGACCAGGAGTTCCCGGCGCCCGGGGTCCAGCACGTACAGGAACGCATCGAAGCTCTCGGAGACGAGGTCGATCCAGACCCAGCTCCCGGGCTCCCCGCGTACCTCCCAGGCCTGCACCGGAGAGGCATCGGGGAGGCGGAGGTCTGCCGGGAGCCCGAGGACCCCTTCGGCGGCGGAGCCCGCCTCCACCACTCGATCCTCGGTGGGGAGGAGTTCGAGCACGGACGGCGTGATCTGGGACGTGCCCTGCGCAGGGAGGAGGAGGCTGGCGAGGGCCACCAGGGTGGCCGCTCGGGGAGCAGCGGCCAGGGGCGCAGAGAAGAGGGAAGCAGGGGTTCGAAGGCCTAAGGGGCGCATCGCGGACCGGGGGCAGGGGTGAAGGGTCGGCCGGTTCAGGAGCCTTCCCGAATGTACACCGGAACTCCGCGCATGGGCACACCCGCTTGCCTGCGGGGCGCATGCGGGGGCATTCTCCCTCCATGCCCATTCTCTACCGCGACCTCGTTCGGGAGAACACCCACCCGCTGAACCGCTTCAACGACGCGACCCAGGCCGAGGTGGAGGCATGGGAGCCCGACCGCATTCCCCTGTACGAGGTCTACATGCGGATGGCCGAGGAGCTGGCCAAGCGCTCCACCTGCCGGCGCCTCCAGGTGGGAACGGTCCTCACCGATCCCTTTCTCGAGAACGTGCTCGCCATCGGGTACAACGGGAACGTGCGCGGCTTTCCCAATGACTGCGACCAGCCCACCCCGGGGGGGTGCGGGTGCATCCATTCGGAGATGAACGCCCTCGTGAAGGCCCCCGGCCAGGTGCGCGACAAGGTTGCCTTCGTCACCGCATCGCCCTGCGTGATGTGCGCGAAGCTCATGGTGCAGGCCAATGTGGGATACCTCTTCTACCGGCACGCCTACCGGAGCGCCGAGGGGCTCGCCGTGCTTCAGGAGGCTCGGGTCGTCACGGTGAAGTACGACCGGTGGCAGGAGGCCTGGCGGTAGGAGCCCGCGATGGGCGGGAGGAAGCCCGCACCCGGCGCCTGCGGGTGGTGGCGGTCGGAGCGCCGCTGGCCGTCCGCCGACCTCCCGCGAGCTGCGGATCACGCGCCCTCGGCCCTGGAGGCGTCGGCGAACCCGGCGCGGGCTCCTACCGAACCACCCCGTAGCGCCGAAGCACCTCGAGGGTCTCCTCGAGGGGGAGGGCCCGGGCCGTGGTCCCCCCGCGACCCGTGACGGTGGTGGCACGGAGAAGGGAATTCACGATGGCCTCTTCCGTGGCCTCCACCACCCCCTGGAAGAGGGCCGAAGTCGCGGCGTTGGGGAGTTCGGTCACCGTATGGGGGCCGCCCCCCCCGATTCCCCGCCGAACCGATTCGGCGGTGGAGAAGGCGAGGATGTAGTCGCCCGAGCCATTTCCGGCGAAGGACCCGGTGCGGCCGAGCCCCATCATGGCCCGGGAGGCCAGGCGCTCCAGGTTCCGGTCCGAGAGGGGGGCATCGGTGGCAACGACGATCATGATGGAGCCTGCGCCGTCTTCCTGATCCTCCTCGTTGGGCGGGGTGCGGGTTACGTCGCCCCGGAAGGAAAACTGTCCGAGCTCCTGGCCCACGGGGGCGCCGTCAATGGTCAGGGCTCCCCCGAAGTTGGACTGGACGAGGACCCCCACCGTCCATCCGCCCAGGGATTCGGGAAGAATGCGGGAGGCCGTTCCCATCCCCCCCTTCCACCCGAAGGCACGGGTCCCGGTGCCGGCCCCCACCGACCCCTCCTCCACCGCCCCGGTATGGGCCGACTCCAGCGCCTCCCGTACGTGCGCTGCGGTCACGGGGCGGCTCCGGATGTCGTTCAGCCCGCCGTCGTTCGTCTCGCCCACCACCGGGTTGATGGAGCCCACTCCCTCCATGCCGGGACGCTCGAGGAGCCAGTCCACCATGGCATCGGCGGCGCGCCAGACGCAGAGGGTGCAGGTGAGGAGGATGGGGGTCTCGAGCTCGCCCAGCTCCCGGAGCTGGGTCACCCCCACCAGCTTCCCGAAGCCGTTCCCCACATGGAGGGCGGCGGGGACGCGGTCGCGGAAGAGGTCGCCGCCGTGGGGGAGGATGGCGGTGACCCCGGTACGCACCCCTTCGCCCTCGATCACCGTGGTCTGCCCCACCCGCACCCCGGCCACATCGGTCAGGGCGTTGAGGGGCCCGGGTTCGAAGATCCCGATCTCGATGCCCAGGTCGCGGGCCCGGGGGCGGTCGTTCGCCGAGGCGAGCTCCGAAGGGGCGCTCGCAGCGGAGGTGGCGCTTGCGGGGGGTGGATCACCCGGGGACTGGGACATGGCCGGGGTGGGGAGGAGGAGGAAGAGAGCCCCGGCCACGGCCGGGAGAGCAGGGAAGCGCAGGGTCACGATGCGGCTCCAGGGCAGGGGGCGTCCGATCAGGGGGCGAAGGGGGAGAAGATGGGACGGGGAGGGGGGCCGGGCCACCCCGGACCCGCACTGGACCCGCGCCAGACCCGCGCTGGGCCATCGCCGGACCCGCACTGGGTCCGCGCCAGACCCGCACTGGACCCTCGCCAGACCCGCACTGGACCCTCGCCGGACCGGCGCTGGACCGCATCGGGCCCGCACACGCCCCTGCCCCCTGATCTCTCCGACCCCGGGGGTCAGATCCGCACGGTGTCCACGAGCATGAGCCCCAGGAGAAGGGGCTGGTAGGCCAGCGACCCGAGAAAGACCTTCCGAACCGAGGCGTTGGACATGGCGGCCCGGGCCTGCAGCGTCCACCAGAGCACGATCCCCCCCAGAAGAAGGGCCCCGGAGAAGTAGATCCACCCGGTGAGCCCCACCAGGGTCGGGGCGAGGCTGGCCGGGATGAGAACGGCAGAGTAGAGGGTCATCTGGTTTCCGATGACCCGGCCCTCGGCATCGGCGGGGGGGGTGAGGAGAAACCCCGCCCGCTGGTAGTCCTCCCGGAGGAGCCAGGCCAGGGCCAGGACATGGGGAAGCTGCCAGAGAAAGGCGATCCCGAAAAGAATGATGCCCCCCAGTTCGACCCCTCCCGTGGCGGCACTCCACCCGATGAGCGCCGGAAAGGCCCCGGGAAAGGCGCCGGCAAAGGTGGCGGCGTAGGAGCGGGGCTTGAGGGGGGTGTAGATGAAGTTGTACGCCACCGCCGAGGCCAGGGTGAGGAGGGCCGGAAGGGCCCCCACCGTGAACCAGAGGTGGAGGACCCCGCCCACCACGAGGAGGCTCCCGAAGCCCAGCGCCTCGGCGGGGAGAAGCCGCCCCGAGGGGAGGGGGCGGGAGGCCGTGCGCCGCATCCGGGCATCGACCTTCCGCTCCAGGTACTGGTTCAGGGCCAGCGCCCCTGCCGTGGCCACCACCGTTCCGAAGAGGGTGTGGAAGACGGGGAGGAAGGCCGCCCGCCCCCCGGCTCCCACCCAGTAGGCCACCCCCGCCGTGATCATGACGAAGCCGGCGATCCCCGGCTTGGTCAGTTCGTAGTAGGCCCGGGCCCGGGCCCGGGCCGGGGAGGAGGCCCGGGGCTCCCCCCCCTTTCCACGCCGGGAGGGGGCCTGGGCACCGGCGCTGGAGGGGGGGGTGGGGTTGGCCATGGCAGGGCGCGGCGGAGCGGGGCAGGGTGAGGAGGCGCGGAGGGGCGCTGCGGCAGGCAGATCCGCAAGACGGGGGCCATCCCCGGGCCCCCGAAGTTCACCCTTCTTCGAGGGCGGACGCAACCCGGGCGAGGCGGGGGGGCGCACCGGTCGGAGCCATGGTCGGGCCCAGCCCGAGCCCCAGCCCGAGGCCCAGCCCGAGCCCCAGCCCGCAGCCCAGCCCGCAGCCCGGCCCGCGGCCCACCCCGAGCCCCCGAAGGCACGGGGCGAAATGTCTCACCCCCTTCCCCCCTCGGGGGCGGGATGTCCTCGGCCACACCCTGCCGGTCCCCCGTCCACCCCCCGGGCCGGGCCCTCGAGTGGATCTGCAAGTCGTTGGACTGCAGGCCTCTGGGGCCGATGACCCCGAACCCACAATCGATGCGAACAGAAGGCGAGCCCGCCGGGCACGCCCGTTGCGCATGCGCCGCCCGTGGTTCGTCCCCCCCGCACCGGAGCCTTCATGAGCCAACCCACCTCGACCTCACCCCGCACGGCCGCGCACCCGGGGATCCTGACCCTGGCCGCCATTCTCGTGGCCTTCTTCGTGGCCGGGGCCGCCATGGCCCTCGTCATCTGGATCACCCTGAGCGACTTCCTGGCCGGTCACCCCGTCGAGGGGGGCCGCTACCTCCTGGCCATGGCCCTCGTGGGCCTCTTCGGGGCGCTGGCCTGGCTCCTGGGCCGCTACCTGCAGACCGCCTTCATGACGAACGGAGACCCGCATGTCTGATGAGACCTCCCGCCCCGAGCCCACCCGCGAGGAGGAGATCCCCCTTCCGGTGGGGACCCTCTTCCTCATGATGCTCTACATCATGGTCATGGCCGGGATGTGGTTCGGCATGTACTTCGAGTTCCTGGGGCGCTGACACCATGGCCAACGAAGCCGGTGAACCGCGCGGGGCCGCGCGCCTCATGACCCCCGAAAAGCTCGAGCACCTCTTTCTCACCATCACCGCCGTGATGCTGGTGGTCTTCCTCGGCGCCCTCTTCTGGGCCTCCTTCGGACTGGGGATGCATCTGCCTGACCGGGGCGGCCAGATCGTCCCGGCCCAGGTGCGGGCCACCCCCCCCTTCGACAACCCCGGCGTGCGCCAGGTGGCCGAGGGGGAGTGGGAGGTCGTGGCGCTCGGCATGGCGTGGGCCTTCCAGCCCCGGGAAATCCGTGTTCCGGCCGGCGAGAAGGTGACCTTCATCGCCACCGCCACCGATGTGATCCACGGATTTCACGTGGAGGGGACGAAGGTGAACTTCATGATGATCCCGGGGCAGATCGCCCGGGTCGAGGCCACCTTCCACAGCCCCGGCGAGCATCTCATTATCTGCCACGAGTACTGCGGGGCGGGGCACCACCTCATGTACGCCCGCCTCATCGTGGAGGAGGAAGGATGGCGCCCCGAGGAACCGGCCGCGCCGGCCTCCGACGCGGAGCCCGACGACCAGGACGAGCCCGGCTCCGGGCCCGAAACGGACACCCCCGCCCAGACCGAATCCCCCGCATCCTCCGAAGAAGGGGAGGTCCTTCCATGAGCGCCGCCGTTCCGAGCACCCGCGTCGTGAGCACCCCCGTGGTGGCCAACCCCGAGGGGTTTGCCCTTCCCGATGCCCAGCGCCGGGCCATTCTCTGCATGATGCTCCTGGGCTTCGGGGCCCTTCTCATCGGGATCATCAATGGGCTGGGGCAGGCCCTGAACTACGCCCGGGTCGACATTCTCCAGTACTTCCCGGGCATGCGCACGTACTACCAGGGGCTCACCGTGCACGGCGTGGTGAACGCCATTGTCTTCACCTTCGCCTTTGCCAACGGCTTTCTCTCGCTCACCACCTCGCGGGCGCTGGGACGGCCGGTGAATGCCACGGTGCTCTGGGCCATTTTCGGGACGATGGCGCTGGGGACGACGCTGGCCGCGTACGCCATGTTCACCGGGCAGGCGTCGGTCCTCTACACCTTCTACCCGCCCCTCATGGCGCACTGGAGCTACTACCTGGGGCTGGCCCTCCTCGTGGTGAGCACCTGGATCACGGCGGGGGCGCTTCTCGTGCTCCTGCGGGGGTGGCGGAAGGAGAACCCGGGGGTGCGGATCCCCCTCATGGCCTTCATTTCGGTGGCCACCTACGCCATGTGGACCCTGGCCTCCATCGGGATCGCCGTGAGCGTGGTGGGGCTCCTCCTTCCCTGGTCGCTGGGGCTCATCGACCATGCCGACCCCCTCCTGAGCCGGACCCTCTTCTGGTACTCGGGCCACCCCATCGTCTACTTCTGGCTCCTTCCGGCGTACGTCTCCTGGTATGCCATGGTGCCGAAGCAGGCCGGCGGAACGCTCTTCAGTGATTCGCTGACCCGGGTGGTCTTCGTCATGTTCCTCCTCCTCTCCATTCCCACCGGGTTCCACCACCAGTACACGGATCCGGGGATCGGCACCGGAATGAAGGCGCTCCATGCCGGGCTCACCTTCGGGATCTTCTTTCCCAGCATGGTCACCGCCTTCTCCGTCATGTACGCCCTGGAAATCGGGGGGCGGCGGCGGGGCGGGACCGGGCTCGTGAACTGGTTCCTGAAGCTCGACTGGAAGAACCCGGCCCTGGTGGCGCAGATCCTGGCCATGCTCACCTTCACCCTGGGCGGGATCACGGGGCTCATCAACGCCTCGTACTCCATGAACCTGTCGATCCACAACACGGCCTGGGTGCCGGGCCACTTCCACATGACGGTGGGATCGGCAGTGACCATGTCGTTCATGGGGATCGGCTTCTGGCTCCTCCCGTACCTGACGAAGCGGGCCCTGGTGGGGAAGGGGCTCGCCCTCCTCTCGCAGTGGCTCTACTTCATCGGGGTGCTCGTCATGGCCCGGGGGCTCATTTCGGGCGGAGTCGACGGAATGCCCCGGCGCACGAACATGCTGGAGGCGGCCTACTCCAAGCCCTCGTGGGAGCTGGCAGGGATGCTCACCGGGCTGGGCGGGACCCTCATGTTCGTGGGGGGGATGCTCGTCTTCGCGGTGTACCTGGCCACCCTCCTCTTCGGGAGGAAGGGCGAGGGGCCGACGGACCTTCCCTTCACCGAAACGGCGACGCCTCCGGCAACCCGGGGGTGGCAGGTCCGGCTCGACGACTTCCGGTGGTGGATCCTCGCCACCGTGATCCTCATTGCCGTGGCGTACGTGCCCTTCCTGGTGGAGTACCTCCCGGCGGCCCTGACCTCGCCGGGGTACCGCTTCTTCTGACCGCAGGATGCGAAGGACCGGAGGATGCGGGGGGGCGGGCCGGATTCGCCCCCCTCGTTCTCCGGGCCCCTTTGCCCGGACACGCTCGCCGGGCTCCAGGCCCTCTCGGCTTGCGCGAACGGGCCACCGAAGGAAACCTCCGGGCGGGTTCCGTCGTACCATGGGGTGCGAGGGGCCCGCCCGGTGGCGTTTGCGGTGGAGTTGCCCGTGGCAGGGCCGGTGGCATGGCCCGTGGCGCCGGGCGCGTGGCGCTTGGTGCGTGGCTCGCCGGGGTTGAACGCCCCCTCGCTGAATCGGTTGCCTTCTTTCATCAGCCGTCTGGACCTTTCCCGCTCGTTTGCCGCGCTCTTCGGGGCGCTTCGGAGTCTCATGCGCGAACCGCGCACATCGCCGGCTGAAGACCAGGCGCCCGATTCCCCGGCGTCGGGGTCGGCCCTGCCACCTGACGAGGCGGCGGGGATCGGGCCCGAGGCCGCGCATGCCTCCATCCAGGACCGGCGGGAGAAGGAGCGGAAGGTGTGGCGGGCCGGACTCTTCCTCTCGGTCCTCTTCCACCTCCTCCTTCTCTTCGTGGGTCCCCCGGCCTCTCCACCCGAGTCGCCCTTTGCGGCGGCGGGCCCCCGGGCCGACGATGACCGGGCCGCCCAGGGAACGGTCGTGGCCCTTCAGCTCTCCGCTGCCCCTCCCGATGCGGCCATCCCGCCTCCGGAGGAGGTCTTCGTGGAGGTGGAGGTGGATCCGCCGGAGATCGAGCCCGAACCCGACGCCCTCCCCGAGGTGGAGCCCGATCCGCCCGAGCTGCCCGAGCCCGGCACGGGCACGACCCAGGGGAGCGACCCCGATCCCGATCCGGTCACCGGCGATGCCGGGACCGCCACCGGGACGGGCCAGGGCGATGGCGGGACCACCGACGAGGGGCGGTTCCGGCTCGTGCCGCCCACCCCCCGCGGTCTCATCATTCCCCCGACGAACAACCGGCTTCGCGGGCAGGAGGTCCAGGTGTGGGTCTTCATTTCGGAGGAGGGGCGGGTGGTGTCCGATTCCACCCGGCTCGAGCCCCCCACCTCGGACCGCCGCTTCAACGAGCAGATCATGCGGGAGGCAGCCCAGTGGATCTTCCAGCCGGCACGGCAGGATGGACGGGCGGTGGCGAGCTGGTTCCCCTACACGATTTCCATGTAGGGGAACCCGCCCGCAGCTCCGCCGTCTTCGGGTTGTCACGCCCGGGGTGACGGACCCCCGGGCGCTCCATGGTTCAGGTCAGGGGCGGTTCACCGTCACCGAGGTGACCCCGCCCTCCACCGGGAGAGGGCCCTGGACCGAGTTCACCGTGAAGGTGGTGGAGGGGATCCCGCTGGGTCCGGTGCGGCGCAGCGTCCCGCTCGACACGGTGCAGGTGCCTGCCGACCCGGTGGCGCAGGCCGCTGAGGCGCCCGATCCCGAGGCACTCCAACCCCCGGACACCGTGGTGCCCGCCACCGGATTCCCGAGGTCGTCCCGCACCACGATCGTGACGGTGGCGGCCCAGTTGGGGCCGGACTGGCTGGTGCTCCCCGCGAGTTCCGTGACCGAGAGGGTGGAGGCCTCGTCGTCTCCATCTCCGGGGTCCGAGCCGTCGTCGCCGTTGTCGCCGTTGTCCCCATCATCCCCGTCGTCCCCGTCGTCGCCGGGATCCCCGGGATCGCCCGGGTCGCCGGGATCGCCTGGATCCCCGCCTCCCAGGCCGGCCACGGCGGCTGCGGCATTGATGCGGCCCCACCCGTACTGGGGGTCCCAGCCCGGGGCGCCGAGATCATCGGCGGTCTCCCGGATTCGGGCGCGGATCGCCTGGGGCGTGTCGAGGCCCAGCGTGGAGAGGACCGCGGCAAGTCCGGCCACCTGCGGCGCCGCCATGGAGGTCCCGGCGAGGAAGGCGTACTCGGTGCTGGAGCCGCTGTAGGGGGCGAGAATGTAGCCATAGGGGTCGGCGGCGCTCGCGTCGCCCCCGGGGGCCGACACCTCGATTTCCGCACCCGTGTTCGAGTACGAGGCGATTCCGTCGCTCCAGGTGGTGGCGCTCACGGCCACGCACTCCTCGTTCCGCGCCGGGTAGCTGACCGTGGTGGTGCCATTGTTCCCGGCCGCACACACGGGGAGGGTCCCGTTGCTCAGGGCGTAGGCCAGGGCATCCTTCTGGTTCTGGGAGAAGCTCCCTCCGCCCAGGCTGAGGTTGGCCACCGCCGCACCCTGGTCCGCGGCCCAGATGAGCCCCTGGGAGATGGCCGAGTCCGTGCACCCGTATCCGCCGCCGAAGGGGCCCCGACCCTGAATGGGACCACAGACCTTTCCGGCGAGGATCTCCACCCCGTCGAACCAGGCCACGCCGGCGACCCCCACGCCATTCCCCCCGGCTGCGGCCGCGATCCCGGCCACATGGGTCCCGTGGCCATTGTCATCGGCGAAGTTCGTGTTGCCGGAGAAGAAGTTGAACCCCCCGGCAAGGCGGGGGGCCAGATCCACATGGTCGGTGCGGATGCCCGAGTCGAGGATGGCGATCCGGACCGAGCCCGCGTACCCGTTTCCGCCCAGGGCGTCGAACATCCCCCGCCAGCGGATGTCGGCGCCGGCGGAGCCGGTGTTCGCCACGAAGCCCCCGGAGCTCGTCACGATGGTCCCGGTGTTCTCCAGGTCCCACTTGTACCCCATGAAGGGGTCGCCGGAGATTCCGCAGATCTCGCACTGAAGGGGGGCAAAGGTCCGGACCCGGTCCAGCTCGGCATACGCCACCCCGGGGTTCCGGGCGAGGGCGGCGGCGACCGCCATCTCGGCCTGGGGAGCGACCTGCAGCGTCCAGATGCCGAGTCCGATGTCCCGCTCCAGGCGGGCACCCTGGCCCCGGGCAATGCCTCCCCGGTCGGCGCCCGGGTGGAAGCGGACCACAACGCGCCCCTCCACGAAGTCGGCTCCGCCGAAGGGCGCCGGACTGGCGGCCAGGGCAGCCGATTCCGCAGGTGTGACGGTCTCCGGGTCGCCCTGGGGGGCCACGACTCCCGGCTCCGAGCAGGCCGCGAGGAAGATCGCGAGCGCGCTCACGCCCAGGGCGAAGGGGAGGGAAAGCCTGGACCCGAACCCGGGCCGGAAGTGGCCGGCAGATGCCTGCCCTACGTCGAACCACCGCATGGATCACCTCCGAAGCAGGACACCCGCAGACCGCGCGAGGGCGCGAGGCACCTCGGGTGTCGAAACACGATCGTACGCATGGACTCATGAGAGGGTGTGTCAGGATCCGCAAGATTGCTGCAAAATGGTGCAGGTCGACCGGGGGGGCTGTCGGAACGGACGTGCGTGTCGTGGGTGGGTCCGGCTCCTGTGGGACGAGGCTCCCGTGGAGCTCGGTGTGACCCTCCGGGGCCCTCGGGAACGGAATGATTCCGATGGACGTAGGAGCGAAATGGGGTTCTGTTTCCGACTTCTTGCGTTTCGCGTGCCCGCGCCCCCAGGATGCTCCGCCCTTCCCCGCGTCTTCAGCATGCTCGGAACATGGTCCAGCCCTTCCCGTCCTCCCGCTCTCGTGGGCTCGGCGCTCGTGCCTCCCGATCCCTTCTCCTCCTCATGGGGAGCATGGCGGGGTGGGGGCTCCTCGCCCCGAACTCCCTCCAGGCCCAGTCCGAACTGGACCGCCAGTTCCTCGTTCTCATCAACGAGGCACGGACCGCGCAGGGTCTCGATCCCCTCCGGTTCGACGGCCGGGCCCAGCGACGGGCGGAGCAGTGGACCCCCGTCATGGTCCAGGGTGGGGAGCCCGTGCACCAGGACCTGCAATCCCTCGTGGGGGGCTCCATTCTCCGGGTGGGCGAGAATGTGGGGGTGAGCAGCGAGGGAGTGGGGGCGGTCTTCCGGGGGTTCATGGCGAGCCCGGGACACCGGGCCAACATCCTCGACCCCTCCTTCACGCACGTGGGAATCGGGACCCTTCGTGCGCCCTACCGGGGGATGGGCGCGGTGTGGACGACCCACCTCTTCTTTCGCCTGTCCCGGGAGGGTGGGGAACCCCGATGACGACGGATCCACGCGAGCTGGGGGCGCTGCGCGAAGAGCTCGACCGGGTGGACCGGGCGCTGGTCGACCGCCTGGCCGAACGCCAGGAAATCGTGGCCGCGATCGGAGCCCTCAAGGAAGCCGAAGGGCGGCCCCTTCGGGACTTCGCCCGGGAGCGGGAGGTGCTCCAGGGGGTGCGGGCCCGGGCGGCGGGGATCGGCCTCGACCCCGACACGGCCGAGGCGGTGCTCCGGACCCTCATTCGCGCCTCCCTCGAGCGCCAGGAGCGGGCCCGGGTGGCCCATTCCTCGGCAGGGAGCGGCAAGCGGGCCCTTGTCCTGGGGGGGGCCGGGAAGATGGGGCGGTGGTTTGCCGATTTCCTCGATGCCCAGGGGTACGGGGTCGAGATCGCCGATCCGGCCGGGCCGGTGCAGGGGTACGGATTCCTCCCGGCAGAGGGGTGGGAGTCCACACCTCCCAGCCACGAAATCGTGGTGGTGGCGGCCCCGCTGGCCGTGTCGAACCGGATCCTTCACCGCCTGGCCGAGCTTGCGCCCTCCGGTCTCGTCTTTGACGTGGGGTCGCTCAAGTCCCCGCTCCACTCGGGACTCCGGGCCCTGGCGGAGGCGGGGTGCCGGGTCACCTCCGTGCACCCCATGTTCGGCCCCGACACGAAGCTCCTTTCGGGGAAGCATGTGCTCTTCTGCGATGCCGGGAGCCCCGAGGCCACCCGCGAGGCCCGGGCCCTCTTCGCCCCGACCATGGCCGAACTCGTGGAGATGTCCCTCGACGAGCACGACCGTCTCGTGGCCTACGTGCTGGGCCTCTCCCACGCCCTGAACATCGCCTTCTTCACGGCCCTGGCGCGGAGCGGAGAGGCGGCCCCCGCCCTGGCCCGCCTCTCCAGCACCACCTTCGATGCCCAGCTCGGGGTGGCCTCGCGGGTGGCGGCGGAGAATCCCCACCTGTACTTCGAGATCCAGTCGCTGAACGACCATGGCGAGGGGGCGCTCCGGGCGCTGGAGGAGGCGGTGGGGGCCGTGGTCTCGCGGGTCCGGGAGGGAGACGAGGCAGGCTTCGTGGAACTCATGGAGGGGGGGCGCCGTTATCTTGCCACCCGGAGCGTCTGACCCCATCCGGGCGCTCGCCGGCATCCCTCCCTTCGCATCCCCGTCATGATCTCGGTTTCGAACCTCGGAAAGTCCTACGGCGACCGCATCCTCTTCGGAGGTGCCACCTTCCAGCTGAACCCCGGCGAGCGCTACGGCCTCGTGGGGGCGAATGGCTCGGGCAAGACCACCCTCCTCGGCGTCCTCACCGGCGATGTGGAGCCCTCGGAGGGCTCGGTGGCCATTCCGAAGCGGGTGCGCCTGGGGGTGCTCCGCCAGGACCAGTTCCTCCACGACGAGGCCACGATCCTGAGCGTGGCCCTCATGGGGAACCGGGAGCTCTACGACGCCATGGAAGAGAAGGAGGCCCTCCTGGCCCACACGACGGCCGGGGGCGACTTCGACGCCGACCGCTTCGGGGTCCTGGAGGAGACGGTCCAGCGCCTCGACGGGTACACGGCCGAGGCCCGGGCCGGGGCGATTCTCGAGGGGCTCGGCATCCCCGCCGAACGCCACCGCGAGCCCATGCGCGCCCTCTCCGGGGGGTTCAAGCTCCGGGTTCTCCTGGCCCAGGTCCTGGCCGGTGCCCCCGACGCCCTCCTCCTGGACGAGCCCACGAACCACCTGGACATTCTCTCGATTCGGTGGCTCGAGACCTTCCTGGCGGAGTACGCGGGCCCCGTGGTGGTGATCTCCCACGACATCCGCTTTCTCGACAATGTGGCCACCCACATTCTCGACGTGGACTACCAGACGGTCCGGCTCTACCACGGCAACTACTCGGATTTCCAGGTGGCGAAGCTCGAGGAGCGGGAACGGCGGGAGAAGGACATTGCCGGGCGCGAGAAGGAGATCGCCGAAATGCAGCGCTTCGTGGACCGCTTCAAGGCCAAGGCCTCGAAGGCACGCCAGGCGCAGAGCAAGGCCAAGGTCATCGAGCGGCGGGCGTCGGAGATCACCGAGCTCGCCCCCTCGTCGAGGCGCTGGCCCACCTTCCGCTTCGAGCCCCGGCGGGATTCGGGGAAGGAGGTCCTCAAGCTCGAGGGGATCCGGAGGTCCTTTGGCGAAAAGACGGTCCTCCACGGGGTGGACCTCACCGTGGACCGAGGGGACCGCCTCGCCATCATGGGACCGAACGGGATCGGGAAGTCCACCCTGCTGAAGATCGCCATGGAGCGCCTCGAGGCCGATGCCGGCGAGGTCACCTGGGGGTATGAAACCCACCCCGGCTACTTCGCCCAGGACTACAAGGACCAGTTCGAGAACCGGGGCGGGACCGCCGAGTCCTGGCTCTGGGAGGCCTGCCCGGAGAGGGACCGGGGGTACGTTCGCGGGCGGCTCGGGCTCATGCTCTTCTCGGGCGACGACGGCCTCAAGCGGGTGGAGGCCCTCTCGGGAGGGGAGGCGGCGCGCCTCGTCTTTGCCCGCATCGCGCTGGACCGCCCGAATGTGCTCGTCCTCGACGAGCCCACGAACCACCTGGATCTCGAGTCCATCGAGGCGCTGGTGGAGGGGCTCCAGAACTACCCGGGCACGATCATCTTCGTGTCGCACGACCGCTGGTTCGTGGGCGAGCTGGCCACGCGCATCGTGGAAATCAGCCCCCAGGGGATCCGTGACTACCGGGGCACCTACGAGGAGTACGTGGCCTGGTGCGGCGATGACCACCTCGACGTGGCCCAGGTGGTGCTCAAGGCCAAGCGCGAGAAAAAGGCCTCGGGTGCCCCCGGGCGCGATGCGGGGGGCGGGTCCGGGTCCGGGGGTGGGGCTCGATCCGGCGGAGGCGCGGCCTCTGCGCCGGATGCCGGGGGCGGGTCGAACCGCGGGGGTGGGGGCGCCCGTGGCGCCGAGGGTGCGCGTTCCGGAGATGCGAAGGGTCGGGCCGGAAGCACGGCGCCTGCCGGGGAGCGCCGCCCCACAGGGGGCTCCGGCAACCCCCGGGTCCTGGAACGGCGGCGCGACGACCTCACCGGTCGGATCGAGAAGGCCGAGGCCCGGGTCGCCGAGATCGACGCCCGCTTCTCCGAGCCCGGCTTCTTCGACCGCACCGACCCGACCGAGGTCCAGCGCCTCCAGGAAGAGCGCGCCGTGCGGGTGAACGAGGTGGCCGACCTCCTCGTGCGGTGGGAGGCGGTGGAGGAGGAGCTGGCGGCGCTGGGGGGGTAGGGGGCAGGGCGGCGCGTCCCTTCCGGGCCCGGGTGGGGGGAGGTGCGCGCCCCGTCCGATGGACACCTGGGGGCCGGTTCGCCGGAGAGGATGCGCCGGCGCCACCGTGCCCACGCGGAAACGTTTCCGCGGAAACGTCCGGCTGCACCTGAAGGGGTACACCCCGGTGGGGGCGCTTCGTGTGCAGCCGGACGTCTCCCAACCCGCGGCTTCCTCCTTTCCCTACCCCGCGGCTTCCTCCCTCGCCATGGCCTGGATTTCCGCCTCCGGATCCCACTCCAGGTCATCGCGGTTCCACCCCCCGAGGGTGGCGGCCGCAGACGCGGTGGTGTCGAGGAAGCGGGCGAGGGCGGCGGCGGGGTCGGGGCTTGAACGCACCGCATCCCAGGGAAGGACGAACTCGCGCAGCCCGGTGTGGTAGTGGGCCCCCTCCGGCCCCACCGGGGCCTCCCGGTACCCCTCGGGCTCGGGGTAGGCATAGGCGTAGAAGGCGGCCTCCCCCAGGCCGGCGCCGGCCCAGAATCCGGCGCTGGCGAGCTCGTGGGAGTAGGCCTCGGCCATGACCCAGTCGGCGCAGTTCGGGGCCCCTCCGGGGTGGCGGGGTGCGGTCCGGCCGGAGAACCGCGTCACCGCGAGGTCGAAGGCCCCCCAGAAGAAGTGGACGGGAGAGCCCTTTCCGCGAAAGCGGGCCCGGTGCGCCTGGAAGACGGGCTCCACGCGGATCATGGCCTCCCAGAAGGCGCGCACGGGCGCCGGGTCGTAGCTCCGGTGCTCTTCGTCTTGGGCGAAGGGGGTGGCCTTCTCCACCTCCACCGGCCGGGCCAGGATCTCAACCTCGATTCCGAGCGCCCGGAGCGCATCCATGGTGCGGGCATGGAAGGTGGCCACCGACATGGGCTCCAGCGCGAACCCATGGTCCACGCCATCGGTGGTCCGCATGCGGAAGGCGTGGTCGACGAAATCGAAGTCGAGCGCGAACGATCGGTCGCCGTCCGGGATGAGGCCGGTGGTCAGCCCACGAGGCGAGAGGTAGAGGGTGGAGCCCCAGGAGTGGTTGATCCAGGGGGAGCGCTCGAGTCGGATCTTCCCGGCGATCTGGGTCCACCGGTGGAGGGTGTCGTGGGTGTCCTGCCAGGCCTCGAAGGCCGGGAGGACGGGCCAGGGACGGCGCGGGGGGCGGGTTCCGGAGGCGGGACGAGACGCGGGCGTCGAGGACGAGGAGGACATGGCGGCACGGGGTGGGGGGGGAGGGGGAGGTGCGGCCAGAGATGGTCCGGTTCCCCCGGAACCCGCAAGGCGGGTGGAGGGTCCCCGGTGGACATTGCCGGCGTTCTCGTGGACGTGGCCAGCGTTCTCGATCGACGTCCCGCCGGGCCTGGGGGACTGGTCCCGCCCTTCCCCCCGCTCCGCAGCCCCGTCCGGCCCTTCTCCTCTCCTCTCCCTTCGCGGACCTCCTCCCATAACCTCCTCCACCTCACCCATGGCCTCCTCCACCTCACCCTCTCGCAGGCGCGCCCCCACGCGCGCTCTGGGCCTGGGCCTCGCCTCCGGGGCCGCCATGGCCGTGCTCGCCCTCTTCGCTGCCTCCCCCCGCCCGGCCTCCGCGCAGACGCCCGAAAGGACCGAGACGGACCCCGTCCTCGATGGAACGGCCCTCCGCGAGGCGGAGCGATCCCATCTCCGGCGGGTGGGGGTGTGGGGCGCCGCCAACCTGGTGGCAGGGGGGGCACTGGCCCTGGCCTCCGACCGGGAGGAGGCACCCGTGCGCCATGGGTTCGGGGTCCAGAGTGCCGGGTGGGGGGCCATCAACCTGGCCATTGCCGCTGCCGGGCTCACCTTCGGCGGACGGGGCGACCCCCCGGAGTCGCCGGGGGAGGCCCTGGCGGCCGAGTCCCGGTGGGGCCAGATCCTCGTGCTGAACCTGGGGCTGAACGCAGGCTATGCCATGGCAGGAGGGGCCCTCTCCTGGGCCGCCGCGAATGGCGCCTCGGGGGGCGATGCCTTGCAGGGCCATGCCCGGGCCGTGATTCTCCAGGGTGCCGGGCTCTTCGCCCTCGATGCCCTGGCCTGGGTGGGCCATCGGGAGCGGATGGGCGCCTTCTCCCGCCTCCTCGAGGGGGCGCACCTCCGGCTGGGGCCGGGCGGAGGAGGAGGGGGGCCTGGATCCGTCGGGTTCGAGGGGACGATTCCGGTCCGCTGAGGACCGGGAGGCACTGCTCCTGATCGGGGGCAGGCCCCTGGTGCTGTGCCCGTGGTCGCGCTTAGCGGTCCCCGTCGAGCCCCCACCCCACCCCTCGCCACCCCGCTGAGAGGCGGAGACGCCGTTGGGCTCCGCCGAGGGCCGGGTCCCGTGCCCCGTCCCCGGCACGATCCGGGGCCAGGTCCAGCGCCAGGTCCATGGCCAGGGTCCCGTCGGCCCCGGGAAGGGCCATGCGGAACCCCACCCCCGGAGTGATGCGCCACCCTTCCGTTCCGGCTTCGTTGAGCCCGCGCCCGTCCACCCCGCCCCCCCGCACCCCACGGGCCGCGTCCACGAAACCGGCTCCCCCCATCCGGACCCAGCGCAGGGGCCCGGGACCCCGGCCTTCCGGTGCCCAGCGCACCGCCTCCATCCCCCCCGTGATCCACCCGGCGGAGGCGCGGCCTGCCGCCACCGGGGCTGCTTCGGCCCCTCCCATCCCCCGAAGAAGATGGGTGGCGCCCGCTCCGCTCCCGAAGCGGGGTCGCAGATGCAGGGGGAGATCGCCCCGTCGGGGGGCCAGCGCCACGACCCCGCCCCCCGTGGCCTCGAAGGACCACCGGGGGGTGTCTCTCCGGCCCAGGAGGAGGAGATCGAATCGCGCCCCCCCGGCCTCACGCGACCCCCCGGCCTCACGCGCGGCACCCGACGCAGTGGCCTCGCCGGGCGCGGTCTCCCGCGCCCCCACCCGGGTCCACCCTTCCCCCCGGAGGCGAGCGCCGAGGCGCGCCGGGCCGTCGTCGCGCGTCAGGGTAATTCCCACGCCGCCCCCCACCTCGGTGCCCGGATTCTCCCGGAGGGATTCCCGCTCCACCCCCAGCCAGCTCCGAAGCTGGAGGAAAGGCGTCGGCGAGGGAGGACCGATACCGGGTCCCGGCAGGGGATGGGGCCAGTCGGCGGCCTCGACCCTCACGCCAATGCGGCGGGATCGGCCCTGGAGCTCCAGCGCCTGGAACTCGGCGCCCACCTCGGGGAGCCCCAGGGCCGGGACTCGGATGGCTCCCCGGACCTCCCCCACCGAAGGGGTGAAGACGCCCGCCCCATGCATCCGCACCTCCCCCGCGGTATGCCCCACCGAGAGCGTGCGAGTCACCCCGCGAAGGAGGTGTCCGGGGAGGTCCGTGCGTCCGATTCCCGGGCCCTCCCGATCCAGGGTATGGACCTCGACCCGGGCCAGCCCCCCGTCCAGAATCCGGGGGTCGAGTCGGACCCGCTCCACCCGGGGAAGCGCGCTCACCCTCCGGGATGCCGCCTCCACTCCGAGGGGGGTGAGGAGGGCTCCGGGGGCCACGGGACGAAGCGCCTGGGCCAGCGGTCCGGAGGGGGATCCCGTCCCCTCTCCCTCTCTTCCTCCCGGCGCGGCTTCTCTCCGGAGCACCACGGCATCCACGCGGGGACGTCCCACCCGGTTCCACGCCGCGAAGGCCCCCATGCGGTCCTCGGTGAGGTAGCGGAGGGGGGCGAGGAGGGTCCACCCCGAGGCATCGTCCGGGGTGAGCCGGACCCGGAGTTCGGCCACCTCCCGGGCCCCGAGGGTGTCCCCCTCCTCGAAGCGGCGAAGGGCCAGGGTCAGGAGGACGCTCGGGTGCTCGGGACAGGCCAGGCGAAGGGCCTCGGCGCGATCGGTCCTCTCGCTCCGGGAGAGCCCCGGGGCCAGCGCCGCCGCCACCGCCTCCTCGCAGGAGAAACGCGCCGCCGGCTCTCCCCCCACCCCGGCCAGAAGAACCAGAAGGGGGAGGAGGCCGGCCGCATGCCGCAGGCCGGAAGGGGGAGGAAGGCGCGTGCGGAGGGGGCCGCGCCCCCGCCCAGGACCCGGTGTCAGGTGATCAGGATCAGGATGAGGAGGAAGATGATGATCGTGTAGACACTGATCGTGATCGTCCGGCTCTGGGCCACCGCCGCCGACGATTCGCCCACGAGGGGCGCCAGGGCGAGCACCGCGGCGTCGTCCAGGGTGGCGGCGCGATCCTTCACCCGGTCCAGGTCGATCCCCCGGGTCTCGGCTGCACGCTCCACCGCCTCGGCACCCAGGAGCTCCCCCAGCTCGGCCCGGACCTGCTCGGCCCGGCTCGCATGCCCTGCGGCCGCGGCCTCGAGGGCGCCGATCTCGAGGGTGGGGGCAGGCGGAGGCGTCTCCTGGGCCGAACCCTGCTCCGGCGAGGAAAGGAGGAGGACGGCGGCCGCCGCCAGCGTCAGGAGGCCGGAGGCGGAGAGGATCGTTCCGAAGGGTCGCGGGGTCATGGCAGGGTCCTCGTTCAGGTTCGATGAAGGGGGCAGGCGCCCCGAACCGGGGGGACAACCGGGGAGACGTTCAGGAATCGCGATTCGAACCTTCCCCCGAAGCGGCCGCAAGGTTCCCGTGGCCCCCCTCCCCGTGGCCCCCCCTCGGGGTTGGCCTTAGCTTGCCTCCATGCCCCGCGCCGCCCGTCGCATCCTCTGGGTCGATGACGAGATCGACCTTCTGAAACCGCACCTGCTCTTCCTGCAGGCGCGCGGATATCATGTCGATGCCATTCCCAATGGCGACGACGCCCTGGAGCTCCTCCGGACCACCCCGTACGACCTGGTCCTCCTGGACGAGCAGATGCCGGGGCTCCGGGGGCTCGAAGTGCTGGAGATCCTCCGGCGGGAGGACCCCCATGCCCGGGTCGTCATGATCACGAAGTCCGAGGAGGACCGGACCATGACGGAGGCCATCGGCCGTCGGGTGGACGACTACCTTGTGAAGCCGGCGAGCCCCATCCAGGTCCTTTCGGCGGTGACCCGGATCCTCGAGGGCTCCTCCATCCGGCAGCAGCAGGTGGCCCAGGACTTCGCCGCCCGCTGGCCCCGCCTGGGGCAGCTCCGCCACGAGGCCGACGACGCCGAGGACTTCGCCGCCCTCTACTCCGAGCTCGTGGACTGGCATCTGCGCCTCGAGGCTGCCGGCGAGGACGGCCTCCTCGACACGGTGGAATCCCTCCTCACCGAAGTGCGCCGCGACTTCGGGCTCTGGATCCGCCAGGTCTATCCGGGCTGGATGAAGGACCGGGAGGGCTCCCCCGTCCTCTCGCCCGACCTGGTCTCCCACTTCGTCGTGCCGCGCCTCACCGGAGAGCCCGTCCTCTTCGTGGTCCTCGACTGCATGCGCCTGGACCAGTGGCGGGTCATGCTCCCCCTCCTCACCCCCCTCTTCGATGTGGAGGAGGTGCTCCACTACTCCATTCTCCCCACCGCCACCCCCTACGCCCGGAATGCCATCTTCGCGGGGCAGTTCCCCGATCGGATCGCCGAGGACCACCCGGCGTGGTGGGCAGGCTTCGATGACGAGGGGAGCCTGAACGCCTTCGAGGACGAACTCCTGAAGGAGCAGCTCCAACGGGAGACGGGGCGCCGGGTGGGGGTGCACTACGAGAAGGTCTTCACCGACCGGGAGGGCGACCAGCTCCGGGCCCGGGTCCGCACCGCGCTGGGGCGGGGAACCGAGGTCATCGCCCTCGTCTTCAACTTCATGGACCTGGTCATCCACACCCGGTCCGAGTCGCCCGTCTTCATGGAGGTGGCCCGGGACGAGCGCTCGCTTCGCGACCTGACCCGGGCCTGGTTCGAGCGCTCCGTTCTCTTCGGGCTCCTCCGGGAGGCGGCGGGGCAGGGGATCCGCATCGTCTTCACCACCGACCATGGCTCCATCCTCTGTCGGCGTCCCACCACCGTCTTCGCCAAGCGCGACGCCACCTCGAACCTCCGCTACAAGTTCGGGCAGGACCTCCGGGCCGAAGACCCTTCCACCGTCTTCAGCACCGCCGACCCGGCAGACCTCCGCCTCCCCCCCGGCCGGCTCGGCATGAGCTATGTCCTCACCCTCGAGGACCACTTCATGGTCTACCCGACCAAGCTCCGGGAGTACCAGGCCCGCTACCGCGACGCCTTCCTCCATGGCGGAATCTCGCCCGAGGAAATGATCGTCCCGGTGGCCCTCCTGACCCCCCGCCCGCGCTGACCCGGGCCGAACGGTGCGTCGCTACCTCCGGATCGTCGGGTATCTCCGGCCCTACCTCCCCGTGTTCGGGGTGGCCGTTCTGGCCACCTTCCTCTACGCCGGGCTCGATGCCTTCTCCATCGCCCTTCTCATTCCCTTCCTGGAAACGCTCTTCGCCGATCCGGACGGACGGGCCGGCGCCGCGCCGGGAGCCCCGGACGCGGGCGGGGACACCGCCGGGGCCGACGATCTCCTGGCCGGGGGGTCCGCGGGGATCCTGGACCGGGGGCTCGAGGGGACCCTGGGCCGCTTCGTGGACCTCTCGGCTCCCCCGGCCGAGGCCATCCAGGGGATCATCCTCTTCCTCCTCGTGGTCTTTCTCCTCAAGAACATCTTCGATTTCCTGAGGAACTACCTCGTGGCCTGGATCGAGCAGGCCGTGACCCGGGATCTCCGGAACGAGGTGTATGGCCACCTGGTGGAGCTGGACCTCTCCTTCTTCGGGCGCACCCGGGTGGGGCAGATCACGAGCCGCCTCACCCACGATGTGGAACAGCTCCGGACCCTGGTCACGAAGGAGCTGGCGAAGATCATCTCCTCCGTCTTCGAGCTCCTGGCGGCCCTCGTCATCATGGTCCTCCTCTCGTGGGAGCTCCTGGTGGCGGCCCTCGTCGTCCTCCCCATCATCGCCGCCGTCTGGGGGCCACTCCTTCGCCGGGTGCGGCGCGGGGACCGCTCCATCCTGAACCTGGCCGGCGAGGTGAACAGCCACATCCAGGAGACCCTCTCGGGGATCCGTCTCGTGAAGGCCTCCGGGGCGGAGGAGCACGAGCGGAAGCGCTTTGGCGCCCTCACCTGGGCCTACTTCAAGGCCTTCATCCGGACCGAGCGGTGGCGCGCCCTCTCCCACCCCCTCACCGAGACGATGTCGGCGGTGGGCACGGTGGTGATTCTCTGGTACGGGACCCGTCTCGTGCTCGAGGGCGGGGCCCTCTCCGCCGAGGAGTTCGTGGTCTTCCTGGCCTTTTCCATGAAGCTCTACTCCCCGGTCAAGTACCTGGGGAAGCTCCCGGCCATCATTCAGCCCGGGCTCGTGGCCTCGGACCGGGTCTTCGAGTTCCTCGACGCCCCCATCGAGGTGGAGAACCGCGACGGCCCCCGCCCCTTCGAGGGGGTGGAGCGCGGGATCACCTTCGAGAACGTCTCCTTCCACTACCGGGAGGGGGCGCCTGTCCTGGACGGGATCTCCTTCACCGCCCCGGCCGGCTCCCTCACCGCCCTCGTGGGGCCGAGCGGGGCCGGAAAGACCACCCTGGTGGACCTTCTTGGGCGCTTCCATGACCCCACGGGGGGGCGGATTCTCCTGGACGACGTGCCCCTTTCCGAGTACGCCATGGTCTCCCTCCGCCAGGGGCTGGGGATCGTCTCGCAGGAGACCGTCCTCTTTCACGACACGGTGCGGGCCAACATCGCCTACGGGATCGAGGCCGACGACGAGGCGCTGGAGCGGGCCGCCCGGGCCGCCCACGCCCACCCCTTCATCGAGCGGATGCCCCAGGGGTACGACACGGTGGTGGGCGAGCGGGGGACCCAGCTCTCGGGGGGACAGCGGCAGCGGATCGCCATTGCCCGCGCCATTCTCCGCGATCCTCCCATCCTGATCCTGGACGAGGCCACCTCCGCCCTGGACTCCGAGTCCGAGCGCCTGGTGCAGGAGGCCGTGGAGCGGCTCCTCGAGGGACGCACCGTCTTCGTCATCGCCCACCGGCTCTCCACGATCCAGCGTGCCGACCAGATCCTCGTCATGGAGGAGGGGCGGATCGTCCAGCAGGGCGGCCACGACGCACTTCTCGCCGCAGGCGGGCTCTACCGTCACCTCCACGAACTCCAGTTCCAGGGGTCGTGACGCCACCGGGAGAGGGAACGGGCCCCCGGGCCGGGGTGGGGGACCACCTCCAGGATCTCCTCATTCGCGGGGTCGAGGTGGGGGTGAGCGCGCTTCCCGAAGCCCTGGTGGACCGGGTGGGCGCCGCCCTGGGGTGGGTGGCCGGGAGCGTGCTCCGCATTCGCCGCCGGGTGGTGGAAGCCAACCTCCGCCAGGCCTTCCCCGCCCGGGACGACCGCTGGATCCGCCGGCAGGCTGCCGCCTTCTACCGCCACCTGGGGAGGGAAGGGGTCTCTCTTCTGAGAATGCGACGGATGCGCCCCCAGGCGATCCTGGAACGGACCCCCGTGGAGGGTTTCGAGGCGGTGGCCGACCCCGTGTCCCGGGGGCGCGGGGTGGTCCTCCTGACCGGGCATCTGGGGAACTGGGAGGCGGGCGGCGCGGCGGTGGCCGTCCGCGGCCTTCCCCTCGACGTGGTGGCCCGGCCGCAGAACAACCCCCTCTTCGATGCCCGGATCAACCGGACCCGGGAGGCCCTGGGCATGCGGGTCGTGCCCCGGGGGGGGAGCACCCGGACCCTCCTCCGGAGCCTCCGCCAGGGGCGGGTGGTGGCCCTCGTGGCCGACCAGAACGTGCTTACGGGCGGGGTCTTCGTGGACTTCTTCGGGCGCCCCGCCGCCACCGCCCGGGGGCCGGCGATCCTGGCCGAGCGAACCGGGGCGGCGGTGGTCTTCGCCACGGCCCTCCGCCTTCCCGGCACCCCCGCCCGGTACGGGGTGCGCTTCGAGCCCCTGGCGTCGCCCGAACCGGGGGGGGGCAGGCCCGGGGGAGACGGGTCCGGAGGAGATGCTTCCGGAGGAGACGCTTCCGGGAGGGACGCTTCCGGAGTGGACGCTTCCGGAGGGGTCGCATCCGCACGACCCGCACCCGGGGAAGACACCCCCGGGGGAGGGCCGGGAGTGGACCCCGATGCGGGGACCCGCGAGCTTCTGCGCCGGTACCTGGCCGCCCTCGAGTCGGCCATTGCCCGGGCGCCGGAGCAGTACCTCTGGGCCCACAAGCGCTGGAAGACCCGGCCGGCCCCCGAAGCGGGGGGCGAGGAACAGGGCCCGGCGGGCACGGTACCACCCTGAGACCCCCGAACAAGGACCGATCCGGTGATTCACATCTGCATTCCCGTCCACAACGAAGCCGAGACCATCGGCATCCTTCTCTGGAAGATCCGGAAGGTCATGGCCGAGTTCGGCCGTGACTACGAGATCTCGGTCCTGGACGATGCCTCCACCGACGAAACCCCCCAGGTGCTGGACCGGTACCGGAGGGTCCTCCCCCTCGTGGTGGAGCGGGCCGAGCACCGGCTGGGGTACGGTGCGGCCACCGAGCGCCTCCTCCGGCGGGTGGCCGATCGGTCCACCTATCCGAAGCGGGATGTGGCGGTGACGATCCAGGGCGACTTCACCGAGCTCCCCGAAGACCTGGTTCCCATGGTCAAGGCCATCGAGGGGGGAGCGGATCTCGTGGTGGGAACCCTCGATGCCGGGCGAACCCCCCTCCCCCGCTCCCTTCGCATGGGGCGCTGGGTGGCCCGGGTCCTGGTGGGCCGGGGGCCGGCGCGCCTTGCGGTGAGCGACCCCCTCTCCGGCTTCCGGGCCTACCGGCTCGTGGTCCTGAAGAAGGCGCTCCGGGAGGGAGAGGATGCCACCGCGCCGACCGCTTCGGTGGGCGCGGGAGGGGGCGCCTCCACCTCCCCGATCCCGGCACCCCGGCGGGGCCCGGCCCCGGAGGGATCCGTCGCGCCGGCGTGTGGATGGGCCGCGAATGTGGCCCTCCTGGCCCGCACGGTCCCCCACGCCCGCCGCATCGACGAATCGCCATACGCCCTTCGACTCGACCCCCGGACCCGCCCCACCCGCTTCCGGCTGGTGGACGAGCTCCGGGGCCTTCTTCCTCTCCGGCGGGTCCGCTGGCCCGCCCCCCCTGCGGAGGCCGCATGACAACCCAGACGCGTGGCCGCGCTTTCCGGTTCCTCCCCCCGCGCCGGGGCCTCCCGGCCCTGGGTGCGCTGACCCTCTCCGCCCTCGCGGCACCGGCGGCGGCGCCGGGGATCGCCTCGGTGGAGGCCCAGGGGCTCGACCTTCCCCGCGCCGAGCGGGTGGCCGAGCCCGCCCCGACCCCCTTCGGTCCGGGGGAGCGGATGGACTACCAGGTCAAGCTCGGGATCGCCAACGTGGGGAACGGCCACATGGAGGTCCACGGGGTCGAGACGATCCGGGGGCGGCGGGCCTACCACGTCTCCATGGGAATCCGTGGGGGGATCCGCTTCGTGGCCCGGGTGGACAACCTCTTCGAATCGTGGATGGACCTGGAAACGCTTGCGAGCCACCGCTTCGTCCAGGACCAGGACGAGCTCCGCACGCAGCGGCATCGCCAGTTCGACTTCTTCCACGCCGAGCGGCGCTTCGAGCGGGCCGACGGGGAGGAGTCGGGACGCCTCGTGACGTCCACCCCCCTCGACGATATCTCCTTCGTCTACTACGCCCGGACCCTCCCCCTGGAGGTGGGGGAGACGTACACCCTGAACCACTACTTCCGCCCCGACCGGAACCCGGTGGTTCTCCGGGTCCTGCGGCGGGACCGGATCCAGGTGCCGGCCGGGACCTTCAACACGATTGTGGTTCAGCCCATCATCAAGACCCGCGGGCTCTTCAGCGAGGGGGGCGAGGCCGAGATCCACTTCACCGATGACAACCGGCGCATCATGGTCTACATGCGCTCCCGCGTCCCGGGCATGAATCTCTCCCTCCACCTGCGCGAGTACACCCCCGGGCGCCCCTTCCGCGCCTTCTCGGCGGCGGAGGCCCGGAGACCGGACGCCGGAAGCTGAGGCGAGGGGGCCCGGGTCGGACGGCCGGCGCTCCCCGATCCTGCGCCGGTCCGCACGGACCCGGGAGCCCTGGGTGGCGGACGCCGACCCACGGCCGGCTCCGGGCGGGCGTCCCTCAGGCGCCCGGCACCGGGGCTTCGCCGGGCACGGGCTCGCCCTCCATGAGGAAGATGGAAGGACCGCGGAGCTTCTTCCCTTTCACCCGGATCATGAAGGTGTACTTCCCGGGGCGCGGAAAGATGATCCCCTCCAGGGGCATGAGGAGGCGGGTCCGGGGCGGAGGACGATCTGCCGGACGGGCATCCACCTCCGTCTCTCCCTCCACCGTGACCGAGGGCTTCCCGTCGGGACCCTCGAGGTCGATGCGGAACTTGTTCCTTCCCTCGTCGCCCCGATCCCACTCGATGGTGGTGACGAGAACCATCCGCTCCTGCCGGGCGGGGAATCCGGGGGCCGTCAGGTCGTTGAAGACGCCCTCCACATCCATCTTGCCGTCGGGGCGCATGCGGGCGTCGTCACAGACGAGAGAGAGCTGAACGTGCATGAGGGGGGAGCGTCGCGGGGAGGGGGAGGGGAGGGTGCGGAAGCCCCCCAAGGTAACCCCCGGAAGGCAGAGGAGGGAGACGGGTCAATGGTTGAAACGGGGCTCGTTTTCCGTTACCGTTAGGTGCTGTACAAGCAACAAGCACATCGTTTCGGGGTTCCAGGAGCCGGCCGTCGTTCGCCTCCAGGACCGGAAGCATAGACCGGAGGTTTCATGACCGAAAGGAACAAGCTCAGGGACAGGGCGCGTGACGAGCTCTTCAGCCACATCAACCGCTGCGGCGTCCTGCAGGCGGCGGAAGAAGAGCAGAAGCACTGGATGGACGAGACCATGGAGTACCTCGGGGAGCGCTACCCCGACCTCTCCGAGGCCGACCTCCGGGAGCTCTACGCCGTTGGGATTCGGTTCTGCCGTCCCGCCATCCCCCATGGCCAGTCGGTCGCGGGTGTGGCCGCCTTCACCCCGCAGGTGAAGGCTCCGGTCGAGGAAGAGGGTGCGGATGAGGTGTCCATGGACGTGGACGTCCTCGCCGAGGAGACCCCGGTCGACGCGGAGCCCGTCGGGGCCTGAGCCCTGCACCCAGGGCCCGCTTGGCCCCGGTGCGCTGGAAGGCGGGAGGGAGATCCAAGGCGGATCCCCCTCCCGCCTTCTGTCTTTCCCCCCGGAGGGGGCTTCGATAGATTCCGGGGACGGTCCCGGGCCTCCCCCGGCCCCCGCCCCCGCCCCGATGTTTCGCAGGGAGAATGCATGGCGATGCCCGACGACTTCTGGAGTTCAGAAGAGTACGACGAGCGCGCGCACGACCTGTACAACGATGGCGATTACGACGGAGCCCTCGAGACCCTGAAGGAAGGGTTGGCCCTCTACCCCGAGGCCGTGGAGCTCTACGTGGGGCTGGGGTATGCCCGCCTCGCCCGGGAGGAGTTCGCCTGGGCCCGGCAGGCCTTCGGCCATGCCCTCGACCTCGAGGGCGGCCACGAGGACGCCATGGTCGGAATGGGGGAGGTTCTGCTCCGCCTCGGTCGACGGGAAGAGGCCTTCCGCCTCTTCGATCGGGTGCAGTCCATGGGGTTCGAGGACGACGTCGAGCTCATGCTCACCATGGGCCGGGCCCTCTACCGCGACGGTCGGCATGCCCGGGCCCGCGATGTCTTCGCCGCCCTTGCTGCGGCCCGCCCCGACTCGGCCGAGGCCGCGGCAGCCCTTGCCTATGCCCTTCATCGCCTCGGCGACGAGGTCGGGGCGGCCCGCCAGTTGCGCCGGGCCCTTCGCATCGCCCCCGACCTCCACGAGGCCCGGATCTACCTGGGGCACGTCCTCTATGACCGGGGCGACGGGGTGGCCGCCCTGCGGGAACTGGAGCGGGTCCCGCCGGTGGAGCACTGGGACATCCTGGCCCTCTACCGGCTCCTCGAACTCAAGACGGGCCTCCTCAAGTGGGAGCTGGAGGACCCGCGCCTGCGCCCCTGGCGCCGCCGCCTCGACGAGCTCGAGTCCTTCGACGACGACCCGGTGGAGCAGCTCCTGGCCGAGGTGGAGGCCCGTTTCGGGGGAGACGACTCCCCGTGGGCCCTGCGCGACGAGAACCAGCTCGAGCTCTTCGGGGGCGGGTCCCCCGAGGACGAGCCGGGCGTGCAGGTCCGGCTCCCCGGAGGCCTCTCCTTCAGGGGGAGCTGGCACGAGGTCGTTCGACAGATGCGGGACGAGGCGGGCTACGGGCACGAGAGCGTCGTGCAGTTCATGCGCCGGCTCACCGAGGGGTGGCACGAACGGGCCGGCGTCGAGATCCCGGCCACCGACCCGGAGGCGTTTCTCCGGGGAGCGGCCGAGGCAGGACTTCTGCGCCTTTCACTGGAACATTGATCATGGCCGGTCCCGCGTGGGACCAGGGAACGGGGGGGAGGATGGCGTTGGATCGTTGGGTTGTGGAGCGGTTTCACCGGGCCCTCGTCGAGGAGATTCGACATGCTCAGCCCGAGTACCTGGAGGCCCCGTTCACGGTGGCCGAGATCTACCAGACCCTGGTCCCGTATCGCACCCACCGGGATCGGATCGGGGTGGAGCTGAACGGAGACTACGAGGAGGCCCTCCTTCATCTACTGGCCGGCGAGTCGGAGCTCCTGGAGCTCGAATCGAAGCCGGCGCGCGAGCGGATCCGGAACGAACTCCGCTCGAAGAACCCGAACACGGGGATCTTCCGGGAGTTCGCGGCGGTCACGGTCCGCCTCAATGTGGAACGGGCGAAGGCCGTGCCTCCGCGCGAGCCGTCAGCCGCGTCGCCGCCGCCACCCCCGGCGCAGGCCGGTCCCTCCCCGGAGCCCGCACCCATGGAAGACGATGCCACCGTGGAGCTGCTCCCCGGCGCCACCGGGGCCACCCTTCCGGACCCGGGGAAGGGGCCCCCGAAGAACCCCGAGGCCACGGGCTCGGGAACACCCCCCGAGACGCCGTCGGTGACCGGGGTCCGCGAACCCGATCCGGCGAAGGCCCCGGATCTCTGGGCCGGGAAGGAGCCGAAGGTCCGGGCCCGCACGGCGGTGAAGACGGTCGCCCGCCCCTCCGACTGCCCCGAATGCGCCTCCGCACTCCCCGATCGGGCCAACCTCCGCTTCTGCCCCTTCTGCGGCGCCGACGTCCTCCACACCGAATGCACCGCGTGCGGGGAGGAGCTGGACCGGGGCTGGGCCTTCTGCATCGCATGCGGGACCCCGGCCGGGGCCGGCACCGGGGGTTGATCCCCGGATTCCGACGGGGGGCCCTCGTCGCCTCCGTCCTTCTCCTCCTCCTCGGGGGAGGGGTCGGGTGCCTGGGTGATCCCCCGCCCCCCACCGATCCCGAGCTGGCCGAGGCGCTGGGCCTCGCCCCCTCCACCTCGATCCACACGGTTCACCTGGTCGATCGCTCCGGGCGCGTGGGCGTCTTTCCGGCCACCCTCGAGGTAGCGGGGGAAGCCGTGGTCCAGTTCCGCACCCGCGATGCCCGGGTCTATGGCGTTCGTTTCCTCCTCGCGGAAATGAATTCCGCCCAGCGCGACTTTCTCTCCGAAGGGGGCCAGGGCGCATCTCCTCCCCTGGTGGAGGAGGGGGCGCGCTTCGTGGTCAGCCTTCAGGGGGCTCCGGAGGGGCGATACCCCTTCATCGTTGAGGGCCAGGGCGACCCGGGCGAAGGGGAGATCCGCCTCCGCAGGCCCTGAGTTCCCCCGGAAAGGAAGGCGTGGGACCCCCTTCGGGGCGTTCCGCCCCATGGCACGAACCTTCCCGTTCTGGCCGGGGTCGGCACCCTGCCGGCATCCCTTCCCGCGACCCTGCCGGCCACCGGCTCCAGGTCCCGGATCCCGGTCCCCTGTCCCCTTCCCGTCATGTCCGACCGCCAGACCCTGGGCGAGCTCCTGGAGCGCCTGGGCCGGATCTCCGCCCACGATCGGGAGCGTGCCCTCGCCTACCAGGAGGAGGAAGGGGGGTACTTCGGCGAAGCCCTCGTTGCCCTGGGCGTGATCTCGCAGGGGGAGCTGGATTACGGGCTGGCGGCCCAGTTCGACCTCCCCTACGTCTTCCCAGAGCCCGAGAGCATCGACGAGGACGCGGCCCGCATGGTGGGCCCGGAGTGGGCGCTGGCGCACCTCACCCTCCCCATTTCCCGGGCGGGGAACACCCTGAGCGTGGTCGTGGACTCTCCGCTCAAGCCGGAGATGGTGGAGGAACTCTCCGCCCGGACCGGGCTCGAGGTGGAGCTCGCCATCACCTCGGCAGCACGGATCCGCGAACTCATCCGACACGTCTTCGGAAACCGGGGCGAGGACCCCCGCGCCCTCCATCCGGCGCTGGTCATGGATGACTTCCTCGACCAGGCCCTGGCCTCGGGGGCCACCCGCATGGGGGTGTCGCTCCGGGGACGGCGTGTGGTGGGATGGTGGGAGGAGGGGGGGAGAATGCACCGGGCCCGGATCCCCTCGGGGTGGCCCGGCGCCCTCGGTCGCAGGCTGGCCGGCGGGCTCGGGGGCGCGCCTCCCGCCACGCCGGAGGTGGTGGAGACCGAACTCGAGTGGGGCGGGTCCCGCCTCCCGGCCACCCTTCGCCGGATCTCCACCCCCGAGGGAGAAGAACTCCTCCTCGAGCTCCGCGTGGCCGACGAGGTCCCCTTCGAGGTGGACCCCCCCCCGACCTCCTTCGTGGAAGAGGTGCGCCTTCTGGAGCGGGCCGGTGCCGGCCGGTTCCTGGTCCGGACCCATCCCCCGAGCCTGGCCGGGGAACTCCTCCCCCATCTTCCCCGGATCCTCCTGGGCGCCCATGTCCGGGGGGTTCACCTGGGAGGAGGGACCCCCGGGCCCGGCACCCTGCATCTGGCCTTTCCCTCGCCGGACGACCCGGAGGCCGGAGGACGCTTCCTCGCCCAGCTTCGGCCCTTCCGCTTCGAGGCCCTCTCGGCCCGGCTCCCCCAGGGAACGCCGGCCCCCCTCCTGAGTGGGGTGCTCCGGGCGGCGGGGTCCGTCTTCGTGTCCATGGACGCGCCCTCCCGGCTCGAGGGCGGGGAGGGCGCGCCTGAGCGCGAAGCCGCCCTCCGGAGTGGCGATCCCGCCCTGGGGTGGCTCCTCGAGATCCGGCGGGAGGAGGGAGGCCGGCTGGACTGGCGCCTCCGTCCCCTCCGCCCTGCTCCCCCCATGGCGGGGGCGTGAGGGCGCCGTGGCGATCCACCCCGCCGGCCCCGCCCTGCGTGGCCCCGCGCCCTCGTTCACCTGGCACCCATGCGCGCGGCATCCATCGCTGACGCATCCCCGCCCCGTTGCATTTCCTCCTTCCTTCCGACCCTGACCCCGCCCCCTCGTCCGAGCGCCACTCCGCCATGGCCCAGATCGACCAGTTCCTCAAGGTCCTCGCCGAACAGGGCGGGTCCGACCTCCACCTCACCACCGGGTCGCCCCCCCTCATGCGACTCCATGGGCATCTCCAGCCCTTCAAGTTCCGGGAGCTCCAGCCCAAGGACATGGAGACGCTCATTTACGAGATCATGGAAGAGGACTGGCGCATGCGCTTCCTCGACAACATGGACTTCGACTTCGCCTACGAGATCGAGGGGGTCGCCCGTTTCCGGGTGAACGTGTTCTGGCAGCGGAAGGGGCTGGGGGCCGTCTTCCGGACCATTCCCTCGCGCATCCTCACCGCCGACGACCTGGGGCTTCCGGCGGCCGTGCGGAACTTCTGCATGCTCTCGAAGGGGCTCGTCCTCGTGACCGGGCCCACCGGATCGGGAAAGTCCACCACGCTGGCGGCCATGGTGGACCTCATCAACGAGGGGCGGCACGATCACATCCTCACCATCGAGGACCCCATCGAGTTCACGCACCCGAACAAGAAGTGCCTGGTAAACCAGCGGGAGATCGGCTCGAACACGAAGAGCTTCGCGAACGCCCTCCGGGCCGCCCTCCGGGAGGACCCCGACGTGATCATGGTGGGGGAGATGCGGGACCGGGAGACCATCGAGCTCGGAATCACCGCCGCCGAGACGGGGCACCTCGTGTTCGGGACCCTCCACACGAACTCGGCACCCAAGACGGTGGACCGGATCATCGATGTTTTTCCCGCCGACCAGCAGGAGCAGATCCGTTCCATGCTCGCCGAGTCCCTCAAGGGGGTGATCTCGCAGGTGCTCCTTCGCCGGAAGGGGGGACGGGGGCGGGTGGCCGCCCAGGAGATCATGGTGGGAACCCCGGCGGTGTCGAACCTCATTCGCGAGGGGAAGCTCCACCAGATTCCCTCCATGATCCAGACGGGGAAGAAGGACGGAATGCAGCTCCTGGATCAGCACATCATGGAGCACTTCATGTCGGGGGTCGTGGATGCGAAGGAAGCCTACATGAAGTCGTCGAACAAGGCCCTCTTCCGCCCGCACCTGCAGGAGGAGGCACCCCGGGAGGAGTTTGTCTGAACGGGCGGGGTGGGCGCCCGGGGGCCGCCCCGAGGGGGGGGCGCCCCGAGGGGCCGGCTTCCCGGCCTCGCGCACGAACCCGCGTCGCCACAACCCACACCGCCACAACGACGAAGCGCCCCCCCGACCGCAGAGGGTCGAGGGGGCGCTTCGGTTCGGAAGTTCGCCTGGCTTCCGGAGCGGGGAGGCCGGGGGCCTCACGCTCCACGGGAGCCGTCAGCGGCGGGGGCGGTCGTCCCGGCGGACGCGGCGACGCTCGCGGCGAATGGCCGCCTCGCGCTTCCGCTTCCTCTGGGCACTCGGCTTCTCGTAGAAGCGACGCTTCCGGAGCTCGGAGTAGAGCCCGGACCGCTGGACCTTCCGCTTGAACTTGCGGAGTGCCCGCTCGAGGTTCTCGCCCTCCTGCACGACAACTTCCAAGCTGATCACCGTCCTAGGTTGGTCCTGCGTAAGAAAAAGACTGCAGACAGAACCCTGAAAATAGCCCGCAGGGCCGGGAAGTTCAAGCCAGCCGGTGCAGGGTCCCCGGGTCAGTTCTCCGCGCCGTCCTCCCTTCCCTCCGCCTCCTCCCCGGGGTCCGGGCTCGCGTCCAGCCCCTCCCGATGCAGGTGGTGGGTGTAGTGCTGGTACGCTTCGGGATGGGCCAGGTAGTCCTCCGCCCAGCGCTCGAAGGGGGGGAGGGGGAGGAGGCGCTCCAGGTGGTCCACCACCATCATGGCGAACTGGAGTCGGTCCCGGGCGCTGAAGTCGAAGGTGCGGCCGTCCAGAATCGTCTCCACCGCCGTCTGGAAGTGGTCCGGGTCCACCAGGGTAATGAGGTGGACGACCTGGTCGATGCGGTAGGAGTCGTAGAGGGACCGGAGCTCGGCCAGGGTCCGGTCGGAAGCCACGGACCCGCTCCAGGCGGGGTCGGCGCCTCCCGCACTCCGACGCAGCGTCTCGCGAAACCAGTTTCGGAGCGCGGGTGCCTCGCGGTCCTTCCGGGCCCGGGTGTGAAGGGCCGAGGCCAGGAGCCCGGCCAGGAGCGGGTGCCCCAGCCCCCGGGCCTTCCGGTCGATTTCCCCCTCCGAGTCCTCCACGTAGATGTGGGCCGTGTGGATCTCGTCGGCCTCCTGGTTCGAGTGGCCGGGGCGGAAGGCGAAGAACCCGCGCCATGCCCCGTCCGGAGCCTGGAAGGTGACGAGGTAGCAGGCCCAGGTTCCGTCCTCTCGATCGAGGAATCCCATGGAGCGACGTCGAAGTCGGTCCGGATGCACTGAACCTCCGGCAGGCGGCGTGGAAGGGGGAGGCGAAAGGCCGCACGGACCCGCATCGGGCGGGGGAGACGGGGGCGGGGGCGTCCGGGTCCGGTGGCGGAGCCAAAGATGACGGAAGGGCGAGATCACGACAAGGAAGGAGGCAGGACGGGCTCCTTCCTTGCCACGCATCGTCACGGTGCATTACGATGGCGGTCCCCGTTCTGTCTTGGAGAGGGGATGTCCGGGGCCTGGCAGCTCCGGGCGTGTCCTCCGGGGCGTGTCCTCTACGGCGTATCCCTTGCAGGGACGCGGCAGCGCAGGGACGCGGAAGAAACGCGCGGGGCGGAACGGCGCCGAGCCCATGGCACGACCCGGCTTCGGTGCTCGGACGGCCCCCGCGGAGCATGCGGGATCCCGCAATGCACACGGAATCCCGCAGCGCAGGGAACGCGAAGAAGAAGAAAACGGACCGAAACGAGAAGAGCCCCCGGCTGGCACCGGAGGCTCTCCTGCGAAGAGACACGGGGTGGCGCCCCGTGACCCTCGTCTCATGGCTTGTGACGGGAGTCTAGGCGAGGTGCCCATTCCGTGTCAAGGGGCGAAGCCCGTCCTGCCGCCACCCGATTTCCGGGGGTCGGCGGGGGCGCCCCTCGGGAGAGCCGGTGATCTGCAGGGGACCACCCCCAGGAGACCTCGATGCCCTCTTCCGGCGCCTATCCCGAACCCGTGATCCGGGTCGACTTTCCCGACCTCTCCTTCACGGGAGGGTGCGAGGTCGACCTCCAGCGGGCCGTGGTCCGATACACCGCCTCCGGAGAGCGAGGCCTCGCGGGGGGACGCACGGAAGACCTGGGCGTGGGGGTGGTCCTGGAGGCTCCGGCCCGAGGTGTGGCCCGGGTCCTCGACATCGGGAGCGGGCAGCTTCGGGAGACCACCCTCGAGCTCCCCCTCGTGATCTTCGGGTGGATCTTCACCGGTCCGTATCGTGAGCTTCTCCGCTGGGTGGCCCGTCAGGGGGAGGAGTCCACGGGTCGGAGCGAGCGCCTCCCGGTGGCCGGGAACGGCCTGCCGGGAGAGGATGACCCCCTTTCCTCGGGCGTGCTCCCCCCCGGGGTGCTTCGCGACCTCCTCTCCCGACTGGGGTTCGGCCCGGCGACCCGGCCCGTCTTCCTCCGCGCCGCCTTCCGCGACCTGGCCCTCGACCTGGATCCCCATGAAGGAACGGCGGTGCGACTGTCGCTCTCGGGGGGTGGGGTCTGCCGGGTGCATCTGGACTACGATCGGGGGGTGCTCGTCTGCCGGACCGGGCGATCGACACCGGACCGGGCCCTCGCTGCCGCCCTTCCCGATGCCTTCCCCAACCGGACCCTCTACCGGGTCACCAGTGGCGCGGGCCAGGGGACGGCCGAGTTCCATGTGCATCTCCCGGACCTCCTTTCGGTGGCCGAGGTCCGGAACGAACTTCGACGGATCCGCCGGGGGCTCCTCCACCTCCTGGCACGCTTCGATCCCCCCCGCTACCGCGCCGTCTCCGACGCCCTTGCCGGCTTCGGGGAACGGGACCTCCTGGCCGGGGTCGAGGAGGCCGGAGGCTCCCACCCCCAGGGGCGGCGGGAAAGGATCCGGGTTCCCCGGTCCGCGCACCGCTCGGGGAGGGTGCACTGATGGATCCCCATCTCCCCGCATCGGGAGCACCCCTCCGCCCCGAGGCCGCTCCGGCTCGCCGGCGTGCACCCGGGCCCTTTCGCCCCCGGGTCCCGGAGACCCTGCGCACGCTCTACGAACAGTATTGCGCCCACGAGGCCCGGGAACTGGTGGCGCTCCTGTCGAGGGAGGGGCGGCGTGCCCTTCTCCGCCAGGAACTGGCCCGGGGTCGAAGCGGAGCCGAACCGGGGGCCCGGGGAGACACACCGGGGGATGCAGGCCCCGGGGATTCCACGCCCTCGGTGGATGCGCTCTTCCGCGCCGCGCGCCGGGTCCTCCCCCTTCCCCCCTATGATCGTTGGGTGCCGCTCTACCTCGAAAACCGGGGAGCCTACCTCGACCGCCTGGAGGTCCCCACGGTGCCAGCGCGGGACCTGCCCGTGACCGTGGCCCTCCGACCCCTCCCGGAGGGATGGTGGGCGCACCTGACGCTTCGGAAGGTGCCGGAAGGGTGGCGGGGGGGGATCGCCTTTCACCGCGAACCTGCCCCCGGGGGAGGCGCTGCCCCGGAGAGCCCCCTCTGCACGGCCGAGATCTTCCGGGGCCCCGACGCGGAAGAACTCCGACAGCGCTTCCTCGACTTTGCCCCGGCGGCCCTCGACGGCTTTCTCCGCTCGACCCTCCCCTGAGTCGGCGGGAGCCCGATCCCCCTGGAGGCCAGGGGCGCGCCCCCCGGAGCGGCGGCGAAGAGGGCGGCATGGGCTTCGTCACGGTTTTGGAAAAAATCGGCGAGCAGCCCGCGTCGGGTTTCCCGGATTTGTCCCGGAGCAGCCCCCGTCACGCAAGGAAATCCGCCCGAAGAATTTGAAAAAGCCGCCCGGCCATCAGGAGGGGGAACGTCTGAATCCTTGCGAGGGCCATTCCCGCAAGTTGCTGCAGGGCAAGGGTTTGCGGTTTCTTACGGAAACCTGTCGGCTCCGGCCACCACCCTTGCGCAGGGAGAAAAGCCCGGATATCATCGAAGTCCCCTCGGCGGGGAGGTCGGACTTCGCAGGGTTTCTCCCGGGACCTGGCTTCACTCGATCCTCTCCGCCCACCGCACCCTTCCGCTCCCAGCCCAGAGATTCGCGCCTATGTGGGAAACCTGCTCCGTCCAGCTCAAGGTCCGCCTTCCCCGGGAGATCGCCGAACAGGCCGAGGAGGTCCAGCAGTCGGACCCGGAGTTTCTGAGCAGGCTCGTGATGTACGGTCTCACAAGGCGCTCGGTCTATCGGCATCTGCGGGGTGCCGGGCTTGAAACGGGGTCCTCACGGTCGGAGGTTTCCCCGCCGTCTCCCTGATCTCCGGGCTGCCCTCGGACCCCCGAGGTCCGAAGCGTTTCTCCCGGTGGAACTTGACGAACCACGACGGCCGCCCTCAACTTCGGGGGCGGCCGTCGTGCGTTCGGGTCCCCGTCCCGTTCACCCCGACACCGGTTCCAACGGAAGACGCGAGGCCGGAGGAGGGACGCGGCAGGTCCGGACGCTCCACCAGGAGGGAGCATGACGAACGCGGGACGTTCCATGCGGGAGTCACGATCCGGCGAGGGGGACGAGGGTGTTCTCCGCGCCAAGTATCTCGATTTCTGTTCCGCCCGGGTCGCCGAGGCGCTCCTCTCGCTGACCCCGGACGAGATGTACCTGCTCGCGGAGGAGGCGGCCCGGGAGGCCCGCGTTCCCCACGAGGTTCCCTTGGGGTATGACGACATCGTCCGGCTGGCCACCGAGCGGATCACCCGGCGCCTGGACCTCCCCACCTTCCGGGCCTTCGCCGAGGCGTACCGCCGGGACCCCTCGAGCTTCGACCGGGAACTCCTCGGTCTCTGGCAGAGCGACGCTCCCCCTCCGGTGCGGAAGGGGAGCGTCGAGGAGTAGAACCCCGGCCCCGGTCCTGGCGGCCGGGTGAGACCCTCAGAAGGGTTATATAGGTGCGGCGGCGTGTACATGAACGTGTTCACGCATGCAGCGCAATCACTTGCGAGTTGTGCTAGGGGCGATGGCGGACAAGAACCCCCCTGTGCATGAACACTTGCCAGGGCTCTTCGCGTCGGTAGGGCGGCTGTGTCAGCGCACGGGGCTGGCGAAGCTGGGTCACATCGCGATCGACGGGACGAAGGTCCGGGCGAGTGCCAACAAGCACAAGGCGATGAGGGAGTAGGAGGAGCAGGCGAACCGGCGGTGCGCGGCGATGCTCGGGGCAACGATCCAGATGCGGATCCATGGCGCGAGTTATTCAGGCTCGGAGCCCTCCTTCGTGTGGAGATTTCCAAGGTCGCGCTTTTTATCTGGACCTCGGGTGGGCGCTCTCACCACTTGACCGAGGACCGGCCGGCCCTGGCCGGTTACACCGATGCGCTCGTCGGACCAGGGCTCCCCGGTCGCTTCGTCCTCTCGTTCGAGCGCGAAGCGGAATCCTTTAGGGCCGCGATCGGCGTTTGTTCTCCCTTCCTTTGGATGCGGACACGGGGCCGGTTGAGCCGCCCCCACCGCTATCGGATCTAGACACCGGCCCTATGGGCGCCCGAGCGGGGGGCCTTCGCTGGGTTCGCCACACAAGCCTCCGTCAGGCCGTAGCTCATCGGATGGGGCCTCTTGTTCACTCCGGCGAAGCCAGATCATGCCTGGCCCGCATTCACCCGCGGTTGAACCCCCATCCGCAGCACCATCATGAAGTAAGCGGGGGGCCCCGGGCACCCACCGGGGGGAGAGAGGCGCACACCTTACTTCATTTCGCCCCATCGGGCCGAGGCTCGCGATCGCTCCGGCGAAGCCAGATCATGACGACGGAGGGATGTCTTGAGTCCGTCAACGGATTGGGGGGGTCGTCGCATGGACGCACTACGACCGGTGCGTCCCATGGATAGCGGTAGAACTCCACGGCCTCGATCTCTTCGAAAGCGTGCAGGGCCACTTGGTCGGGCGGCTCGAGGGAGTTGTATGTTACATCGATGAACCGCGCCTCCACATACCAGTACAGGCAGGGTCGGGGCGGCACGAACCACTGGAGCACGTCCCGCATGCCCATGGACTGGGCCATCTCCGCGTCGCCCCGGCGAACGGCACGCCGACTTCCCACCGGAGCGAAGTCCCGGTACCGGGCCAGAAACCCTCCCCAAGAGGGAGCCATGCGGGTGAGGGCGGCTCCCCGCTCATCTGAGATCTCGATCCCCTGGAGTTGCACAGGGCGGGGGTCGAGGAGAAGGTCAATCATCCGCCGTTGGCCATCGGCAATTTGCACCCGAGCCGTGTCTTGCTGAACATACCCAATGCGGGTGGCCCAGATCCCGTATTCACCCCCAGCCGGAAGGACCAGACGAAATGCCCCCTGCTCATTGCTCGAGGTGCGCGCCACCACTGTACCCCCGCGAAGCGCCACCAGGTCCACGTCGGCAATGGCCTGGGCGGTGTTCCGGTCCAGCACCCGCCCCAGGATCTCCTGGCCCGCGGCTGTCCGCGGGATAAGGCCGATGAGCAGCACACAAACAAGCGAATAACCGAGCACCGCCCTGCGTGGGCGTCCACCAATCACCTCCTGTTGCTTCATCATCGGCGCCGGGTCCAGAGCGCGATGACGCCGCACTCGGAGTCTGAGCCCCCAAACTCGCCGGGGATCTCGCTCGCGCGCCGGTAGACCTCGATTCCCTCCAGGTCGGCGACGCCTACTAGGTCGTTCGGGTCAATGTTCCGGATGCGGGACCCGTCCAGAAACCAGGCTGGACCGGTGCACTGCTGCTCGATCAGGCCGGTCCGTCGCTCCATGGTTCTGAGGAAGTTGTCGATCTCGGGAATCGACTCGATCGGCCCGGACCAGGTGTCCAGGAATTCACGGTCCACGAACTGCCCGAGGCCGAGCGCCCCGTAGAATTCACGTCGTTCGAAATACGGCCAGAGCGCTCTGGGCTGCTCGATTATCCAGGGTCGAGCCTCGGCCTCGACGGTAACACCCTCGAGCACCACCGGCGCCGGGGGAAGGAGGAGGTTGGCCTCCAGGGACTGCCGCTCGGCCAAGGAGAACAAGGCGCTCCCGGCCGTGCCGTACCCAATGCTCGAGACCGTGAAGCGGTAGTTGCCTGGCCCAGGCACCACGATCTCGTAGTTCCCCAGGGGTTCACTCCTCGCCACAGCTACCAACTCCCCCCCCTCGTTGAAAAGCTGGATCATGGCACCTTGGACCGGCTGGCGGTTGGTGTCGTCCAGAAGGCGACCGTGAACAATCTGCCCGTTCGCCCCCTGCGCCGCGGCGAGAAGGAGGAGGAGAAGGAGGAGGTTAGAAAGTGCGCGGGCTGTGAAGTGGGCCATGCGTCCTCCATGAAAATTAGCGACAATGACCGAGCAGCAGGCTCTCCCCACCCGGCTTCATGCGCCCGTATCGTGCCGAAAAGACATTTAAGGCCAATACCGTTGCTTTAAGCACATAGCTGTGCCATCTTCCCTGGAGCCACGTAGCTTCTACAGGGGAGGCGGCCATGGCACGAACGGTAGCTGAGGTTCCGGGCGGGGCGCGGGTCACGGACTTCATCAGCCTCGGGGTGATCAGCCGGAGGATCCCGGAGACAGAGGTCCGGCGTGTGCTCGAGGAGACCGGGCGGCAGGGCGAGCGGCAACGGAAGCTGCCGATGCGCGTCATGGTCTACTACGTGATCGCGCTGGCTCTCTACATGGAGGTATCCTACGGGGAGGTGCTCCGGTGCCTGCTCGAGGGACTAGACTGGCTGGGCGTTCCGGTCAAGTCGATCCGGACGGTGCAGAAGTCCTCGATTTCCCGGGCGCGGGCGCGATTGGGAGTGGAGCCGGTGCAGCGGCTCTACGAGGAGCTGGTGGAGCCGGTGGCCGCCCCTGAGACCCGGGGGGCGTGGTACCGAGGACGGCGGCTCGTGTCCATGGACGGAAGCACGTTGGACGTGGCGGACACGCCGGAGAACGAGGAGGCGTTCGGACGCCCTGGAGCGCCCCGAGGCACTGCGGGATTTCCGAAGATCCGTCTGGTGTCCCTGGTGGAGAACGGAACCCACGTCCTGTTCGGAGCGCGACACGGCCCCTACCGGGGCAGCTCGGAGAAGAAGCTGGCGAAGAAGGTGGTCGGGAACCTGAGGGCCGATATGCTGTGCCTGGCGGACCGGGGCTTCTTCAGCTCCGCGCTCTGGAAGGAAGCGGTCGAGACAGGCGCGGACCTGCTCTGGCGGGTACCCAACAACGTGGTCCTGCCCTGTCTGGAGCGCCTGGACGACGGCTCGTACATGAGCAAGGTCTATCCATCGCCAAGGGACAGGAAGCAGGACCGAGGAGGCCTCCTGGTGCGGGTGATCGAGTTCAAGCTCGAGGGACTTGCACGGGGCGGGGACGGGGAACTCTACCGGGTCATCACGACCCTGCTGGATCCCGAAGAGGCTCCTGCCAGGGAACTTGCCGCCCTCTACCACGAACGCTGGGAAATCGAAACCGCCTTCGACGAACTCAAGATCCACCTGCGGGGCCGCGCCATCGTGCTTCGCAGCCGGACCCCCGAGCTCGTACACCAGGAGTTCTACGGCCTTCTGCTGGCCCATTTCGCCGTCCGGGACCTGATGCACGAAGCCGCCCTGGGGGCCGACCTCGACCCCGATGAGCTTTCTTTCGTCCACGCCGTTCGCGTCATACGCCGAAAGCTCCCTCGCTACACTCCTTTTTCCCCCTCAGGAGGATCTGGACGCCCTCCACCGCGCGATCCTCGCGGAACTCCTTGAGGAGCGGGTTTCCTCCAGCCGTGGCCGCATCAACCCGAGAGCCGTCAAACGAAAGATGAGCCACTTCCCCACGAAATCCCGCAACCCGCAACGTGGAACGGTCCGTCATGACCCCGTGCCGCGGGTGCTGGTCCGGAGCTAAAGCAACGGTATTGTCGTTAAACCACGACTGGTCCAGGAGGCGAGGCGGTTCGTGGAACGGGGTGAACGTGGGGCCGCCGAGGCTTTCCTCGGCGATCTCGTAGTCACACCCGTCCGGTCGTGGTATGTCGGCGCTCAGGACGGCGGGTTCTGAGCCTCCCTTGACCGCCGCCGCCACAAAAATGAGCGCCACCACAACAAGCCACACCACGCCATATTTCACGATCGCCCGGATCTCACTTGTTTAGTCTCCCATCTCGTTGGCTTGTGTTCCGTTGCATTGTCACCTACTTGGACCACCACGCAGTGGTTCCCTCACGCGTTGGCAACGCCCTTTTAGCACTGTGTGTTGCCTTGCCAAAGGTTCATTCGGCCCCACCTGATCCGTCCGAGAATCAATTTCGGCTAACGTGACCGCTTTACCGAACTTGGGGCCTGGCGGGACTCGTGCGCCAGCACGAGGCGTGACAGGTCCAAAGTTAGGCCGGAGGGCGCGCACGCGCCCGGAGCCGGTAAAGCCTTAGTTATCCACCGCCTAGCCTTTCGCCGGGGGACGGGGGTTTCGTGCAAAGCGGCGGGGCAGGGTGAGGGTGGGCTCACATGCGGAGGGGCCGCCGAGGCGGGAGAGGTGGACGCACCGAAGGTGGGGCGATTGGGCGGATGCACGAAGGCGGAACCCAGGGGGAAGGCGATGGACGTAGGGATGAAGGTAGGATGAGGGGGCACTCGCTCGGGTCTTCCGCCCCAGGGGCCAGGCTGCCGAAGTGTGGAGGGCGGAGATGCTGGCGGTGACCAGGAGCAGGGATGAGTCTGGTTGGGCCTTCCGTAGCAGGGTGTGCGGCCGTGCAGGCTGATGTTGCCGTTCAGGTGGACAAGCGCGGAGCGCCAGGAGTCCGGATGGAAGGAGGGGGCTGTGAAGCCGCGGCATCGCATCGCCGGGAGTCGCCATGGGAGCCGGGTTTCCTGACCAGTGTGGTGCCTCGGGTCAGCACAGGAAGCGGCTAAGCGGCGTATAAATAAGGCTTTACCGGCTCCGGGCGCGTGCGCGCCCTCCGGCCCAACTTGGGGTCCTGTCATGCCTCGTGCTGGCGCACGAGTCCCGCCAGGCCCCAAGTTCGGTAAAGCGGTCACGTTATGCGACGTTCACGGTACATACTGGGTTGATCCTTTACAGAACGTACGGGGCTGATGGTTTACAGTTCTCCCCCTCAAGTTGGAGCACCCCCTCAAGGAGGATGCTCCGATGCCCTGGAGAGCTACAAGTCCCATGGACCAACGATTCCGCTTCATCGTGGAGGCCGAGCGAGGCTTCCATTCCTTCAGCGAGCTCTGCCGCCGGTTCGGCGTAAGCCGTCCCACCGGCTACAAGTGGCTCGAACGCTACCAGCAGCTCGGGCCCGCGGGCCTCGAGGACAGCTCCCATCGGCCTGATTCCTGTCCTCACGCCACCGATGCCGAGGTTCAGGCTCGGATCCTCCAGCTCCGCAAGCATCGTGGCTGGGGTGCCCGCAAGATCAGGCGCGTGATTTCCGGTGAGTTCGACCAGATGCCCTGCGTCGACACCGTCCACCAGGTCCTCGTCCGTGCAGGCGTCGTTACCCCCGTGGTTCACACCCCTCGTCACTCAAGTCAGAGAGTCCGGACCCCAAGATGAATCAGATTATCGATTGCTCAGTCAATCCACCATGCGTCCTGCTCCGCCGGGCACGCTGGAAGTCGTGTTGGGAGCCCTCGCGGTGTCCCGATGGTGTGGTCTGAGGTGCGGGCATTCCCACACCTTCGTAAACAAGCCGGTCGTGGAGCTTGCGGACTCGGCGGGCGGCCGATAAGCTGCAAGTAATGCCCTTAGGGACTCACTCACTTCCGAAAGGGGGACGATATGCTCCGGCGCGTTGGAAATTTTGCACCGTGGCTCTTGGTGGCGGTCGCCGTGATTTTCGTTGCACCGTGGCTCGTCGCGGAGGTACCACCATCCGCAGGCGATTATCCGCAGGAATGTGACTTCTGGCAATCGGGTTTCACGTACTGCTGCGAGTGTGAGCACATCGATGAGATCGGCTGGGAGCGTGATTGTGTAGAGTCAGATTGGGGCTACACGGGCTGCGAGAAGGACTGGGCCGGCGCCGGGTGTTGGGTAGACTGGACCACCTGCCAGATCATCCAGCACTGACTGTACCACTCGTGCAACGCTCATGTGATGCGAACCCGCAGGCGGGGTCTGCCGGTCGATCACGTGGAGGAAGGGCACGTTCCGCATGGGTCCCAGCCTGGGTTGCGATGGCCCCGCTCCTGGCTTCCTGCGGAGGCCCGGCCGGAGGCTCCGCCTTGGACCCCGAGGCGATTCCGCGGCTCGTAGCCGAGGAAGAACTCCGGCTCGGTGTGGCCGAGGGCAGGGAGGAGGAGGTGTTTGGCAGAGTTGAGGCGGCCACCGTCACGGAGGGAGGCGAACTCTGGCTCTTCGATGGACTCCCCCCCCGGATCCACAGGTTCTCCCTGGAGGGCGAGCCGCTTGGCACTGTAGGGAGAGCGGGCGAGGGTCCAGGCGAGTTCGCCCAGGTACGGGGGATACTCGCCCTCGCAGGGGGTGGCGTGGTGGTGCTGGATACGGGTGTGCGGAGGCTCACGACGTTCGGGCCCGATGGCTCGCTGCTCGACTCGATGCCTCTTCCGGAAGGGGTTTCGGCGGGCCCGATCCGCATGGATCTGGAGGGGCGTCTCCATTTCCGGGCTCGAGGCCGCTCTGCACCTACGGGGGAGCCTGCTTGGGGGGTGTACGAGTGGCTTCGCGTGGATGACGACCTCTCGGTGGTAGACCGAATCCCGGCTCCGCCGGAAGACATCGACGTCGAAATGGTTTTCGGCACGCCCACCGGACCCGTGACCCCGAACCTGAGCCGGACCCTCAGTGTGCTCGGAGGCACGGGGGAGGTGATCTGGAGCCGCAACCGAAGCTACCTGCTCCGTCGAGGAAGTCCGCACCCCGGGGAAGCGGACACCTTCGGAGTGGTCGCGGCGAGGCCGGTCCTGAAGACTCCGGGAGAACGGAGGGAGCTCGAGGAACGGATCCAGCAGGCGATGGGCACGCCTGCGCCCCCGGATCTCGATTCAGAAAAGCCGATCATCCAGGACCTCGCCGTGGACCAGGATGGGCGGCTCTGGGTGCACCTTCGTGCCGAGGCAGAGCACTTCCCGGAGCGCTCGGGATTCCAGTGGCAGGAGCGCGCGGTCTGGGACGTGTGGTCCCCTGAGGGGAGCCTGATGGGCCGCATCGAGCTTCCGCCTATGCACCTGTGGATGACGGCGCGGGGCAACCGGTTCTGGGTACGGACCTTTGGACCGCTCGGCGAGCCCCAGGTCGTGCAGTACAAAATCAGATGGTCCGAAGCGACCCCCGCCCCGTGAACACCAAACCCTGTGCAAGGAGTTCCGATCATGACAATGACTCTCGCCGCAAGTGCCCTGGTCGCCGGTTTTCTCGCGGGGCCGTGCCCCGAAAGTGAAGCCCCCCCCGTCGCCATCGACCGACAGGCGCTGCGGGAGATCATGATCCATGACGCCCACGGCGGAAACCTGGAAGGACGTTCGATCCTGGGCGTGATTTTCGAACTGCCGATTGGTCTGCGCTACACCGTAGACGGGGAGCCCCTTCCCGCAGGCGACCCAGGGGCCTCAATGGCCGTGGAACTGGACGCCATGGAAACCGCGTGGGTCCTTGGCAGCGGGGAGGATGACACCGTGATCGCCCTCGAACGGCGGGGGTCCAGGCCGCCGCACATGGGCGGGCTTTGCATGGAGTTGATGACGCTCCCCCTGGATCAGGAGTACCTTTCTGAGTTCGAGGCCTTGGGCGGCCCGGGTACACCGGGCCTTGCACTCGCCGTGCTCAACACCGTGGTGTTGTCCTACGCGGCGAACCTTGCGATGAGCCCCGACCAGCGGAGTGCGCGCTCCGCTCGTCAGGTGAGAGTCTGGGCCACGAGCGTGCGCGTGGCCGCCCCCTGGCTCCGGGGCCACGAGGACTACGAGGATGAGCCGGGACTGAGACTCGGGTTTGGCGAACTCCGGGGTGACGCCCGCGACCTCTTCCCCAACCGATGATCGAGATGTCCGGCGGGCCTCTTGACCACGTCCACCGCGCCCGTGAGCGGACGCGGTGGATGTGGTTTCCGCTGCTGCTCACCACAAGCCTGACGGCTTGCGCGCCAACCGACAAGGCACCCGATCGCGAGATCGTCGAGCCCGGGGGGCATCCCTTCGACCTTCTCCCGGAAGCGAAGCTCGAGGAACTCGGCTCCCTGGGGCGCGACGGCCTTCCGTTCACAGTCGGATCGAACAGCGCGCTCGCCCCGCTTTCGGACACCTCTTTCGTGGCCGTCGTTCGCGAGCCAGGAGCCGAGGGCTCAGGGATCGCGCATGCGACCCTGAGTGGAAGGATCCTCTCGTGGGCCGCAACTCCTGCGGAGCTCGAAAGATGGTCTCGAGGCAGGGGTCCGCGTTTCGGGTTGTCCGGCGATTCGGTCTGGATTTTCACCTCGGACGGGTCCAACTACGTCCTCATCGTCAAGTCCCTCGACGGGGACGACCTGGGGCGTCGGGTGGCCCCTGCGGACGTGAGCCCGGCAGTCCGGCAGGGAGCCAACGAGCTCGTCTCCGGGCTCCTGGCAGGCGGCTCAGGGTTCGTCGACACATCCCCGGCCCGCCCACCGCTCCCACGTAGAGTGTTTCCGCTACCCGCAGTACTCATCGAGTCCGCCGCAGGAAGCGTGGGCGACACCATTTTCCGTGGCGGCGAGACACGTCCCGGCCCGGCCGGAGGCTTCTTCACCCGAGCCGGCCTCCTGGGAGTGCCCTACGAACCGTTTGGGCATCCACCCCTTCACCACCTGGCCTCCACCGGGGACCGGCTGGTGGTGGTGAACTGGGACCAGGACGACCCTGGAGACTTGGGGATCCGAGTCTGGTCCTTCCCATCGGGCGAGATGCGGGACGTGCGTGTTCCCCTTCCGCGCCTGCGGATGACGCAAGATCAGCGCGCGCGGGCGCTGGCAGAGGGCGTGCGCCTCCTGGGCGAGATGGAGCGACGAAGGGAGCGAACCTCACCGACCCTGCCTCCCTGGCGGTCCGGGCCCGAGGCTCTCGAGGACTATGTACAGTTCCCCCCCTTCATGCCGAGCGTTCGGGCCGTCCATTCTGGTGAGGACGGAACGATCTGGCTCCTTCGCGATGAGCTTTCGCCACTATACCTGGGAAGGGAGCCCTCGGAGCGTGGCAGGATCACCTGGGTCGCCCTCGATCCCGAAGGCGTGCCGCTTTTTCGCGTCAGCGTCCCGGAACGGAGCCGGCTCGTCATGGCCTCCCGCTCCGAAATCTGGACGGTTTCCATGGAGGATGGCCGACTGATCCGGTGGGGGCTGGGGGTACTGGGACCCGATGATCACCGGGGTATTGGTCAGGTGCACCCGGGACGGCCTGACAATCCCCCAGCACAGGAGCCGGCATGAGAGTGTGGATTCCATGGATCCTGGTGTCATTTGTCATCGGGCTGGCGACTGGAGCGAAGGCGTTTTCAGTGGAAACCATTCAACCCACGGGCCCTGCGGAAATGTCGAGGGAAGCCCTGGACACGTACGTTCGTGCATCGTTTGTCCAGATCCTTGACCGCTCCTTCCGGGAAGCAGGGGTGTTCGATGGGCTCCGCGGTCCCGACCAGGTCAACCTCCTCCTCGTTGCACCCAACTGCATCCCCTCGGCCGAGGCCGTTCAGGCCCTGCGAAGACTCGGCCCGCCAGGCGCGGAAACCGTGCTGGTATCCGCAGTGGAGGAGGAAGAATGGATCACCGAGAGCTATCCCGAGTTCCCGATCGCTGACCCCGACGTTGCAGGCCTGATCAGGGACATGATTCCGGTCCGGGTCGGCCCCACCTTGATCGAGGTCCGGTTCCGGACAGTGGTGGGTTTTCGACTTGGGCTAGCAAGAGTCCTCGAGGGCCTGGAAGCCGGTTGACTGGCGCGTTATTCCATACTGGTCGCATGCTTGCCATGACCATTTGCCCGGGATGGTGTGCCCCGTGTCCTTGACCACGACCTTTCTTCAGCGTGCCCTATTCACGACGCTAGACTGAATTGGTCGTGTGGTGTGAATAGAGCCCGCGGTTCCGGCGCGCAAAGCCCCCGAGCCATCCGACCGTTTTCCTTTGGGTCTGGGGCACATGTCGCATAACTTCTGAAGCTTTACCGAACCCGGAGAGCTCGGCGCGACTCGTGCCCCGCACGAGGCGTGACGAGCCGTAGGGTTGCAGTGGAGGCGCCGCCAG
>JBJHCG010000015.1:0-99637 GCA_050485885.1 Gemmatimonadales bacterium | reverse complement strand
CCTACCGCACCCGCCACCTCAAACCCGAGGAGACCCCCCACGATCAGCTCCCTTGAATCCCAAAAACTCCCGCCCGGGGCGGACAGAGTTTAGAGAAAGAAGCGGACATCTTCTTGAGAACCCACATACCGGAAAACCAGCGGACGGTTACCCGCTTCCCTGGGGGAAGGCGAACCTCCAGGTCCGCTCGAAGGGAAGGTGCGCCTCCGTCCGGCGAAAGGGTGAGCGTATCTCGCACCGTCACCCCTTCTCCGAAGCGCCAGTCGGTCGAAATCGGAAGGGATGCGACCCCTTCCAGGCCCTCGTCCCTGAGGGTGGTTCGAGGAAGGACCATGGACACTGCATCCCAACGTGCCTGCAGCCGCGTCCGCCGCCGATCAAGAAAGCTCCCCGAGACCTGGCTCTCCACCTCGATCCTCGAAAACGCACCTGGAGCGGGCTCGATCAGCACATCGCCTACCGCATTGAAAACCGTCACGTGCTCGGCAGCGAAGCTCGCAACCTGCTGGGACTCTGCCGTGCTTGGAACGACGAGCGTGGCGAATGGGCCGAGGAGAAGTGCCAGCTGCAGCTTCAGGAAATGCGATCGTGCACTGTGGATGGGCATGGTGGACACTTGCAAACGAAACCGACCGGGCGGATCCCGGAAGGCTGGAAAATCTCGAAGAAGGGATCGCACGCTTTGGGGCCCGTTGCCGTTTCAAACGGGTTGAGGGTTGGAAAGCCTGATGTCCCGGGGGACCTCCGCCGTTCTGGCGAAGCTGAACAGGGGAGCGATGCGGTGCCGCGAGCCGCGGCTCCAGCACGTCGCAGCAAGTAAGGAAGGTGAAGGACGTGTGTCAAGATCCCTTTCGCTGACCTCGCCGCCCCTGTATGCCAGGGTGGGAGAGCGGTGCGCTCCGGCGTCAGGATGAGTCGTTGGGAACGGCGTGTCGGGGCAGATCGGGCGGGATCGTTGCAGCCTTCGGGATCGGTGCTGGGGCGAGGCGGCCAGCTACCCTGCAGTCGGACCATCGGGCGATGGAAGACTCACAAAGGCACGGATTAGGAGCTGGTGTGGTCCGCGCGGTGCCATTGCTGGCTGGAGCAGACGAGGCGTCGTTCGGCTCTCACACGACTTCAGCTTCGCGCCACCAGGTGGAGACTCCGGGGGGGCACCCCGCTCCCCCCACCTCCCCCCACCCCCCTCCGGTTGCCCCCAGCCCCTTCCGGTTGCCCCCAGCCCCCTCCATCCCTTTATTCCGGGGCGTGGCGACTCCGGAGCGTGGCGGTTCCAGACGTTGGCAGCTGGGCGTCCCGGGCCCTCGGGCATCCGGCGCCCCCCGCCCCCGCCCTCAGGCGTCCGGCGCCCCCGCGCCCCCAGGGCCCCAGGCCCTGAGCCCACTGCCCCCTGCCATCCCCTGCGCCACGCCTCCGCGCGGCTTCGCATCCTTCGCGTCCTTCGCATCCCTCCCCCTCCACGGCCCCGTCCCCATGCAGACCAAGCGTCCCACCGTTCCCGCCGCCGAAGAGATCCTGGGGGGGTACTTCCCCGTGCTGGATCACGGATTCGTCTCGCTCGTGGACTACATGGGCTCCGACGAAGATGTGGAGCGGGCCGCCCGGGTCAGCTACGGGTACGGGACCCGGCAGCGCTCGGCGACCCGGGGACTCATTCGCTACCTGCGCCGCCACCGTCACTCCACCCCCACCGAGATGGTGGAATTCAAGTTCCACTGCTCCATGCCCATGTTCGTGGCGCGGCAGTGGATCCGGCACCGGACGGCCTCGGTGAATGAGTACAGCGGGCGCTATTCCCTCATGCCCCTCCTCTTCTATACCCCGGGCGAGGCGGACTTCGCGCTTCAGAGCCCCCAGAACAACCAGGGCCGGCAGGAGGGGGCGGCAGACGCGGCCCTCTGGAATGAAGCGGTGCGGCGCTGGCAGGCCGGGCGCGAAGCCGCCACCGGCGCCTACACCTGGATGCTCGAGGAGGATGTGGCCCGGGAGATTGCGCGCATCGACCTCCCCCTCTCCACCTACACGCAGTGGTACTGGAAGATCGACCTCCACAACCTCCTGCACTTCCTCTCGCTGCGGGTGGATCCCCACGCCCAGTGGGAGATCCGGGCCTACGCCGAGGTCATGGCCGGAATCGTGAAGCGCGTGGCCCCCCTCTCGTACGAGGCCTGGGTCGACTATGACCTCACCGGCACCCCCATGAGCCGGGGCGAGCTCGAAGCGCTCCGCACTCTTCTTGTGCGGGAGGGGGATGCCGAGGTGCGGGTCCGCGAGGGCGCCGGACTCCGCGCCGACGGGCTGGAGGCGCTGGGGCTCTCGCCGCGAGAGATACGGGAGTTCCTGGCCAAGCTCGACCCGGCACCCCGCCCCGACTTCGAGCTCGACCTCGCCACCATGCGCACCGCCGAGGATGTCTCGGAAGAAATGGCCCGCGCCGTGCCGCAGGTGGACCGCCGCAGCTGACATCGCCGGGGGGCAACCCAGCCCCCGAGGGGGGAACGAGATGGGAGGACCGGAGAGGAGAGGGGAGGGAGAAGGAAGAGGCCAGGGGACGGGGCCGTCCACCGGTCCGGGTTCGCCCCCCGACGCCTTCGATCGGGCGCTGGCCCGGGCCCCGGTGGCGGTGGCCTTCGAAGTGGAGGTGGCCTCCGGGGTGGGGGCCGCCTGGGCTGCCCTGACGGCGGTGGAGGCCTGGCCCCGGTGGCACCGGGGAATCGACTTCGCCGTTCTCCGCGGGGACCATCCGGCGCCCGGAGTGCGGCTGCACTGGAAGGGCGACGGAATGCGCATCCGCTCGGTGGTGACCACGGTCATTCCGCCCGGGCGTCATGCCGCGCGTCAGGCCGGGAGTCAGGGTGCGGGCGGCCCAGGGGTGGGCCCTGGGGCAGGGCACGACCCGCCGCGGCACGGAGCCCTTTCGGCCCCGGATCTCCCCCCCTCCGGGGAGGCCCGCCTCGAGTGGAGCCTTTCCATGCTGGGAGGGCGGGGCGCCCAGCGCTGGACCCTGGCCCCGGTGCACCCGCCGGCGGGGGGGCTCGTCTCCGGAAGGGGGGAGGCCGAACCCGGCGAACTCCCCTCCCCCCGGGTCCGGATCCGCCTCGAGGAGTGGTGGAGCGGGGTGTCCCCCCGGCTTCTTCGGGGTACCCTCCAGCGCACCCTCCACGTGGCCCGGTCGGCCTGGCTGGCGCGGCTCCGGGACCACCTGGAATCGGGGGCGTCGCCTTCCCCTCCTTCGTCCTCCCCGGATCCGCCCGCCCCGCCGCCTTCTCCCTGAGCCCCCGGAAGCCATGACCACCTCCACCCTCTCCTTCGACGGGGCCCTCGGCCACCGCCTCTCCGCCCAGATGGACCTTCCGGTGGGGGAGCCCCGGGCCTATGCCCTCTTCGCCCACTGCTTCACCTGCTCCAGGGACCTGCACCCGGTGGTGCGAATGTCGCAGGCACTGAACGAGGCCGGAGTGGCCGTGCTCCGCTTCGACTTCACGGGGCTCGGGGAGAGCGGGGGCGACGTTGCCGAGACCCACCTCTCCTCGAATGTGGACGACCTGGTGGCGGCGGCCCGGTACATGGCCGAGGCCTGGCAGGCGCCCCGCCTCCTCGTGGGGCACTCCCTGGGGGGAGCGGCGGCGATTCTGGCGGCCTCCCGCCTCGCCTCGGTGGAGGCGGTGGTGACCCTGGGCGCTCCCTCGCAGGCGGCCCATGTGCTGGCCCACCTCGAGGGTGAGAAGGAGCGGATCCGGGAGAAGGGAGCGGCGGAGGTGGACCTTGGCGGGCGCCCCTTCCGGGTGGGTACGGACTTCCTGGACGATGTGACCGAGACGCGGCTCAAGGAGGCACTGGCCGGGCTTGGAAAGCCCCTCCTCGTGCTTCATGCGCCCCAGGACGAAGTGGTGGATGTGGAGCATGCCGAGCGGATTCTCGGGGCCACCGGCCACCCGAAGAGCTTCGTGGCCCTCGACGGGGCCGATCACCTCCTCACCGACCCGGCCCAGGCCCGCTACGCGGCGCAGGTCACGGCGGCCTGGGCGTCCCGCTACCTGGGGCTCGACCTTTTGGCCCCTCCCGGTCCTCCTCCGGAAGACGCCCCCGGGGAGCCCCGTTCTCACCTCGAGCCCAACGCCGGAGCGCTGCGGGTGCGGACCGGGGCCGAGGGGTACCGCACCGAGGCCGGGGTCCGGAAGCACCGCTTCGTGCTCGACGAGCCGGTGGAGCTGGGAGGGACGGACGAGGGCCCCACCCCGTACGAGGCGCTCTGGGCCGGGCTGGCGGCGTGCACCTCCATCACCCTCCGGATGTACGCCGACCGGAAAGAGTGGCCCCTCGAGGGGGTCGAGGTGGAGATCCGCCAGAAGAAGGAGGATGGGAAGGACCAGGTCGTCCGCGAACTCCACCTTTCCGGGGCCCTCGATGCCGAGCAGCGGGCCAGGCTGGTGGAGATCGCCGACCGGTGCCCGGTGCACCGGACACTGGAGGCAGGCGTCGAGATCCGGACGGAGCTGGCGGGCGAGGGGTGAGGTTGGTCGGCTGCCCCCCGGTCAGCGCCGGGGCCTCACCGCCAGGGCCTCACCGCCGGGGGGGCGGGGCTCGGGAGGGGCTGAAGCGGCGGGAGGGGCGAAGGGCGCCGAATCGGGAGGATCAGCCGCCGGGCGACTCCCCTGCCGCGCCCGCCCGTACCGCGGCTGCTGGAGCGGAGATGGCGCCGATGTCCTCCAGGAGGCTCGCGATCACCCGTGCCGAGGCCCCGGCGAAGCGGGCCAGGGCCTGGGGAGAGTCCCGGACCCCGATCCGGTTGGCCTCGAGCTGGAAGCCGCAGATCGTGCCCACCTCCGGGGAAGGCGGGTTCCCGCTTCCCTCCTCGCTGCACCCGTAGCGCCGGGTGTTGTATCCCCCCGAGAAGAAGGGGGCGCCTGCGGGGTGGGGATCCTGCGGAGAGGGTACGGCCGGGTACCCCTCGGCCTGGAAGCGCGCCCCCAGGGAGGAGGGGCCGCGCACCGCCTGCGCAGGGGTGGCCCCGAGCCAGGCGGCCAGGGCCCCCAGGCTCGAGCGGGAGGCCAGGGGATCCTCGTTCAGGGCCTCGTCGGGGGAGGCCAGCTGGGTGCCGGTGAGGAGGTAGCCCAGTTCCAGGCGCTGGATGTCGTGGCCATGCCCGTGCAGGTCCAGGTAGACCCCCCGGGGGTGGGCGCGGCGCACCGCCTCCATGGCCGTCTCGGTCCAGAGGTGGAATTCGTGCCAGGCCCGGATGGCCCCCGGGTCGCCCTGGGCCGCCTCTTCCAGCTCGCGGTTCGCATCGAGCTTCGTCCGGTGAAGGTGGAGTCGGACGAGGTGCGGGCGAGCCCCGGTGAGGGCCTCGAGGGAATCGGCCACGAGGAGGGCCAGGATGTCGGTTTCCAGGTCGCGGCGAAGGGTCCCCCAGCTCCGGTCGGCCAGATCCTCGGGGAGGAGGGTGCCGCCGTGGGCCGCGGTGAGAACCAGGGGGAGGGTGCCGGGGGTGTACTCCACGAAGTCGCGGTGACCCGTGACCCGCTCCCCGGGCGCGATGGGGAGAGCCTCCCCCTCCACCACCACCGGGGGAGCGTCGGAGCCGGGACCTCCGGTCACGCGGAGGCGCTGCACCCCCCCGGCCGGATCGGGGGCGGCGTACCAGGGAAAGGTGATACGGCCTTCGGGATCGGTCCGGGGCGACGCCTCGGGGAACCATCCCACCCCGGTCTCGGCCTCCACCCCCAGCGGGCGGTTCAGGACGGGGTTCCCGAAGCGGTCTTCGGCCCGGACCCGAACCTCGTCGGGGAAGGGGCCCCCCACCCAGGTGGTTCCGGCATGGCCCGGCTCCCCCTCCCCCCCGCCCCCGCTCGCGCTTCCCCCCGGGCTCTCCAGGGTGAGGAGGGCGGGAACGTCGGCCCGGGCGTCGGCCGTGAAGAGGAGCGGTGGGAGCGAACCCACCCGGGCACGGAGCTCCTGGGTCCCGGCGGCCGTCCCCAGGGTCCAGGTGGCGCCGGCCACCCCGGCGGCGTCGGTGGTTCCACTCCCCTCCGGGACCACGCTCCCCGAGCCCGCGCCCGCCTCCCACTGAACCGTGACCCCGGTCACCGGAGCGCCGTCGGCCGCCGTGACCCGGACGCGCACGGGGGCGCTCAGGGTGGCGCCCACCGTGCCCCCCACCGTGGCGAGTCCCTGGGGGGCGAGGGCGGCGGGCTGGTCCGTGGCCGGGGGTTCGGTGGGCCCGCCATCGCCCTCGCTGCACCCCGGGAGGCCGAGCCCGAGAGCGAGAAGGGCAACGGCCAGGGGGGCGAGTTCACCGAGCCGGGGGGTGGAGGCGCGAGGGCGAGAACGTTGGACCATGAACGACGGGGGGGAGGGGAGATGCGGCGGCGCGTGGCGCCACGCGCCCGCCGGCGGCGGGCGTGGTTCCAACGGCCGGGGAAGGCGAGCTTTCCTAAGGTAGGCATGACGCGCACCCCCCCCGGTGGTTCCACGATGTACTGCCCCTCTTCACGAGGCAACCCATGGGCCCGAACATCGCCGTGTCCGGATGGAACACGCTCCGGTGGAACCGGATCCGGTACTCCCTCTTCGCCCCCTTCTACGGCCCCCTCGTGCAGTTCCGGGGGGCCCGGCGGCGCTCGGTGGACGAGGCCGGGCTCCAGAACGGGGAGCGCGTGGTCCTCCCGGGGGCCGGTCCGGGGCCCGATCTCGCCTTTCTCCCGGAGGGCGTCCGGATCGTGGCCGGGGATCTGGCCCCCGCCATGGCGCGACGCCTGGCCCGGGCGGCCCGGGCCTCGCCCCACGCCTCCCGGACCACCGTGGTGGAGCTCGACGCCCAGCGCCTCCCTCTCCCCGACGACTGGGCCGACCTGGTCTTCCTCCACCTCATCGTGGCCGTGGTTCCCGATGGCCGTGCCTGCCTCGCCGAGGCCGCGCGGGTCGTACGCCCGGGGGGACGCGTGGTGATCCTCGACAAGTTCGCCCCCGATGGCCGGCCCGTTTCCCGCCTGCGCCGGATCCTGAACCCCCTGATGGAGTCGGTGGCCACCTCGATGGATCGTCGTCTCGAAGACCTTCTGGAGGGCCTCCCCCTCGTGGTGGAGCACCGGGCCCCGGCCGCGCTGGGAGGCTTCTTCGAACATGTGAGGCTCAGGCATCCGGAATGACCCTGCCGGCCGGGACCGAATCCGGCGGGGTCGTGCCCGTTCGGGTCGTGTCGGGCGGGAGGGTGTCCGGGGGGATCGTGTCCGGGGGAGGCAGCGGATCCGGAGGCGGCGGGTCCGGCGGGAGGGTCGGCACCTCTGGAAGCTCCGGGATCTCGGGGGGCGGGAGGACGGGCTCGGGCACCTCCGGCGGCGGAACGGGCGTGGTCCCCCCGGCCAGGCGCGAGAGAATGAGATCGCGGCGCCAGGCCATCCGGCCGGGGCGGTGGGCCGGGTTCGAGGTGAGGGGGTGGGGGAGGGTGGCGGCGAGGGAAGCGGCCTGCGCCCGGGTGAGGTCCTGGACCGGTCGCTCGAAGTAGGCCTGCGCCGCCGCCTCCACCCCGAAGATCCCGGGGCCGAACTCGGCCACATTCAGGTAGATCTCGAGGATCCGGTCCTTCGAGAGGAAGAACTCGAGCCGCCGGGCCAGAAGAAACTCCTGTCCCTTCCGCACGAAGGACCGGTCGGTGGAGAGGTAGAGGTTCCGGGCAAGCTGCTGGGTCAGGGTGCTGCGCCCCCGGAGCTGGTCCCGGTGTTCCCGCAGGTAGGCCCACGAGGCGGCCAGGGCCGCCCGGTCCCCGTCGTCCCGGAGGTCGGGGGGGAGGGAGCCCCGGTAGCGGAGCTCCTCCGCCAGCGCCTTCCAGTCGACCCCGCCATGCTCCCGGAACCGGTCATCCTCTGCCACGAGAACGGCACGGACCAGGACCTCGGGGAGGGCGTCGAGGGGGACCCAGGCATGGCGCAGTTCCAGGGGCTCGCCTGCGGTCCGGGCCTCCCGGAGGCGAGCCTCCATGAAGGCCGTGGTCCCCGGGTCCTTCCACCGGAGGAGGAGGGGCCAGGGCTGGACGAGCCAGAGGGCGAGGGGGAGGAGGAGGAGGGCGAGGACCCCCCGGCCCATCAGTCGGAGGGCCATGGCTCCGAACCCGCGCCCTGGGTGGGGAGATAGAGCCGGACCCGGGTCCCTTCGCCCGGGGCCGAGTCGAGGCGTAGCCCGCCATCCATCTGTTCCATGAGTCCGAGAACGGCGGGGAGCCCGAGCCCCTGGGCCGCCGCGCCCGAGCGGGTCCGGCTGAAGGGCTCGAAGATGCGCTCCCGCAGTTCGGGAGGGATCCCCTGTCCATCATCGGCCACCTCGAGCACGAGGTAGTCGGACCCCTCGAGGGGCCGCCCCTCCACCGGAATGGTGTGAGGCGCGTCCTCGGAACAGTCCCCCCACTCCAGCGCCCGGGCCTCGATCCGGATGAGCCCCCGCTTCTCCACGGCCTCCCGGGCGTTCGTCACGAGGGAGAGGAGGGCCTCCCTGAGGTGCCCCCGGTCGGCCCGTGCCCTGGGGAGGTCAGGGGCCACGTGGAGTTCCAGCGTGATCCGGGGAGGGAGGATGGAGAGGAGGAGAGGTTCGACTTCGGCGAGGAGGCGCCCGATGTCCACCGGCGACGGGAGCACGACCTGCTGCCGCCCGAAGGCCAGGAGTTTCCGGGTCAGCCCCTCGGCCCGGGACGCCGCCATCCGGATCCCCTCCAGGTCTTCCCGGGCCTCGGGCCGGTCGGCCAGATCGGCTTCCAGGAACTGGACATGGCTTCGTACCGCCGTGAGCAGGTTGTTGAACTCGTGGGCGACGCCCCCGGCCAGGCGGGCCACCGACCGGAGCTTCTGGGCCTGGAGGAGCTCCTCCTCCAGCAGCTTCCGCTCCGTGATGTCCTCACTCAGTCCGGCAATCCGAAGGAGCTCCCCGTCCGGCGAGCGAATGGGGTAGGAACGCTCCCGGATCCACCGGAGACTTCCGTCCGCCCTCCGGATCCGGTACTCGATCTCCCCCTCTTCCCGACGCTGGCGTTCCACCGAGGCTTCCACCGTGGCCCGGTCTTCCGGGAGGATCGCATCCATCCAGGAAAGGGGGTTCGCGATGAGGTGTGTGGTGGGCCTCCCCCAGATCTCGGCGTACGCCGGGCTCACGTAGAGCATCTCCAGCTTGTCGGGAGTGGTGAGCCAGAAAACCTCCCGGATCCCCTCCGTTACCTCGCGAAAGCGGTCGCGGCTCTCCGCCACCGCCTGCTCCGAACGGTCGAGACGGCGGAGGACGTGGCGGATCGCGAAGAAGCCCAGAACCACGAAGAGGAGGCCCAGGGTGGTGAGGGCCACCCCCGATCCCCGGAGGGCCGTTCGGGCCCAGGCGTCCGAGGCCTCGAAGAAGCGGTGCCGAAAGGCCTCGATTTCCGCGTCCCAGTAGCGGGCAGACTGGAGGAGCTCCCCGATCCGGTCCTCGTCTCCCTCGGCGACGGCCACTTCCAGCGGGGGGAGGAGGGCCTGGATCTCGCCGAGCCGATCCTGGGCGAACCGCCACTCGGAGGTCACCCCCTGCGCGAAGGCGAAGTTCCCGAACCAGGCGAAGGCCCGGGCAAAGGGGGCCGCTTCCCCCTCGAACCCCGGCACCGCGGCCGTGGCCGCCTCGAGGGCACGGCGGTCGATGTCGCCGGCCTCGATGATCCGGAGGACCGCCTCGACCTGATCGTGGAAGGCGCCGGCCTCCCGTGCCAGGGCCAGCCCCTCCGCGTCCCCGGTGGCGGCAAAGTGCTGCATTCCGACCACCATGTCCTTCTGGTAGCGGGACCAGTTGGACTCCCCCTGCGCCACCGAGCGGGCCCCGGCCAGGGCGGCGAAGGCCGCCACGGCCACCAGGATCAGGGCCAGGACAATGGCGGCCAGGGCCAGCGTTCCCGGAAGGAGCCAGGCCAGGGGGCGCGTGAGAGGGCGGGTGGAAGAGGCGGCGGCCATGGCCTCGAAGGTGCCGGCGCCGGGAGCGGTGGGCAAGGATGTCCCCTTCCGGTCCGGGGCTCCGCTCCCTCCTCCCGGATCCCATGGCGGGAGACCCCGCCCCATTTTCCGCGCCACCCCGGGTGGAGGGTCCCAGCGGGGTGCGGAGGAGGCCGGATTTGCGCATCGTCCTATCCCGCAGGACATTGGCCCCATGTCCACAACCGTGAAGATCGCCTACCTGAACGGTCCGCGCTTCCGGCGCGCCCTCCTCGCTGCATGCGACCATACGGAGGGGCGCCGTAAGGAACTGAACCGGATCAATGTCTTTCCCGTGCCCGACGGAGACACGGGCACGAACCTGGCCCTCACCGTCCGCGCCATTTCCGACCACCTCCAGCGGCTGGAGGACCCCACGGTGGGGCGGGTGGCCCAGGAAGCTGCGGAAGCCGCGGTGCTCGGGGCTCGTGGCAACTCCGGCATGATGCTCTCCCACTTCCTCCTCGGCTTTGCCGATGCCGTGGGAGACCGCGTCCGCATCGATCCGTCGGGGTTCAGCGCAGCGCTGGAGACGGGGGTCCGGCACCTCTATGCCGCCATCGACCGCCCGGTGGAGGGGACGATCCTCACCGTGATGCGCGAGACGGCCGAGGCGGCGGCGGGGCTCGATGCGGACGACTTCCACCCCTACCTGGAACACCTCCTCGAAGCGGCCCAGGCCTCTCTGGCCCGGACCCCGGACCTCCTCCCGGCGCTCCGGAAGGCGGGGGTGGTGGATGCAGGGGCGAAGGGCTTCGTGCACCTCCTGGAGGGGGTCGTCTACTTCATCGTCGAGGGGGCGGTGCAGGCCGAACGCACCCGCCGGCCCTCCGACGAGGAGATCGCCCCGGCCGCGGTGGCCCACGCCGCCTTCTCCCCGGAGGAGTCGTTCCGGTTCTGCACCGAGGCCCTCGTCCGGGGTGACGACCTCCCCGACGAGGAGACGGTGCGGGCCTTTCTGCGGGAGCAGGGCGATTCCATTGTCGTGATCCGGACCCCTCGCATCCTCAAGGTCCACGTGCACACCGACGAACCGGCGGCCGTCTTCGCCTGGCTCCGGGAACACGGGACACTGGCGGCCCACAAGGCCGAGGACATGGAACTCCAGCACGCCACCGTGGCCCGCGGGGGGGAGGGGGCCCTGGCCCGCCGCCCCGTGGCCCTCGTCACCGAGAGCGCCCAGGATCTTCCGGAAGAGGTCCTTCGTGCCCATGGCGTTGGCGTGGTCCCCCTCCTCCTTCTCGACGGCGACGAGGTCCTGCGCGACGGGATCGACATCACGCCCGACGCCTTCCACCGCCGCCTGGAGGAGCCGGGGGAGCTCCCCACCACCTCCCAGCCCGCACCGGCCGACTTCCTCCGGGCCTTCGAGCGGGCCGGGGAGGAGGGGGAGGAGATCCTCTACCTGGGACTCAGCTCCGCCCTCTCCGGGACCTTCGCCTCGGCCGAGGCCGCCGCCGGGCGCCTCTCCTCCGGCGTCTCCCTCCACCGGTTCGACACCCGGGCCGCCTCCATCCTCCAGGGGCTCCTCGTGCTCATGGCCGCCGAAATGGCCGAACGGGGCGTCCGGCCCGCCCGGATCCTCGAGGCGCTGGAGGTGGCACGCCGGGACTCTGGCATCCTCTTCACCATCGATACCTTCGACCGCCTCCTGGCCTCGGGGCGGGTGGGGAAGGGAAAGGCCTTTCTGGGGCGGATGCTCAATGTGAAGCCCATTCTCGAGCTCGGCCCCGAGGGGACCATTGCCCAGGCGGGGAAGGCCCGGGGGCGGGAAGGGGTCCTCCAGGCCGTGCTTGACACCGTGGCCACCCGTGTCCCCCCCGGAACCCCCCGGGTCCGCTTCGGGATCGTGCATGTGGCCCGTCCCGACATCGTTCCGCCCCTGGAGGCGGCACTTCGGGCGCGGTACGGTGCGGGAACCGAAATCCTCTCCGGCCCCGTGACCCCGGTCCTCGCCACCCACCTGGGCACCGGGGCCTGGGGGCTCGGGTGGCTGGTGGAGCCCGAGACCGGGTGACCCCGCATGCCTGATGCCACCGATCCCCTGACCCCGGTGGCCCTCGGAAGCCCCCTCGCCGTGGGCGCCTTCGTGGGCTACCTCGCCCTCATTCTTCTCATCGGCGCCCTCTCGGCCCGCTTCTCCTCACGGGGGATCGGGCACTTCTTCGTGGGGGGGAGGCGCATGAACCGGTGGGTCGTGGCCCTTTCGGCCGTGGTCTCGGGGCGGAGCGCCTGGCTCCTCCTGGGGGTCACGGGAATGGCCTGGTCCATGGGGGTGGGCGCGCTCTGGGCCGTGGTGGGCTACACCCTGGTCGAGCTCGTCCTCTTCCTGACGCTGGCGCCCCGCCTCCGGGAGGTGGCGGGAGAGGCCGATGCCGTGACCCTCACCGATGTGTTCGTGGCGCGCCTGGGCGACCCCCGGGGGCATCTCCGGCTCCTCCTTTCGGTGGTCATCCTCGGCTTCATGGCCGCCTATGTGGCGGCCCAGTTCGCCGGGGGCGGAAAGGCCATGGCTGCCGGCTTCGGGGTCGACCCGACGCTGGGCATCCTCCTCACGGCCCTCATCGTCCTGGCCTACACCATGGTGGGGGGCTTTCTTGCCGTTTCCCTCACCGACACGCTTCAGGCCGTGTTCATGCTGGGGGCCCTGGCCCTCATTCCCCTCCTCGCCCTTTCCGCCGAGGGGGGGTGGGAGGCGGTGGCGACCCAGGTCACGGCGGCCGAGGCGGGCTTCCTCGACCCCTGGGCGCTGGGGGCAGGGGCTCTCCTGGGCCTCCTGGCCATCGGGCTCGGCTCTCCCGGGAATCCGCACATCCTCGTGCGCTACATGTCCATCGACGACCCCCGGAACCTCCGCTTCGCCGCCGTCACGGGCACGGCCACGAACGTCCTCATGGGCGCAGGGGCCGTCTTCATCGGGATCGTGGGGCGGGCCCACTTTCCCGACGTGGAGATGCTCGGCGGCGACACCGAGAACCTTTACCCCATGCTGGCGGCCCAGACCCTCCCGCCCCTTCTCTTCGGACTCGTGGTCGCCTCGATCTTCGCGGCCATCATGTCCACCGCCGATTCCCAGCTCCTGGTGGGGGCCTCGGCGGTGGTGCGCGACCTCTGGGAGAAGGGGGTAAAGGCCGGCGAAACCGTGCCCGAGGCCCTCCTCGTGCGCCTCTCCCGCCTCGTGGTGGCGGCCCTCGTGGTGGGCGCCCTCGTCCTCGGGTGGGTGGCGGAGGACCTGGTCTTCTGGATGGTCCTCTTCGCCTGGGCCGGGCTGGGGGCCGCGCTCGGGCCTCCCCTCCTCCTTGCCCTCTACTGGAAGGGCACCACCCGGGCCGGCGTCATGGCGGGGGTCCTGACCGGAGCCACCGTGACCGTGGCCTGGTACTACACCCCGGTCCTCCGTGCCCTCGTCTACGAGCTCGTTCCCGCCTTCCTTGCCGCCACCCTCGTCACGGTGGCAGTGAGTCGCTTCAGGCGGTGAACCGCTTCAGGGGAGGATCTCCCCCACCGCAACCACCGCATCTTCCGGAACCAGGTTCAGGTCGTCCTCCACCAGGTGCGCCGCCTCCGCCAGGACAATGACCATGGTCCCGGGTCGGAGTTCCTCCAGGGCGCCCGGGAGGACCCCCTCTTCGTCGGAGGGGGAGTGGACGACCACCTGGCCCCGACGGAGGGAGCGGTCGGCGCAGGTCCCCACGAGGCGGATCGTGACCCAGCCGGGGCGGGGGGTCCAGACCACGTTGCGGGAGGTGGGGACGCGGAGGTCGGAGCGGGCGTCAGGCATCAGCCGGGGGGCTCGAGTGCAGGGGACGTTGCAGCGGGAGGCGCCTCGCTTCGTACCTTTCCATGGACCAGGAGGTCCACGGTGGCCCGCTGCGCCGGAGAAAGCTCGGGAGGGAGACCCACCGGAAGGGCACGCCCCCCGCGTCCTCCGCCTCCCTTTCCTTCGGGGATGTGGAGGAGAAGGGCGTCCCATGGAAGGGGGGGCGCGGCGGGCGCCGACTGGCCGGTGGCATCCACCGAATGGAGGCCCCCGGGGCCGGCCACGGCCTGGGCCAGAACGGCGCCGAAAGCGAGCCAGGCCTCGAGGGGATCGGCCCCTTCGGCGGCAATGGCCTGCACCACCTCCGCCTCGTATCGCTCCACCAGGGTCCGATAGGCGTCGGGGTCGGTCTCCCTCAGGCCGCGGAGAAGGCCGCGGTAGTACTCCCGCGGGTCCCGGGCCCCCGTCTCGGAGCGGCGGGCTGCGAAGCGCCGATCGGCCTCGTCGGAGAGGCCATCGGGAGAGGTCGATGGGGGGGGAGCCGGGGAGGGATCGTGCATCCACGCATCTTGACACCGGGCCCGGGGTCGGTCAATCCCGCGTCGCGTCGATCTTGGTTATCCTGAAGGAGCGGGTTCCCCCGCCGGAGGGCCCGGCCCCCGCCCCCGCCTCCCTCTCTCGCCCCCCGAGCCCCGCCCCCCATGACGCCTCCTCCCATGGACCCGGCCTTTCCGGGCGAATCCCACGATCCGCGCATTCGCCCCGACGAGTACCTGGAGCTGGACTGGGAAATGTTCGGCGAACTCTGCCGCGCCCTGGCCATGCGGGTGGCCCAGGGGGGGACCCCCGACGTGGTGGTGGGGGTGGCCCGGGCCGGGGTCATCCCGGCGGCGATCATCGCCTCCCTCCTCCGCATCGACTTCCACGCCATCACGATTTCCCGGCGCCGGGGCGGGGAGCGCGTTCTGGAGCGCCCCGCGGTCTTCTCGCAGATCCCCCGCGACCTCGAGGGGAAGGACGTTCTCGTGGCCGACGAAATCACCACCTCGGGCGACACGATGCGGGTGGCCCTCGCCGCCCTCCGCGACGTCCACCCCGCGCGCATCCGCACCGCCACCGTCTTTGCCCGCCCCCGGGGGTTCCGCCCCGATCACCATGCCCTCGAGACCGACGCCACCGTGGTCTTTCCCTGGGATGTGAAGGTCTTCGATGGCACGGAGTGGGTGGTGAACCCCCGCTACCGGGACGTGCTGGGGTAGGCGCCCGTTCGCCCTCCCGCCGACCGGGAGGCCTCACCCCGACTGCATGGACTCCAGGAACTCGGCGTTCGTCTTCGTGCGCCGGAGCCGATCCATGAGGAACTCGATGGCCTCGGAGGCATGCATGTCGGCCAGGAAGTTCCGGAGGAGATAGACCCGGTTCAGCTCGGCCTCGCTGAAGAGGAGCTCCTCCCGCCGGGTTCCGGAGCGGTTCACGTCGATGGCCGGGAAGATCCGCTTGTCGGCAATGTGGCGGTCGAGGACGAGCTCCATGTTCCCCGTCCCCTTGAACTCCTCGAAGATGACCTCGTCCATGCGGCTCCCCGTTTCAATGAGGGCCGAGGCCACGATTGTCAGGGAGCCGCCCCCGTCGTCGATGTTCCGCGCCGCCCCGAAGAAGCGCTTGGGCTTGTGCAGGGCATTCGCATCCACACCCCCGGAAAGGATCTTCCCCGAATGGGGAACGGTCACATTGTAGGCCCGAGCCAGGCGGGTGATGGAGTCCAGGAGGATGACCACGTCGCGGCCGTGCTCCACCAGGCGCTTGGCCTTCTCCAGCACCATTTCCGCCACCTGGGTGTGCCGCTCGGCGGGCTCGTCGAAGGTGGAGGAGACCACCTCGGCATCGACATTCTCCTCCATGTCGGTCACCTCTTCGGGGCGCTCGTCGATGAGGAGGACCAGGAGGTGCACATCGGGGTGATTCTCCCGGATGGCGTTCGCCATTTTCTGGAGGATCGTGGTCTTTCCCGCCTTCGGGGGCGAGACGATGAGCCCGCGCTGCCCCATTCCGATGGGGGCGATGAGGTCGATGACCCGCAGCGTGAGATCGCCCGAGGCGTCCTCCAGCCGGATCCGGGTTTCGGGATAGCGGGGGCGGAGGTTGTCGAAGTGGTCCCGGAGCTTGGCCTGCTCCGGCGACACCAGGTTCACCTCCTCCACCTTGAGAAGGGCGAGGTACCGTTCACCGGACTTGGGTGGCCGGACCTGCCCCTTGATGGCGTCTCCCGTTCTCAGATCGAAGCGCTTGATCTGGGAGGGGGAGACGTACACGTCGTCGGGCCCGTAGAGGTAGTTCCAGTCCGGCGACCGGAGAAACCCGTACCCCTCGGGGAGGACCTCCAGCACCCCCTCGGTGCGGAGGGTGTGGTCGTCGTCCAGGAGGCGCTGCTCGATCCGGAAGAGGAGGTCCTGCTTCCGGAGGCCGTTGTAGTCCTGCAGGTCCAGCTTCGAGGCCACGTCGTGGAGTTCCACGACCGACTTCTTCTTGAGATCGGCGATGTCCAAGGCGAGGGCTCCATCGATCGGCAGGGCCGATGGGGGCGGGTCCGGCACCCGGGCGGGGCGGAGGAGGGGAGGGTCTGGATGCGGGGAAGGGGGGCGCCCGGCGAGGGGGGCGTCCGGCAGGTCGTGGCGGGAGGTTGCTGCGGGGGGGGCGGTCCATCGGGACGGGAATCGACCGGCGCGGTCCGGGCCCGGAATCTTCCCGGGCGACCCACGGGTGCGAGCCCGAGCGTCCGCGGTCGGCACGGGCCGCAGACCCCGGGGTAGGGGACCGTGCGCCGCCCGGGCTCGCTGCCTGATCGATCCGACCTCGGAACGCGAAAGGGGCGATTCGACGTCGGGAGCATGATGGAAAATCGCGGCCACGATAACCCTCGCTTCGGGAAGGGGCAAGCGGAACGCCCGGCGGCTCCCGCGCCTCCCACTTCGCCTTGACAGGACGGGGGCCTTCCGGGACATTCGCCGCACCCCTTCACTCGGACCCGCTCCCCGGTGCTTCCAGCGACCGTTCCGGGGGCTCCTGCCTGCCCGCCTTTCCCACCCGCTCCGCTCCAGCGAGGAAGACCCTGTGGCTCGACACAACCGGGAAGGCCGCGGGGTGGATCAGCGGGGCTTCGAGTACCGGATCAGCTATCCGCCGGACTGGCTCCGGCATGTGAAGATCCGCCGGGATCTGCCCCATGGCCGGCGCTCCACCATGACCCTTTTCCGAAACCCTCTCGAGGCACGGGAGGCGGATCCGGGAGAGCGGGTACGGACCCGGATCCGGTGCGCCGCCCAGGGGGTCGACGTGGAGGTCGTGGTCCGCTGCGGGAAGCGGTCGGTGGATCGGGTGGAGGTGACCTGCCGGGTTCCCCGATCCGATGGTCCGGGGGAGGAGGAGATCGCGTTCGTGGTGGAGAACGGCCTTCCGGCACCCCCCTGAAGCCGCGAGCTTTCGTCCCTCGCGGGATGCTTCCGGGGGTGCCGTCCCATCGGGCGGGTCCCCACCCTCACCGGCTCGATCCCGGGGCGTCCCGTCCCCCGCCTCCGACCCGGACATGACCTGGACATGACCCGGACCCTTCTCACCCCCTTCGCCGCCCTCGGGCGGGGCACCCGCACCCTGACCCTGGCCATCGGGCGGTGGGGCGGGCTCGTCTGGGATGCCGGTCGCGCCCTGCGATGGTTGGATGTGTGGGCTCCGCTCACCCTGGGGCAGATGCGGCGGATCGGGGTCCACTCCGTTCCCATCGCCCTCTTCATTGCGGCCTTCACCGGGATCGTTCTGGCCCTCCAGGCCTCCTACACCTTCACGGGGGCGATCCCCCTCTACTTCGTGGGGGTGCTGGTCGGGAAGACGATGATGCTCGAGCTCGGACCCGTTCTCACCGGCCTCGCCCTCTCGGGTCGGGTGGGGGCAAACATCTCCGCCGAACTGGGGACGATGCGGGTCACCGAACAGATCGATGCCCTGGAGACCATGGCCTATCCCCCCATGGCCTACCTGGTCGTTCCCCGGATCCTGGCGGGGATCATCATGTTTCCCCTGGTCACGGCGCTGGCCATTGCCATGGGGATCGCCGCCGGTTGGCTCACCTCGATCCAGCTCCTGGACCTCTCGACGCCGGAGTTCGTGGCGGGGCTCAAGCTCTTCTTCCTCCCCTTCGATGTGGCCTTCGCCCTCATCAAGGCCACGAGCTTCGGGTTCGTCGTGACCTCCATCGGGTGCTTCTTCGGTTTCCACACCCGGGGGGGGGCCGAGGGGGTGGGGCGCTCCACCACCGGAGCGGTGGTGGTGAGTTCCATGGTGATCCTCGTTCTCGACGCCTTCTGGGCGGTGCTTCTCCTCTGATGCCCGCGTCCTCGTACCCCCGGTCCCTCGCCTCCCGTGGGAGGGTCCTTCGCCCTCTGCGCTCCTGCGCCCGGGGTTCCCGCCCCTGCCTCCGGCGCTCCCGGGCTCCGCATTCCCGCTTCGGCCTTCCCCTCCGTGAAGGAGGCGCCCGGTGAGCATCGAGATCGACGGGATCCACAAGGCCTTCGGGAAGAACGAGGTGCTCCGCGGCTTCTCCCTGGAGGCCCGCGACGGGGAGACCCTCGTGATCCTGGGGGGGTCAGGGTCGGGGAAATCGGTGACGATCAAGCATGTGGTGGGCCTCCTCCGCCCTGACGCCGGCGAGGTCCGGGTCGATGGGGAGCGGGTGCACACCCTCGAGATGGAGGAGCTCTTCGCCCTTCGGCGAAAGGTGGGGTACGTCTTCCAGTTCGCCGCACTCTTCGACTCCATGACGGTGGCGGAGAATGTGGAAATGGGACTGAGGCGGATGAAGGAGGTGGATGCGGCGGAGCGGAAGAAGCGGGTGGAGGAGGCGCTGGAGCGGGTGGGGCTCGGGGGGTTCGGGGGGCGCTCCCCCGCCGAGCTTTCCGGGGGGCAGCGCAAGCGCGCCGGGATCGCCCGGGCCATCGTGACCCGCCCCCGGTACCTCCTCTACGACGAGCCCACCACGGGCCTCGACCCGATGACGCGTGCCGTCATCGACCGCCTCATCAACCGGATGAAGGAGGAGCTGGGGGTCACGGGAATCGTGATCACCCACGACATGGAAAGCGCCTTTCGTGTGGCCGACCGGATGGCGATGCTTCACGAGGGAAGATGTCGAATCGAGGGGCTCCCCGACGACTTCCGGTCTGCCACCGATCCGGTGGTCAAGGCCTTCATCGAGGGGCGCCCTGAACTCCTGGAGGAGGACCCGAAATGAGTGACAAGCGCGATGCCCTGGTGGGGGTCGTCATCGTGGCGGCCCTTGTCGTGATTGCCGTGGGGACCCTCTGGCTCGAGGGCACCAGCTTCTCGGGCGAGACCACCGAGGTGGAAGCCGTTTTCCATGAGGTGGGACAGATCCGGTCCGGAAACCCGGTGAAGCTCCGCGGGGTGCGGATCGGGCGGGTGCGGGAGGTGGCCGTGCTTCCCGACGGGAGCGCGGTGCGCGTCTCCTTCCGGATCGACGACGGGGTGCAGCTCCCCTCCGATGCCGTGGTGATCCTCTCTCCCGAGTCCTTCTTCGGCGACTGGCAGGCCGAGATCCATTCCCGGGGGCGCTTCCCCCACGCCACCTATGCCGAACCGACCCGGGAGGGGGTCCTCCCCGGATACGCCCTCCCGGAAATCTCCCAGCTCACCGCCTCCGCCGACCGGATCTCCGACAACATCGAGGTGCTCACCGAGCGGGTCGGGATCGCCTTCTCCGAGGAGACCGCGCAGAACATTGCCTCCCTCATCGGAAATGTGGAGGAGGTGACGGAGCGGCTCTCCGAACTCGTGACCCAGCAGGCCGCCTCCTTCACCGACGTGACCACCGATGTGCGCCGGGCCACCCAGGGGATCGGGGATGCGGCCCTCGAGGCCCAGGAGGCGCTCACCCGGATGAATGCCCTCTTCGCCCGGGAGGAGACGGGGGAGGCCCTGGCCGATTTCGCCGACCTGGCGGAGAACCTCCGGGCCCTGAGCGAGGCACTCCAGGGAACGAATACCACGGTCCAGGCCATGGCCATTCGGGTCGATTCCACCTTCGCCTCCCTTGACCGGATCGCGGATCAGGCATCGGCGGGCGAGGGTTCGCTGGGTCGTCTCCTTGCGGACCCGACCATGGCCACCGGGATGGAGAACACCCTGGCCGAGCTCCAGGTCCTCCTCCAGGACATTCGCGAGAACCCGAGGCGTTACCTTAGACTGTCGATTTTCTGACCCGGGTCAGCGGGCCGGGATCCTCCTCCCGGGTCGCTCCTCCCCCATCCCCCTCCTCCAACCCCGCGGAATCGCGCATGACCACGGTCGAACACAGTGCCGGGGGCGTGGTCCTCCGCACCATCGAGGGGGAGCCGCACGTTCTCCTCATTCGCGATCCGTACCGGAAGTGGGGGCTTCCCAAGGGGCATCTGGAGGCGGGGGAGGCCCCTGCCGATGCGGCGGTCCGCGAGGTGGAGGAGGAGACGGGGCTCTCGGGGATCGTTCTCGGGCCCGAGCTGGGGGAGATCGACTGGGTCTTCCGGGCGGGGCGGGTACGGATCCACAAGTACTGCCGCTTCTTCCTCATGGCCTCCCCCGCCGGCGATCCCGTTCCCCAGCGCGCCGAGGGGATCACCGAGGTTCGCTGGCTCCCGGCGGGGAAGGCGGAACGGACGGTCACGTACGACAACGCCCGGCAGATGATCCGGCGAGCCCTGGCCCACCTCCCCTGGGAGGGGCTCCCTTGAGGCCCGAGGAGGGTGGCCCCGGGGGCGGCCTCGATGCCCCCCGTCTCGCCGCCGCCGGGGGAGCGCTCCTCCTCCTCGGGGCCCTCCTCTGGACCCTCCTTCCCATTCTCAACCCCTTCCTGCTCTGGGCGGCCCTCGTGGCCGTCCTCCTCCCCTTTCGGCGGGGTGCCGTCTTTCTCCCCCTGGTCGTGACCACCGGGGTCCTGACCGGCCTCTGGCTCCTCAGCGAGCTGGGGGCTCTCCTGGCCCCCTTCGTGGTGGCGGTGGTCCTGGCCTACATCCTGAACCCCCTCGTGGATCGCCTTGCGCGTTCCCGCCTCCTGACCCGCTTCGAGCGCCCGGACTCCCGGCTCCCCCGAACCCTGGCCGTGGCCCTTCTGGCCATTCCGGTGGCGGGAGGGCTCGTGGCGGCCGTGATCTGGGGAGCGCCCTGGGCGGCGCAGGAGCTGGCGGCTCTGGCCCGTCGGGCGCCGGCGGTCCTGGACCGGGTGGCCGAGGGGGTCCAGGGGCTCGAGGCCCGCATGGCCCGCCTCCGCCTTCCCGGGGTGGAGGGGTCGGAGCTCGTGGCCCGCATCGAGGCCCTCTCCTCCGACGACGTGGTGGCCTTTCTCGAGGCGCGCCAGGATCAGCTCGTCCAGTGGCTCCTCTCCGGCGCCCTGGGGGTGGGGCGGGGGGTGGGGGCCTTCCTCACCGTCGTGGGCTACCTCGTCCTCACCCCGGTGGTGGCCTTCTACCTCATGCGGGACTGGGACCGGGTCATCTCGCGGGCCGCCGCCCTCGTTCCTCCCCAGCGTGGGTCGCTCAGGGACTTTGGTGCCGAGTACGACCGGACGCTGGCCAGCTACCTCCGGGGGCAGGTCACCGTCTCCCTCATCGTCGGTTCCCTCACGGCGGTGGGACTTCTCCTGGTGGGCTTTCCCTATGCCCTCCTCCTCGGCCTCATCGTGGCCATCTTCAACGTGGTTCCCTACCTCGGTCTGGTGCTGAGCCTCCTCCCGGCCCTGGCCATTGCCCTCACCGGCGGAGACATGGCCACGGATCTCCTCAAGGTCGGGGTCGTCTACACCGTGGCCCAGTCGCTGGAGAGCGCCGTCTTCAGCCCCCGGATCGTGGGAGATTCCACCGGGCTGCACCCCGTGCTCATCCTCCTTGCCATTGCGGTGTTCGGGTTCTTCTTCGGTTTCGTGGGCCTCCTGGTGGCCGTCCCCACGGCGGTGGCGATCAAGCTCCTCCTCGAGCGGGGTGTTGCACGCTGGCGGGCATCCTGGCACACCCCGACCCCGTCGGAGTAGGAGCCCCTCGTCCCTTTGGTTACGATTGGGGGTCACGATCGGGGGAAACCGGCCGGGGAGCCATGACGGCGAAGGCCCGGACTCCGGAGTTCTCCCGGCCCGCCACCGGCCGCTCCCGGTTGCACGGGTCCCGAATGAATCCCTGAACGAATCTCTCTGCCATCGGAGGAGGGGAGCCCTCTCGCCTCCCCGGATCTTCCCGCCCATGTCCGACCTCTCCACCCACGCACCGCCCTCCGCCCCCCTTTCCGGAGCCGCACCCGCCGGGACTGTACCCCCCGACGCGGCTTCTCCGGGGGCCACCGGCCCTACCCCGGGTTCGCCCGCCAGCACCGAGGCCCCCGATCCGGACCGGACCCGGGACCTGACCGTGATCGGCGGAGGCCCCACCGGCCTCTTTGCGGCCTTCTACGCCGGGATGCGCGGCGTCTCGGTCCGGATCATGGATTCCCTTCCCGAACTCGGGGGACAGCTCATGGCGCTCTACCCCGAGAAGCACATCTTCGACGTGGGCGGCTTCCCCAGGGTTCTGGCCAAGGATCTGGCCCTGAACCTCATCCAGCAGGCCATGCAGTTCGACCCCGAGGTCATCCTCGACGAGGAGGTCCGGGCGGTCGTCCCCGTGGACGGCGGCCTCTTCCGGCTGGAGGGACGGACCGGCACCTGGTGGACGCGGGCCGTGGTCCTCTGTGGCGGCCGGGGGGCCTTCGAGCCCAGGCCCCTCGTGTGCCCCGGGTACGAAGCCTTCCTCCACCGGGGGGTGCACTATGCCGTGAAGGACCCGAAGGCCTTTGCCGGTAAGCGGGTGGTCATCGTGGGCGGCGGGGACTCGGCGCTGGACTGGACCCTCATCCTGAAGGACATCTGCGCAGAGGTGGTTCTCGTGCATCGGAGAGACGGCTTCCGGGCCCATGAGGCTTCGGTGGCCCAGCTCGACGAGGCCGTGGCCCGGGGCGAGGTGGAACTTCGCCTCTTCCAGGAAGTGGAGGAGATCCGGGGGAGGACCGAGGTGGAGGGCGTCACCCTCGTCGACAACCGGGACCAGGCTCGCACCGCTCTCGAAACCGACGCCGTGCTCACCTTTCTCGGGTTCAAGCCCGATCTGGGCCCCATCCGGAACTGGGGCATCGAGGTGGCGAAGAACCGGGTCCTCGTGGGCCGCCTCATGGAGACGAACATTCCCGGGATCTATGCCGCCGGCGACCTGGTGGACTACGAGGGGAAGCTGGACCTCATCGCCACCGGCTTCGCCGAGGCCGCCACCGCGGTGAACAACGCGGTCCGTTTCGTCGATCCCACGGCCCGGGTGAACCCGGGGCACTCGACGAGCAACAAGGCGTTTCAGAGCGCCTGACGGCCGGGCCGCCCCCCCATTCAACCCCAGCGGACCCTGGCACCGGTCCGCACCCCACGGATCTGGACGAACCATGAGCGACCTTCAGAACCCCCCGAACCCGAAGGCCCCGGACGCCTCCGAGCCCACCTCTCCCGAGCACGTGATCATCATCGGGTCGGGCCCGGCCGGGTGGACGGCGGCCATCTATGCGGCCCGCGCCCGGCTCCAGCCTCTCGTCATCGAGGGCGGTCCCTCCCGGGACATGATTCCCGGGGGTCAGCTCATGTTCACCACCGAGATCGAGAACTTCCCCGGCTTTCCCGAAGGCGTCGATGGCCAGACCCTCATGGCCTCCATGAAGGCGCAGGCCGAGCGCTTCGGGACCCGGGTCATTACCGACGATGTGGTGACGCTGGACACCTCCGAGCGCCCCTTCCGCCTCGACACCCGGTACAGTGGCTCCTTCCGGGCCCGCTCGGTGATCGTGGCCACCGGGGCCCGGGCCAACTGGCTCGGGCTGCACAACGAGGAACGTCTGGCCCACTCCGGGGGTGGGGTTTCGGCCTGCGCCGTGTGCGACGGGGCCCTTCCGGCCTTCCGGGACCAGGTGGTGGCAGTGGTGGGAGGCGGGGATTCGGCCATGGAAGAGGCCACCTACCTCACGAAGTTTGCCCGGGAGGTGGTCCTCATCCACCGGCGCGACACCTTCCGTGCCTCTCCCATCATGGCGGAACGGGCCCTGGCCGATCCGAAGATCCGGGTGGAGTGGAACAGCCAGGTGGTGGAGGTGCTGGGTGAGGACTTCATTACCGGGCTCCGCCTCCGCGACACCGTGACGGGGGAGGATCGCGAGATCGGGGTGGGCGGGCTCTTCCTGGCCATCGGGCACACCCCGAACACGGGCTTTCTCCGGGGGGTGGTGGAACTCGACGGGGCCGGGTACGTGGTTCCCGCCGAGCCCGGACGGACCCGAACCTCGGTGGACGGGGTCTTCGCTGCCGGCGATGTCATGGACGACTACTACCGGCAGGCCGTGACTGCCGCAGGCACCGGGTGCATGGCGGCGCTGGAGGCGGAACGCTGGCTGGCCCACGGGGTGGAAGCGGAAGTGCATGACATTCCGGCCGAACCGGTGGCCGCCGAGCGCTGATTGCCGGCCCGCCGGAGCGGGTTCTCCCCCTTCCGCCACCTCTCCCATGAAGCGCCGAATTCCCGAGTCCGTCCACCTTGCCCGGGGCCCAGTCGCCTATGGCAGCGCCGGTGGAGCCCGGTCCCGCCGTTCCTTTCTTGCCCTGGCAGCGGGGGGTGGGGTCGCCCTCCTTGCCGGAGGGTGTGCCCGCTTCGGGATTGGCCGGGAGGACGTGGAGCTTCCCGAACTCCTTCCCCGGGAGACCTGGCGCGAACTCCTCCCTCCCGAGCGGTTCCGCGTTCTCTTCGAGGAGGCCACCGAGCCCGCCTTCTCGAGCCCCCTGGACAAGGTCTACGATCCGGGCACCTATGTGTGCGCGGCCTGTTTCCAGCCCCTCTTCAGCTCGGAGACCAAGTACGACTCGGGCTCGGGGTGGCCCTCCTTCTGGACGCACCTCCCCGGGGCGCTGGGCACGAAGCCCGACTACGCCTTCTTCATGATCCGCACCGAGTGCCACTGCTCCCGCTGTGGCGGGCACCAGGGCCACGTCTTCTCCGATGGCCCGCCTCCCACCCGGGAGCGATGGTGCATCAATGGGCTCGCCCTCGCGTTCGTCCCCGAGGGGGAACCCCTTCCGGAGCTCCGGGGATGACAGGCACGGGGGGCGCGCGGAGCGCGACGAGGGTGCGCGGGTGGGGCACCGGGGGAGGGGTGGCCATGGTCCTTGCCTTGGCCCTGGCCCTGGCCGCGGCTTGGGCGCCTGCCCGTGGCATGGCCCCGGACGTGGATCGGGACCGGGTCGCCCTGACGCCCCCGGCCCCCCAGTCCACCGATACGGCCTTCTTCGCCGGGGGGTGTTTCTGGTGCATGGAGCCTCCCTTCGATGCGGTGGAGGGGGTCCTTTCCACCACCTCGGGCTTCATGGGGGGCTCGGTACGGAATCCCACCTACGCCGAGGTCACCTCCGGAGGGACGGGTCACGTCGAAGTGGTGAGGGTGGTGTTCGACCCCGCCAGGGTGGAATACGACACCCTCCTTCGCATCTTCTGGGTGAATGTCGATCCCCTCGATGCCGGGGGGCAGTTCTGCGATCGGGGCGAGATCTACACCTCGGCCATCTTTGCACGGGGGGCCGACCAGATGGAGGCCGCCCAGCGATCGGTGGGGGCGCTGCGCGCCTCCGGGCGCTTCGCCTCACCGGTGGTGACCCGGATCCGTCCGGCGGGAGCGTTCTGGGAGGCGGAGGAATACCACCAGGGGTACTACCGGAAGAATCCGGTGCGCTACCGGGTCTACCGCACGGCCTGCGGGCGAGATCGCCGGCTCCGGGAACTCTGGGGAGACGAGGCCGGGGCTCTCCTTCTGGAGGACGCCGCGGATTTCTCCCTGGCGGCCGGCGTGCGGCCCTGACCCCACGACCTCTCAGCGCGATCCCAGGCTTCGCCCCCCGTCCACCACGAGAACCTCGCCCGTGATGAAGGGCGAGCGGTGGAGGAAGAGGAGGGTGTGGACCACGTCGTCCGGGGTCCCGAGCGTTCCCACCGCCGCCGCTTCCCGGGAGCGCTCCCGGGTGGCCTCGTCGTCCTCGTCGGGGGGGAGGACCGTGCCCGGGGCAATGGCGTTCACCCGGACCCGCGGGGCCATGGCCCGGGCCATGACCCGGGTCAGGTGAAGGAGCCCGGCCTTGGACACGGCGTGGTGCGCGTACTCCGTCCAGGGCTGAAGGGCCGAAAGGTCCACCAGGTTCACCACAGAACCGCCACTTGCCTCGAGGAGGTGGGCCGTGGCCTTCAGCACGAGGAAGGGGGCCTTCAGGTTCACCGCCATGACCCGGTCCCACTCCTCCTCCTCAACCTCAAGGAGGCGCCGGGGCTGGAAGAGGGATGCGTTGTTCACCAGAAGGTCGAGCCTCCCGAAGCGGTCCTCCACCACCCGGGCCAGCTCGGCCACCTGCGCCGAGTCCGAGACATCGGCCTGCACCGCCTCGGCCCGCTGCCCCAGCCCCCGGATCCGCTCCACCACTTCGTGAGCCTCGCCGGGGGACGCATGGTGGTTCACCACCACGTCGAAGCCGGCCTCGGCCAGGCCGAGGGATAGGGCGCGCCCGATGCGGCGGGCGCCCCCGGTCACGAGGGCGGTGCGGGCCATGAGGAGGAAGGGGGGCAGGGGGGGAAGGGCCGTGGGGGGAGGGGTGTTCCCCCCGCCGAAACGAATCGGTGGGTGGAAGGTAGGGGAGGTGGGCCGAGGCACAAGCCGAGGCAGCGGCCCGCCCCCCTCCCTCCCCAGCACTTCAAGACCCTGGAGTCCATTCATGCCCGACGCATCCTCTTCCTCACGCACCCTTGACCTCTCCGGAAAGGTGGCCCTCGTCACCGGAAGCTCGAAGGGGATCGGGCTGGCCATTGCCGAAGACCTGGTCCGGGCCGGAGCCCAGGTGGTGGTCTCGAGCCGGACCGCGGCCGATGTGGAAGGGGCTGCGTCGCGGCTCTCCGAGCTGGGCCCGGGCAGGGCGGTGGGGATCCCCGCCGACGTTCGGGATCCCCTGGCCTGCGCCGCCCTCGTGGCCGGGACAGTCAAGGCCTTCGGGCGGCTCGACATTCTCGTGAACAATGCCGGACTCGGAAGGTTTGCGCCCATCCACGAAATGGATCCGGCCGACTGGGACACCCAGATCCGGACGAACCTGGACGGGGTGTTCCACGTGTCGCGGGCGGCCATCCCCCACCTCATGGCGGCGGGGGAGGGGTGGATCCTGAACATCGGATCGCTGGCGGGCCGGAACGCCTTTGCCGGAGGGGCGGCGTACAACGCCACCAAGTTCGGCCTGCTCGGGATGACCGAGGCCATGATGCTCGATCTCCGGGACCACGACATCCGGGTGAGCTGCATCATGCCCGGGAGTGTGAACACCCACTTCTTCGGGGGAGAGCCGGGGCCCGAGGGGGCGTGGAAGCTCCAGCCGGAGGACATTTCCCGGGTCGTCATGGATCTTCTGGCCTTTCCCGGGCGGGCCCTCCCCTCGAAGGTGGAGATTCGTCCGAGCCGGCCTCCCAGGCGGTAGGCGCGTGTCGGGGCCGCCCTCCCCGGACCTTCTCCCGGGGCCGGGGTGCGGCCCGCCGGGGGCTGCGACAGCGGGCCGGGGGGAACCTCCCGGGGGGTGGGTCACTACGAAGAACGTAGCCCCGGGCAACCCTCTGCCCGGGGAGGGTGGCCTAACGAAGGGGGAAGGCGTACCATCTCCTCCCTGACGGCTTGTCCGCCCCGTACCCCCGACCGAGTTCCCCATGGCCTCCTCCCCTTTCCCGGCTCCCCGCGGACCCCGGGCGCCGCGCTCCGTCCACCCCCTCCGACCCCGGGGCGCCGGGGCCGGGAGGGCGCGTCGGGGGTTCACCCTCATCGAGATCCTGGTGGTGGTGGCGGTCCTGTCGGTCCTTGCCGCCCTCGTGGCGCCCAATGTCTTCCAGCACCTGGGGACGGCGAAGGACGCGGCGGCTCGCTCGCAGATGGAAATGCTCGGAGCGGCGCTCGACGCCTATCGCCTCGACAACGGGCGCTATCCCACCTCGGCCCAGGGGCTTCAGGCCCTCCGGGAGGAGCCCACCGTGGAGCCCCGCCCCCGGAACTGGAACGGACCCTATCTCCGACGCGCCGTGCCCCTGGATCCGTGGGACAACCCCTACGTCTACCTCGCTCCCGGCGAAGCCAACCCCCAGGGGTACGATCTTCTCTCGTACGGCGCCGATGGGGTCCCGGGGGGTGAGGGAGAGAACGCCGACATCCGGAGCTGGGACTGACCTCCCGGCCGGCGCCCTCCTGACCATGCCCGAGTTCAGCTGGGAGGCGGTGGATCCTCGAGGCGCACGATCCCGGGGGCGGCTCGTGGCCTCCTCCGAGGCCGAAGCCCTTCAGGACCTGGAGCGCCAGGGCCTCCTCCCCCTCCGGGTGCGGGCGGCGCTGGAAGGGCGGGTGGCGGGAGGAAAGGCCTCGGGGGGAGCGGCCGTTCAGGACGCCGGCTTCCGCCTCCCCTCGCCCCGGAATCGTGCCGGGGTCCTCGAATTCACCCGGGGGGTGGCGGCCCTCCTCCCGGCGGGCATGCCCCTCTCCCGCGCCCTGGCGGTGGCCGCGGGAAGCACAACCGCACGGTTGCGCGACGCCTTCCAGGGGGTGCGGGACCGGGTGGAGCGGGGGGAGGAGCTGGCCACGGCGCTGCAGGCGGAGCCGGCCCTTTTCTCCCCCCTCTACGTGGGGATGGTGCGGGCCGGGGAGCGCTCCGGCACCCTGGACCGGGCCTTCGAGCGCCTCGCCGCCCACCTCGAGGCCGAGGCCGAGCTCCGGAGCCGGCTCGTCTCCATGTCGATCTACCCGGCCCTCCTCGCCCTCACGGGGTTCGCCTCCGTCCTCGTGCTCGTCCTCTTCGTCCTCCCTCGCTTCGCCGACCTCCTCACCGGGTCGGGGGCCCCCCTTCCCGGGGTCACGGCCTTCGTTCTCGGCGTGAGCGAGGGGGCCCGGGCCCATGCCCCCCTCCTGGGGCTCGGGGCCGGACTCCTCGTGGTCGCCTTCCTCTGGATGCGGGGGACGGGAGCCGGACGGGTCGCGGGGGCACGCCTCCTCCTGGCCCTCCCCGTGGTGGGGGGGTGGCGCCGGCAGGTTCTGGCGGCGCGCTTCGCCCGGATGTGCGGGGAGCTGGTGGCCGGGGGGGCTCCGGTCCTTCCGGCCCTCGACGACACCCGTGGCTGCCTGGCCGACCCCGTGGCCCGGGAGGCGGTGGGCCGGGTCCGGACCCGGGTCCGGGAGGGGAGCACCCTCCACCGGGCCCTGGCCCAGGAGGGGCTTTTCCCCCGGGAGCTGGAGCAGCTCGTGGCGCTGGGGGAGGAGGCGGGGCGCCTTGCCGATTTCCTCCTCAAGGCAGCCGAGCTCCTGGAGCGCCGCACCGCCCGGTCGGTGGAGCGGATGGTGGCGCTGGCCGAACCTGCGGTGATCGTGGGCTTCGGGGGGATCATCGCCGTGGTGGCACTCTCCCTCCTCCAGGCCATCTACGGCATCAATGCCGGGGGGCTCTGATGAGGCGAGGGCAGAAGCGACCGTGTGGGGAGGCAGGGCCTTCGTCGGGAGGGGACGGGTCGGCGGCAGGCGCGTCGCAGGTGCGGACTGCCCGGGGGAGGTTCCGGATCCCCGGTCGACCGGGGCGACCCCACGCCGGATTCACCCTCCTCGAGCTTCTCGTGGTGGTCTCCCTTCTGGCCGTGGTCGGCGCCATGGCCGTGCCCGCCTTTCGGCCGCCTCCCCGGGAAGCGGCCCTGGAAGAGGGGGCGGGCCGGGTGGAGGCCCTGTTCCGCATGGCCCGGATGGAGGCGGTGCGACAGGGAGCCACCGTCACGGTGGTCCTGGACTCCGCCTCTTCGCGAGCCTGGATCGACACCCGGAACGTCACCGAGGGGGAGGATCTGGAGCTTCCCCCCGGTGTGCGCCTGGAGGTGGGAAGCGCCCGGGCCACCTGGCACTTTCGTCCCGGGGGATCGGCCAGCGGCGACTCCGTCGTGGTCCGCAGCCCCTCGGGCGGCGTCCGCATCGTGACCCTCGATCCATGGACCGGCCATGCCTCCGTGCGCTGAAGGGCCCGCCCGGAACCAGCGGGGGTTCCTCCTCCTCGAGGCGCTGGTGGCGCTGGCCATCGTGGGGGTGGTGGCCGTGGCCCTCCTCGCGGCCACCGGAGGGCAGCTCCGTACCGCCGACCGGGGGAGTGTCCTCCTCACAGCCTCGGCGCTGGCTCACGATCGGGCGGTGACCTTTCGCGTCCTCGATGCAGAGGCGCTGGCCAGCCCCCCCGACTCCCTCCTGGCCGGGACCTTCCCGGACCCCTTCGAGGCCTTCACCTGGGAGGCGGAAATCGCCCCGGTGGAAGGGGAGTACGACCTCTTCGCCCTTCGGGTGGTGGTGGAGGGTCGGGGTGCGCGCTACCCCCTCGACACCATGCTCCATCGGGCCCCCGCCGACATCGTCATCACCCCGACGACCTTCCAGGCCAACCCGCCCCCGCCCCCGGGGCCGGGGGCGGGCGGTGGTGGTGGAGGCGGGCCATGAGGCGGCGGGGGAGGGTTCCACGCGGAGACGGACGGCGAGGCTTCACCCTCCTCGAGGTGCTGGTGGGAATTGCCGTGGGGGGGATCGTGATCCTGGCCGGCTTCGCCGCGCTGGCCACCGTGCAGGACCGTTCGGATCACGCCCTCGAGGCCCTTCTCCCCGCGGTGGAGGGAGCCGGGGTGCGTGCGACCCTCGTGGACTGGCTCTCGGGGGCCCAGCTCCGCGCCGAGGAGATCGACTCCGATTTCCAGTTCCTGCCGGCGACCCTCACCGGGGCCGATTCGGACGAAATCGTCTTTCCCACCCGGGCTCCCACCCCCCTCGACGTGCCCGTCACCGAGGTGCGCCTTCGGGTGGTGGAGGCGGCCGAGCTCGACGGCGGGAGGGGCTCGCGCCCGGGCCTCTCCGGTCGCGGGAACACCCTCCTCGTGGCCGAGCTCCGCTACGGGATCGGCGAGGAGCCCCGGGTGCTTCCCCTCGTTCCCGGCGTACGGGCCCTTCGCATCCGGTGTCATCCCGTGGAAGACGGGGCACCCGGGTGGGTGGAGGACTGCACGCCCAGACTCCAGCAGATCCCGCGGGGGATCGAGCTCCACCTCGAACTCGACGAACCCGAGCGCCTCCCCCCCCTCCTCCGGATCCCCATCCGGGTGGCCTTTCCGGTGGTGCTCTGATGCCGGCGCCCACGGACCGCCGCGGCTTCATTCTCGTGGCCGCCCTCTGGCTCCTGGTGGCCCTGGGAGGGATCGGGGTGCACACGGCCCTCCGGATGCAGACGGAGCGTCTGGCCATGGCCAACACCCTGGACGAGATCCGCGCCCGGGAGGCGGCCCTGGCCGGCACCGAGTACGCCCGCTCCCGCCTCACCGCGGCCCTCTTCGATCGCGAGGAGGAGCTGCGGGCCCAGGCCCTGGCCCGGGGGTCGACGTCGCCCGCCCTGCGGGACGGTCGGCGCTCCGTCGCGCTGACCCGGACCCCGGAGGTGGACCCCTGGCGCAACCCGGAGGAGCTCATCGCCCCCGAGCTGGCCTTCGGAGACGCCCGCTTCCAGGTGGAGGTGTACGACGTTCATGCGCGGATCAACCTGAACACCGCCGAGGAGCCCATTCTCCGGAACTTCTTCAGCCGGGGGCTCGGGCTCGACGCGGCCCTGGCCGACCGCATCACCCAGGCCATTCTCGACTGGACCGACGCGGACGACATCCCCCGGGTGGGCGGCGCCGAGCGGGACGCCTACCTCCGGGAGGGTCGGGCCATCCTTCCCCCGAACCGGTTCTTCACCTCGGTGGACGAGCTTCGCCACGTTCTGGGCGTCACCCCCGAGATCTTCGAAGCGGCACGCCCCTGGCTCACCGTGATCCGGGCCGGTTCCCGGATCAATGTGAACAGCGCCCCGGCTCCGGTCCTCCGGGCCCTTCCCGGGGTATCGGAGGCCACCGCCGACGAGATCCTCCGCCTCCGGGAGGGCGGCCACCTCCCCCGGAACGTGGCCCAGCTCCTGGCCCTCCTCCCGCCCTCCATGGCGGCGGCCATCGAGGCCGAGGGCGATGCCTTTTCCGGGGTGGCCTCCACCACCACGGCCTTTCTCGAGATCGTGGCCACCGGGAAGGTAGAGGGAAGCCCGACCCGGTCCCGGGTCCGGACGGTGGTGACCCGGGGGAATGCCGGGGCTCGGGTGGTCTGGCGGGGGATCGAGGAATGAGGGCCCGCGGGGAAACCATGGGCCTGGTGGTGGGTGCCCGCCGGATCGTGGCGGTGGTGGGGCAGGCCCAGGCCATGGGCCAGCTCGGGCCGATGGGCTCGGGCACCCAGCCCGGCGCCCCCAGGGTCCTCCCGGTGGCCCTCGAAACCCCCCTCCTCCCCGGTACCGATGCCGGGACCCACCTGGGCCCGGCCCTCCGGACGCTGGCGGCCCGCCTCGCCTCCGAAACTTCCAGAAGTTCGCGAGGAGAGGGCGGTGGAATCGCTCCCCGGGGAGACGCCGTATCGCCCGGAGACGGCCCGCCCCAGGGCTTCCGCCGGGGCGCTCCGCGTCCACCCCTCCCGGTTCGTGTGGCCCTCCTTCCCCCCCTTGTGGAGGTCCGGTTCGTTTCCCTCCCGCCCCTGCGCCCCGAAGAGGCCCGCATGGTCCTTCGTCGAGACGTGGCGCGCCATGTACCGGGGATGGGGGGGGTGACCCGGGGATCGGTGGTGGTGGGGGTGGGACCCCACCAGACGCGTCCGGACGGGACCGGCGGGCGGATGGTCGCGGTGGCCTCCCAGGGGTTTGCCGAGGCCCTCCTCTCGACCCTCCGGGTGAACGGGTTCGAGCCCCGGTTCCTCGCTCCGGCACTGGCGGGGTGGGGGGTGGCCGGGGCAGGGGCGGGGGCCGACCTGGTCGCGGTGGAGGAAGAGGACACCCTCTACCTGGCCGGGGTCTCCGAGGGCCGGGTCGCCTCGGTGCGCCGCCTCCCTCGCCTCCGCGCGAAGGGGGCGCACCCCGGCCTCGACCCCCGCGCCCCCTCGGGCTCCGATCCCGACCTCCCCCTCGAGGCCGATCCCCACGGGGGCCCGGGTTCCCTCCCCCTCGAGGAGGTGGGTGCGCCCGGGGGGCGCGTCCACCTCCCGGGGGCCTCGCCCGCACTCCTCGCGGCCTTCCGGGAGGGCGGGTGGGTGACCCTCTCCGGACCGGCGGGGGCTGGCGGGTCCGTGGAGGGCGCCGCCGGACCGGGGGCTCCCCCCGATCCCGTCCCGGCCGCCGCGTCCGCCGCCCTCGCCGCCCTCTTCCCCGAGGGAGGCGGGACCCCCGACCCGGAGGAGGCGCTCCTCCTCCGCCCACCCTCTCTCGAGGCCGCCCGCCGGGAGCGGGAGGGGCGTCTCGCCCTCCGTCTCGCGGGGGTGGCCCTCCTCCTCCTGGTCCTGGCCGGTACGCTCCATACGCTGGGCGCCCATGCCGACCTCCGGGGGGTTCAGGACGAACGTCGCGCCCTTGCCCCCCGGGTCGCACCCGTTCTCCTTCTCCGGGATTCTCTCGACGCCCTCGACGCCCGCCTGGCCTCGCTGGCCGCCGCCGAGGCCCGCCTCCCGGCCTGGGGCTTCCCCCTCGTGGAGCTTGCGACCCTCCTTCCCCCCGAGACGCATCTCACCGGACTTCGACTGGCGGGAGACACCCTGGCCTTCGATGCCGAGGGCGGACGGGCCGGCGATGCACTGGCGGCGCTGCGCGAAAGCCACAGCTTCCGGGAGCCCCGGGTGGAAGGGACGATCCAGCGGGTGCTCGAGAGCCCCGCGGCAGCCTCCCCGACAGGGTCGGAAGGTGATCCCGGGGCGCGAGCGCGGGAACGGTTCACCCTGAGCGCCCTCCTCGTGCGAAGGAGCGAGCCGCGCGCCCTCCCCGAGGGCGTGCCGGAGGTGGAGTCGGAGGCCGATCCGTCCCCGGGGACCCCCTCCGACCCGGAGCCTGCCTCCGCTCCGGAGGCCTCTTCCATGGAGGGTCCCGAGGGCGAGGGAGGACCCCCCCCCGGCCCCCGTCCCGCCCCCGGAGGCGCCCCATGATCCGCCGTCTCCAGAGCCGCCTCTCGCAGCTGGCCCCCCGCGACCGTCGGGCCCTCCTCGTGGGGGCCGTTCTCCTCCTTCCCCTCCTGGCCTGGGGGCTCGCCCTTCGTCCCTGGCTCGCCGGGGTGGAGGAGGTCCGCGACCGGGCGCGGGTGGAGGCCGGCCTCCTGGCCCGGGAGCGGGCCCTCCTTCTGGAAGCCGCCGAGCTCCCCGCCCGGGTGGACGAAGCGACCCGGGCCCTCCAGCGCCGCGAGGCCCGCCTCCTCCGGGGAGAGAACCTGGCCCTGGCCGAGGCCGAGCTCGTGGCCCATCTCCAGACCCTGGCGCGCACCCACCGCGTGCACCTGGAGGATCTCCGGAGTGTGCAGCCCCGCCCCGGGGCCGAGCCCTCGCCCGGGCTCGCCCCCCTCCGCCTGAGCCTCCGGGGGGAGAGCGACTTCCAGGGCGTACTCGACTTCGTGCATGCCCTCGAGGCCGATGACCTCCTCCTCGGGGTGGAGTCCCTCTCGGTCCAGCCCGCCGGGACCCCAGCGGGGCCGGCCGGGGCACAGGCCGGGTCGGTGGGGACCCTGGCCTTCGTCCTCCTCGTGGAGGGCCTCGCGCAGTTGCCGTCTGCCGCTTCTTCCCCGTCCGACCCCCCTGGAGTCTCCCATGAATCCTGACACCCCGTTCCGGAACCCCTCCCTCTTCCTGGCCCTGGGGGGCGTGGGGGTGGGTCTCCTTCTCGTGATTGTGGCGGGTGGGAGGATCCTTGCCTCTCCCTCCAGCACCCCTGCCGTCACCCCCCTCCCCACGGGGGAGCGAGAGGCCATGGAGGCGCTGGGTTCTCCGGTCCGGGAGCGGCTGGATCCCTCCGTCCTTGCCTACGCGGCACGCCAGGCACCCTTCGACCCGGGGCGGGTGGCGCCGGCCGAGCGGTACCAGCTCCCCTCGGAGCGGGTGGCGCCCCCAGTGGAGGCCCCGCCCCCCCCGCCGCCCCCGGAAGAGCCGCCCCCTCCCGCATTTCGTCTTCTCGGCGTGGTGGCCACCACCGGCGAGGTGGACCCCCTCGTGATCCTCCAGGTGGGCGACGATGCCCCCCGCGTCCTCTCGGTGGGCGACCGGGTGGAAGGGTACGAGGTCGCACAGGTGGCCGGCATGAGCGCCATGCTCTCGTCGGGGAGCCGGAATTTCCGGGTCACCGTGGCCGAGCCCTCTCCCGGGGGGGGGAGCGCGGTTGCCGCCGCACCGGCAGGGGGGCGAGGCGCTCAGGCTTCCGATCGGGCGGTTCAGGAGCTTCGCAACCAGGCCCTGCGAGACGTAGCCCGCCAGCTCCAGGAGCAGGTGGGGGGGCAGGGCGGGCGCGTGCAGATCCAGGGGGACCGCGTCGTGGTCACCATGCCCGACGGCCGCACCCTCACCTTCGGGGCCGGGGGGCAGGTCCAGCGCTCCGAGACCATTCGATTCCGCCAGGCCCCCCCGGGGGCTCGTCCCGGGGGAACGCCTCCCGGCGGTGCTCCTCCCGGCGGCGCGCGCCCCGGCGGGGGAGGAGACCGCTGATGCCCCGTCCCCGCAGCAGGCCATCCCTTGCCTCCCTCCTCTTCTTCCCCCTCCTCGCCCTCCTCCTCCCGGCCTCCCCGGCAGGGGCACAGGACCCGGTCCCCCCCCCCGCCGCCCCCGCCGAGGGGGGCATGCTCCTCAACTTCCAGGATGTGGAGCTGGCCTACGCCCTCACCGCCCTTGTCCAGGCCTCGGGGCGAGGCGTCATGTACCATGACCTCCCGCCCAAGCTCGTGACGCTTCGCAGCCAGGAGATGGTCCCCCGTGCCTCCCTCCTCCCCCTGGCCCGCTCCCTGGCCCGGGCCAATGGGGTTTCCGTGTCGGAAGAGGGCGGGCTCGTCTGGTTCCGGGGCACGGGCGAGGAGGCGGTGGACCCCCGCCAGCTCTACATCTACCGGCTCCGCCACCAGCGGGCCGGCGAGCTCGGGGCCACCCTCGCCGCCCTCTTCGGGGCCCCCCTCCCGCCCACAGGGGCCCGGGGGCCGGCCCCCACCCTGGGGCAGCAGCTCCGCGAGCTCCAGCAGGGCCCGGCCACCCAGCCCGGAGGCGGGGCGGTACAGGCACCCCAGGGGATCGTCATCCGCGCCGGAGGCGGGGTCGGCGACGTTTCGGGCGAGGTGCTCATCGTTCCGGAAGAGGTCACGAACTCCCTCCTCGTGCGGGCCAACGCCTCGGACTGGGCCCTCCTGGAACAGGCCCTCGAGGTCCTGGACCTGCGGCCCCTCCAGGTGGTGATCGAGGTGGTCATTGCCGAGGTCCGGCGCACTTCCGACCGGGAGCTGGGGGTGTCCTGGGGGGCGGTGCGCGAGCGAGGCGACGACGTGGTCGAGGGGGGGATCCCCTTCCGCCCCGACGCCGCCGAAGACGCCTTCCGCCTCCGCGCCCTCCGCTTCGGGGGCGACCTCGACGTGGAGGTGGCCCTCAATGCCCTGGCCACCACCGGCGACGTTCGCATCCTCTCGCGCCCGGTGGTCCTGGCCCAGAACAACCAGCAGGCCCGCATCCTCGTGGGGAGCCAGCGCCCCTTCGTCTCGGCCTCGCGCACCCTCCCCACCGACCCCATCGGCTCCCGGGATCAGATCGTCCAGTACCGGGAGGTGGGCACGGTCCTCGACATCCTCCCCACGATCAACCCCGAGGGGTACGTGAACCTGGCCGTGACCCAGGAGGTCTCGAACGCCACGGCCGAGACCCAGTTCGGGGCGCCCATCATCTCCACCCGCGAGGCCCAGACCCAGCTCCTGGCCCGGAATGGCCAGACCGTGGTCCTGGGCGGGCTCGTGGACCGGCAGACCGACCGGATCCGCACCGGAATCCCCTACCTCGTCCAGATCCCGGTGCTGGGGCGGCTTTTCGGCACCACCCGCGATGCCGATACCACGAGCGAACTCTTCCTCTTCCTGACCCCGTACGTGGTGGCCACCGACGAGGATGCCGACCGGCTGCGGGAGCAGATCGAGGAAGGGCGCGAACTCCTCCGCCCCCTCGTTCCCGCCCCCCCCATCCTCCCCGGAGGCCCTCCCGGAGGCGGCGGATGACCGATGCCCTCGAGGGGCTCGAACCCCTCGCCCCGGACCTTTCGGTCGCCTACCTGGAGCACCACGGCGTCCTCCCCCTGGAGCGGGTGAACGGGCGCCTCCGGGTGGGGAGCTGGCGCCCCGAAGGGGTGGACCTCCAGGTCCTGGACGACCTTCGCCTCCTGGCCGGGGTCCCGCTGGAAGTGGTGCCGGTAGAGGAGGAGGAGGCCCGGCGGGCCATCCGGCGGATCTATGCCGGCGAGAACCTCACCGCCGAGGACCTCATTGCCGGAATGGGGCCCGAGGTGGGGGTCGAGGGAGGAGAGGGCGATGCGGCGCTGGACGACCTCGTGGCCCTGGCCCACGAGGCCCCGGTGGTGAAGCTCGTGAACCTCCTCCTTCTGGAGGCCCTCGAGGCCCGGGCCTCCGACGTGCATCTCGAGAGCTACGCCGGGGGGCTCCGGGTCCGGTACCGGGTCGATGGCGTCCTCCAGGAAGCCCCCGCCCCCCCCGGTCGCCTGGCCGCCGCCGTGGTGAGCCGCCTCAAGATCATGGCCGAGCTCGACATTTCCGAGCGTCGCCTTCCCCAGGACGGACGGATCCGCCTCCGCATGCGCGACCGGCAGGTGGATGTCCGGGTGGCCACCCTTCCCACCCTCCATGGCGAGAGCGTGGTCCTCCGCCTCCTGGACCGGGACCAGGGGCGGGTGGGGCTCGAGGAGCTGGGCATGGCCCCCGACACCCTGGCCCGCTTCGTCGAGGTCATTTCCCGTCCCCACGGGATCGTTCTCTCCACCGGTCCCACCGGGTCGGGGAAGACCACGAGCCTCTACGCCGCCGTGGACCGGATCCGCACGGGGCGCGAAAAGATCGTGACGGTGGAGGATCCGGTGGAGTACGAGCTCCCCGGGGTCCCCCAGGTCCCGGTGAACCCCAAGGTCGGACTCACCTTCGCCACCGCCCTCCGCGCCCTCCTCCGCCAGGACCCCGATGTCATGCTCGTGGGCGAGATCCGGGACCAGGACACCGCCGACATTGCCACCCATGCCGCCCTGACGGGGCACCTCGTGCTCTCGACCCTCCACACGAACGATGCCGCCACCGCCCTCACCCGCCTCGTGGACCTGGGGGTGGAGCGCTTCCTCGTGGCCAGCACCGTGGAGGCCGTGCTGGCCCAGCGCCTCGTGCGCCGCAACTGCGCGGCCTGCACCGAGCCGGTGGCGCTGACCCGCGAGGAGCGGGAGGCCCTGGGTCTGGCGGGAGGCGACGGGGGAGGGGAGGGGAAGGCAACCGCCCGGGTCGATCCCTCGGCCCCGGGGCCGGCCCGGGGGGCGGGGTGCGAGGCGTGTCGGGGCACCGGGTACCGCGGGCGTACCGGGATCTTCGAGCTCCTCCTCATGGACGACGCGCTCCGGGCCGCCCTCGACCGGGACGCCGGCGCGGGACGGATCGAGGCCCTGGCCCGGAACCAGGGGATGCGCCTCCTCCGCGACGACGGTGCCCGCCTCGTCCTGGCCGGGATCACCACCCCCGAAGAGGTGCTCCGGGTCACGGCAGGCGCGAGTGCACCCGCCCCCCCGTCCGAACCTCCCCCTTGACAGGGGTCTGGAGGGGGTGCTATCCGTCCAGCATGGAGATGGAACTGTCCTTCGCCCCCGGGGCCTCCGAGCCCTCGACCCGGACCTTTGCATGGTTCTGGTTTACCGCGCCCCCCCTCCCGGGCCGCGGTCGCCGAAGCGTGTAACGACAGGATCTCTCCCCTCCCGACCCCCGCATTCGATGCCGCGGCCCGTGATCAGCACGGGCCGCTTTTTTTGTGGCCCGCCGGTCCGGACCGCTCCACCGGGGATCCCCCCACCCGAGCCCCACCCGACCCAGGAGCCACCCATGAGCGCCACTGCCCACCCCCTCGTTGCCCGCCACGACGCCGACCACCGAACGCGCGTCCACCTCGATCCCCCGGCGGCTCCGGGGGAACGCCCCCTCCGCCCCCGGATCGGGGCCCGACCCCTGGCCCTCATCGCCGGCCCCTGCTCGGTGGAGGGGGAGGCCATGCTCCTGGAAACGGCCCGGCGGGTCCGGGGTGCCGGGGCCACGATCCTCCGCGGCGGGGCGTACAAGCCCCGCACCTCCCCGTACGCCTTCCGGGGGCTGGGCGAGGAGGCGCTGGAGCACCTGGCCGAGGCCCGGCGGGTCACCGGGCTGGCCGTGATCACCGAGGTCATGGATGCACGGCAGGTGGAGGGGGTGGCCGCCCGGGCCGACCTACTCCAGATCGGCGCCCGGAACATGCAGAACTTCACCCTCCTCCAGGAGGTGGGGGCGAGCGGGCACCCCGTCCTCCTCAAGCGGGGCCCGTCGGCGACGCTCGCCGAGTTCATCCTCGCCGCCGAGCACCTGGCGGCGGCCGGCGCCCGGGACATCGTCCTCTGCGAGCGTGGCATCCGCACCTTCGAAACCGCCACGCGGAACACCCTCGACGTGAGCGCCGTCCCCGTGCTCAAGGCCGAGACCCACCTCCCGGTGGTGGTGGACCCGAGCCATGCCGCCGGGCGTGCCGACCTCGTTCTCCCCCTGGCCCTTGCCGCCGTGGCCGCCGGGGCCGACGGGCTCATGATCGAGGTTCACCCCGAGCCGGCCCGGGCCCTCAGCGACGGGGCCCAGTCCCTCACCCCCGATGCTTTCGACGCCCTGGTGCAGGCCCTGGGTCCCGTGGCCGCCGCCGTGGGTCGGAGCCTCCCCGGGGCAGGTCGGAGCCAGGCCCGGGTGGCGGCCTGATCGCCTACTCCTGCGAGGGGCCCAGGGCCGGCCGGAGGGCGTCGGCGCCGCCCACCACCGGAAGGGTGAGGGAGGTGCCGCCGAGCTCCACGGTGAGCTCGGCCCCCGGCTCGGGCCAGAGGGTGAACTCCCGGTCCGACGAGAAGATCATGAGGCCGATGCGGCGCCCTGCGGGAATGACCTGGTCCGTGGGCTGGAGGGTGAAGGTCACATCGCGGAATTCCCCCGGGACCATGGGGATGCTCTCGGTGAGGGAGTCCACGTTCTTGGGATCGGCCCACCCCCGGGTGATGAGGCTGAAGTTGGGCTGACGGGGGGCGGCTTCCTCCCAGGGGAGGGCCACGAGCCATACGGAGAGATTCGCCGCCGGCCGATCGAGGGCCAGGCGGATCGTGACCTCGGGCCACCCGGAAAGGTGCACCGGCGCGGAGAGTTCAGGGGTGGCGTAGATCAGCCGGTGGGGAGAGCTCGGGGCCTGGGCCAGCTCGGCCCCGCTCAGGGAGACGTCGTCGGTGAGAACGCCCCGGGTGTCTCCGGACGAGCCCGTGGGGGCGTTCAGGCCGAGGTTCCCCACCTCCCGCCCCGCTCCTTCGGGGTAGAGCGTGACCGGGGCGGCCCCGGGGAGGGGCCAGTCCGGGTAGGGGGTGGGGGAGAGGCGCTCGTCCTCCTCGCGCACGATCCAGGCCCTGGGATCCTCCTCCACACCATTCTCCACCCCCAGCACGTAGCGGGTGAACCAGCGGTTCATCATCTCCAGGGGGGGCGGGCCTCCATGGCCTCCCTGGTGGAAGTACATCTGGAGTGGGGTGCCCCGCTCCTTCAGCGCCTCGATGACCCGCACCGAATGCTCGGGCATGACGTTCCAGTCGTTCCAGGCATGGGCCATGAGGACGGCGGCCCGGAGGGAGTCGAGCTGGAGGACGTAGTCGCGAGAGGCCCAGAAGTCGCTCCAGTTCCCCGTGACCCGGTCCAGGTTGGCCAGGAGTTCATCCTGGCGGATCACCGTGTTGCAGTGGTCGCGGCGATCCTCGGGTCCCGAATACACGAAGTCGTAGAGGGAGTCGATGTCCTCTCCCAGGTAGCCGCCGGGGGAGCGGATCAGCCCATGGGAGCGGTAGTAGTGCCAGTACGAGGTGAGGGGGGCCACCGGGATGATGGCCTCGAGCCCCTCCACCCCCGTGGTGGCGGCGGCCAGGGGAAGGGTCCCGTTGAAGGAGGTCCCGGTCATCCCCACCCGCCCGGCGGACCAGGTGGCGAAGACCTCCTCGTCGCCCTCCGGGGTGGAGAAGCCCCGGGCTCGCCCGGTGAGCCACTCGATGACGGCCCGGGGGGCCAGCGACTCGTTGATCCCCCCCATGGTGGGGCATCCCTCGCTCCGTCCCGTGCCCGGGGCCTCCGAGTGAACCACGGCGAAACCCCGGGGGACCCAGGAGGAGACGTGGGAGTTGGAAATGGAAACGCCCCGGTCGCCGCGGTGCGCCACCACGGGCTGGGGGCCCCGGGGCGGGGGCTCGGTGTAGAGTTCCTGCTGCACGTTCCAGAGAATGTCCTGGATCGAGGCGGTGCCCGCGTAGTAGGGGCTCGTCTCGTAGACGATGGGGAGGCGGACGCCCTCCGGGGTGGCGGGGCGCACCACGCTCACATGGATCCGGTCGGGGCGGCCGTCGCCATCCACATCGATGGCCGATTCCACCCAGAGCTGCTCCCGGATCCACCGGGTGGAGTCGGCGAAGGCCGGAACCACCTGGGCCTGCCCCTCCTCGATCACGAGACCTGCGGTCTCGGGCGACCAGGGGTCGAGGGAGGCCGGGGCTCCTGCCGGAGAGAGGGCCACCGCCCCGCGCCCATCGGGCGCCCCGTCGGCATTCGTGCCTGGCGCGCATCCGCCGGCAGCCAGGGCAAGGGCCAGGAGGGGGGCCCCGAAGCCGAGGGAAGAGGGCGAGAGGCGGCGAAGGAACAGGGCCGGGAAGGCGAACATGGCAAGGCGTCGCGGCAAGGGGTGTTCGGGGCGGATGCGAGGATCCGGTGCGCGGGCGGTCCGGTGAAGGGCGCCCCGTGGAGCGAACCCCACGCTATTCGGGAGGGGGGGCTGCGGCAAGGTGGGAGGTCCTGAGGGAACTCCGGCCGCCCCTCCCGCGGACAGGACCCCGGCCCGGCCCGGACCCATCCCTTAACACTTTCGTAGCCTGACGCGTCCATCCTCCAGAGGGTTCCGACCTTCCCGTGCCTCCTTTCGCCACGCGCCCGGCCATGTCCCTCCTCCGCCGACCCTCTGCCACCCTCGGAGCCCTGTTCGGGGTGGTCGTCATGGTGGGCATCCTTCTCGTGCTCACGGCCCGGGAAACGGCCATGGGCTTCGGTCCCGTGGGCGATGTCGTGGCAGCGGCAACGCGGGTCCTGGTCGCAGCCGCCTTCTTCTGGGGGGTGGCAGCCCTCCTCTTCGTTCTGGCCCGGCGAACGCGCAACGGGGGGCGGGACCTGCTGATCCTGTCCATCGCGGCGGTTGGGGCGGCCGGCGTGCTGGTCGTGGGGATGATTCTCCCACCCCCGGCCATTCGGATCCTCGCCCTCGCGAGCCTCGTTCTGGCGGCCTGGATTGGCGGTGCCCTGGGAGCGATGATCCGTGCGGCCTGGGTGCGACGCCGGGACCCGTCCGGGGGCGAGGGGGGGGAAGGTTCGTCGCGGGTGCCCTCCCTCCTCGTGCCCTCCCTCAACCTCGGGGCTGCCCTTCTCGTCTCGGCCGGAGGCCTGGGATGGCTCCTCTTCCCCGCCTCCCCCGGCGGGGCAGGAACCGATCCCGGTGAGGGTGGGCCACGCCCCGCCCTTCTCGCCGGCCCCTCCCCCGGGGAGCCGGGCGTTTTCGCGGTCCGAACCTTCGTCTACGGGAGCGGCACGGATCGACGTCGCGCCGAGTACGCCGACAGCGTCTACTTCGCCACCCCGACCGTGAACCTGGCGCCCCTGCTCCCGGACTTCGCCCCCTCCGATGCGCGGTTCCACCGGAACCACTGGGGGTTCGGGCTCGACGCCGTTCCCCTGAACGCCCGAGTCTGGATACCCCACCCTGTCTCCCCCGCCGAGGAGGGGGACGCGGCCCCCCCGGAGCCGCCCTTCCCCCTCGTGGTGCTCGTTTCCGGAATCGATCCCGACTCGGAGCGATCCGAGCTCGGGTTCGCCTACCTCGCCGAGCACCTGGCCAGTCGTGGGATGGTGGTGGTGGGGGTGGATGTGAACTTCCTGTCCGGGCCGCGGATTGCCGTCCGAGCCGCCGAAATGCCAGTCCGGGCCTGGCTCGTCCTCGAGCACCTTCGCCTCCTCTCCGAGTGGCAGGCCTTCGATCCGGAGGGGCTTCCTGCCCTCTTCGACCTCGATCGGATCGGGCTCGTGGGGTACTCCCGCGGAGGGGAGGCGGTGGCGCTGGCGGCCATGCTGAACCAGATGGGGCGGTATCCGGACAATGCCTCCATCCCCCTCTCCTTCGGGTTCGGGATCCGGGCGGTGGCGGCTCTTGCTCCCACGGACGGCTACCACCGGCCCTCCGGTCGGCCTGTGGCCCTCACCGACGTGAGCTACCTCGCGATTCACGGCTCCCAGGATGGAGACCTCGTGGCCTTCCGGGGGAAGGGACAGTACCAGCGTATCTCCCTGACCGAGGACCCGCCGGAGGGACGGCCCCGCCCCTTCCGGGCATCGGTCTACGTGGAGGGGGCGAACCACGCCAACTTCAGTGCCACCCGCTCGGGCTCGGACCATCCGGGGATCGTGGGGCGCCTGGCGGAACGTCGCGCGCTCCTCCCGGCCGAGGCGCAGCGGCGGGTTGCCACGGTGTTCACCGCTGCCTTCCTCGAGGCCGCGCTCCGGGGCGACGAGGCCATGCGGGAGCTCTTTCGCGACCCTCGCCTCGCGGGCGAGGGGTTGCCCCGCACGGGCTTCGTGACCCGCTTCGACGACGGACGGACCCTGCACCTGGCGGACTTCGAGGGGGATCTGGATCCCGGGTCGGGGAGCCTCCAGGGAGTGCGGCTTGAAGGTCGGAACCTCGTCCTCTGGCGGGAGGAGCCCCTCCGCCTGCGCGATGCCGCCCGCAGCCCGCAGGAAACGTCGGTGGTTCGCCTCGGGTGGGACCGGTCGGCGGGAACCGGTCAGGAGCCGTCCTTCGAAGTCCACCTCCCCGAACGCGGGGGCCCGGGAGACGCACACCCCGAGCCCCTGGAGCGAGCCCTGGGGCCAGGCGGAAGCCTTGTCTTCTCCCTTGGCAGCCCCTCCCCCCGGACCGAAGCGCCCGACCTTTCGGTGGAGGTTGAGACGCGGGGAGGGACGCGGTCCCGCCTCCGGCTCGACTTTCTGGGTCCGTCGCCGGAGCCGATTCAACCCCGCCTCTGGCGCCTCCGCTTTCTCGACAACCTCCAGACCCGGGGTCCGGAACAGCTTCTGCAGAGCTTCCAGGTCCCCCTCCAGCTCTTCGAGGCGGCTCAGCCCGGGCTCGAGACCCAGGACATCGCAGTGATCCGGTTCGTCTTCGATCGGACCCCCTCGGGGACCATTCTTCTCGACGACGTGGGCCTCAAGGCCCCCGCGCCCTGACGCCTCGGTACCGATCCTCCCCCCCTCAGCGGGGTCGTTCGAGGGTCACCAGGGTGGCCGGCTGCCGGGGGAGCTCGCGAAGCCGGTGAACGGGGAGGATCCCCCCCACCCGCTTCTCCGCAGCGAAGAGCCCCTCGGAGGCGAAGGAATCGATGTCTTCCGGCTCCAGGAGGGCAAAGGCCAGACCGGCCATGGGCTGGGTCGCGCGAACGAGCCAGGCCCCCCGCGGAAAGCCCTGGTTCCGGAGTTCGGGCGTGGTCCAGACGGTCCGCTCGAAGTAGCCCTCGTCCGTGTCCGAGGCCACCGCCACCGAATCCACACGGAAGGACTCGACCCCGGTATCGAAGGGACCCTCGATCCATTCCACTTCGAGTCCGTGTCGGAGGAGGCGTTCGGCCAGGTCGCCCCGGTGGGCCTCGATCAGGTACCCCACCGGGCGGGGGCGGACCACCACGCCCTCGATCCGGTCCCGAACGGGGACCTCCACCTCGAGGATCCGGCCGGTGGGCTCGAAGCCCGGGCCGTCGGGGCGGGGGCGCATTTCCGGCGTGCGGTACGGAACGGTCTCTCCCTCCACGAGGCGGGCCCGGACCACGAGGGTATCGGCCGGGTCCCAGCGGCTTCCCAGGCGAGCGTTCTCCGCCGCCCCCTCGGCCACCGCGGCCCGCACCGCCTCCCCTTCCTCCACTGCCCACCGGGCGAGCCCCTCCATGGCCAGAAACTGCCAGCGGGCACGTTCCTCGATCCGGAGGCTCGGGTCCAGGTCGCGGCGGCTCTCGTAGAGAAGGCTCACCGCCCCCCGCACGCCCCCGTAGCTCCGGAGGATCCTCACCCCGTACCCCGCTCCCGTGATCCCCTCCTCGGGAATCCGGGTGGGATCGGAGGGGAGGAGATGGTACGGGAAGTACGTGTACCCTGCGTCCTCGATGGCCCGCTGCACCGCGTCGGAGGCCGGCCCCGCCGCCAGCTCCCGCACCGCCGCCGGGGTGGAGAGGTGGCTCGGATGCAGGGCGTAGAAGTCGTAGGCATGGGCCCCGGTCAGCTCATGGGCGTCCACCACCACGTGCGGGCGCCAGGGGGTGAGGATCTCCTCCACCACCGCCCGGGATTCGGGGTTCACGAGACGGGCATAGTCCCGGTTCACATTGTAGCCGGCCGGGTTGGTCCGCGTCCCGCCCTCTCCCGCCTCCGCGGCATCGGGATTGATCTGGGGCACGAGGACGAAGACCGCCCCGTCCAGAAGGTCCGAGGCGTTCCCCAGCGCCACCTCCCGGGCAAAGAGCATGAGGCCTTCCTTCCCCGCCGGCTCGTTCCCGTGAACCTGGGCCCCGATGAAGATCACCGTCTTTCCCGAGGCGTGTGCCTCCGCCGGGTGCGCCACCGCCGGGCGGGCCAGGGTCACCCCCAGGATGGGGCGTCCCTCCCGGCTCCGACCGATCTCCCGAACCCGGACCTCCGGCGATTCCCGGGCCAGGGCGTGCCAGAAGCGAAGCACTTCGTCGTGAGACGTGAGCTCCGTCCACCCCGACCGCTCGGCCTGGGTCTGGAGCGCCTCCGAAGCCGGAAGGGTCCACGGGTTCTGGGCTGCGGCGGGGACCGCCACCAGCGCGACAAGGAGCGAGGCCAGGACGCGGCCGCCCCACCAGGCGGTGCGCAGGGGGATTCGGGAGGCAGGCATGGTCAGGACCGGGAGGGGGGGAAGAAGGAGGAGGGAGAACGGCGAGAGGACGCGGGGCTGGAAAGGGGAACGCTCCGGCGGGCTCCATAATGCCATGGTACGGGTTCGAATGGGAAGCCTCTTTCGGAACGGAGGGAAGGGGGGATGGCCGGGCCCCCTTCAGGCAGATCCCCCTCCGACGTACCTTTTCCTTCTCCCCTGCCCCCTCCTCCGCCTCCACTTCCCGCACCATGGCCCAGACTTCACGGACTTCCCGCCCCGACGACGCCCCCGCCGCCGATCTCTCCGAATTCCGCATGGAGCGTGATTCCCTGGGCGAAGTACGGGTCCCCGCCGGCGCTCTCTATGGGGCTCAGACCCAGCGGGCGGTGGAGAACTTCCCCATCAGCGGACAGCGCTTCGGGCGACGGATGCTCGAGGCCCTGGGCGTAGTGAAGGAGGCGGCCGCCCGGGCCAACGGGGCCCTGGGAAACCTCCCCCCCGAGGTGGCCGAGGCCATTGCCGAGGCGGCGGTCGAGGTGGCCCGGGGCGATCACGATTCCCACTTCGTCGTGGACGTCTATCAGACCGGGTCCGGCACTTCCACGAACATGAACACGAACGAAGTGGTGGCGGCCCTTGCCACCCGGCGCCTGGCCGCCGGGGAGGAGGGGGGAGGGGCGTCGCCCCGGGTCCATCCCAACGATCACGTGAACTTCGGGCAGTCGTCGAACGATGTGATCCCCACCGCGATCCATGTGGCGGGACGCCTGGCCCTGGGGCACGAAACGATCCCGGCCCTCGAGGCCCTGGCTCACGCCCTTCGTGACAAGGCGGCTGCCTTCGACGACATCGTCAAGTCCGGGCGGACGCATCTCATGGACGCCACCCCCCTTCGCCTGGGGCAGGAGTTCGGGGGGTACGCCACCCAGGTGGAGAAGGGTGTCGCCCGCCTCCGCTCGGCGTCCGAGGCCCTGGGGGAGCTGGCCCTGGGCGGAACGGCCGTGGGGACGGGGATCAACACGCACCCGGAGTTCGCGGCCCGGGCCATCGAGGGGATCTCCCGCGCCACCGGGCTCGCCTTCCGGGAGGCCGACGACCACTTCGAGGCCCAGGGCGCCCGGGATGCCCTGGTCGAGGCCCATGGGGCCCTGAACACGGTGGCCGTATCCCTCATGAAGATCGCCGACGACATCCGGTGGCTCGCCTCGGGGCCCACCTCGGGGCTGGCCGAGATCCGGATCCCGGCCACCCAGCCCGGGAGTTCCATCATGCCGGGAAAGGTGAACCCGGTCATGGCGGAGGCCCTCATGATGGTCTGCGCCCGGGTCATGGGGAACCAGGTCACCGTCACGGTGGGGGGGAGCCGGGGGAACTTCGAACTGAACGTGATGATGCCCGTCATGGCGCAGGCCTTCCTGGAGTCGGCAGGGATCCTCGCCGCGGGGGTGCGCGCCTTCACCGAGCGTTGCGTGGTGGGGATCGAGGCCAACGAGGCGCGGGCCCGCGAACTCCTGGAGCGGAACCCGGCCATTGCCACGGCCCTCAACCTCTCCATCGGGTACGATGCGGCGAGCGAGGTCGCCAAGCAGGCTGCCCGGGAAGGCCGCTCGGTCCGGGAGGTGGTTCTGGAGCGTGGGCTCCTGGACGAGGCCCGACTCGACGAGGCGCTGAACGTGCGGGACATGACGGAGCCCGGACTCCCCGGAGGCGCATGACGGCCGGAGGGGGCGAGGGGTGGGAGTCCCGCGCCGTCCGCCGGGAGGAAGAGGACCCCCGGCGCAGGGCGAGCGTCTCCGATCGGCTCACCCAGGAACTGGCCTCCCAGCTCCCGGGGGTCTGTGCAGTGGTGGGGGGGGTCTTCTTCCTTGCCACCCTCTGGCACCTGGCCGCCACGAGCTTCCCCCCGGGGGGAAGCCGACTCGTCCTGGCCACGACCTCGGGGGCCGCCACCCTCCTTCTCGTGGGAGGCGCGGTCTGGGTGCGGCGGGACCCCCGGGCCGTCGCCTCGGCCCACGTTCTCGCCTTCGCCGCCGCGATTGTCGTCACGGCGGTGGCCTTCCTCCACCTTGTCCTCACCCGCGATCCCATCCATGCCGGGGCCTTCCCCCTTCTCCTCCTGGGGTGTGCCGCATTCTTCCAGGACGGGCTGAGGCTCATGGTGGCCGGGGCCGTGATCGCCACCGGGTTCGGGGTGGGGCTCCTGGCCGTGCCCACCCCACCTCAGGCCCTGGCTCCCCTCCTGGCGACGATGGCGGCTGCCGCCGGCCTCGCTGCCCTTGCCAGCACCACCCGGGTCGGGGCGCACCGCAGGCTCGAGGCCCTGAACCTCGAGCTCCAGTCCCAGATCGGCCTCGACGCCCTCACCGGGATTGCGAACCACCGCGCCTTCCACGACCGCCTCGCCGCCCTCTGGGCCCGCCTGGCCCGGGAGGGCGAACCCCTGGCCCTCCTCGTGGTGGACCTGGATCACTTCAAGAACCTGAACGACACCCGTGGGCACACCGAGGGAGATGCGGCGCTCCGCCAGATGGGCGGTGTTCTCCGCATGGCGGTGCGGAGCACGGAAGACCTCCCGGCCCGCCTGGGCGGAGAGGAGTTCGCCGTGCTCCTTCCCCGGACGCAGCCCGACCACGCCCTCCTCGTGGCAGAGCGGATCCGCGCCGGGGTGGCCCAGACCACCATTCCGAACCCCGGTGCGACGAGCGGGGAGATCCTCACGGCGAGTGTGGGGGTCGCCATGGCCTGGCCCACGGAGGCCGCCGGGGGAGCCCGGGACCTGGTGGAGAGGGCCGATGCCGCGCTCTACCTGGCAAAGGCCGGCGGACGAAACCGGGTGGTCCTCGACCAGTCGGCCCGCCGGGCCGCCGAGGCCATGGAGCCGAGCCCCCTCGACGACGATCCCTTCCCTTCAGACCGAGCCCGATGACCCTCTCCCACGCAGCCCCGCTCCCTCCGTCCTCCGATGAACTCGGGGCCCACATCTCCACCGCGGGCGGGGTCGAGAAGGCCCCCGGGCGGGCCACAGAGATCGGGGCCCTCACCCTTCAGCTCTTCACCAAGCAGCCGAATCGCTGGGCAGAACCTGTGGTGGACGAAGCCCGGGCGGGAGCCTGGACCGAGGCCCGGGAGGCAAATGGCCTCACCGTGGCCGGGGCCCACGATTCGTACCTCATCAACCTGGCCTCGCCCGACGACACGCTCTGGGCCCGATCCCTCGATTCCTTCGAGTCCGAGCTTCGGCGCTGTGCAGCGCTGGAGCTGGACTTTCTCGTCTCCCACCCCGGAAATGCCACCGATGGCGACCCGGAACGGGGGATCGCGCGGAATGCCGAAGGGGTGACCCGTGCCCTCGAGGCCGTGCCGGGACCCACCCGGGTCCTCCTGGAGATCACCTGCGGCTCCGGGACGACGGTGGGAGGAAGCCTCGAGGACCTGGCCGCCATCCTGGCACGGATCCCGGCGCCCCTTCAGCCCCGGGTGGGGATCTGCTTCGACACCTGCCACGCCTGGGCCGCCGGGTACGACCTGGCGGAGGGGTACGACGAGGTCTGGGCGCGCTTCGACGACCTCCTCGGCCTCGACCGCATCGGCCTCTTTCACCTGAACGACTCCAGGCATCCCCTGGGATCCAGGAAGGATCGACACGAACACATTGCCCAGGGGTTCCTGGGGGAATCCCCCTTTCGCCGGATCGTGAACGACCCCCGGTTCCGGCACATTCCCAAGGTGCTGGAGACGCCGAAGGGTGACGACATGGTGACCTTCGACCGGGAGAACCTGGCCCGGCTCCGGTCCTACCGGGAGACCGGGGCCGGGAGCTGAAGCCCCGCGCGGCCTTCCGTGTGGTGTCAGGGAGGCTCTGTGGCACGACACCGTGCCGGCCCCGGCATGGTGGAGCGCCCGCTCGGGGACCCGCTTTCGAGGCCCGACCTTGCGGCCCGGCTCCGCACCCCCTACCTTGATTCTCCGGATGTGTCGGAGGGCCTCGTTATTGAGCCAACATATCTGAAGCCGGGACTGACTTCGACACCTGACGTCACGCCCCGACGCGGCATCCGCCGCGAACGGGACTTCGGAAGGTGTGGAGAAGTCACCTCAACTTACGACCCGGGCTTCAATACAACCCCTTCGGCACGATCTGGAGCCGGCGTTCTCCTCCCCTCGGGGCGGGCCGAACGCCGGCCTTTTTTTTTGTCCCTCTCCTGCGTCCGCCCTCCCCTGACCCCGACGTCCGGATCCGGAAGGAGCATGGCGGGTAGCCGCCCTCCGAAGCGGAATCTTCCGCGGGACCTTCGCCCGCAGACCCGGGGTCCGCGCTGCCCACGACCGCCGGACCCCGGTCTCCGTCCCCCTCCCATCCCCCCCTGAGCCCCACCTCGTCATGTCGTCTCCCCGTGTCCGGGTCACCCGCCGCCTCCACTTCAATGCCGCCCACCGCCTCCACCGGCCGGACTGGAGCGACGCCCGGAACGCCGAGGTCTTCGGGCCCTGTGCCAACCCCCACGGCCATGGCCACAACTACGAGATCGAGGTCACGGTCGAGGGGCCCATCGATCCCGAAACGGGCTACGTCATGGATCTCGGGGTTCTCAAGGGGGTGGTGGAGGCCGCGGTGGTGGACCAGGTGGATCACCGCAACCTGAACGTCGAAGTCCCCTGGCTCGCCGGGGTGAACCCCACCACCGAGAACTTCGTGGTGGCCATCTGGGACCAGCTCGTTCCCCACATCCCCCCTCCGGTCCGCCTCGCCCGCATCGTCCTCTGGGAGACGCCCCGGAACCACGTCGAATACGAGGGCCCCGCTACGGCGGCGTCGCCTCCTTCCATGGATTCGCCTGCATGACCGCTCGCTCCATCCCTGCGCCCACGCCCCTTCCGCCCCTCGACGGGGAGATCGCCCCCTCGGACCAGGAGGCCCTGGAGCGCGTCCCCTTCACGGCCCTTGTCCGCGAGACCCTTCGCCGCATCGGCGAGGACCCGGCCCGGGAGGGGCTCCTGAAGACGCCCGAACGGGTGGTGAAGGCGTGGGACTTCCTCGCCCGGGGGTACCGGATCTCGGCCCAGGAGACGGTGGGAGATGCCCTCTTCGAGGAGCGTCACCACAACATGATCATCGTGAAGGACGTCGAGATGTACTCCCTCTGTGAACACCACATGCTCCCCTTCTTCGGAAAGGTGCATGTGGCGTACATCCCCGACGGCCAGATCCTGGGCCTCTCCAAGGTCGCCCGCCTGGTGGAGGTCTTCTCCCGGCGCCTCCAGGTCCAGGAGCGCCTCACGGAAGAAATCGCCCAGAGCTTCTGGGAGGTGGTCCAGCCCCAGGGGGTGGGGGTCGTCATCGAGGCCCATCACCTCTGCATGATGATGCGCGGCGTGGAGAAGCAGAATTCCTACACGATCACCTCGGCCATGCGGGGCGCCTTCCTGGAGGATCCTGCCACCCGCGACGAGTTCCTCCGCCTCTGCATGCACTCCCGCCCGCCGGTGGGAGGGTAGGGAATGCCACCGCTCCCGCTCGAAGGGCAGACCGCAATCGTCACGGGCGCCTCGCGCGGGATCGGGGAGGCCGTGGCCCGCGCCCTGGCCGGTCTGGGCGCCCGCGTGGGGGTGGCTGCCCGGAGCGAGGATCTCCTCACCCGACTCGCCTCCGACATCGGGGGGGTGGCCCTCCCGGGCGACCTGGTCTCCGAAGGGGGCGTGGACCGGATGCTTCAGGGCTTCCGGGCCGCTACCGGCCAGGTGGCTCCCGACCTCGTCGTGGCCTCGGCCGGGGTCTTCACCCTGGCCGCCGTGGAGGAGACCACCACCGAGGCCCTGGACCGGAACTGGACCCTGAACCTCCGGGCCTCCTTTCTCACGGTGCGCGCCGTGCTTCCCGCCATGAAGGCCCGGGGCTCGGGGACCCTGGTCCAGGTGGGCTCGGTGGCGGGGCGGAAGGCCTTTCCCGGGAACGCCGCCTACTCGGCCTCCAAGTTCGGGGTCCGGGGGTTTCACGAGGTGCTCCTGGAGGAACTCCGGGGTACCGGGGTTCGGGCCACCCTCCTGGAGCCCGCCGCCACCGACACCTCCCTCTGGGACCCCCTCGACCCCGATGCCGACCCCCACCTCCCCCCCCGCGAAGCCATGCTCCGTCCCGAAGAGGTGGCGGAAGCGGTATCTTTCGTGGTGACCCGGCCCCCGGGGGTCCAGATCCCCTTCCTCCCCATCGAGCGCACCTGAGCCCAGGGGCACAGGCGCGCCGGCCGCCGCCGCCCCCTGTTCCCGCGCGCCCGCCATGTACCGCTACACCGTCAGCTCCCAGGCCCACTACGACGCCGCCCACTTCCTCCGCCATCATGAGGGGAAGTGTCGCCACCTCCATGGGCACCGCTACGTGGTGGAGGCGGCGGTGCAGGCCGCCGAGCTGGACCAGGCGGGGATGGCCTTCGACTTCGGAGAGCTGAAGCGCCACCTCCGCGAGCTGGCCGACACCCTGGACCACACGAACCTGAACGACCTCCCCCAGTTCCAGGAGGTGGAGACGAGCGCCGAGAACCAGGCCCGATGGTTCTTCGAGTCCCTTCTGGAACGCCTTCCCGAACCCATTGCCCAGGGCCTTCTCTACGCCCGGGTCTGGGAATCGCCCACTCAGTGGGCCCAGTACGGGCCCGCCGAGGCGGGGGCCGGGGTGCCCACCCTCCGCGCCCCCGGGAGCTGAGGGAGGCGGCCCCGGTGCACCTCCTCGTCACCGACCGTCTCTCCTGCCCCCGCTGCGGGCCTGCCTTCGGGCTCATTCTCCTCTCGCGGGCCCTGGAAGACCGCCGGGTTCTCGAGGGAGAGCTGGGGTGTGCCAACTGCCGGGAGCGCTTCCTCGTGGAGGGGGGCTTCGTGGCGCTGGCCCCGGAAGGGGATCCCGGGCGGGGGGCGCCGCCGCCGGCACCCTCCCCGGGCGCAGCGACGCCGGGTTCTCCTCCGGGGGCGCCGCCGCCGGCCCCTCCCCGGGGCCCACCTTCCCCGCTTCCCCTTTCCCCCCTCCTCCCCGACGATCCCGAGGGTGCCCTCCGACTGGCCGCCATGCTGGGGGTCACCGAAGGGCCGGCCACCCTCCTTCTCGTGGGGGATCGGGCCCGCCACGCCGAGCGCCTGGCGGCCATGATCGAAGGGGTGGAGGTGGTGGCCCTTCACCCGGACCTCCGAAGCGAGGCGGAGGTTCCCGGGGTGACCCGGATCGAGGCCGGACTCCCCCTCCCCTTCTTCCCTTCCACCTTCCGAGGGGTGGCGGTGGAGGCGGGGTGGACGGAAGCGGCCCTGGCCGAGCTCCGTCGCGTCACGGCACCGGGTGCCCGTCTCGTCCTGGGTCTCCCCGGTCCGGAGGCCGGGCCCGAGGCCCGGACCCATGCCCTCACCCTTGCCTCCCACGGGGCCCGCGAGGTCCTTCTCGAAACCGATCGGACCCTTGTGGTCGTCCGGTGAGGCCCCTCCGGAGAACCTTCCGCGCAAGCCCCGTGGCGGCATTGCGTTCCACGGCCTGCGGCCGCTACCTTCGTGCCCGAATTCCACGGACCCTCGGCCCGGGAGCGCCATGAATTTCTGGAAGAAGATCCTCGGCGGAGAAGATGGCGCCGAGAAGGTGGACTACTACTCCGAAGGGATGGCCCTCCTGCGCGAGGGGAAGTTCCACGACGCTCTCACCTCCTTCCGGCTGGCCCTGCGCGAATCCCCGGGCGACACGGTGGTCCTCCAGCAGATCGCCATTTCCTACACCCGGATCGGGATGGTGGAGGAAGCGATCCGCACGTACCGCTCCGTCCTGGAAAAGGACCCGGGGTCCGGGGGTGCGCACTACGGCCTTGCCTTCCTCCTTCGGCAGAAGGGAGATGACGCCGGCGCCGCCGACCACCTTGAACGCTTCCTCGAGGACCCGCCCCGTGGGGCGGAGGCCCGGGAGCACATTGTCCACGCCCGCGCGACCCTCGCCCATCTCCGGGGCGAGGTCCACGACGAAGAACACCATGGCTGAACACCGTCGCACCGCCTCGCTCCGCTGGACCGGCGAGGGACTCGCCTTCGAGGGAACCTCCGGCACCGCCGGTCCCGACCGGATCGTGGCCATCGATGGCAATGGCGGGACCGGTCCCGCCCCCATGGAGCTCCTCCTTCTCTCCCTGGGGGGGTGCATGGCCATCGATGTCCGGGTGATCCTGGAGCGGTCCCGGGTCGCGCTCACCTCCCTCGAACTGGAGGTGGAGGGAGACCGGCGGCCGGTGGACCCCAAGGCCTACCAGTCCATTCGCATGCACTTCCGCCTGGAGGGACCCGCCGAGAACGACCGGGCCAGGGTGGAGCGGGCGATCCGTCTCTCCGAGGAGAAGTACTGCAGCGTGCACCACACCCTCCGGCCCGACCTGGAGATCCGGACCTCCTTCGAGCTTCTCTGACCCCCCCCGCACGGAGGCCTGTCGATGGCCAAGGACTACGCCGCGAACCCCGCCGAGATTCCCGAGGCCACCCTGGTGGAGTTCTTCTTCGAAACGGTGGAGCGTTTCGAGGCGAACACGGCCTTCCGGTACCACCGGGCCGGGGAATGGCATGACCTGACCCATGGAGAGGTTCTCCGCCAGGTCCGGGCGGCGGCCGTCGGCATGCGGGCCCTGGGGCTCACCCGGGGCGACCGGGCGGCCATCCTCTCCGACAATCGCCCCGAGTGGGCCATGGCGGACTACGCCTGCCTCACCGGAGGAGTTGTCGACGTCCCGGTCTACGCCACCCTCACGGCGGGGCAGGTGGCCTACATCCTGAACGATGCCGGGGCGCGCCTCGTCTTCGTGGCGGACCGGGCCCAGCTGGGAAAGATCCTCGAGGCCCAGGCCTCCCTCCAGTCGCTGGAGTTCGTGGTGGTCTTCGACGACCCCGGTCCCCTTCCGGCCGAAGGGGAAAACGGGGGGAGTGCCCTCACGATCCTCACCTGGAAGGATCTGCTGGCCCGGGGGGACGAAGCCGGGGCCCACGACGACCCCGACGCCTTCCAGGAGGAAGCCTACGGGGCCCAGCCCTCGGACCTGGCCACGATTCTCTATACCTCGGGCACCACGGGCGATCCGAAGGGGGTCATGCTCACCCACCGGAACCTGACCTCGAACGTCCTCGCCTCGAGCCGGGTCCTCCCCATCGACGACCGCGACGTCACCCTCTCCTTCCTCCCCCTCTCCCACGTCTTCCAGCGGATGGTGGACTACCTCCTCTACAGCAGGGGGTGTCTCATCGCGTACGCGCGCTCCATCGACACCGTCCCCGACGATCTGAAGGAGATTCGCCCCACCATCGTGGTCTCCGTGCCCCGTCTCTACGAGAAGGTGTACGCCAAGGTCACCGCTGCCGACGGGGTGAAGGGGGCGCTCGTGGGGTGGGCCCGGGGGGTGGGGGAGGCCTGGGCGAAGGCCCGGCTCGCGGGGGAGGAGCCCTCCCGGGGGGTGCGGCTCCAGTACGCCCTGGCCAGGCGCCTCGTCTTTTCCAAGATCGCCGCGGGGGTGGGGGGACGCCTTCGCTACTTCGTGAGCGGAGGGGCCCCCCTTGCCCCCGACATCAATCGCTTCTTCTTTGCCTCGGGGGTCGTGATCCTCGAAGGGTACGGGCTCACCGAAACGAGCCCCGTGACGAATGTGAACCACCCGGGGGACTTCCCCCGGAACTTCCGCATCGGCACGGTAGGAAAGCCCGTGGCGGCGACCGAGATCCGGATCGCCGACGATGGCGAGATCCTCGTTCGGGGGCCGCAGGTCATGAAGGGCTATTTCAACCGTCCCGACGACACCGCCGAGGCCATCGATGCCGAGGGGTGGTTCCACACCGGCGACGTGGGCGAGATCGACGACGACGACTTCCTTCGCATCACCGACCGGAAGAAGGATCTCATCGTCACGGCCGGAGGGAAGAATGTGGCGCCCCAGCCCATCGAGAACCGGCTCAAGAAGAACCGCTTCGTGGATCAGCCCGTTCTGGTGGGCGACCGGGAGCGCTTCATCACCCTCCTCCTCGTCCCCGATTTCGAGGCCCTCGAGGGATGGGCCTCGGACCAGGGGATCACGACCCATGACCGGCGGGAACTCCTGGCCGATCCCCGGGTCCAGAAGCACCTCATGGGTCAGATGGAGCGGGAGCTGGCCGACCTGGCGCGGTACGAGACCCCGCGGAAGATGGTGATTCTCGATACCCCCTTCACCATCGAGGACGGTTCCCTGACCCCGACCCAGAAGGTGAAGCGCCGTGTCGTCCAGGAGCGTCTGGCCGACCGGCTCAAGGTCGTCTACGACGAGGGGCACGCCGGGCAGGACATCCACCTGGCCTGGTAGCTTCCCCGACGCCTCCCGGACCCCCATGACCGACCCCCGCACCCCCCACGAGGAGGGCCCGGCCCAGCTCGGGGCCGATCCCGGCATCCGGGTGGTCCTCGTGACCCTCCCCGGGGCCGATGCGGCCCGTGCCATGGCCCGGATCCTCGTGGACGAGGGACTCGCCGCCTGCGGCTCCGTCCTTCCGGGGCTCACTTCCATCTACCGGTGGGAGGGAGAGCTCCGGGAAGACGCCGAGGCCCTCCTCCTTCTCAAGACCCCCGAAGGCGCCCTCCCCCGCCTCCTTCGCCGGATCCCCGAACTCCACACCTACGACGTGCCCGAGGTCCTCGCCCTCCCGGTCACCGAGGGCCATCCCCCCTACCTCGACTGGGTCCGGGAGGTGGCGGGGGGCGCATGACCCCGGTGCTCCGGGTTCTCGTGGGGGAGCCCCTGGTCACGCCGGGGGAGGCCCTGGTGCGCCCCGTGACCGCTGCCCTGGAGGGGATCACCCCCTGGGCCCGGGAGGCGGAACGCCTGGGCGGCGCCGCGCTGGGCGACCGCCTTGCGGGAATGGGGACTCTCCCGCCCGGCGCCGTGCTCGTGACCCCTGCCGGGGACCTCCCCTTCGATCTCCTCCTCCACCTGGTCCTCCTCGCCCCCGGCGAGCCCCTGGGCCCCGACCTCCTTCTCCGGGGAACGCGCAACGCCCTGAACCAGGCCGGGGAGTGGGAGCTCGCCACCCTTGTCTTCCCTCTCCTGGGGGTGGGACCGGGACAGCTCGACCTTGAGACCGCGGTGGAGGTTCTGGCCGACGCCCTGGCCGGGGTCGAACTCCGGACGACCCTCCACCTCCCCCTCCCCGACGAGGCCCAGGCGAGGCTGGTGGCCGGGGTTCTCGAGGGTGCCCTTCCGGACCTTTCCGTGCTCCGGGGGAGCGTGTCCGGCGAGCCCATGCCCGGGGAATCCGTGCAAGGCGGGTCCCTGCCGCCGGGGTCCGTACTTCCCGGACCCATCCCTCCCGGGTGGGAGGCGGAGCCGTGAGCCGGCGGGCGATCCTCGGGGTGGCCATCCTCCTCCTCTGGGTCGCGATGCTGGGGTGGCAGGTGCGCCGGGAGTACTTCCAGCCCGAGCTGGCCCGTCTGGCCGAGGCCACCCTCACCCTGGACCCCCTCACCCACTTCTATGCCATTCGCATGGGAGAGGGGACCATCGGCACCTCTTCCTCCCGTCTCGACACCGTGCCCGAAGGGTTCCGGCTCGAGGATCTGACCCAGCTCGACCTCCTGGCCATGGGGACCACCGGGGGGGCCGCAGTCCGGACCCGGGCCACCCTCTCCCGCACCCTGCGCCTTCTGGACTTCGAGTTCCTCCTCCAGTCCGACGCCGGCGACTTCGAGGCCCGGGGGCGGGTGGAGGGAGACTCCCTCCTCGTGGTGGAGCTGGAGACCGGGGGAACGGGCCCGGAAACGATCCGCTACCGGGTGCCCGAGCCTCCCCTGGTGGCCGGGGCCCTCCCCATTCGCCTTGCCAAGGGCGGGGAACTCCGGGTGGGACGGGTCCTCCGCTTCCCGGTGTTCGACCCCTCCACCGTCTCGAGCCGGGTCGTGGAGGTGGAGGTGCTGGAGGAGGGCCGGATTCCCGTGACCGACTCCTCCACGGTGGACCCGGCCACCGGGCGGTGGCATCCGGCACCGCCGCGCGAGGTGGAGGGGTGGCGGATCGTGGAGCGGTACGGGGGGATCCAGGTGGAGAGCTGGATCGACCAGGACGGTCGCATCCTCCGCTCCACCTCCCCCCTGGGTTTCTCCATCGTGCGCACCGACTTCGACCTGGCCCGGCAGGCCCGGGATGACGCCCGGCTCGCCCGGGGCGATGCCGCCGCCCCGGGGGGGGAGGTGGACCTCATCTTCAGCACCGCCATCGAGTCCAATGTCCGTCTCGATGCCGCCGGGGGGTACGACGCCCTCCGCTTTCGCCTCGGCGGAACGAGCCTCGAGGGGTTCGACCTGGAGGGGGGGCGGCAGTCGCTGGAGGGCGACATCCTCACGGTGACCCGGGAGGAATGGGAGGCCCTCACCCCGGGGTACACCCTCCCCTATCCGCGCATGGACCTCCGCGAGGCGCTGGAGCCCGAGCCCCTCGTCCAGAGCGGCGACCCCCGGATCCGGGAGGCCGCCGAGGCCATGGTGCGCCGGGGCGGTCCCCTCCCCACCGATCCCCGGGTGGTGGCGGAACGTCTTGCCCTGGGGGTGTACGAGCGCCTTCGGAAGGAGGTGGTCTTCGCCCTCCCCTCGGCCCTCTCCGTGCTCGAGAGCGGGCGGGGAGACTGTACTGAGCACACCGTGCTCTACGTGGCGCTGGCCCGCTCCCTGGGGCTCCCGGCCCGCACGGCGGTGGGGCTCGTCTACCTGGAGGGCGCCTTCTACTACCACGCCTGGCCCGAGGTCTGGCTCGGGAGGTGGGTTGCGGTGGATCCCACCTTCGGCGAAGTCCCCGCCGGGGCCGCCCACCTCCGCTTTCTCACCGGCACCCTCGCCCGCCAGGTCGAGGTGGCCCGACTCATCGGCACCCTCGAGATCGAGGTCCTGGAATGACCCGTCCCCCCGCCTCCTCCCCCGATCCCCTCCTCCTGGTGCAGGGCCTCCGGAAGGCCTACGGACGGTTCCAGGCGGTGAAGGGGATCGACCTGGAGGTCCACCGGGGCGAGATCTTCGGCTTTCTCGGTCCCAACGGGGCGGGGAAGACCACCACGATCCGCATGATCTCGGGGATCCTCCAGCCCACCGGCGGCACTCTCCGGGTGGCCGGGGTGGATCTCCTGGCCGACCCGGGGCGGGCAAAGCGGCACATCGGCTACATTCCCGACCGTCCCTTCCTCTACGAGAAGCTCTCGGGGGGGGAGTTCCTCCGCTTCGTGGCCGCACTCTGGGGAAAGGAGGGGCCGGAGGTGGAGGCCCGGGCGGACCGCTTTCTCGAGCTCTTCTCCCTGGCCGCCTGGAAGGACGAGCTCATCGAGAGCTATTCCCACGGGATGCGCCAGAAGCTGCTCATTGCCTCGGCCTTTCTCCACGACCCCGACCTCGTGGTGGTGGACGAGCCCATGGTGGGGCTGGACCCCCGTTCCGCCCGGATCCTCAAGGACCTCTTCCGCTCCTTCGTCGAGGGGGGAGGCACCGTCTTCCTCTCGACCCACACCCTGGAGGTGGCGGAGGCGGTGTGTGACCGGATCGCCATCATCGTGGGAGGGGAGATCCAGGCCCGGGGTACCATGGACGAGCTCCGGACCCAGGCCGGGAGCGGGGCCACCCATCTGGAGGAGATCTTCCTCCGGGTCACCGGAGGCGATGCCGTGGCCGACCTGGTGGGGGCGCTGGCGGGAGACGCCGCATGAGGGACGCCCACCCCGAGGCGCACGATGCTCCCGGGCCGGCGGGGAAGGGCGCGGCCGGGGACGCACTCCCCGCCCGACACCCCCTCCGCCTTCTCGAGACCCGACCCGGGTGGGGGCTCGCCCTCTTCGGGATCTTCTACGGGGTGGGGGTCGCGGGGCACCTGGTGGACCCGGTCCGGCCCCTCATGCTTCGCATCACCCCCTTCTTTCTCCCCCTCATGGGGGTGCTGGCGCTGGCCACCCTCCTCCTGCTGACCCGGCGGGGGAGCCTTCCGGGGATGTCACGCTTCTGGCTCTGGGGCGGGGCCACCCTTCTCGCCACCTGGGCGCTGGAGGTCCTGGGAGTGCACACGGGGATCGTCTTCGGCGAGTACGTCTACGGACAGGGGCTTGGCGCACCGCTCCTGGGCGTGCCTCCCATGATCGGGGCAAACTGGGTCCTGGTCTGCCTGGGGATTCTCCTCTGGGTGGCCCCCGGGCTGGAGGCGCGCCGCGTCCCCCCCTGGGGCATCGCCCTCGTGGCCGCAGCCCTGGCCACCGGCTTCGACTGGGTCATGGAGCCGGTGGCCATCACCCTCGGATACTGGAACTGGAGCGGGGGGGAGATCCCCCTCCAGAACTACCTGGCCTGGTTCCTCATTGCCCTGGGGGCCTCCTGGAGCTGGCTTCGGGTCGTTCCCCCGGAGGTGCGAAGGGCCACCCGGCTCCCGGCCTTCCACGTGGTGGCACAGCTCGCCTTCTTCGCCCTCCTCCGGGTGGGGCTCGTCGGTGGATGAGGCGCCCCGTGGCTGACCAGGGCGGATTCGTGCGGCCCGGGGTGCTGGCCCTCCTCGGGCCGAAGTTCCGGAGCAAGTGGAACCGGACGGCGCGCCGGGACGGGGGCCTCCTCCGTCTCGCCCTCCTGGGCACGCTGGCCCTGGCCTTCTGGGCCCTTCTCTTCACCCTCATCTACCGGATGCTTCTCTACTTCCGGGGGGCAGAAGGGATCGGAGACCTCCTGGCCGGGAAGCTCCTGGGGATCGCCTTTCTCACCTTTCTCCTCATTCTCCTCCTCTCGAACGTCATCACGGCCCTCTCCACCTTCTTCCTCTCGAGGGACCTGGATCTCCTCCTGGCGGCCCCGGTGGACCCCCTCCACGTGTACTGGGCCCGCCTCACCGAGAGCCTGGTCAACTCCTCCTGGATGGTGGTCCTCCTCCTCGTTCCCCTCCTGGCGGCGTACGGGGTCATGTACGGGGCCTCGGCGGGGTTCTGGTTCCTGGCCGTCGGGGTCACCGCGGGGTACCTCCTCCTCCCGGCGGTGGCAGGGGCGGCGCTGACCCTCATTCTCGTGAATGTCTTCCCGGCGCGGCGCACCCGGGACCTCCTGGCCCTCATCGGCCTCTTCACCGCCGCCGGGGTCATTCTCCTGGTGCGTCTTCTCGAGCCCGAGCGCCTCGTCCGCCCCGACGAGTTCCGCTCCCTCGTCGACTTCATGGCCGTCCTTCGCACCCCCACCTCTCCCTGGCTTCCCTCGGAGTGGGCGGCGGGAACCCTCCTCAGCCACCTCACGGGGCGGTGGGATCCCTTCCCCTTCCTCCTCCTCCTGAGCACCTCGGCTGCGGCGCTCGTTCTGGGGGGGATGCTGCACCTGAAGACCTTTCCCACCGGGTATTCCCGCGCCCAGGAGGGGGCCGAGCAGCGCGAAGGGCGGCGGAGGGGGCGCCTCCTGGAGCGGATCTTCCCCTTCCGGAGCCCGGCCGTGCGCCACCTCATGGCCAAGGAGGTACGGGTCTTCTTCCGCGACACCACCCAGTGGTCCCAGCTCATTCTCCTGGGAGTGCTGGTGGTGGTCTACCTCTACAACATCCGGGTCCTCCCCGTGGGGCGCGACACCGACGTCTCCTTCTTCCTCGTGAATGTGGTGGGCTTCCTGAACCTGGGACTCGCGGGCTTCGTGGTGGCGGCCATTGCCGCCCGCTTCGTCTTTCCCGCCATGTCACTGGAGGGGCGCATGACCTGGCTCCTCCGCTCCTCTCCCCTGGAGCCCCGGACCCTCTTCTGGACGAAGTACGCGGTGGGAAGCGTCCCTCTCCTCGTGGTGGCCCTCCCCCTCATCATCCTCACGAACCTCTCCCTCGAGGTATCGCCCTTCCTCTTCCGGGTCTCGGTGGTGGCCATGGTGGGTGCCACCCTGGCCATCACGGCCATGGCGCTGGCGCTGGGGGCCCTCTTCCCGAACCACGAAACGGAAAACCCCGCCGAGATCCCCACCTCCTTCGGGGGACTCCTCTTCATGATGGCGTCGGTGGCCTACCTGGCGGCGGTGGTGGCCCTCTGCGGATGGCCCGTCTACCAGATCCTCCGGGCCCGGATCCCCGGGGCGCCCGAGGTGGGTCTCCTTCCCCCCCTGGCGGGCTTCGGGGGGGCCGCCCTCCTCACCCTCGTGGTCATTGCCCTTTCCCTTGCGGCCGGGGTCCGGCGGATCCGCGAGGCCGAGGCCTTCGTGGGGGAGGGCGCGGCGTAGGCGCAGGAAGGGCCACGGCACGCATGGGGCTGGGGCCACACGGGGCAGGGGAGGGGGGGCACCCTCGCTTCGGCCCCACGCCTCGACAGGCAGGATCTCCCGGGCCATATTCGGGTAGCCCGGGTCCGAATCCATGGCCCTGTGTGACTGAAGCCCCGGCGCGACGAACGACCCGGCGCGACCGGCGACCCAGCCCAGTGGGCGACCTGACGCGGGCGAGGTGCTTGGTGGCCCGAACCCTTCCCCGGCCGATCCCCCGTGCGGGGCTGCCGCAAGGTCCTCCCTCCTCTTTCCGACTACTGAGACTGTCCATGCTCCCCGGCGGCTACGACTTCATCCACATCGTCTTCTGGATCGTGGTGATCCCCATCATCGTGGGGACGAACTTCATGGCCATCGCCCTTTCCGTGGGGCTGGGACTCCTGGCCATGGAGGCCCTGGGGAAGAAGTAGACACGATCCTAAACAAGGAGGGGGGGCGTGCCGGCAACGTCCCTTCCCGGTGGAACGATTCGCCTCGGTGACCGTATCCATGGGAGTGGGTCGCCCCTCCCGGCGGCTCCGTTCTCGGACCCCCCGCCGCCATGACGCTCCTTGCCATTCTCGGGATGATCGCAGCCCTCGCCTTCGGGATCTACTGGGGGATGCCCACCTCGTATCGTCCCGACTTCGACGAGATCGACGAGGCGCTGGGCGACGAGAACCGTGCGCGCTACCAGGTGGAGCGGAAGACCACCTTCCTGACTCTCCTCCAGCGCAACATGACCCGGGGCTCCCAGCGCCGCCGCGGTCGTCAGCAGCGGCAGGCCTTCCGCTTCGAGCCCCGCTCCGAGGCACCGACTTCCCGCGGAGGCTCGGGAGATGCTCCGGGTTCCAGTCAGGGTGCTCCTTCAGGCGCGCCTCGCTGAAGGGACCAGATCGAGATATCTCGGACCCCTGTGAGGGAGTCTTCTCTCACGGCGAAGAAGGCATCCGGGCCCACGACCCCGTCGGGGACTGCCGGAAGGGCAAGGGCGCAGGTCACGATGCCGTCCGCTCTCACCTGCCAAGCCACGCCCTCGTAGAGACGGTTCCGCAGGTCAGGCGAGTTCCGCAGGGTGCCCTCCGCTCCCGAGGGGAGCTGGAGCCCTGGTGGGCCCCCGTCGCGCTTGAGGTGCCCGAAGGCCCAGAAGCGATCGTCTTCCGACGACGGTCCCAGGGCCTGCAGGAGAAGCTCCGGACGCCGCTGGCGGCCAGGGATGCCCGGAGCCTCGATGAGCGCGCCTTCCTCGACGAGGACCCGGGCCGCCGTCCCTTCTTCCCAGAGATGAATGGCCGGGGTTCCGGGGAAGCTTGCCATGGGCCCCCACCCTTCGAAGTTCGCTGCCAGGAGGTATCCCTGGCCCGCCCGGTACAAAAGGCGATGCGGGGAGGTTGAGGACGCCACCCGGACCCCGTCCCGGAGGAGACCTACCCCCGGTCCCACCGGCTCCAGAGCCGTTCCATCGAGGCTCCACCGAAGGGCGAGGAAGGCGCTTTCTCCGTAGACCCCTTCGCCGGGCATGCGGGCGGCCAGGTGGAGGGTGAACACCACCTCGTCCGACTCGAATCCGTGCATGGCCACACTCGCGGGCCCTTGCACCGTTTGCACTACACCCTCCTCGGAGTCGAAGGACACCCAGCGCCCCTGTGCGTCGGTTATCCAGAGCTCTCCCCCGGGGCTCCTTGCCAGGCTCCGGGGTCGGAAAAGCTCCCCGGGGCCCTGCCCTGTCCGCCCCAGCGCGCCGACGAAGGACCCGTCGGGTGCGTAGCGCAGCACGCGGGTTCTGAGGGGTTCGAGGACGGCCCACCCGCCCCCAGCAAGGGGAACGACGTAGAGGTCCGCCTCTCCGAGGATTCCCTCCGGGTCGTTCGCGGTGCCCAGGTGGGCCAATACCTCCACCCGGACCGGACACCCCTCACCCACCTCGGAATCTCCATCGCCGCCGGGAGCCCCGCATGCCGCGGCAAACAGGGTGAGGGCGGCCAGGAAGACGAGGATCGAGAGGGAGAACCGATATGCCGCCGCCCCTGGGATTGCTACCCCTGTTTCATTCGGCTCCGGCCCCTCGGCCCCCTCACGGAAGCACCGCATTCACCCCCACGAGAATGAGGCCGATGAGGGCGCCGAGGACATAGCCCAGGCGCACGATGAGGCGGAGCTCGCGCTCGGTGACCCGGCGGACCAGGGCTTCGAGCTGTTCGGTGGGGAAGGTGAGGACCTTCTCCTCGACCCGTCGGGCCACATCGAGGGTGCGGACCACTTCGGGGATCTGCCCCTGGAGCCACCCCCAGAGAGGTGGGGCCAGGACCCGCTCCAGCCGGGTGGAGGTCCCCTCGGGGAGCCAGTCCGCCGGGCGACCGATGGGGCGATCCAGGAGGCGCAGCAGGGTGCGGCGGAAGGTGGCCCGGTAGGCCTTTCCCGCCGCCTCGCTTCGGGCCGCTGCCACCACCCCCTCCGCCACCCGCTCGGGGGGAATGCGCCGGAGGAGGTCGCCCCAGGTCCCTTCCGAGGCCTTTCCCATTCCGGTGCGGAGCTTCTCCACCAGGAAGGCCCGGGTCCCCGGGTCGCGGGCGATTCCCAGGACCCATCCGGCCAGGGTGTGCCGGGCCTCCACCACGGAGGCCTCGTCGGGACCGCCCACGATCTCGGCCATGGGGCGCCGGAGGAGCTCCACCACGGCCTCGTTCACCCCCCGGGCGAGCGCCTTCTGGATTTCCGGCTCCCGGAGCATCTCCGCCACCCGCTCGGCCCCCTCGGCCTGGAGGGTGTCCAGAACCCGCTCCACCGTCTCCTCGTTCACCACGAGGCGGGCCACGATGCGCTGGTGAAGGCGGAGGTCCCCCAGGAGGCGGCGGAAGAGGTCGTGGAGGGCGGTTTCCACCCGGGCCCGGGCCACCGGATCCTCCAGGAGTCGGCTCAGGCGCTGCACCGCCACCGGGAGGTAGCTCGACATGGCCCGCTCCAGAGAACCGGCGAGCCCCAGGGGGAGGATCTCCTCCAGGGTCCGCTCTCCCTCGAGAAGGGCCCGGGAACCCCGGTCCAGGTAGTCGTCCACCGCCTCGCGAAAGCCGTCCCGCTCCACCGCATCGGCGAGCCAGGATTCGGCCGCCGCGGTGAGGGCGGCCTCCCGGGCCGGAGTGAGAAGGCTCCCCACCGGCTCGTCGGCCAGGTGGGCGAGGAGTTCTCCCGTGCGCCGCTCTACCGCCTCGGCAAAGGCCGGTCCCTCGATCCACCCTTCGAGGCGTCCGGCCAGATGGTCGGCCACCCCTTCGATGACCTCCTCCACCTCGGTGGCAGCCTCGGGGGGGAGGAGTTCCCGGAGGGAGCCACGCTCCACCTGGAGAAGCTCCTCCAGAAAGCGTGCGAGGCGCCGGTCGAAGGCGGCGCGGAACTCGTCGCTTCCGAGAATCCGGCCCAGGTCCTCTTCGGGGAGGAGGCGGTTTCCCACCGTGCGCCCCACCGCCGAAGCCAGCCGGGGCTGGTTCTTGGGGATGGCCCCGTGGAGGAAGCGCACCCGCCATCGCCCGAAGACCCGGGGGGGCTCGTAGGGATGAAAGAGCATCCAGACGGCCACCGTGTTCGTGAGCCCTCCTGCCAGCGACCCGGCCACCACGGTGACCAGGGCCCGCACCCATTCGGCCTGCGTCATGCGCTCCTCATGGCTGGCGGTGGCGTCCGATGCCGCGCACGGGGATCCGCTCTCCCAGAATGCGGAGCTCGCCTTCCACCTCCAGGTATCCATCCACCGGAAGGATGGGGCCCGTCCCCTCCCCCACCTGGAAGAGGGAGCGAACGGTCCGGAGCTCTCCCTCGAACCCCTCCCCCTCCACCCGCCAGGCGGAGGGGACCTCCCGACGGGCCCGGTCCACCGCCCGGAGTTCGGTCGCGGTCACGGAGAGCCCGGGCCACTCCCGCTCCTGGAAGGCCACCCGGGACCACCCGAGCCAGGGGGCGCCCACCTGGGAGCCTGCCTCCGCGCCGGGCGCACCTGATGGCCCCGCCGCACCCGGAGCCTCGGGCGAGGGCAGCTCCCCGGGCTCCGGGCGAGGCCCCTCCGGTTCCTTGAGGAAGACCTGGGCCCCCGTTCCGTCGTGAAGGAAGAACCAGTCCATTTCCCGGGCCCCCCCGGGGCCCCGGCTCCGGTTCAGGTCGAGGAGGAGACCGTCCACCGTGGAGGAGGGGAGCTCGAGGCGGGCCCGATGGAGGCGCCACGCCGCCCCCGGGCCGGGAACCCACTCGGCCAGGAAGGCATCGGGGAGGAGACCCATGGTCCGGGGCGGGTCGTGGAAGGCCAGCACCCCAAGGGCATCGGCCTCACCCACCACCATTTCCACGGGCCCCCCGGGGAGGATCCGCCAGGGAAAGCGGGTGAGGGGGGTCACGAGGGTGTCGGCCAGGAGGAGCTCCCATTCCCCTCCTCGCCCCAGCGCCACGGAGCGTTCCCGGCGAATCCCCTCTTCCGTCACTGTGGAGCGGAAGAGCCAGGGAACGAGGGTGGTGGTGTCGGTGGGGAGGGCGGAAAAGGCCAGAATCCGGAGGTGCTCCGCTCCCGGCACCGGTGCGGCCCCTTCCGGCGAGGGCGCCGGAGGCGCAGCCTCGGCCTCGTCGGCTCCCGGAAGGGGGCCCCCATCGGGGCCCGCGTCCTCACCCGGGCCTGCGCATCCTCCCCCCGCAAGAAGGAGGAGGAGCCCCAGGCGGAGGAAGGGGACCCGGCCGGGGGAGGGAGGAGGACCGGAGCGCGGAGAATGCCGGGGCGGGGCCGGACGGCCTGCCGGGCGGGTGAGGCGGAAGGGGGACGGGGGCATCGACGGAAGGTAAGGGGCGACTTGCAGGGGGGGGAGGCCCTCTCTATGTTCGCGCGGCTCATTCTCCAGACAACACACAGGCTCTGCCGCGGGATCCTGCATGCAGCTTTATACCAAGATTCTCCTCGGGCTCGTGCTCGGGGCGGTGATCGGCTTCATTGCCAACGTCTTCCAGCTCCAGGCCCTCACCACCCTCCTGGTGGCGCTGGAGCCCATCGGAACGGCCTTCATCCGGCTGATCACGATGATCATCATTCCCCTGGTGGTGGCGAGCCTCATGGTGGGGACGGCCTCCCTGGGCGATCTGGCCAAGCTGGGCCGGATCGGGGGGAAGACCATCGGCTTCTACCTCTGTACGACGGCGGTGGCCGTAACCATCGGTCTCATCGTGTCGAATGTGGTGAAGCCGGGGGCGCGGATCGCAGAGTCCACCCGTGACGCCCTCTCGGCCCGCTTCGAGGGGGATGCGGCGAGCCGGATGCAGCTCGCCGACGAGGCGCCCCGGGTCATCGACACCCTCCTGAACATCATTCCGCGGAATCCGGTGCAGGCGGCGGCGAACCTGGAGCTCCTCCCCCTCATCTTCTTCACCATCGTCTTCGCGGCGGCGGTGAGCGTCATCGCGCCCAAGCGGCGGGAAGCGGTCATCACCTTCTTCGAGGGGGTGAACGATGCCAGCATGGTGGTCATCGACTGGGTCATGAAGCTCGCCCCCTACGCCGTTTTCGCCCTCATCGCCGCGGTGGTGGCGGACTTCGGGACCGACCTCCTCATGAGCCTCCTCGTGTACTCGGCAGTGGTGGTGGGGGGACTCCTCCTCCACGCCGGGATCACCTACGGCTTTGCGGTGCGCTTCTTGGCCGGTCTCCCCTTTCCCACCTTCCTCCGCCGGATCTCGAAAGCGCCTCTCGTGGCCTTTTCCACCTCCAGTTCGAACGCCACCCTCCCGGTGACCATGGAGACGGCCGAGACGGAGGTGGGGATCTCCAAGCCGGTGGCGAGTTTCGTCCTCCCCCTGGGGGCCACGATCAACATGGATGGGACGGCCCTCTACCAGGCGGTGGCCGTCATGTTCATTGCCCAGATCTACGGGATCGACATCGGGATCACGGAGCAGCTCATCGTGGTCCTCACCGCCACCCTGGCCTCCATCGGGGCGGCAGGGGTGCCGAGTGCCGGAATCATCACCCTCATCATCGTGCTGAATGCGGTGGGGCTGGGTGCCCAGGTGCAGGCGGGGATCGCCCTCATTCTCGGGGTGGACCGGATCCTCGACATGATCCGCACCTCGGTGAATGTGACGGGCGACCTCACCGCCGCCGCCGTGGTGGCCCGGAGCGAGGGGGAGGAACTCTCCTTCGAGCCGCGGGAGCCCGGGAGCCGGAAAGCCGGCCTCAGGGGTGGAGCCTGAAGCGGATCGAGACGTTGGCGGTCACCCGCTGAAGTCCCACCTCCACCGGGGTGGTGGGAGCGGCTGCCATGGCCACGTCCATCATTTCGGCGCGCATCATCATGGAGCGGGGCTGGGGGAAGTCGGCGCCCCCCTGCACGGTGACGGGGGTGCCCAGGCGCATCCCCAGCGCCTCGGCCATGGCCTCCGCCTCTCCCCGGGCCACCGCCACGGCGCGGCGCAGCGCCTCCTGCCGGTGGGGGGCCGTTTCCCGGATCTCGAAGCTCATTCCGGCCACCCGGTTCGCCCCGGCGGCGAGGCCGGCATCCACGAGGCGCCCCACGGCGTCCACATCGTCCGAGATCACCTGCACCGAGTTCCGGGCGGTATAGCCTGCAATGCGCTGGGGCTCGTCCCCGCGCCGGGGGGCGTAGCGGGGGGTCAGGGTGTAGCCCGAGCTCTCGATGCGAAGCTCGGGGATCCCCGTGCCCCGGAGCGCCTGGATCACGGCGTCCATGAGACGGGCGTTGGCCTCGCCGGCCTCCAGCGCCCCGTCGGCCTCGGTCTCCACGGCGAAGGAGATCCGGGCTCGGTCCGGGGCCACCTCGACGAAGGCGCTCCCGCTCACATCGAGGTGGGTGTCCTGGGCCTGGAGGGGGGCGGGGTGCGTCCAGGCGGCTGCGGCGAGGAGGGGGAGGAGACAGGCAAGGGAACGGGACGGGGACAGGGATGTGGTCATGGGGGGACTCCTGGAGGTTCGGAGATGGGAAGGCACGGGAGGGATGCAGCGCCGTGGGGATGCGCGCCTCGCAGCGGTGCGTCACGGACACGTCGCGGCGGCGCCTCCCCGGTTGTACACCCGAGGGCGCCTCCGGTATCATGGGGCAGTTCATCGGGCTTCGGGGCCGTCTTCAGGGCGGTTCGCGTCCTCGGCCGCCCGCCTCCCCGGAGGCCCGGGCCAGCGCCCCCCCTTTCTCACCTCCTGACCTGGACGCCGCATGAAGGCCGTCATCCCCCTCGCCGGAAAGGGCACCCGTCTTCGCCCCCACACCCTCACCACGCCCAAGCCCCTCGTGCATGTGGCCGGGAAGCCGGTCATGAGCTACATCCTCGATGATCTGGTGGAGCTCGGGATCACCGAGGTCGTCTTCGTCATCGGGTACCTGGGCGAGGTAGTGAAGTCGTACGTGGCCGAAGCCTACCCCGGGATCACGGCCCACTACGTGGTGCAGGAGGTGCAGGATGGCACGGCCGGGGCGGTGAAGCTCGCCCAGCCCTTCGCCGGCGACGAGGACCTCCTCATTCTCTTCGTGGACACCCTCTTCGATGCCGACCTCTCCCTGGCCTCGACCCTCTCCGAGGACTGGGCCGGGATCATCTGGGCCAAGGAGGTGGAGGACTACCAGCGCTTCGGGGTCATCGTCACCGACGAGGAGGGGGCCATGACCCGGATCGTGGAGAAGCCCTCCGAGCCCATTTCGAAGCTCGCGAACATCGGGCTCTACCACATTCGCGACACCCGCCTCCTCTTCGAGGGGATCGACCATGTGCTCGCCGCCGAAACGGGGAAGTCCGGGGAGTACTACCTCACCGATGCCTTCCAGTACATGGTGGACCAGGGGGCCCGGATCCGAACGGCCCCGGTGGGAGGGTGGTTCGACTGCGGAAAGGTGGACGCCCTCCTGGAGACGAACGCCCACCTCCTGGCCACCACCCGGGGGGGGATCGACCCGGAGGCCGTGGTGGAAGGGGTGGAGATCGTGGAGCCCGTCCGGATCGAGGCGGGCGCCCGGGTGCGGGGCGGCCGGCTGGGCCCCCATGTGACGGTGGAGGCCGGGAGCCTTCTCGACGATGCCACCCTTCGCGACACGATCGTGGGGGCCGGGGCCGAGCTTCGGGGGGTGCACCTCGCCGACTCCATGATCGGCGCCCATGCGCGCCTGGAGGGGGTCCGGGGGCAGGTGAATGTGGCGGAGTACGCCGAGGTGGTGGCGGAACGCTGAGGCGGGCGCCTTCGGGGGTGGGGGGCCTGTGGCCGGGGAGCCGGAAGCCCCCTGGCCGCGGGCCGGCCCCCGCCGTGGGCGCCCCCCCCGAGGGTCAGAGCTCGTTCGAGAAGGACACGAACTTGTACCGGTCTCCCACCCGGAGAATGCTCCCGAAGAGCCGCTCCTCCACCCCTTCGCCGGTGGGGAGTTCGCCCAGGACGGTGCATCCGTGCCAGATGTGCCCCTCGCCCCAGGGTTCGCCCTCGTCGGGGCACCGGTGGCCGGTGTCGTGGAGGGTTTCGCCGGCGTAGCGCTGGAGGAGGCGCCCCACCCCCCGGGAGCTCCGGTTCTGGAGCTGGAACCAGACCAGGGCCGGGGAGAGCTCGTAGGGGGGCGCGGTATAGATCGTGTACGGGTAGTAGAGGTACGCGAACTCGGTCCGGGTCAGGGCCAGGGAGGCCACCCCCACCGTGTCGGCGGCCTCGAGCCGCCGGAGAAGGGCCTCCACCAGTGCCTCCCGCGAGGGCATCCCTCCGGAGGCGAGGTCATGGACCGGAGTCATTCCCACCCGGAAGCGCCGGATCTCCTCTTCGATGGGAAAGGTGCTGTCGACATGGACCGGGGTCCGGGCCGCCGCCTCGGGCGTGCCGGCGCCTTCCCGGTCGGTTTCACACCCCGAGAGGGCGAGGGTCCCCGCCAGCCCCGCCAGGAGAAGGGCCCAGGCCAGGAGGGCCGGGCGGGAGGGGGTGCGGGGTGCTGCCGGCAACCGGCCGCGCGACGCGGGGAAGGAGAGAGGCGAGGGCATGGGAGGGAAGGGGGAGGTCGTGGAGGAGAAGAGGGGGCCGGCGCCCGTCCGGGCGCGCCGACCCCCGTCATGCTTCACCGCAGGATGGGGCTCAGAATCGGGCGTAGCTCGTCCATCCCTGCCACCACTTCGGGCCATTCGGATCCACCGCACCCCGGTACGAGGTGGGGGTCACGAAGCCCGAGGCGGCGTTCCGCAGCTCGGCGGGGAGCCCGGAGAAGTCGTTCAGCCCCCCGGTGCGCAGGGGAGAGCCCGGGGCGGGGGTCCAGTCGAAGTCCGCCGCCGTGGCATTCTGGGTGTTCGTGGGGAAGGCCGTGAAGAGCTGGGCGGTGGGGACGGTTCCCGCCTCGAGCCCGTTCGCCGCCATGTCCATGCTGTACTGGGCGCCCTCCCCGGACCCGGGGGCCGGACCCGTCTGGAAGATGGCCGCATTGTCGGTGAAGTAGATGTTCCGCACGGCGAAGCGCCCCTCCTGCATCCGGGCGTGGGTCTGGTCGCCCCGGAAGGAGATGCCGGCCCGGGTGTAGCGGGCCACCACGCCGTTCACGTAGAGACCCCCGACGCCGCGGCGGAGCATCATCCCGATGTTCCCCGAGGGCGTCTCCCAGGCCCCGGGAGGGGGTCCCACCAGGGTGAAGTTGGCGAAGACGGGGACCGTGTAGGGCTGCGATGCGGAGCGGTTGTTGTTCCCGGCGTTGCAGTTCTCCGCCCAGCACCCGTCATTCTCGATCCCCTGCGGGTCGGAGGCGGCGCCCCCGGCCAGGTTCGGACGGGGCTCGGGGCGAATGCTCTGGAAGGCAATGAAGTTCTGAACCCGGCCCACGTACCCTTCCGAGGCGTCGAAGTGGTCGTCGGCGGATTCGTACGAAATGAGGTAGCGATGGTCCACCGCGCCTCCGAACCACTCGAAGGAGTCGTCGAGCCCCAGGAGGACCTGCACGTACTCGATGGTGGTGCCCCGGCCCACGGCGGCCATGGTGAGGGAGTTCAGCTCCTCGTTCGGAGCCGTGGGGAAGCCCGCGAACTCGATCCGGACGTACCGCATGATTCCGGAGTTGTCGTCGTTGTCGGTTCCGCCGGAGTAGTCTACCAGGGGGTTCAGGACCTCATCGGTCCCTGTGCCCTCGATGTAGGTGGGCGCTCCCCGGTTCGTGATCCCGTTCCCCACGATGATGATCCCGCCCCAGTCCCCGGGCTGGCGCTGCCCGAAGGGGCGCTCCGAGGTGAAGACGATGGGGTTCTCGGGCGTGCCCTGGGCATCGATCCGCGCCCCCCGGAGAATGAAGAGGGAGGAGCCGGGAATGTCGTAGTCCCCCAGAATGAGGGTGCCGGGCTGGATCGTCAGGGTGGCGCCGTTCGTCACCTTGATGAAGCCCGACAGGGTGTAGACGGTGTCGGCAAAGAGGGTGCGGTTCTGCGTGATGTCGGACGAGATCGTAGCCACCCGGGCCCCGGGCTCGGGCGTCGTGACGAGGGCCTCCCCCGAGAAGGGGGAGTCGGTGCCGGGACCACCCCGGGCGCCCACCCGGTATCGGAAGGTGGCCTGGGCATCGAGCCCCTCGTCGGTGAAGTTCGTCTCGGCGGTGGTGCCCACCGTTGCGAAGCTTCCCCCGGAGGCGCCGGGGGCCCGCTGGATCACGTACTCCGAGGCGCCGCTCACCGGCGCGAAGGAGACCCGCACCGAGGTGGGGGAGAGGACCGACACCGCGACACCCGAAGGCGCCGCGAGGGGCTGGGGGGTACTCGGGCCGGTTCCATTGTCGCTGTCGCACCCGACAAGAAAGGCGGTGGCCAGGGCGAGGGCGCCGGCCGTGCTCAAGCTGCGCTTCATGATTGAGTTCCTGTCGCAGAAGCGTTCGAAAGGGAGGCGCCGCCCCGAGGGTGGGCGGCCGCCGGCATCACCACCGCCACGAGACTCCGGCGGAGACACTCCGCCCCGTCCGGTAGCTGTTTCGCACGATGGTTCCCTGGCGCACCTCCACCGGTGCATCCAGGAGGTTCTTGAGATCGACCTTTCCCGAGGCGGCCCCGGGGAGGGGGAAGCGGAGGGAGAGGTCGACCATGTGGCGGGGTCGCTCCACCACGTCGGAAACGGTGGCGCCGGAGGCGCGGGCATTCACGATCCGCTTTCCCACCACGTTGTGGAGGAGGGTTCCGCTCCATCCCTCCCGGGGCGCCGACCAGGTGAGACCGGTGTTTGCCACGAAGGGGGCCTGCCCCACCATGGGGCGCTCCACGTCGGCCTCGTTTCCGGTGTTCACCCGGCTCCGCATGACGGTGAGGTTCGTGAAGGCGGAGAGGGGGACGAGGGCCTCGCCGAAGCGGCCCAGCCCGGCCCTCACCTCGAGCTCCACCCCCTCGTTCGTGGCCGAGGCCGCGTTCACGAAGGTCCGGGTGTCGGTTCCGGAGCGGGCCAGGTACCGCTCCTCCACCGGGCGGTCGAAGCGCTTGGCGAAGAACCCCAGCGAGATCACCTCCCCGGGGCCCGGGTACCACTCCCACCGGAGGTCGAAGTTCTCGATGAGGGTGCGCTCCAGTTCCGCGTTTCCGATGACCTGTTCCCCGCCCAGCACCTCCCGGTACGTGATGGGTGCCAGCTCCCTGTACTCGGGGCGGGCCAGGGTTCGGGAGGCGGCAAGGCGGAGCTGCTGACCCTCGGTGAGGGTCACCACGGCGCTCAGGGCCGGGAGGAGGTCGGTGTAGTCCCGCTCGACCTGCGAGGGCTGGCCGAGCTGGTTCTCGGCATTCACCGTGAGGGTGTAGTGCTCGACCCGGGCGCCCCCGATGAGGCGCAGGCGCTCCAGCACATTCACCTCGGCCATGGCGAAGGCGGCGGACAGCTCGTCGGAAGCGCTGTACCGCCCTCCGGAGAGCTCCCGCGAGAGGAGGAAGATCGCGTCGCCCGGGCCGGCGTTCCGGCCATCGAAGAACTCCTCCGGGGGGACCTGCCACCGGGGGTCGTTCGGGGCCCAGTCGAAGCTCTGGATCCGGAAGCCCTGGCTCCGGGTGTCGCGCTCCGTGGCCCGGAGGGCGCCTCCCACCCGGATCCGGTGCGGGTTCCCCCGGTTCTCGCCGAAGGAGAGCTCGTACCGGGCCGAGGCCTCCCGCGTGTCCTCTTCCAGCGATCCGAAGGTCCGGACGGCGCCTTCGAAGTCGTTGAACCAGACGGGCACCTCCGGGTCGAGCCAGGTCACGAACTCGGAGCGGTCCGGCTCGGAGCGGGAGACGGCGGAGAGGTTGGCGGACCAGTCGACCCGGTGCCGCATCCCGAGCTGGTGCTCCCCGCGGAGCTGGTGGGAGCGGACCACCCGCTCCACGTAGGTCATCCGGTCCACCTGGACGGTGGCCTGGGTGTTCTCGTCCGTCCCCATTTCCCGGCGCGCGGTGTTGTCGGCGCTGCGGTTGTAGGTGTTGTTCAGATGGAGCTGGGAGTGGGTCCCCAGGAGGGCCGCCACATTCGCGATCCCCCCCCAGAGGACGGAGGAGGTCCCCGAGCTCCCGGTGTAGGCATCAATGGGAACGTCGCCCGTGCCGATCCGCGCCCGGTTCTCGTCCACCCGGGCCGACTCGCTCGTGCCGTAGGTGAGGGAGGCCAGGTACCCGAGGGTCTGGCCCAGGAAGGGGGCCGAGCCCCCCACCGAGCTCCCCAGCGAGAGGGGGAGGCGCCCCGATCCCTCCCGAACGGACCAGACGGGGCGGAAGGCGTTCACCACCTGGTTCACCTCGTCGCCGCGGGAGGCGGAGCCCGAGTAGTTCGCGGCGGCGTCGGGAATGCGCCGCGGCCCCACCCCGGAGGCGAGCCACTCCCGGCCGGCGGCCGGCGCCTGGAAGAGGGACTGACCGGTGGCCTCGGCCTCCCATCCCGACGAGACGCTGAAGCTCCAGGTGGTCCGGGCGGGGAAGGTGGGGGTGCGGATGTCCACATTCCCGCCGGAGAAGTCACCGGGCTGGTCCGGGGTGAAGGTCTTGGCGGTGGAAATGGCCTGGAGGAGGCCCGAGGGGAAGAGGTCCAGGGGGACGATCTTCCGCTCCGGCTCGGGCGAGGGGATCCGGGTGCCATTGAGGGAGGAGGTCGTGTACCGCTCCCCCAGCCCCCGCACGAAGACGTACTTCCCGTCCTGCACCGTGACCCCGCTTACCCGGCGCACGGCGGCGGCGGCGTCTCCATCGGGGGAGCGGGCGATCTGCTCGGCCGAAATGGCATTCACCACCCCTTCGGCGGTGCGCTGCTCCGAAACCAGGGCCACCGCGCTCCCCCGCTCCACCTCGGCCGAGACCGTGATCCCGCCCAGCTCCAGGGCCTGCCGCTCCATGAGGACGTCGACCCGGGTCACCCCCGTGGCCGCCACCTCGATGTCGGTCACGGTATGCGGAGCGTATCCCAGGAGGAGAACCTGAATCGAGGTCACCCCCACCGGGACCCGGTCCACCTGGAAGCGCCCCTCGACCCCGGCCACCACCCCCCGGGGCCCGTCGCCCACCACGATCTGTGCCCCCGGCAGGGGCTGCCCTGTGGCGGCATCGCGAATCTGCCCGAAGAGCCGTCCCACGGGTTCACTCGCGCTTCCGGGAGAGGCGGCCCCCTGCGCTGCGAGGGGGGAGGGACCGAACCCCGTGGGTACGAAAAAACCGACCGTAGCGGCGATCGGCAGGAGAAGGAGGGGCCAGGACCACCGAAGCGATCGAGCTGTAGAACCCATGGTGCACTGAACTCCGTTGTCGTAAGGCCAGAACCGCTCGGGCCCAACCGGCCCCGGGGAGCATCCGGGGGCAGGCCTCCCCCGCATTTTCCGCTTCCGGAACGATCAGCATGGGAGGTCACGGAGCAGCGCAGGGTTGTGTATCGAAACGGCATCCGGATCCGAACGAAACGGCAACTGCGCCCCCTCCCCTCCCTCGGACTGCCCCCCCGATCCGTCCCCCTGCCGTGACGTGGGCGGGACGAGGATTTACACTTCCGTTACGGAGCGCCGTGGGTGTCGTTACACGGGTGCGGTAAACTCCCCGCATCTCCCCCGATGTCCGCGTCGGTGGGACGGAGGATTTCCGACACGGTTCGAGGAACCCATGGACGCCGTACTGGTCAGGAGCATCATGGAAAGCACCCCGCAGCGATCGAGCGCCCCGAGGGTCCTGGTGGTGGAGGACGAGCCCGACATCGCGGCCCTCATCGCCTATCAGCTCACCCGGGAAGGCTTCCGGGTGGAAACCGCCTCCACAGGCGACCAGGCCCTCACGGCGGTGGGCCGGGAGGTCCCGGACCTCCTCGTTCTCGACCGGATGCTCCCCGGGCTCTCCGGCGACGAGGTCCTCCGCTCCCTCCGGCAGGAGACCACCACCCAGGCCCTCCCCGTGCTGGTGCTCACCGCCAAGCGGGAGCAGGAGGACCGGATCCAGGGGCTGGAACTCGGAGCCGACGACTACCTGACCAAGCCCTTTTCCCCCCGGGAGCTCGTGCTCCGGGTCCAGTCCATTCTCCGCCGGGCCTCCGAGCCCGGGGCCGGGGAGGGGGGCGGGAAGGTCCTCCGTGCCGGGCCGGTAGCGCTGGACGTGGCCTCGCACCAGGTCTCCATGGAGGGGGAGGAGCTGGCCCTCACCCCCACCGAATTCCGGCTCCTGCAGGCCCTCATGGAGCGCCGGGGACGGACGCAGAGCCGTCGGCAGCTCCTGGAGCGGGCCTGGGATGTGGAGTCGGAGGTGGCGGAGCGGATCCAGACCCGCACCGTGGACATGCACATCCGGCGCCTCCGGGCCAAGCTCGGTGAGGTGGGCGACTGGATCGAGACGGTCCGCGGCTTCGGATACCGGCTCAAGGTTCCCGAGGGGCTCGAGTGACCCTGCGCCGCCGCGTCCTCCTTCTGGGGGGAGGGATCGTGGTGGCCACCCTCCTGGGGCTGGGGTTCTGGCTCCGTGCCGCCGTGGAACAGCCCCGGATCGAGGCCGAACGGGCCCGGGTCCTGGCGAGCTGGGACCAGGCGGCCCGTTTCCTCACCGTGGATCCGGCCCTCCCTCCCGACCTTCGCGAGGCGGCCCTCTCCCTGGGGCACCTCCTGGGGCTCCGGGTGACCCTGGTCGACCCCTCCGGCGTGGTCCTGGGGGATTCGGGGGTGCCGGGGGGCGATGTGACGAACATGGAGAACCATGCCGGTCGCCCCGAGGTGCGCGCGGCGGCGGAGGGGCGGCGGGAGCTGGTGGAGCGCCCGAGCCCCACCCAGGGCATTCCCACCTTCTACGTGGCCGGACCTCTCACCCTCCCCGACGGCACCGCCATCGTTCTCCGGGTGGCCACCCCGGTGGGGGCCCTCCGCGGCCCCCTGGACCAGGCCCCCGTCCTCCTCCTGGTCGTGGCGGGGGGCGCCCTCCTTCTCCTCTGCCTGGTGGTGGCTGCCGGCGGGGTCGATGGCCGACTCCGGCGTGAGCTCGCCGCGCTGGAGGGGGGGGTGTCGCGGGCTGCCTCCGGCGACTTCGGGGCCCTCCCGGACCGGGGCGCGGTGACCCCCGAACTCACCGGGGTGACCCAGGCGGTGCATCGGCTCCTCGACGAGGTCGGGGGGCGGACCCGGGAGGTTCTCCGGGAGCGCGACGAGCTCCTCGGCATCGTGGATTCCATTGCCGAAGGGGTGGTGGCTCTCACGGACGACGCCCGGGTACTCCGCATGAACCAGGCGGCGGTCCGGCTTCTGGAGGTCTCGGATCCGGCGCCCTTCGCCCCCATCGGGACCCTGGTCCGCCACCCCCTTCTCCGGGATCATCTGGAGGAATCCGTCCTCCTCCCCATGGCGCCCCGGGAGTTCCAGGTGGGAGAGCGGAGCCTTCTCGTTTCCACCCACCTCCTGGAGCCCGGGGGATCGGTGGTGACCATGCTCGACGTGACCGAGCTGCGAAGGGTGGAAAAGGTCCGTCGGGACTTCGTGGCCAACGCCTCCCACGAACTGAAGACCCCCCTCACCTCCATGCGGGGCTTTGCGGAGACGCTTCTGGAAGGCGACCCTCCCGAGCCCCTCCGGCGGGAGTTCCTCGGTTCCATCCGGGCCAACACCCTCCGCCTCCAGCACCTGGTGGATGACCTCCTGGACCTCTCGCGCCTCGAGGCCGGGGTCTGGACGGTGCAGGAGGAGGAGGTGGAGCTCGCGGCCTCGGCCTGGGAAGTGTGGGACGAGCTGGCGCCGGGTCAGCGGGGGCGGGAGGTGGCGTTCACCGTCGAGGGCGACGCCGTGGCGCTGGCCGATGCCCAGGCCCTCTACCAGGTCTTCCGGAACCTCCTCGACAACGCCCTCCGCTTCACCCCCGACGGGGGAGTGATCCGGGTCGTGGTGGAGGCCCGGGGGCCCGAGGTGCAGGTCTCGGTGGTGGACTCGGGCGCCGGAATTCCCTCGGCCGCGCTCCCCCGCATCTTCGAGCGCTTCTACCGGGTGGATCCCGGGCGGGACCGGGGCGCCGGAGGAACGGGGCTGGGGCTCGCCATTGTCCGCCATCTCGTCCATTCCATGGGGGGCGAGGTGGGAGCCGAGAGCCGTCTGGGCGAAGGGACCACGATCCGCTTCACCCTCCCCCGGGTGGAAGGGGGGTGAGGGAGGTCCCCGGGGTTCGCCTCTCCCCCTCCCATGGTGCGCGCCACAGGAGGTTGCTCCCGCCCCTCGCCGGGCGGTAACCTTCCTGTCATGGCTCCCTTCGCGCCCAAGCGCCACTTCCACGACCTGCTCGACCTCCTCCAGGCCCGCCTCCTCCAGATGGCAGGCGAGGCGGAGGCCCTCCTCGCCGCCTCGGTGGAGGCCCTTCTGACCCGGGACCGGGAGGCGCTCGAGCGGGTCCGCGAGGGCGATGCCCGGGTCGACGTCCTCGAACTCGAGGTGGATGAGCGGGCCCTGGAACTCCTGGCCCTCCAGCAGCCCATGGCCAAGGATCTCCGGCAGATCGTGGCCACCCTCAAGATCGCGAACGACCTGGAGCGGGTGGGGGACCACGCGGTGAAGATCGCATGGGCCGGCACCCGGATCCTCGATGTACCCGCGGCCCCGGCCCTCCCGCAGATCGAGGAGATGGCCCGCCTCAGTCTGGCCATGCTCTCCGATGCGCTCCGGGGCTTCACCGTGCGTGACACCGGGGTGGCGCTGGATGTACGCCGCCGGGACGACGCCGTCGACGCCCTTCGCTCCACCGCACACCGGATCCTCGTGAGCCACATGCTCGAAGACCCTCGCCGGATCTCTGCGGCCCTCGAGCTCCTCGTGGTGGCCCAGTCGCTGGAGCGGGTGGCGGACCTGGCCACGAACATTGCGGAGGAAACCGTCTTTCTCGTCGAGGGACGGGTGGTCCGGCACCACGATCCCGAATCCGAGGTGGTCCCATGAAGAAGACCGTGCCCCCGTCGGGTGCCGGCGCCGCCGTGGAGCAGCTCCTGGAGGAGGTGGAGGCCGACACCGAGCCCCGGGCCCAGGGCATCGTGGTGGGGGGACTCCGCGGGCGGGTGGCCCTCGTCACCGGGGGGTCCACGGGGATCGGCCGGGCCGTGGCCCGTGCCTTTGCTCGCTCCGGGACCCATGTGGCCTTCAACTACGCCGCCGGCTCGGAAGAGGACCACCGCGACGCCCTCCGCACCGCCGATGAGCTGGAGCGCCACGGGGTCCGGGTCTTCCACCGGGCGGTGGACTGCACCGAGCCCGACGAGGTGACCCACTTCGTCGATGCGGTGGAGGAGGAACTGGGCCCCCTCCACATTCTCGTGAACAATGCCGGCATTGCCCGCGATGGGGCCCTCTGGCGCCTCTCCGACGAGGACTGGCGCCAGGTCCTCGACACGAACCTTTCCGGTGCCTACTGGTTCATTCGTGCCGCTGCCCCCTCCTTCCGCCGCCAGGAGGGGGGCAAGATCGTGAACGTTTCTTCGGTCCATGCCCGCCGCACGGAGTTCGGCCTGGCCAACTATGCCGCCTCCAAGGCCGGGGTCCTGGCCCTGACCCGGAGCGCGGCGCTGGAGCTGGGCCCCGCCAATGTGAATGTGAATGCCGTGGCCCCCGGATACATCCGCACCACCCGCCTCACCGAGGGGGTCTCTTCCGAGATCCTCGATGCCGCCCGGGAGCGGAGTGCGCTCCGCCGCCTCGGCGACCCGCAGGACGTGGCGGGGGCCGTTCTCTTCCTCTGCTCCGAGGCCGCCCGTCACATTACCGGGATCACCCTCCCCGTGGATGGCGGGTACATGCTGTGAGGGAGGGGAAGATGCCACCGGGACCGTTCCAGGGCGGGACCGACGCCGGCCGGCGGCCCTCGCCCTTCCGCCTCGCCATCCCGGCCCGCCGCCGGGCCCTTCCCTTCGCCCTTCTCCTTTTCGGCGGAGCCGCCCTCGGCCTGGCCGGGTGCGGGGACGGCGCCCCGCCCCCCCCGGAGTTTCCGGGGCTTGAAGGCCCCCGCGGGCCCACCCAGCTCACCGTCTCCCTCCAGCTCACCTTTACCCGGGACGAGGCCCCGGTCACCGTTCCCCGCACGGTGGTTCTCTCCCTCCCGGACCCCGAGGCTCCGGGAGAGGACGACCCCGCCCTCGCCGCCCGGGAGGCCCTGGGCGACCACGCCCTCCTCCTGGACGTGGCCCTCACCTCGCTCCTGGCCGGCCCCACCGAGGCGGAGCGCGAGGACGGGGTGACCTCCTTCTTCTCGGAGGCCACGAGCGACCTCCTCCGGGAGGTGTTCCTCGAGGGCGACCGGGCGGTGGTGGACTTTCACGACCTCCGTCCCGTCATTCCCAACGCGGCGACCTCGGCCGGAAGCCTGGCCCTCCTCTCGGAGCTGAACGGAACGGTCTTCGCCCTTCCGGGGATCCGCCAGGTCGAGTACCGTATGGAGGGGTCGTGCGAGGCCTTCTGGAACTTCCTCCAGCACGACTGCCAGGTAGTGGAGCGCCCCGCCTCGACCTGATGGGTGCTCCTGGAGTCCGGGTGCAGCCTCGCTCCCGGACCCCGCCGCCGCTCCCTCACCTCCGGGGTTCGCGCCCTCCCCGTCCTCTCTCCCTTCTCCCCTGCACCCCCGAGCCCATGGCCACCTCGTCCAACCCCATCGTTCGCATCCAGACCAACCACGGGACCTTCCGCGTGGAGATCTTCGAGGACCGGGCCCCGAAGACGGCCGGCAACTTCCTGAAGCTGGTCGAGAAGGACTTCTACGACGGCATCCTCTTCCACCGGGTCATCGACGACTTCATGATCCAGGGCGGATGCCCCAAGGGAACGGGAAGCGGGGGCCCCGGATACGAGATTCCCTGCGAGTTCCACCCCGAGCTCCGCCACGACGCGGCCGGCGTCCTCTCCATGGCGAACGCGGGACCGAACACCGGGGGATCCCAGTTCTTCGTGACCCTGGTCCCCACCCCCTGGCTCGACGACCGCCACGCCGTCTTCGGGAAGGTGGTGGAGGGAATGGAGGTGGTGGAGGCCATCGGAAAGGTCCCCACCGGCCGGGGCGACCGCCCCGCCTCCGACGTGGTCATGGAGTCCGTCCGGGTGGAGCGCGCGGAGGCTTCGTGATCGGGCCCTTCCGGCGCGAGGGGCGCGGGGGACGGTCGAAGGAGGAAGGCGACGCCGGTCCCCCGCCGCCCCGGGTCGAGCACACCGATGCCGAATGGCGGGACCGCCTCGACCCGGAGGCCTACCGGATCCTCCGGAAGCATGGCACGGAGCGGGCCTTCACCGGGGCGCTCTGGAACGAGAAGCGTCCGGGCCTCTACCGATGCGCCGGATGCGGGCTTCCCCTCTTCGAAGGGGCCACGAAGTACGAATCGGGAACGGGATGGCCCTCCTTCTGGGCTCCCGTGACGCCCGCGCACGTGGCCGAGCGGGAGGATCGCTCCTTCTTCATGCGGCGAACCGAGGTGCTCTGTGCCGCATGTGACGGCCACCTGGGGCACGTCTTTCCCGACGGCCCCGAGCCCACCGGCCTTCGCTACTGTCTGAACTCGGCGGCACTGGCCTTCGAGCCCGAAGGGGAAGGGTAACCCGCACCATGCGTCGCATCGTCCTTCTTCTTCTGGGCGGCGTCCTGCTGGCCGGCGGGGTGGCCTGCTCCGCCCGGGGCCCTGCCCCCACCGAGGCCGGATACGAGCGGGGGGGCGTCCCCTCCTTCCGGGGGGAGCGGGTCCTCCTCCTCCCTCCCCAGCTCCAGGAGGGGGCTCATCCGGACCTGGAGCGGGAGCTCGCATGGGCCCTCGAGACCCGGGGAGAGGCCACCGTCTGGATCGGTCCCGACGCAATCCGGCGCCGGAGCCGGGAATCGGCCCTTCGCATCGACCCCGATGCCCTGGCCATTCAGCGCTTCCTCGTGGCCGAGGTGGAGCGGGTGGGCGATCCCCTCTTCGGGGACCTCTACCGGCTGGCAGCGGTAGAACAGGCAAACTTCGCCGTGATCCCCGTGGCCATTCGTGAGCGGGACGGCGAGGACGAGGGGCAGCGTGTGGTGGAGATCGCCGCCGCGGTGATCCACCCCCGATCGGGGCGGGTCCGCTGGTACGGGATCGTGGAAGGAACCCCGGGTCCTCCCGGGGACCTGGGCGCCACCATTTCGGCGGTGGAGGCCCTGGCCCGTCGCCTGGTCCGCTGAGCGCCGGGATCCCCCGGGCCCCTTCCGGACCTGCTCGACCCCTTCCTTCCTCCCTGATTCTTCGCATCTGCATGCTTCTTCTGCATTCCCTTCGTCGCATTCGTCGCACCCTCCCGGCCGGCGCGTCCCTCCTCCTTGCAGGCGCCCTCCTGGGGAACACCGGGTGCCAGCCTCCCGGGCAGGCCGAGATCCCGCCGCCGCCGCCGGCCGAAACGCTGGCCGAGTCGGGGTACTGGAGCTACAACGGGGGGGTCGAGGTGGAGATCACCGGGAATGTGGCCCGGGTCACGATCCAGGTGGATCCGACCCCCTTTGTCGGGGGCGGGGACCTCTGGGCCAAGGGGCTCCCCTACCTCTTTCTCTTCTCTCCCGGGACCCGGGAGGCCATGGCCGACCATCCGGGGCTGGGCGGGGTCCGGGTCGTCATCACCCATCCCGGGGGTGACACCATGGCCCAGGCGCTTCTCTCCCGGGGCACCCTGAACGACCATTCCTGGCCCCGGGCCCTGAGCGTGGCGGCCACCGCCCGCCGCGACGCCACGGAGCGACCCGGACGGATGCGCGATCTGGTTCAGTGGGGTGAGGATCACACCGAATTCGAGTATAATCCCATGTACATCGGTTCGAACTGAGTTCCTCCCCTCCCTCCGCACCCCCCGACGCGAGACCATGGCCAGGACCATCACCGTCATTCCAGGCGACGGCATCGGACCCGAAGTCACCGCCGCCACCCTCGAGATCCTGAAGGCGGCCGGGGCCGACCTCGACTTTGACGAGCAGCTTGCCGGGGTGGCCGGGCTCGACGCCCTCAAGTCGCCTCTTCCCACCGTCACGCTGGATTCCATCCGGAGGAACGGGGTCTGCCTCAAGGGCCCCCTCACCACCCCGGTGGGATCAGGGTTCCGCTCCATCAATGTGGCGATCCGGAAGGAGTTCGACCTCTACGCGAACGTGCGTCCTGCCCTCACCCTGACCCCGGGGGGACGGTACGAAGACATCGACCTCGTCCTCATTCGCGAGAACACCGAGGGTCTCTACGTGGGGGTGGAGCACTACATCGGCCTGGAGGGGGACCCGCGGGCGGCGGCCGAATCGGTCATGATCATCACCCGGTTCGGGGCCGAGCGGATCGTCCGATACGCCTTCGAGTACGCGAAGCAGAACGGCCGGAAGAAGGTGACGCTGGCCCACAAGGCCAACATCCTCAAGTACACCCAGGGCCTCTTCCTGGAGGTGGGACGCGAGGTGGCGAAGGAGTACGAGGGGGTGGTGGAGTTCGAGGACGCCATCATCGATGCCACCGCCATGTACCTCGTGGCCGACCCGTACCGCTTCGATGTCCTCGTCATGGAGAACATGTTCGGCGACATCCTCTCCGATCTCATGGCCGGACTCGTGGGCGGGCTGGGGCTCGCCCCGGCGGCGAACATCGGGAAGGAGGCCTCCATGTTCGAGGCCGTGCACGGCTCGGCTCCGGACATCGCCGGGCTGGGGGTGGCCAATCCCTCCTCCCTCACCCTCTCTGCCGCCATGCTCCTGGACCACATCGGGGAGCAGGAGACGGCCACGCGGATCCGCCAGGCCATCACCTCCACCCTGGCGGATCCGGCCAACCGGACCCGGGACCTGGGGGGAACGCAGACCACCCGGGGATACACCGACACCGTGATTCGCGCCCTGGGGTAGGCCGCCGACCCGTGTTCTCCCGCCGCGAAGCCCCTCGCCCTGGACGCACCGACGAGATCACCTGCATCCGGTGCCTCGAGGTGAAGCCCTCGGAAGAGCTGGACCGCCTCCTCTGGTGCGAGGCGTGCGTGGCCCTGGCCAAGCGGCGGGCCCTCCGCACGGGGCTCCTCTCCGGGGGCGCCCTGGCCCTCCTCCTGGCGGCATGGGTGGGCCTGGTGATTCGTCCCGACCTCTCCCTCATCCCCGCCGGGTGGGCCCTCATGCTCGTGGTGGCCTTCTACCTGGGGAGCCGGGTGGCCCGCGAACTGGCGTACGGGGTCGAGCGGTGGCAGAATCGTCCGGCGGTGGAGGCCACCCCGCCCCCCCCCTGAGGCGAGCCGGAACGGCCCGCCCCCTTCGCATCCGCACCATCCTTTCCGCACCACCCCTTCCGTTCCACCCCTTCCGACTCCCCCGCACGAACCCCGAGGACCGACCCATGGCCGCCACCTTCCAAGGCGTGGACTTCTACGATCTCGACTCCGTTCTCTCCGACGAGGAGCGGATGATCCGCGACACCGTGCGCGAATGGGTCGACGACCATGTCATGCCCGTGATCCAGGAGGCATACATCGGCCGCCACTTCCCCCGGGAACTCATTGGCGGCATGGGCGAGCTGGGGATGCTGGGCGCCAACCTTCCCGAGGAATACGGGTGCGCCGGGCTGAACAATGTGGCGTACGGGCTCATCATGCAGGAGCTGGAGCGCGGCGACTCGGGCGTGCGTTCCTTCGCTTCGGTGCAGGGGGCCCTTGTCATGTATCCGATCCACGCCTTCGGCTCGGAGGAGCATCGGCGCACCTGGCTCCCCAAGCTCGCCACGGGCGAGAAGATCGGCTGCTTCGGCCTCACCGAGCCCGACTACGGCTCGAACCCCGGCGGGATGATCACCACGGCGAAGAAGGTGGACGGGGGGTGGGTCCTGAACGGCACCAAGATGTGGATCACGAATGGCTCCATGGCCGATGTGGCGATCATCTGGGCCCAGACCGGCGAGATCGGCGACACGAAGTCCATTCGCGGTTTCGTGGTTCCCACCGACACGAAGGGCTTCACGGCCCGCGACCAGAAGGGGAAGCTCTCCCTCCTCGCCTCCGACACCTCCGAGCTGCATCTGGAAGATGTGGAGGTGGGGGACGATGCCCTCATGCCCGGGTCCGGGGGGCTCAAGAGCCCCCTCATGTGCCTGACCCAGGCCCGCTACGGAATTGCATGGGGCGCGGTGGGCGCCGCCATGGCCTGCTACGACGAGGCCCTTCGCTACGCCAAGGAGCGGGTCATGTTCGACGGGGTCATCGGCGGAAAGCAGATCCAGCAGGTGCGCCTGGCCGAAATGCTCACCGGGATCACCCAGGGGCAGCTCATGGCCCTCCACCTGGGGCGCCTCAAGGATGGCGGCACGATGACCCCCCAGCAGGTCTCCATGGCCAAGCGCACGAATGTGAACATGGCGTGCGAGGTGGCCCGGGAGGCCCGGCGCCTCCTGGGCGGGAACGGGATCCTCGTGGAGTATTCGGCCATGCGCCACATGGCGAACCTGGAGTCGGTCTACACCTACGAGGGGACCCACGACATTCATGGCCTCATCCTGGGCCAGGCGGCCACCGGAATCGCCGCGTACTGAGCCCCAGGTCCGGCCTTCCTCCCCTTCTGCCATGTCCCGCCCCCTCCGCGACGAAGAGCCCTTCCGGACCATGCGCCACTACCCCCGGCGCTTCGGGGTGGGGGTGCCGGTGGTCTTCGCCCTGGCCATCGGCGCGGGGGTGCTCCTGGCGGAGCGGAACCTCTCCCTGGCCCTGGCCACCCTCCTCCTGATCCAGACGGTGGGGCTTCTCGGCCTGTACGTTCCGGCGCTCCGGGCGCGACTCCGCGCGGAGGCCGAGGCGCGGGAGGCGCGGGGGGAAGGGTCGGCGGAAGACGACGCCGAGGTCGCCGACGAGGTGTCCCGAACAAGTTGAGGGGCCCAGGCGCCAAGGCACCTGGACCCCCCGGACTCTACCAGCGAATGATCGGTCGCGTCATGCGTCGGCGCTCCCGTTGGTCAGAGACGCGGAACGGGGACCCCTCCCCGTTCGCATCCTTCCCTTATGCATCGTGCGTGCCGAAGGAGGCGAGGGGCGGCAACCTGCTGTGAGGAAGGGGCTTCAAATGTTTACACGCCCTCGGGTATCCCGTCCGGAGGCGCTTCCGTGTGGCTTGCGTACCGCCTCCGTAGCAGGGCTGCAACGATGGGGCCCGCAGGGGAGATCGCTCCCGGAACAGCCCACGAACGCGCCCCCCGGGAACGTTTCGCACGGTTCCGGGTCCTCCGGGCGCCATGAACCCGAAACGTCCGGGGCGCATCGAGCGCCCCTCCTTCAACTGGCGCGACCTGGACACCCTGGATCGGGGGATCGCCTGGACCCTTCGCCTCCGGGGGATGCCCGCCCTCCAGCTCTCCCTGGGGGTCGTATTCATCTGGTTCGGGGCCCTCAAGCTCGTGGACCTGAGCCCCGCAGCCGAACTCGTCCGGAACACCGTCTACTGGTGGGATCCCGACGTCTTCCTCCCCATTCTCGGAATCTGGGAGATGGTGATCGGGGTCTGCCTCCTCATTCGCCCCCTGGTCCGGGTGGCCATCCCCCTCCTCCTCCTCCAGATGCCGGGGACCATGCTCCCCCTCGTTCTCCTCCCCGAGGTCTGCTTCACCCGGTTCCCCTTCGGCCTCACCCTCGAGGGCCAGTACATCGTGAAGAACCTGGTCCTGGTGGCGGCGGCCCTCGTGGTGGGGGGCTCGCTTCGAGACCGGCACTTCCGGGGAGAGCTCCTCCCCGGGTGGCGCCCCGGGGGGAAGAGCACCCCCGAGCGCTCCTGACACGGGAGGCTTGACGCCACGGCGAGGCGCCCTACCTTACATAGCTCGGCAGGAACAAGGCCGAGCGTGCTGCGCCGCTAGCTCAATTGGCAGAGCAACTGGCTCTTAACCAGTAGGTTCTAGGTTCGATTCCTAGGCGGCGCACCTTCCCCTTCGCCCCCCTGCGACCTTGGTCGTGGGGGGGCGAGGTCGTTTCGGCGGGGGGAGCCCCTACCCGGCGGGCCACCCCTCTTCCAGGGCCGCCTCGAGGGCCTGGGAAGTGGCTGCCATCGCGGTGGCCCGTGCAGGCCGGGCAAGGAGTTCCACGAGCGACTCCGGGAGGGGCACCTCCTCCCCCAGGGCCGGCTCCACCACCTCGGGGAACTTGGCCGGGTGGGCGGTGGCGGCCACGATCCATCCTCCCGGGGGGGGAGGCCCGACATCGCCCGATGCCAGGGCATGAAGGGCGCAGGCGGTGTGGGGGCAGGCCACGACCCCCCAGCGCCCCGGGGCTTCGGACACCGCGGCAAGGATCTCGGCATCCTCCACCGCACTCGCCCCCAGGTCGGCCGCGATCCCGGGCTCCAGCGTGCGCTGGCGCTCGAGTCGATCGAGGTTGCTCGGCACGCCCACATCCATGGCGTTCGCCGGGGTCCGGACGCTTGCCCTCGGCGAGGCCTCGCCGCGCTCCACCCAGTCCACCAGGGCCCGGTTCCGGTTCGTGGCCAGGTGAAGGGGACCCACCGGAAAGCCCAGGGCCCGTGCCCAGAGACCGGCCAGACCATGCCCGAAGTTTCCGCTGGGCACGATGAAGCCGGCCCCGGGGCGCGCGAGGGACGCCCAGGCGAACCAGGTGGCTTGCGGGAGAAGGCGCCCCAGGGAGATGGAGTTGGCACTGGTCAGGTGGTGCCGGGCCACGAGGGCCGGGTCGCGAAGCGCCCTCTTCACGAGCTTCTGGGCGTCGTCGAAGCTCCCCTCCACCGCATGACTCCGGACCCGGGGGCCGAAGCAGGAGAGGAGGTGAGCCTGCCGGCGGGACACCCCGTCTGCCGGGAAGAGGACCCGCACGCGGAAGCCGGGCTCGGCCTCGAAGGCGGCGGCCACGGCGCTCCCGGTATCGCCCGAGGTGGCCACCAGAACGTGCGGAGCCGGCTCGTGCACCCCGGTTTCCGCCTCCCGGGCGGCCCGCCGCACCGCCAGCGCCCGGGCCAGGAAACGGGCCGCGAAGTCCTTGAAGGCGGCGGTGGGGCCGTGCCAGAGCTCGAGGAGTGCCACCCCCTCTTCCAGGGGCCGGAGCACGAGGGGAGGGGCGAAGGCGTGATCGGCCAGGGCGGGGAGGGCCTCCCGGAGGGGGGCATCGTCCGGGTCGTCCAGGAAGGGCCGAAGGAAGGCCTCGGCCACCCGGGGCGGGGGAGCACCCGCCAGCCCCGCCACCTCCGCCGGGTCGAGGCGGGGAAGGCGCCGGGGAAGGTAGAGCCCGCCATCGGGGGCGAGTCCCCGGGCCAGCGCCTCCCCCACGGGGACGGGCGGGGCCTCGCCCCGGGTGCTCTCGACCTTCATCCCCGGGCCTCCACCCGGGCCGCGGGGCCCTCCACCGGTGCGCTCCAGGCATCGGCCTCCACCCCGGCCCCCCGAAAGGCCCGGGCCATGACCCCGGCCCCTGCCGCTGCCGAGGGGGCATCGGGGAACCAGGCGAAGACGGAGGGCCCCCCTCCCGAGATCCCGGCCCCCACCGCCCCGGCCTCCAGGGCGGCCTCCCGGGCCCCTTCGAACCCGGGAATGAGGGGGGCCCGCCGGGGCTCCACCAGGACGTCGCGAAGGGCGCCGGCCAGGAGCGCTGCATCTCCCCGCTCGCAGGCCAGGAGGAGCCGGGCCAGGTTGGCGGTCTGGGTCACCACGGCCGCCAGGGGGAAGGGGTCCCGGAGGACCTCCCGGGCGCGCCGGGTCTCGAGCACCTGATGGGGATGGACGAGGGCCAGGTGGAGGGGGGCGGGGAGGGCGAGGCGCATGACCCGGTCGGGGAAGGCCACCGCCAGCCCTCCCACGAGCTGGGGACCCACATTGTCGCCGTGGGCGGCTCCACTGGCCACCTGCTCCCCGGCCAGGGCGTGCCGATAGAGCTCCTGCCGGGAGAGGGGCATCTCGAGGAGCTCGTTCGCAGCCACGAGGGCCGCCACGGCCGAGGCCGCCGAGCCTCCCATGCCCGACCCCAGGGGGATCCCCTTCCGGAGGGTGAGTCGCACCCCGAAGTCCGCCCCCGCTTCCGCCAGGAGGGAGAGGACCGCCGCCCCGGCCGTATTTGCCTCCGCCTCCCGGGGAAGGGCCGGCGGGGTGCTCCCCGGGGGGAGGGTGCCGGGCTCCCACGCCGTTTCTCCCATCTCCACGCTGCCCGGGCGGGGGATCCGCTCGGCCCGGACCCGGTCCCCCGCCACCTCCACCGCGTGCCCCAGGAGGTCGAATCCCACCGCGACATTCCCCACCGAGGCCGGGGCCCACGCCTCGCACCAGGTGGCCACCTCAGCCTACTCCCGCCACGCGAAGGAGGTCGGCGAAGATCCCGGCGGCGGTGACCTCGGGACCGGCTCCGGGTCCCTGGATCACCAGGGGAAGCTCCCGGTAGCGCCGCGTGGTGAAGGCCACCGCATTCCCGGTGGGTCCCAGGCGGGCAAGGGGGTGCGATTCGGGGAGGGGGGCCGGCCCCACGACGCCCCCCTTTCCGGGCTCCCACCGGGCCAGGTAGCGGACCCCATGGCCAGCACTCGCCATCGACCCGAGGCGTCCCCCCACCGGGGCATCCATCTCCTCCATGCGCCCGAGAAAGCCCTCCACAGTCCCCTCCTGCAGGGCAGGGGGCACGAATCCCTCCACCGCCACCTGCCCCAGTTCGAGGGTGCTCCCTGCCTCGCGAGCCAGGATCACGAGCTTCCGGGCCACATCCAGTCCCGACAGGTCCTCCCGGGGATCCGGTTCGGTGTACCCCAGCCCCCGGGCCCGCTCCACGGCCCCGGAGAAGGTCGATCCCGCTTCCCAGGCCGAAAGGAGGAAGGCCAGGGTGCCCGAGAGCACCCCCTCCACGGCCAGGACTTCGTCGCCGGTGAGGAGGAGCTCCCGGAGGGTCGAGATGACCGGGAGTCCCGCGCCCACGGTGGCCTCGTACCGCCACCGGCTCCCCCCGTCCCGTGCACCCCGGCGCACGTCCCGGTACCGGGCCATGGGGCCGGCCCCGGCCCGCTTGTTCGCGGTCACGAGGTGGATCCCCCGGGCGAGCCACCCGGCGTACCGGTCGGCCACCCCCTCGGAGGCGGTGGTGTCGACAAGGAGGGGGAGGGCCCCCTCCGACCGGGCCACCTCCAGGAGGTGGTGCGCCAGGGCCGGGAGGTCGGCGGGATCCCCCTCCCCCTGGTCCCGGAGGCGCTCGGCGGCGTGGACCGGATCGGCGAAGGTCCGGGAGAGGCGCATGTGGCGGGAGGTGGCCAGCGCCGCCACCCCCACCTCGAGGTGCCCGTCGTCCCGGAGCCTGGGTGCTGCAGCCGCCACCTGCCGGAGGAAGGCCGAGCCCACCTGGCCCGGCCCCAGGAGGCCCAGGACGAGGCGGCGGGATGTGGGGGCGGAAGCGGTGGAAGAGGAGGAGGACATTCGGGAAGGTGGTGCGGGTGCGCCGATTCCTCAATCCCCCGCCCCCCCTTACCTTCGAAGCCATGACCTCGCCGATCCCGAAGCCTGCGCCGGACCCCGACCCGAAGAAAGCCCCGGAGCCCGCGTCCGGCGCCTCGGCCCGGCCCGCTGCCCCTGCCTCGACGGAGCCCCCCCCGGGCTACCTCGTCCTGCGCACGGACCCCGTCTTCCTCCCCCTCCCCCTTCGCCTGGTTCTGGCCGGCGTCTTTCTCTGGGCGGGGGTGCGGAAGTTCACCGATCCCATGGGGGCGGGCATTGCCCGGTTCGAGGCCCTGGGCTTCCCCTTTCCCGGCTTCTTCGCCCCCCTTGTGGGCGGGTTCGAGGTGGTCTGCGCCCTTCTCGTGGCGGTGGGGCTGGGGGTGCGGGTGGCCGTTCTCCCCCTGGCCACGATCCTCTTCGCCGCCATGTCCATCCACCTGGTGCAGGGCACGGCCACGGCGCCCGGTGGGATCCTCTTCGAGGGGGTGCTCCTCGTCATGGCCGTGGTCCTGGGGTGGACCGGGGGTGGCAGGGCGTCGCTGGACCACTCGATCTGGCGTGGGGTGGTAGAGGGTGGGGAAGCCGTGCCTCCTTCCCCCTCCGCGCCCCGGTAGCGAGCCCCCGCTGCGGCCCGCAACGCGGCCCGCGAGACGCTTCGTCACATCGCGGGCCCCTCCCTCGTTGAGGGGAGGACGGAGGGAGAGCGCACGGCTCCCCCCACCTCACCCGAATGCGCGGGAGCACTGGTCATGACATGCAATACCCTGTACGGACATTCCCGGGTCACCGCCCTTGCCGCCGGTGCCCTTCTTCTTGCGGCCACCGCCGCCTGCAGCGAAAGCTCGCCCCTCGATCCCCCGGTCGACCCCCCGGTCTTCCAGGGAGAGCTGGTTCCCGATGAGGCGTACCCGGAGCTGGCCGGGGGGGTGGTCCTGACGCTGGAGGAGGAAACCTTCGAGATCGCCCTCTCCCTGGAGAACGCCCCTGAAATGGCCGAGGGCGGCTACCCCTGGCGCCTCCTGGAGGGGAGCTGCGCCGCTCCGGGCGACCCCCTGGGCGACTGGGAGACCTTCCCTCCGGCCGAGCCCGATGCCGAGGGGGGATGGGCCACCACGGTGGACCTCACCCTCTCCCCCACGGCGGAGCGTTACGTGGTGGATTTCCGCCGCTCGGCGGATGACCTGGAAACGGTCATGGCCTGCGCCGAGGTGGAGCCGGTGGCCGACTGATCCTCCCTCGGGGGCGGGGGCCCTCCTCCGGGGCCCTCGCCCGCGCTCAGGGCCCGGCCCTGCCCGGCCTCAGGGCCAGGGCAGGGGCACCACCGGGAAGCGGGAGCGGGAGGCCGGGTCATCCTCGCCAGCGAAGTAGCGGTCCAGCTGGCGCACCGCCATGGCGCGGTGGGCCTCCCACGCCGCTCCGCTCCCCGACGCCCCGGCACCACCCCCTGCGGCCCCCGACCGGATCCGCTCCAGGGCGTGATCCACGGCGGCCCGCACCTCGGGCACCACCCGCGCATCGCCCCCCAGGTCCAGGAGGGTGTTCAGGACCACCACCTGCACCGTCCGCTGCAGGCGCTGCGCCATGGCATCGCCGGAAGGACCCCCGTTCCAGCTTGCCGCGAGCACCGCATCGAGCACCTCGCCCACCCCCGGGGTGTCGGCCCCCCGGGCTTCGAAGAGGGCGACGCGGGCCAGGCGGTCCCGGTGGAGGAGGTTCTCCACGATCTCGGTGGCCAGGCCCCCCGCCATGGAGACGAGGTCGAAGGCCGTTCCGGCCTGCGAGGGGATCCAGATCTCCGAGCCGTCCATCCCCGAGGGCGAGGGCGGGATGAGGTTCGCCACCCGGTCGGGGACCCGGAGCTCTTCGGGCGAGAGGTGGGCCAGGACCCGGGAAAGCGCCTCCCTCTGTTCCCTCCCGGGGAGCACCTGCGCCGGCGTCTGCCCGTCGCCCCGCAGGGCGTAGGTGAAGTCCATCCCGCCCACGTACTTGATGGCCCCCTCCAGGGCATAGCGATGATGCAGGTAGGCATGGGCGAAGCGCATGTTGAGCATGGACATGGCATCGCCCTCGGCCACGGCCCGCTCATCGAAGGCGTCGACGATCCGGCGCCGCACCGCACTCGTCCGCTCCAGCGCCTCGAGCATGGTGGCCCCCTCGATCCACTGGGTGGCCGCCGGAATCGACCCGGCCTGCGACGCATGCCCCCCGGTAATGAAGCGAAGCCCCTGGGCCAGCCCCTCCTCCATGATCCGGGCGAGCCCCTCCCGCTCGGAGGCCTCGTCGGGGAACCAGGTGTAGGCGTAGCGAATGGCCAGGGAGTCCCACGCCCCGCCCCCTTCCCGGTAGGCGTCCGAGAGGTCGAAGCTCCCGTCGGCGGCCAGCGAGATGAGGGGCGCCGGGTAGTCCATGACCGAGGCGCGCCCCTGGGAGGCCGAAATGAAGTTGTGCGCGATCCCCACCGTGTGCCCGATCTCGTGGGCCGTGTGCTGCCGCCGCCGGGCCATGACGAAGTCCTCGGCCGTCACATTGAGCCGGTCCTCCCCCCCTGCGGCAGGGACGAGCCCCCGCCAGATGTTGTAGTCCACGAGGGAACGCCACGAGTCCATGCGCACCACCGTCTTCAGGATCTCGCCGGTGCGCGGATCGCGGAAGGAGGGCCCCACCGAGGGCCCGGGGCCCTGCCGATGGACCCAGTGGATCATGTTGTAGCGCACGTCCATGGGATCCGCCCCCTCGGGGAGGTCCCGGATCTGGAAGGCGTTCCGGAAGCCCGCCGCCTCGAAGATCTCGTTCCACCACATCCCCCCCTCGATGAAGTTCGAGCGGTAGGGCTCGGGGATTCCCGGGTCCATGTAGTAGACGATGGGCTCCACCGGCTCCACGAGTTCGCCCCGGAGGTACGCCTCCCGATCGGAGGGAAGGAGGCGCCACCGGGCGGTGTAGGCCCCCCGGTAGTTCCGGTCGAAGCCCTGGGCCCAGTCCCAGAAGGAGGTGCTGAAGAGCCCGGCCCGCAGGTCGTGCTCCCGGGGCCGGAAGTCGCCCCCTTCCTCGGGAAGGGCCGGAAGGGCCACGAGGGAGTGGTGCTGCTCGAAGGTCGCCGCCGACCCGTCGGGGGCGGTGCGCCGGAGCTCGATCCCGGGCTGATCCCCCACGAAGGTCAGGGCCATCCGGATCTCGGTGTTCCGCGGAAAGGCCCGGGTCCGGTCCTCCTCCACCCAGCTCCGGTCCCGGTCCACCCGCACATTCCCCTGCCCCCCGGCCCGCAGGCGGTCGGCCACCCCCCAGGCATCCGAGAAGAAGAGGGAGGAGGCATCCACCTCGATCACCCCGGCGCTGTCGGACTCGATGGGGAAGGAGGCGATGACCGAGGTCGGGAAGGATTCCCGCGCCGCCTGCGCCTCGGCCTCACTCCCCCCGATGGCCCGGATCGACCAGTTGTCGCGCACGAGATGCACCCGGTTCCCGCGCCGCTCGAGCCGCACCACCGCCTCCGATCCCGTCTGCCCCCGGTCCAGGAGGGTCCGGCTCGAACCCAGCCCCGTGGCCAGCGTCACCGTGTGGAGGAAGTCTTCCCCGAGCCTTTCCTGGGGAATGCGAAGGTGCACACGGTTCCGATCGGCATCGACGCGCACCGGGAGGAAGGCCTCCTCGCCCCCCTGGGCCTGCGCAGGGGCATGCGCAGGGTGGAGAACGAGGGCCGCGAGGGCGGCCAGCCCCAGGAGGAGAATGCGCGGGAGGCGGGGTCGAACCATGGTCAGAGTCTCCGTTCGAGGCGGATCATGCGGACGAAGGACCGGGCGAACTCGGGGTGGAATTCGGTGCCGGCGCCCTCGTCCAGGTGGGTCAGGGCCTCCTCCTCGGACCACCGGGGTCGCCAGGGACGGTCGTGGAGAAGGGTGTCGAAGGTGGCGCACACGTGCACCAGGTGGCTGACCGGGTGCAGGGGGCGGGGGAAGCGAAAGCGCGGATACCCGGTGCCATCGTACCGCACGTGGTGCTCGTAGGCCACCACCGCGGCGAGCTCGAGCCGGTCCTCGTGGCGGAGAATGAGGCGGGCCCCCGCTTCGGGATGCCGCTGCACGAGGTGGCGCTCCTCCCGGGTCAGCCCGTCGGGCTTCACGAGGATCCGGTCCGGGACCTCGGTGGTGCCCAGGTCGTGGAGGAGCCCCGCCACCCCCACCGCCCGGACGGCGCGGGAGTCCATCCCCATGAATTCGGCCAGGGCCATGGAGAGAACGGAGACGTTCATGGCGTGGGTGGTGGCCCAGGCCCCGGCCTCCCCCTGGGCCAGGGTGCCCAGGGCGCTCCCGCCCCCGCCGCCGGCGGCAGGGGCGCCCCCGCCTCCGCCCGCCCCGAGGAGGGCCGCAAGGGCATGCCCATGCCCCCGGACCGCCACGGCCAGCGAGCGGACCACCGCCTCGGCCTCCGCCAGGTGGAGTCCGCGCCCCTCCCGGATTTCCTGCTGGAGCCAGTGCATGGCCTCGGCCTCCGCCTCGAGGGAGAAGTCGAGGGTGGCGGTGACGACCTGGGCCACCGGGTCGGCGTCGTCGAGTCGTCCGGCTCCGATCCCCACCTGCCCGAAGCGGAGGGAGCTCCCGATGACCCCGGCCTGGACCTCGTCCGCGCGGGGGTGCTCGGAGGTGTTCAGGGAGCGTTTACGGGTCAGTCGGTGGGTGATCTCCTCCAGGAAGAGGGCGAGGTCGTCCAGGGTGGGCTCGCCTGGAATCTCGATCCGCTGCACCCCGGCCCCGGCCAGTCGCTCGGCCCAGCTCCAGTCCCGGAGTTCCCGCAGGGGGCGCTGGTTCAGGACCACCTCCCCGTCGAGAAAGGTGAAGCTCGGGTGGGGGAGGAGCGTCCGAAGGGCCCGGAGTCGCTCCAGAATGGCACCTTCCACCTCGTGCGTGGCCCGGTGTCCGCTCCCGTAGAGGGTGAGGGCCGAAAGGGCCCGACCCATCTCCGCCAGGAAGGCGCCGGCGGCTTCGTCCCGGGCCCTGCGGGTCGGGGCACTCATGCCCGGTTCCCCATGAGGATCGCGCCGGCGAGGGTGCATGTCCTCACGAGGCGTCTTCCCGGTCGGAGCGCGCGCTCTCCACGAGGGAGGCGAGGAGGTCCGGGTCTCCGGTGCGCGTGAGGGCGTCGGGAATCCAGCGGGCGGCTGGCGCCTCCTTCCAGCCGGGACGAAGGAGGAGCTGGAGTGCCTCCCGGCTCTCGGGCGAGGAGGCGGCGAGCCGCCGCTTTCCCAGGAGGCTTCGGCCCCCATCGAGGTGGGTGGCGGCGGCCTCGGCCACGGCATCGCGCACCGCCCGGTCGCGGGGGGGACCGAGTCCCTGGAGGGCGTGAAGGGCCAGGAGGGGGAGACCCTCGGGGGCACCCGGGCCCAGGGCCCGGCGCGCCAGCGGCACGGCGAGTTCGGGCGGGAAGTCGGACTGGAGCTCCAGGACGGCGGTTCGGAGGACGGCGGGATCCGCATCACCCAGTCCGGCGCGAAGGGCCCGGGCGCGCCATGCGGGGTGCTCCACCGCCATCTGGAGCGCCACTCGCCGCACCCGGGCGTCCGGATCGGAGAGGAAGGGGAGGGGAGAGAACCCTGCCGGCACCTCGCCCGCACTCCGGAGGAGGGCCAGGAGGTTTCGCCGGACGAACCAGCGGGGGTCTCCCGCCAGCTCGGGGACCCGGGGCCCGAGCCCCCGCGTGAGAACCTCGCCGAGCCCCGAAAGGGCGTCGAAGGCGCGACGCCGCACGGTGCGGGAGTCCGAGTTCTCCAGGGCATCGAGGAGGTCGTCCAGCGCCGCCTCCCCCACCCGACGTGCCAGCGCCAGCACGGCGCCCTCCTCCACCTCGGGTCGCCCCAGGAGCTTCCGGAGCTGGGCGGGGCTCACGAGCTCGCGCTGGAGTCGGTGGGCGAGGGCGGTGCCCCCGGCCTCGGGCTCCGCCTCCGCCAGCACCTGGTCCACGAGCCGCAGGACCTCCATGACCCGCCCCCCCTCGACGAGCTCGCCCACGGCCCGGTGGGCCAGGGGGCCGTCGCCATCGACCTCGAGGGCCGTCTGGAGGAGGCGGAGGGCACCGTCGGGACCCTCCATGCGGGCGGCGGCGGCCTCTTCATCGTCCTCCTCGGCGGGAAAGACGGGGGCCGCCCGGGCCATGGTGTCGAGGAGGAGGGTGTAGGCGTCGGAGGTGGTGGCGTCGTCCCCGCCCCCCGCCCCGTCCCCCGCCCCGTCCCCGCCGTCCTCGCCGGCACCTTGGGGGGCGTGGGGTGTGTCTGGGGATGCATCGTTCGCATCCCAGGAAGAGAGGAGTTCCTCCACGGTTTCGCGGAAGGCTCCGGCGGCATGGTCGCGGACCTCGTCTCCCCCCCGTTCGGCGTGGAGGGCGAGCTTCGTGAGGACGCGGGTGAGGGAGCCCGAAAGGGTCTGGCGCGAGGAGGTGGCCGCCGCCTGGAGGAGCTTGAGGACGGCGTCCAGGTTCATGGACTCGGAGGCGTTCAGCATGAACTCGCGGCGCCGCGCCGTGTCACCGCCCATGCGGAGGATCCGCTCCAGGGCGTCCTCGTCCAGGGCCCGGACCATCTCCGCCATGCGCCGTCGCACCCCATCGACCTCGGGGCCGCTCCCCCGTCGGAGTTCTTCGGCGATCTGGAGGAGGTACCCCACGATAACCTGCTCGTAGGCCGAGGACTTCCGGGCCCGGGAGAGGTGCTCGGCCACCTCGGCGCCCTCGGGGGGGGTGGGGTCGGCCGGGGGGGCGGCCTCATCGTGCCGGGCGACTTCAGCCTCGTCGGAACCCGCTTCTTCGGAGGAGGGTTGGGCCTCCACCGCAGGGGCGGCGCTCTTCCCCCCTTCATCCACGGCCTTCATGGCGGCCTGGGCCAGCCCCAGCCAGAGGGTCGACGCGCGGGCGGGCTCGGGGGTCCACCCGGCGGGAATCCCGCCCTCCAGCGCGAGCAGGTCATACCCCAGCCCGTGGAGCACCACGCCGCGGAGGGAGGGGCGTTCGGAGGCGGGGCGGAGGCCTTCGGGTTCGCCGGAGCGATCGGGGTTCACTGCGAGGGTGCGGAAGACCCAGTCCAGGGCTTCCTCGTCGACCCCCCGGCTGAAGGAGATGGCCCCGATCTGGTGAGCATGGAGGCGTCGGGCCAGGTCCAGGAGAACGGGGTTCCGGCGATCGGTGGCCGCGCCCTCCACCACGAGCTGCTGCTGGGCAACGCCGAGGGTGATCTGGGGGCGGGAGCCCAGAAGGAGACCGAGACGCTCCCGGACCTGGCGGGTGAGGGGAGCCAGCGCAGGGTGGCCCGCGGGATAGATCCCGAACCGATGCAGGGCAATGGAGAACTGGAGGAGGAACTCGCCCAGCTCCCGGGAGAGGGTGGCGGGAGGGCCGCCGGCGTTCCTGGCTTCATCGCCGCCCGCGGTCCGACGCGAGCCTCCGCCCACTCCTCCGCCGGCTCCGTCACCGGTGCCTCCGCCAGAAGCGTCGCGGGAACTCCCGTCGGCAGCCTTTCCGGAATCCCCGCCACCACCGTTTCCGGAACCCCCGCCAGAAGCTTCGCTCGGCGGCGGCCCACCTGGTGTTGCGTCGGGAGGGGGAGGGGGCGCGGTCATCCCTCAATACTCAGGGAGTGGGCCCCCCGACGCCAGTGAGGGAGGTCCGCTGGGCATCGCTCGGTTCAGGGGGCGAGAAGGGCGTGCTCACGAGGCGAGGAGGCCTTCCTCCTGAAGCTTGCGGCGGATCATGCGGCTGATTCCCACCGCTTCGGCAATGGGGACGACAACAACGAGGGCGAGGGCGGCCCAGAGGAGCCAGGTCGAGGCCTGGGCCTGCCACCCGCCGGGCTGGTGCGCGGACCACCACTTCAGGAAGAGAATGGCCACGAACACGAGGAGGACCCCGGTGTTGGTGAGGCCCAGGATCCGGTTCATCCGGCGCATGACCGGGATGCGGCGCGCTTCGGGGAGCTCGAGAAAGCGCTCCTTGTGGGGGATGTTGAGGAGCTGGATGTTCGTGCCCCGTACAAGGAAGCGCTGGAAGAGAAAGCCCTGCCCGAAGGTGATGACTCCGACGCTCACGAGGAGGATGTACATCCCGATTCCCCGTTCCTCCCAGCGTGTGGGTTCTCCCGCCAGGTCGAAGTGCACCGGGTAGCGATCGGGGAGGGTCGAGCCGAGGGCCACGGCCGCGACCAGGAAGAAGCCGAAGAGGAGGAGGTTGAAGCGGATCGTGGGGTGGTGGAGGGTGTCGTCCATGGGAAGGAGGCTTGCAGGGGCGTGGGGCTGGGGGCACGGCGCGTGGAGGGAGGAGGGAGCCAGGGCAGGTGAGATGAGCCGTGCGGAGCCCGAGCGCACGGGGTCTGGGCACGCGGTTCTGGGGCCGGCGGCCCGGCTGGGCTGGGGGTGGTGCCTGGGATCCGTCCATTCTACGGGCATGGAGGGATGGGCCTTCATTCCTGGGAGCGAGGATCGGGGGGGGGGCGGCGCGGGGAGGGTCCGACGGGTGGATTCCCTGGGCGAGGTCCCTGTGACGCTTCAGCGGAAGCGTTTCAGCGGAACTGGGGTATCCATTTAACCGGAGTTAGGAGGATCGGGTCGCCATGGCCGTGCAGCCCTCGGTGCGGCAAGGCTTTGCGGCTTGCGGTACCCGCTGGTAGGACTTGGATTCCGCGTTCCGGG
>JBJHCG010000014.1:10951-105483 GCA_050485885.1 Gemmatimonadales bacterium | reverse complement strand
GATCCGGCGCGATCCTCGAAGCCGGGTTCGAGGTCGATCCGCCAGCGGTTGAGCACCACCTGACCGGTCACGTAGCTGCGGTCACCCTCCACGCCGACGGCCACGGGGATCGCCAACCCGCGGTCCGCCTCCCGCAGGGGGAGCTCGCCCTCGCCGGGAGCGGCCCAGGCGACCAGGATCGGCGCCCACCGGTGCCCGTAGCGGTCGGGCTGGAAAGCGTCGCGGCGGGCGTGGGGGTCTTCGCGGGGGTGGGGGGCTACGGGCGCAATGTGGGGGGGTTTGGGGGGCACGGGGGGGGATTGGGGGTGGGGGGGGGTGGGGGGTTCGGGGGGCTTTTTGGGTCTCGGGTAATGGGGGGGGGGTGGAGGGGGCAGGGAAGACGACCCAGCTCCACCTCCTCGAGCACGCCCTCGCCGAGGCCGGGTACCCCGTGGTTCCCGGGCGGGAGCCGGGGGGGACGCCGGTGGGTGAGGCGGTGCGCGAGGTTCTCCTGGACCGGGCCGAGCTGACGCTGGCCCCGGAAACCGAGCTCCTCCTCATGCTTGCCGCCCGGGCCGCCTTCGTCCGGGAGCGGGTCCGTCCGGCCCTCGAGGCCGGGGCCATCTTCCTGGCCGATCGCTTCGAGCTCTCCACCCTGGCGTACCAGGGGTACGGGCGTGACCTTCCCCTGGAGGAGGTGCGCCGGCTGAACGCCTTCGCCACCGGGGGGCTCCGACCGGACCGGGTCCTCCTCCTGACGCTTTCGCCCGAGGAGGGTCGAAGGCGGCAGCGGGAAGGGGGGAAGGCCCCGGACCGGATCGAAGCCGGGGGCGAGGCCTTCCATACCCGGGTCGCCCGGGGGTATGCCGCGCTGGCCCGAAGCGAACCCGAGGCCGTGGCCATCGCGGCCGACGGAACCCCCGGGGAGGTGCATGCTGCCCTCCTTGCCACCCTGGCACCCCTCCTCCGGACCGCCTTCCCGGAACTCGAACCACCCCCCGGGGGTTCGAGGCCGGAGACCCCTGCCGACGCACCTCCCCCCCACCCGGACCCTTCCGCGCCCTGAGCGCGCCCGGGCCCGGGCCTTCCCCCCCAACCCCATCGCATTCGGGATGACCCCACGTTCCGCCCCCCTCGGCCCCGTTGCCGTCCTCGTCCTGGCCCTCCTGGCCGGAGGGTGGTTCCTGCAGCGCGGCGTGGCCCAGGACCAGAACATCTACGTCCAGTCGCGCCTCTTCCAGGAGGTGCTGGACCATGTGGCGGAGCGCTTCGTGGATCCGGTGGACCGGGAGCGCCTCTTCGAGTTCGCCATTGATGGGCTCCTGAACGAGCTGGGCGATCCGAACACCTCGCTCCTGAGCACGCAGTCGTACGAGGATTTCCGGATCCGGACCGAGGGGGACTACGGGGGGATCGGCCTCGAGATCGTGGAGCGCGACGGGTACGTGACGGTGGTGGGACCCATTCCCGGCACCCCGGGGGCCAGGGCCGGGATCCGCCCCGGCGACCGGATCGTGGAGGTGGACGGGCGCGACATTCGCGGGTGGTCGAGCCAGGACGCGGTCCAGATTCTCCGGGGTCCGCCGGGGGCTCCCGTGGAGGTGACCATCGAGCGTCCCCTGGTGGATGCCCGGATCGACTTCACCCTGGAGCGGGCCCGGATCCAGCTCCGGTCCGTTCCCTTCGCCGTCCTCCTCGAGGGCGATGTGGGGTACATCCCTCTCCAGGTCTTCAACGAGGGCGCCACCCGCGAGGTGCGGGCCGCCGCAGACTCCCTCCGGGAGGCCGGGGCCCGGTCCTTCGTCCTCGACCTCCGGGGGAATCCGGGCGGGATCCTGGAGCAGGGGATCGGGGTCGCCGACCTCTTCCTCCCCGCCCGCGTGTCCGTGGCCGAGACCCGGGGGCAGTCCCGGGAGCAGAACCAGCGCCTGGGCACGGGGAGTGGCGACCGGTATGACGGGATCCCCATGGCCGTGCTCGTGGACCGCGGGAGTGCGTCGGCGTCCGAGATCGTGGCCGGTGCGCTCCAGGACCATGACCGGGCCCTGGTCGTGGGTGCCACCACCTTCGGGAAGGGGTCGGTCCAGACCCTTTTCCAGCTCAGCGGCGGGAATGTCCTCAAGCTCACCACGGCCCGGTGGTACACCCCGGCGGGACGCTCCATCGAGCGCGTTTCCCGGGTGGCCGAGGAGGAAGGGAGAGGGGCTGGTGCAGGGGACGAGGCGCCGAATGGCGCAGATCCCGGGGCAGAGGGCGCTCCGGAAGGGGGAGATGCCACGCCCCCGGTCCCCCCGGGGGGCAGCGGAGGGGCCGCCGGAGTTCCGGCTCCCACCCCGGCGCTGGCGGTCGACGGCCAGTTCGTCTTCCCCCCGGACACGATCGGGCGGCCCACCCTTCGCTCCATGGGGGGACGGACCCTTTTCGGGGGGGGCGGGATCGTCCCGGATCTTCTCGTGGCGCCTGATACCCTCACCGCTTCGGAGCAGCGGGCCGTGCGGGCTCTCTTCGTGGAGGGAGGGCGCTACACCACCGGGGTCTTCGACCATGCCGTGGCGGTTCTGCAGCGGATGGGGGTGGAGCCCCGAAGCGAGACCCGTTCCGGGCGACCCACCTTCGACCTCGATGCGGGGGAGCTCGACGCCCTCTACGCCCGGCTCCGGGAGCGGGGCTTCCGCGTGGAGGCCGAGACCTGGCGGGAGGCGGAACGCTTCGTGCGCTTCGGCCTCGCCTCGGAGGTGGCCCTCCAGGGGTGGGGCGAAGAAGGGCAGTTCCTCCAGAGGATGCCCCAGGACCGTCCTCTCCAGGAGGCGCTTGCCCGGCTGCGGGCCGCCTCCTCGATCCGGGCCCTCCTCCCCCTTCCGGAGCGAGGCGACTCCTGACCCTCCTGGCCCTCGCCCTGGCCTGTGGGGTGGGGGCGCTGACCGGGGTCCTTTCGGGGCTTTTCGGGATCGGCGGGGGGACGGTGCTCGTTCCCTTTCTCTACCTCCTCATGGCGCACCCCGAGTGGTCGGGGGTGGTGGTTCCGGAGGCGCAGCGGGCCACCCTGGCCCATGCCACCTCCCTGGCGGTGATCTTCCCCACCGCCCTCTCCGGGCTGCATTCCTTCCGGCGCCATGGCCTGGTGGAGTGGGGCTCGATTCTCCCCCTGGGGATGGCAGCGGCGGTGGCCGCCTTCGCGGGGGCGCAGGTGGCGGTGCTCCTCCCGGGGGCCCTTCTCCAGGCCCTTTTCGGGGCGCTCCTCCTGGTGGTGGGTGCGCGGATGCTCGCGGGGCCAGGGAGGGAAGCAGGGGTGGACCCCCCCCTTCCGTCGGCCCGGATGCGCGCTGCGGGGGCGCTGGGCGGGGGGAGCGTGGTGGGGTTCTGCTCCGCCGTGCTGGGGATCGGGGGCGGGGTCCTGGCGGTGCCCGTCCTGGCCCGGTGGGCCCGGATGGACCTGCACCGGATCACCGCTGCCTCCATCGGAATCGTGACCTTCGCCGCTCCCGCCGGGATCGTGTCGTACATGCTGGCCGGAGGGGAGCCGGGCCTTCCTCCGGGGTCGGTGGGGTATGTCTCCCTTCCCCTGGCGCTGGCCCTCATTCCGGGGGCGGTTCTGGCTGCGCCCCTGGGGGCGAGGATCAACCGGGCCCTCCCGGTGGCCACCCTTCGGAAGGGCTTTGGCGTCGTGCTGGTGGGAGTGGGGGCCCGGCTCCTCTTCGTGCAGGGGGGAGCGCTCCTTTAGGAGCGTGTCCGAGTAATGGGGTGCGGCCGCGCGCAGGGGTCTTGCATGGTTCAGCCTAGGAACGACGACGAGTCGTAGCGAAAGCTACGATGAGCGAGGAGAGACGCCGGATCAACCATGCAACCCCCCTGCGCCCTGCGGGTTACGAGCAGCACGGGCTCGTTTTCGTCGTTGGAATGCCTCGCCGTAGCGAGTGCTATGCCTTCGGCATCCCGCCTAGAATCCGAGCCCGTGGTGCTCGTAACGCGGCTCGCCCCATTACTCGGACACGCTCCTAGAAGGCATGGGGGCCCGTCCTCCCATGGCGCTGCCCGCCCCGGAGCGCGAGAATCGTGGGGTGTCGGTGGGGCCCGGGGGCACTCCGTCGGGGCCCCCTCCTTCCGTGATCGTTTCCTCCCTTCCCTTCATCCCCTCCCCGCATGCGCGAACCCCCGACCCATGCCCTCGCCGGCACCCCCCCCGCCTCGCCCCCGCGGACTGCGCCGGGGGCGGGACGGCCGGAGGGGACCGATTCGTCCGGGCCCCTTGCCATGGCTCCTTTCCTCCCCCGGGAGGTCCGCCTCCTGCGCGGGGGGATCGAGGAGTCGCGGCACCGGGTCCGGATCCGGGTGACCGATGCCGAGGGCGGGGTCCTGGCCGCGACCCCGGAGGAAGACACGCCGATCTTCCTGCGCTCGGCCGCCAAGCCCTTCCAGGCCCTCCCCCTCCTCGAGGACGGAGCCGAGCGGGCGTTCGGGGTCTCCGATGCCGAACTCGCGGTGGCCTGTGGTTCCCACGGGGGAGAGGAAGGGCACCGGGTCGTGGTGCTTCGCCTCCTCTCTCGCGCCGACGCCTTCGAAGGGGATCTGGCGTGCGGACCCCATCCCCCCTCGCACCGCGCCACGGCGGAGGCGCTGGCGCGAGAAGGCACGCTCCCCGACCGGGTCCACAACAACTGCTCCGGAAAGCACGCCGGGATGCTCCTTCTCGCCTCCCACCGCGGGTGGCCCCAGGCCGACTACCATGCGGCTGGCCATCCCGTGCAGGAGCGCATGCGGGACGAGGTCGCGCGGTGGATCGGGGTGCCCTCCGCCTCCCTGGCCACGGGTGTGGACGGGTGCGGGGTCGTCTGCTTCGCGGCACCCCTTTCCGCCCTGGCCCGGGGGTACGCCGCCCTCAAGGGGGCCGCCGATGCCGGGGACCCCGGCCCGGAACGCCTGGTGCACGCCATGGTGGGGCACCCCTTCCAGGTGGGCGGGAGCGGGCGCCTCTGTACCGCCCTCCTGGAGGCCGGGAAGGGGCGCATCCTTGCCAAGGTCGGGGCCGAGGGGGTGTACGGCGCCGCCTGGACCCCGACCCCCGAGGCCCGGGCCGCCCGGGGGCTGCCGGCGGTGGTGGGGATCGCCCTCAAGGTGGAGGACGGGGCCCGGCGGGCAGCGGAGGTGGCCCTGGTGGAGACCCTTCGGGTCCTGGGGGCCCTTGACGGTTCGGAGGCCGTGGAAGGGGCCGTGGCTCCCTGGACCCGCCCTCCGGTGCCCAACACCCGGGGGGAGGCCGTGGCCTGGCTCGAAACGGTCCCCGGGCCCTCGGGGAGAGGGGGAGAGGGGCCGTGAAGCCCGGTTTTCTCGCCCTTGTCCGGGCCTCGGCCGCGCAGGCGGCCCGGGACCCTGCAGGGATGGAGCGGGAGCTGGAGACCGTGTCCGCGGCCGTGGTGAGGGGGGAACTCCGGGCGCTTCAGGTGGAGGAGGCCCTTCTCCAGTCGTACCTCTTCCTCGGCTACCCGGCCGCCCTCGAGGCCCTTGCGGTCTGGCGGCGGGTGAGCGGACTCCCCCCGGACCCGGGTGCGGAAGCCGGCGCGGGAGAACGGGAGGAGGCCCGGTGGAAGCTTCGGGGTCCCCGGGTGAAGGCCCGGGTCTACGGGGCACTCACCGAACCCCTGGCCGAGAACATCCGGACCTTGCACCCGGCCCTCGCGGTCTGGATGGTGGACGAGGGGTACGGAAAGGTCCTGGGGCGTCCGGGGCTGGCCCTCCGGGACCGGGAGCTCCTCATCGTGACCCTCCTGGCGGTACAGGATGCACCCCGGCAACTCCACTCCCACCTCCGGGGTGCCCTCCGGTGCGGGGTGGATCCCGAAGAGGTGGAGGGCGTACTCGAGGCCCTTGCGCCCTGGGTCCCCGATGCAGGGGTACGGGCCCGGATCGAGGCGCGCTGGGCAGAGGTCCGCCGAAGGGGGACCCCGGCCGGGGAAGGGGCCCTTCCCGGAGGCCACCCCCCGCGAGCGGGGGGTGCCGAAGGTGCGTAGGCAGGTAGAGACGGGATCCCGCCCGAGGGGGTGGGATCATGCATGGTTCCAGGTAGCCCGCGCCGGGAGAATCCCGGGGCAAGGAGAACGAGGACGCTGTCATGTTCATTGATCAGGTGACGATTCGGGTGGAGGGAGGGGTGGGGGGCTCAGGCGCCGATTCCTTCCGGAGGGAGTCCTTCGTTCCTCGGGGAGGTCCCGATGGCGGCGATGGCGGACGGGGCGGGAGTGTGATTCTCGAGGCCGATGCCCAGCTCTCCACCCTGGCCGACTTCCGCTACCTGGCCGAGTACCGGGCCGAGCGGGGCGCCCATGGCACGGGGAGCAACAAGACGGGTCGCTCCGGGGAGGATCTCGTTCTCCGCATTCCCCCCGGGACCCTGGTGCGCGATGCCGAATCGGGAGATCTCCTGGCGGAGCTCGTGGAGGACGGGGCCCGCTTCGTGGCCGCGCGGGGGGGGCGCGGAGGGCGGGGGAATGCCCGTTTCGCCACCGCCACCCAGCAGGCCCCCCGCACCTGGGAGCCCGGGGGAGAGGGAGAGCGACGCACCCTCGACCTCACCCTGAAGCTCCTGGCCGACGTGGGCCTCGTGGGAGAGCCCAACGCCGGGAAGTCCACCTTCCTGTCGGCCATTTCGGAGGCCCGACCCAAGGTGGCGGACTACCCCTTCACCACCCTCCAGCCGAACCTGGGGGTGGTCCGGCTCCCTGACTACCGGAGCCTTGTCATCGCCGACATTCCCGGAATCATCGAGGGCGCGGCGGAAGGGAAGGGGCTCGGGCACCAGTTCCTGCGTCACGTGGAGCGCACCCGGACCCTGGCGCTCCTCGTTCCGGTCGATGCCGAGGACCCGGCCGCCGTCTACCAGGGGCTCCGGAGCGAACTCGAGGCCTACAGCCCTGCCCTGGCCCGACGCCCCCACTGCCTCGTGCTCACGAAGACCGACCTCCTGGGTCCCGATGCGCCGCCTCCCGAGGTGGATGCCCCCGAGGCCTGGGGCGTCTTCGCCATCTCCTCGGTGGCCCAGCAGGCGCTGGCCCCCCTTCTGGAGGCGCTCTGGGCTCGGGTCCGCACCGTGATCCGGGAGGAGGCCGGGGAGGAGAACGACGAGGGGGCGGGCGCAGAGGCGGGCGCTCCCCGCCCCCTCGTCTCCAGGCCGCCGACCGGGGGGGAGGAGGGGGGCACCGAAGAGGAGGCGGCGGACGGGATCGCCCCGAGCCGGGTGGCTGCCGACGGCTCGGATCTGGACGACGAGGAGGGATGGTGGGGCGCCCAACCCCTCTGACCCGGGGCCCCGCACTCCCGGAGGGTCTGGAGGGAGACCGGGTGGCCCTGGTCGTGCTCCGGGCGCTCCCCGGGGTGGGGGACCGGATTGCCGGGCGCCTTCTCGTGGAGGCGGGGAGCCGACGGGAGGCGCTTCGCCGCGTATGGGAGGGAACGGGGGTCCCTGTGGAGGCGCGGAACGCCCTCCGGGCCCAGGGGCGGGAAAGGACGGAACGGGCGGCGGCCGTCCTCCGGCTCGCCGACCGGGCGGGGATCGGACTTCTCGGCATCGATGAGCCGGCCTACCCCTCCGTCCTCGCCGCCCGGCTCCCCGACCCCCCGGTCCTGCTCTGGCTGCGTGGGCGGTGGGAGCTTCTGGGTCGTCCTGCGATCTCGGTGGTGGGGTCGCGGCGGGCAACCCAGGCCGGACGCCGGGTGGCCACCCGGCTCGCGGAAGAGCTGGCTGCGCGAGGCTACACGGTGGTGAGCGGAATGGCGTCGGGGATCGACGCCGCCGCCCATCGGGGGGCCGTGGGGCAGGTGGCCTCCACCGTGGCTGTCCTGGGGCGGGGCCCGGACCTCCCCTACCCCCTCGCCGAGTCCGCCCTCTTCGAGGAGATCGCCGAGAAGGGACTCCTCGTGAGCGAGTTTGCACCGCGCATTCCCGTGCGGCGCCACCACTTTCCCCGGCGAAACCGCGTGCTGGCGGCCCTCAGTCAGGCCGTGGTGGTGGTGGAGGCGGCCGAGCGGAGCGGCTCCCTCCTCACGGCAGACCATGCCATCGACCTGCACATTCCTGCCATGGCGGTCCCCGGCACGGCCGATCTTCCGACCACGGTGGGATCGAACGGGCTTCTCCGCGATGGAGCCCCCATGGTGACGTGCGCGGACGACGTGGTGGAGAACCTCCTTCGCGATGGAAACGAGGCGGTGGAGGCCTCCCTCCGAGCCCTCCAGGAGGCCCGTCGGGCCCGACGCCTTCAGGCCGGAGAGGAGAGTGGGGCGGTGGAAGGGGGGAGCCTGGGAAGGGGCGGCGAATCGATGGGTGGCTCGGCGGTGGACCCGGAGGGGGGCGAGGGGGGGGAGGCCCTTCCGGCGCGCCTCCTCCTGGAGACCCTGGCCGGGCAGGACCCGGTGGTGGGCCAGGTGGCAGGCCACCTTACCGACAGGCCCCTCCCGGTGGAGTATCTCCTGGAACGGTCCGGCCTCCCTCCCTCTCGGGCCCTCCAGGCCCTGACCACGCTGGAACTGGCCGGCCTCGCATGGCGGAAACCCGAGGGGTGGGTGCTGGGGGAGGGGGGAGACGGGGACCGGGGAGCCGTCCGTGCCGGGTGACGCCGGACCCCTCCCCGCCTTTCGGCATCTCTACCTCTCGGTGCCCGCGGGATGGTCCGAGGAGGTCTGGGCCCGGAGCCTCCGACAAGAGCGAGACCGCCGACGCGACGGGGCAGGGGGGGAGCTTCGCATGGCCCTTTCCCCGGCCAGCCTGCTTGTGGGCGGGGCAGCGCCCTGGGCCCTGGGAAGGGGCCTGGTGGACGGGGTCCGGAAGGTCCTTCCCGAACTCCGGGAGGCTCCACCCCGGGAATGGACGGTCGAGGTCGGCGACCTGAAGGGCCTGGGCCCCCTCCTCCCCCTCTGGCACGCCGGGGGGGTGACCCGGATCGCCCTGCGGGGGGCGGCGGCCTCCGGGTGGGCCGCTTCCCGGGTTCGGGCTCCCGCGCCCCCAGGGGAGAGGTCCGCGGGGCGGGTCGAAAGAGGGGCTCCGCGCCGCGCCGCAGCGACCGCCGGTGTCCGCTCCGGGGAAGCAGGTGTGGCCAGGGCCGTGGAGGCGGGCACCGCCGTGGGCCTTGAGGTGGGGGTGGAGGTGGCCTTCCCCCGGGGAGAAGACCCCCACGAGACGGCCCGGAGGGTTCGGCGACTCGTGGAGGCCGGTGCCCATGCCCTGGCCTGGATGGAGGAGGAGGAGCGCGATGCCACGGAGGCGTGGCAGGCGGCGGTGGAGGTGGTGCAGGGGGCCGGGTGGGATACGCCGGACCTGGCCACCGCACACCGGCCGGGGAAGGCCCCCCGCCACCGGGAGGCGATCCGCCGCCGCGAGCCCGTGCTCGGACTCGGTCCCGGGGCCGTGACCTTCCGGAACCCTCGAAGGGAATGGAACCTTGACGACCCCCGACGCTATCTGAAGGCGATGGAAGGAGGGGCCACTCCGGTCCAGGGCGAAGAGACGCTGACTCGGGAGGAGCGGTGTCTGGAGCGGTGCTGGTCGGCCCTTCGGACCCGGGACGGCTTCCGCCTCCCCCGCACCCTGGCCCCTCTCGTCGAACCCTGGGAGGCGGCGGGGTGGGCGCAGCTCCTTCGAGGGGCCATGGGGGTCCGGGTTCTCCCGACCCTTCGAGGGTGGCGTGAGGCGGATGCCCTGGCGGTGGCCCTCCTTCACGCCCTGGAGGGGGGTTCCCTCGAACCCCGGGATGCCGGAAATTGGAGCGATGATGTCCGAACCTGACGAAGCAACCCGCCCCGGGGGCGGCACCCCTCTCGACCGCACCGGTCCCGATCTCACCGATCGGGAGCGCCAGGTCCTGGAGGCGGTGGTGCGGACCTACGTGGATACGGCGGAGCCCGCCGGGAGCCGAAGCGTCACGCGCCGCTTCGACCTGGGGGTCTCGCCTGCCACGGTTCGGAACACGATGAGCGACCTGGAGGAGAAGGGGTATCTCTACCACCCCCACACCTCCGCCGGGCGGGTCCCCACCGACCAGGCGTACCGGATCTTCGTGGATCATCTCATTCGCCCCTCCCGCCTCACCCCGGAGGAGGAGGGCCGTCTTGCCCTGGCCCTGGACGGGGGTGGGGCCTCGGCAGTGGAAGACCTGGTCCGGAGGGCGACCCGGGCCCTCGGCCTCCTCTCGCAGGAGCTCGGGGTCGCTCTGGGTCCACGCCTGGCCTCGGTGGTCCTGGACCGCCTGGACCTGGTCCGGATCTCCTCGAACAAGGTCCTTCTCGTGGCTCAGCTCCGGAGCGGGGTCGTCCGGACCCTCTACGTGGATCTCTCGACCGAGGTGCCCGAAGACACCCTCGTTACCCTCACCGTGCTCCTGAACGAGCGCCTGGCCGGGCTTACCCTGGCCGAGATCCGGGAGTCGGTATCGGAGCGGATGCGTGACGCCTCGGCGGGAGACAACCCGGCTGCGGAGGAGATCCTGAACATCTTCCTCCAGTCCGGCGCCGAGATCTTCGACTGGCCCGGGGCCGACGAACGCTCCGTCCACCTGGGGCACGCCTCCGTACTCGCCACGAAGCCCGAGTTCACCTCGGGCGAGCGGCTGAAGGGGCTCCTCGAGCTCACCGAGCGCAGGGACTTTCTCGGCCAGGCCCTCCGGGAGCGGCCTCACGATCGGCCCCTCCACATCACCATCGGGGGAGAGAACCCCCACTCCGAGCTCCAGGACTTCACCCTGGTCACCGCCGAGTACCGGCTGGGGGGCCTTCGTGGCGTGATCGGGGTGATCGGACCCACCCGGATGCCCTACGAGAAGGTCATCGCCATCGTGGAACATACCTCCTCCATGGTGAACCGCATCCTCTCCTGACCGGCCCCACCCCGGCATTCACCTTCCCTCCTTCCGACCTTCGGACGAGGGGAGGCGGCGATGCCCGGGCGCCAGGCCCTTCGTGCGTCCCACCCGCCTCAAGGCCTCGCCGTTCTCCCCCCCGCCTTCCCGCTTCTTCGATTCACCCCTGGAAACCTGCATGTCCGATTACTACGAACTCCTGGGCGTTGCCCGTGACGCCTCGCCGGAAGAGATCAAGAAGGCCTATCGGAAACAGGCCATGCGGTACCACCCGGACCGGAACAATGGAAGCCCCGAGGCCGAGGCGCGCTTCAAGGAGCTGGCCGAGGCCTACGAGGTCCTGAAGGACCCGGACCGTCGTACACGGTACGACCGCCATGGCCCGGAAGCCGCCCGGGGCGCCGGACCCGGCGGATTCCAGGGCGGGTTCGACATCCAGGACGCCCTCGAGATGTTCATGCGGGACTTCGGGGCCGGTGGAGGGGGGTTCGAGGACCTCTTCGGAGGGGGTCGGCGTCGAGGGCGGGGAGGACGACGGAACCGGAAGGGAGAGACGGTCCGGGTCACCCTCCCCCTCACCCTCGAGGAGGTGGTGACCGGGGCCACACGCAAGCTCCGGATCCGCCTCCTGGAGCCCTGTGACCGGTGCTCGGGAACGGGTGCCGCCGACGGAAAGGCGCCCACCACCTGCAGCACCTGCGGAGGGACGGGCGAGGAACGGGTGGCCCAGCGCTCCGTCTTCGGCCAGTTCGTCTCTCTTACCGCATGCCGGAGCTGTGGAGGGGAGGGAGTCCGCATCTCCTCTCCCTGCTCCACCTGCCATGGGGAGGGTCGCACCCGTGCGGAGAGCGAGGTGGAGGTGGAGGTCCCCGCCGGGGTCACCGGGGAGAACTACATCACCCTCCGGGGACGCGGAAATGTGGGGCCGCGGGGTGGCCCGCGGGGCGACATCATGGTCCTCCTGGAGGTGCAGGAGGATCCGCGCTTCTCCCGCGAGGGTGACCACCTCGTCGTGGATGTTCCCGTGACCATGGCCCAGGCAGCCCTGGGGGACCGGATCGAGGTTCCGGGGGTGGAGGGGGGAATCGAGGTCGAGCTTCCGGCCGGAATCCAGGCGGGCCAGGCCCTCCGGATCCGGGGACGAGGGGTGCCCGACCTGAATGGCCGGGGGCGGGGCGATCTCATTGCCCGGATCCGCGTCTGGACCCCGGAGCACCTCACGCCGGAGCAGCGGGAGCTCTTCCGGCAGCTCCGGAAGCTCGAGGATCCGGCGCCGGACCACGCCCCCGAGGGTGAGGCGGCCAATGCCGGCGACCGGCGGGGTTTCTGGTCCCGTGTGAAGGAGGCCTTCGCCCCATGACCGCCGCTGAAGGCCACGCGGATCCGGGAGACGCCCCTGCCCCGGAGCGCTGGCTCGCCCTCCACCTTCCGGTGGGGGACGACCTCCTCCTGCGCGAGCAGATCGTGGACTTTCTCCTTTCCGGGGCAGTCCCCGGCGACCCGCCTCGCGGGGTCGAAGAACGCGACGAGGTCCTGGTGGCCTACTTCGTCCCCCCCGCCGAGGGGGTTGCCCCCTTCGTGGAGGCGGTGCGGGAGGGGCTTCTGGCCCTGGGCGCCGAAGCCACGGCCGGGGCCCTTCGCCCGGCCTGGCAACCCCACGAAGCCTGGGCCGACCATTGGCGACGCGGCTTCGGGACCCGGAACATCACCGACCGGATCACCGTGACGCCGAGCTGGATCCCCGCCACGCCTTCCCCCGGTGGCGTGGTGGTGGTGGTGGATCCGGGAATCGCCTTCGGGACCTCCGAGCACCCCACCACCCGGGGGTGCCTCCGCCTCCTCGATGCGAGGGTTGCCCCGGGGTCCCGCCTGGCGGATGTGGGTGCGGGCTCCGGGATCCTCGCCGTGACCGCCGCCCGGCTCGGTGCCGGGGAGGTCGTGGCGGTGGAACTCGATCCCTGGGCCTGCGCCGCCGCGCGGGAGAACGCCGAACGGAACGGGGTTTCGGACCGGGTCCGGGTCGTCTCCCGGGCCGTGGGAGAGAACTTCCTCCCCGGCGAGCCTCCCTTCGACGGGATCGTTGCGAACATCGAGACCCCCCTCCTCCTCCCCCTCCTCGGGGGTTTCGCGCAGGGCCTCGTTCCGGAGGGGTGGCTCATCCTGAGCGGAATCCTCACCCACGAGGCGGCGCGGATGACCGGGGCGGCGGCCGCAGCGGGGCTTGCCCTGGAAGAGGAGGACCGGGAGGGCGAATGGTGGTCCGGAGCCTTCCGGGTCACCGGGGAGAGGGGTCCCTGAGGGTCTGGTGTGGTGCCGCCGGGGTGGGCGCGGCCGCCGGAGCAGGCGGTGGGCGAACCGGGTTCCGGGTTCGCACCTCCCCCTCCCCTTCGGCCTGATGCCACCGCCGCCGCGCCCGGATTCGGCGGTGGAGCGCCCGGTGAACCTCGGACTCCTCCACCATGTAGCGTTCCCATCGGGCCATCTCCCGGGTGGAGAGAGGGAGGACCGCGGCTCCCACCCGGGCCAGCGTGAGGCGAAGCCTCTGGAGCAGGGGGTGTCCCACCGAGCCCCGACCTCCGCGGCGGTTCCTCCGGTGCTCCTCTCCGGCCTCTCTGCCAGCTCCGGCCCGGGTTCGGGACGCGGGGCCGGACCCCTCGATGGGGTACACCTCTCCCTCGACCCCTCCCCGAGCGGTCAGGACCCATGGACGCGGGGAGAGCCCCACCCATCGCCGCCGCGCGGGTACGAGGGTGGGGAAGGCGCGCCTGATCCGGCGCAGGACCTCGTCTTCAGGATGCTCCGGTTCCCACCCTTCCGCCCGCAGGCGGCGGAGGAGCTCCTCCAGCGGGAGGGCCGCCCCCGGGTGGCGCCGCAGGATCGCCCGTACCTCGCGGGTGAGGGGTGGTTCGGAAGAGGGGGCCACGGCGGAGGCGGGTCTCGGGAGGTCTCCGGGAAGGGAGAGCGAGGATGCCGGTCGGTGCATGGGAACCTCGGAGACGGCGGGGGGAGTAGGGATGAAGGGCGTCTGCGCGAAGACTTCGAAGCGGGGCGCCGGGCCAGGCCGTCGCTCTTGCCCTGCGTCTCCCCCAAGCCTCGCTCCACCCGGAGGGCGCTTCCATGGGGGGGGGGGGCGGGAATGGCCCGGGCCGTGACCGGGGGTCGTCACCCTGCGGTCATGGCCGGGGCGGCTCGGGAAACCTCACGGTTTCCCCGTCACCGGGCGCTCAGCATCTTCCGGATACCCCGCGCATCTCCCTACCCTCAAGAGAGCCCGATCCATGGACTGCATCTTCTGCCGCATCGCCCAGGGCACCCTCCCCGCCACCCCGGTCCTCGAAACCGAGCGCGTCCTCGCCTTTCGGGACCTCAGTCCCCAGGCTCCGAGCCATGTTCTCGTCATTCCCCGGGAGCATGTGGCTTCCCTGGACGCCCTGGGGGAGGACCAGGGGTCCCTGGCCGGAGACCTCCTCCTGGCGGCGGCGGAGGTGGCCCGGAAGGAGGGACTCGCTGACGCCGGGTACCGGGTGGTCACGAACATCGGAGAGGAAGGGGGGCAGTCGGTGGGACACCTCCATCTCCATGTGCTGGGCGGCCGGGCCATGAAGTGGCCACCGGGCTGAGCCCCGGGCTGACCTCCGGGCTGGCCCCTCCTCCCCTTCCGGCGCCCCCCGCCTCCCGAGATCTTCCGTAAACGACTCCCGGGGACCCGCGGGGTACCCCCCTTCGCCCTCCCCCGCTCCCGCACCCTCCCGAAGCTCCCGGCCCATCGGAGTTCCATCATGAACGACACACCCTCCCCCTCCCCCCTCGAGCAACGCCTCGAGGAGGCCATGACCGACGCCCGCCGCGCCCGCGACCGGATGCGCACGAATGTCCTCACCATGACGCTGGCCGAGCTCCGCAACCGTCGCATCGAGCTGGGGCGCCCCCTTTCGGAGGAGGAAGTGGTGGAGGGGGTGGCAAAGGCGCGGAAGCGTCGTCAGGAGGCGGCGGAGCAGATGCGGGCCGGAGGGCGGGAGGAGCTGGCCGCCGGGGAGGAAGCCGAGGGGGAGTTCCTCGGGAGCTTCCTCCCCCGCCCCCTGACGGACGACGAGGTGCGCGGGATGATTCGCGAGATCGTGGAGGAGGGCACGACCGAGATGGGCCCCCTCATGGGGCGGCTCATGCCCCGGATCAAGGGCCGATTCGATGGGAAGGATGCCCAGCGTCTGGTCCGCGAGGCCCTCTCGACCCCGTGAACGCCCACGCCCTCGAGGTTCTTGAGCTCGGAGCCGTGCTCCGGTCCGTGGCGGCTCGGGCCGGGAGCCCGCGCGCGCGCGAGGTTCTGGAGGCGCTTCGTCCCCGGAGGGAGATGGACGCGGTCCGGGGGGAACTCACCCGGGTGGCGCGGACCCTGGAGCTGCACCGGAGGCATCCGGCCTGGAGCCCTCCCATCCCTCCCGATGCACGACGCGCCCTGAAGGTCCTGGCCCTGGAGGGGGCGGTGCTGGACCCCACCGAGCTCCTCACCCTCCTCCGCCTCATGGAGGCCTCGGGTCTCCTCTCCCGCGAACTCCCGGAGCGGGGGGTCGAGGGGGAGGACGATCCGCTCCTCCCCCTCCAGGCCCGCCTCTTCCACGATCCCGGGGTGGAGGAGCGGCTGGGTGCCGTGGTGGATGAGGAGGGGCGGGTGCGGGACGGGGCCTCTCCCACCCTGCGCCAGCTGCGAAAGCGGATCCGGGCGGCCCGGGGACGGATCGTCCGGAGAATCGAGGGCTGGGCCGCGGCCCTCCCCGACCGGGTCCGGGTTCCCGACGCCTCCGTCTCCCTCCGAGAGGGACGGTACGTGGTCCAGATCCGGCGCGAGGGCCGGGGGGAGGTCGGGGGGGTGGTGCACGGGGAGTCCGGCTCGGGGGGCACCCTCTTCGTGGAGCCCCCTCTTGCGCTGGAACTCATGAACGAGATCCTCGCCTTCGAACGCGAGGAGGCCCGCGAGGTCCAGCGGATTCTTCGGGAGGTCACGGGGCGTGTGCGTCCTCTCGCGCCGGCGCTGGAATCGGCCCTCGACGCGCTCGTGACCTTCGACACCCTCTGGGCCCGGGCCCTCACCGCCGATCGATGGGATGCCCACCTTCCCGAGATCGTGGAGGGGGGAGAGATCGTGATCCGGGGCGCCCGGCACCCCCTTCTCCTCGAAGGGAGGATCGCTCGCCAGGAGGAGGCCGGCGGAGGGGAGGCGGCGGGGAGTTCGGGCGCCTCCCGCGGCGTGATCCCCTTCGATCTGGAGCTGGACCCCGAGGAGCGGGCCCTCGTGATCTCGGGACCCAACACCGGAGGGAAGACCGTCTTCCTCAAGGCGGTGGGGCTCCTTCCCCTTCTGGCCCAGTCCGGGATCCTCCCCCCGGTGGGCCCGACGACCCGGCTTCCCCTGGTGCGTAACGTCTTCGCCGACATCGGCGACGAGCAGTCCATCGAGCGCTCCCTCTCCACCTTCTCGGCCCATCTCGCCAATGCCCGGGAGATCCTCCGGGAGGCAGGGCCCGGCACCCTCGTCCTCCTCGACGAAATGGGCACCGGCACCGACCCGGCCGAGGGGTCCGCCCTGGCCCGGGCCATGCTCGAAACGCTGGTGGAGGCGGGCGCGCGGGTCCTGGCCACCTCGCATCTGGGGGCCATGAAGCGCCTCGACACCGAGGGGAGCGGGATCGTGAACGGCTCCCTCCTCTTCGACACCGAGCGGATCGAACCCACGTACCGATTCCGGAAGGGGCGTCCCGGGCGGAGCTATGGTCTCGCCATGGCGCGGCGTCTCGGGCTCCCCGTTGCGGTCCTGGACCGGGCCGAAGGGTACGTGGAGTCGGGGGAGCTCGAGGTGGAGCATCTTCTGGCCACCCTCGAGGCCCGGGAGGAAGCGCTGGCCCGGGCCCTCGAGGAGGCCCGGGTCGACCGGGAGGTGGCGGCCCGCCTCCGGGAGGAGGGAGAAGCCCGTGCGGCCCGACTCGAGGCCCGGGAGCGGACGGCCGAGGCCCGCTCCCGCGAGGAGGCACGCCGTTACCTCCTGGAGGCCCGGGAGGAGGTGGAGGCGGCCATTCGTGACCTGCGCGCCGCCGATGCCGAGGCCCGCGAGGCCATGGAGCGGGAGGCCCGCCGCCGGGTGGAGTCGGCCGCTCGGGACCGGGAGGCCCGAACCGGGGCATCGGGAGGAAAGGGGAAGGGACGGAAGGGGGTGGCGGGGACGCAGGACGTGGGCAGGGTGGGTGGGGGGGCGGATGCGGCCTCCGCCTCGGCGGCGCTTCGCCCCCTGCGCACCGGCGATCGCGCCCCCCTCGTGGGGTCGGGCGCGAAGGGGACGGTGCGGGAGATCGAGGGGGACCGGGTGACCGTCGAGGTGGGGAGCCTCCGCTTCACCCTGGCCGCCCACGAGGTGGAACGCGTGGAAGGGGGGCCCACCCCCCGGGAGCGGGCGGGAGAGGGGGGGGGAGGGCGCACCGTCCTCCCCGAGGTGGAGGCCCGGACCGAGGTCCACCTCCTCGGACTCCGGGTGGACGAGGTGGCCATGGCGCTGGGGCGAGCCCTCGATGGCGCCGTGGTGGCGCACCTCCCCCAGCTCCGCATCGTGCATGGAAAGGGGACCGGGGCCGTGCGGGCCCGGGTCCATGAACTCCTTCGCGAGGACCCCCGTGTGGCGGAGTACCGGGGCGGGGTGCACGGCGAGGGGGGAGCGGGGGTCACCGTGGCGGTGCTCCGGTGATCCCCGAGGAGGTGGTGGAGGAGGTCCGGGAGCGCGCCGACATCGTGGCGGTGGTGGGAGAGGTGGTGAAGCTCAAGCGGTCGGGAAAGGACTGGAAGGGGCAATGTCCCTTTCACGAGGATCGATCGCCTTCCTTCTACGTGGTCCCCGACAAGAAGATGTACCACTGCTTCGGGTGCGGGGCCCAGGGCGATGTCTTCACCTTCCTGAAGGAGCGGCAGGGGATGGGCTTCACCGATGCCGTCCGGGCGCTGGGCGCGCAGTTCGGGGTCGAGGTGCGGGAGGTCCAGCGAGGCGAGGAGGAGGACGATCCCTTCCGCCCGCATCACGAGGCCAACGCCTTTGCCCGCGAGTACTTCCGGACGTCCCTGGCGCACCCCGAAACGGGCGCCCGGGCCCGTGCCTACCTGGACGAGCGGGGAATCGACGAGGAGACCCGGGAGCGTTTCGGGCTCGGGTACGCTCCCGGTGGGTGGCGGGGCCTGCGGGAAGCGGCCGCCACCCATGGCATTCCCGACGCACTTCTCCTCGAGGTGGGGCTCCTCACCACCTCCGAGCGGGCGCCTGAGCCCTACGACCGGTTCCGGGACCGGATCATCTTTCCCATCGAGTCGGTGGGGGGGAAGGTGGTGGGATTTGGCGGTCGCATCCCCGGAAAGGGGGAGCCGGGGGTGCCCAAGTACCTGAACTCCCCCGAAAGCCCGGTCTACCACAAGGGAAGCCTGCTCTACGCCCTCGGGTGGAACCGGAATGCCATCCGCCGGGAGGGGGTGGCCCTCGTGGTGGAGGGATACATGGATGTGGTGGCGCTGGCGGCGGCCGGGGTGAACCATGCCGTGGCCACCCTGGGCACGGCGCTGACCCCGGAGCAGGCCCGCCTCCTTCGTCGCTACACCGATCATGCCCTCCTCCTCTTCGACTCGGACGAGGCCGGGCTTCGGGCCACCTTCCGGGGGGCCGACACCCTGCTGGCGGAAGGGGTCCAGCCCCTCGTGGTGACCCTCCCCCAGGGGGAGGACCCGGACTCGGTGGTGCGCGCCGAGGGGAAGACGGGGCTGGATCGGCATCTCTCCGCCGCCGTCGACGTGGTGGACCGGAAGCTCCATCTCCTTTCCGAGCGGGGGTTCTTCGGGAGCATCGATCGGACGCGCCTCGCAGTCGACAAGCTCATTCCCACCCTCCGGGCCACCCGCGACCCGACCCTCCGGGACATTTACATTGCCAAGGTGGCGGAAAAGACCGGCGTCCGGCGGGAAACCCTCGAAGGGGAACTGGAGGCTGGCCGATCCGGGCCCGGGGGGGACCGGGGCCCCGGTGGACACACGCGTCCGGCCGGCGGAGGGGACGCCCAGGGGTGGGAGGCTCGGGGGGGAGTCGGCGGGAGCCGTTCCCACCCTGGCACCGGGGGAGGCGGACGGCGGCGGCGGCCCACCCTTCCCCGGCTCGGGGCCGAGCGCCAGCTCCTCCTCGTCCTTCTCCGGGCCCGGGACTGGGTGGAGCGGGCTGCGGAGCGAATCGGCCCCGGGGAGTTTCGGGATCCGGTGGATCGGGCCATCTTCGAAGTACTCCTGGACGATCCCCACTTCACCGAGCCCCCTCCGGGGCTGGGCCCCGATGTTCTCCAGAGGCTCGAGGAGCTGACCGGGGATCCGGAGACGCTGGAACACACGGAACGGGTCTTCGAGGCGGCCATCACCCGCCTCCTGGACCGGAGCTTCGATGCCCGGCGGGATGCCCTCTGGCAGACCCTGGCCGGAGCGGACGATCCGGAGGAGAAGGCCCGCATCGCGCAGGAGATGCAGCGCCTCCGGAAGGAGCGTCCAGGGCGTTGGAACGTGGCACGGCCGGGGTCGCCGGCGGTGCCCTCACAGGAACAGGAACGGACGGACGGATGACCACTTCGACCATGGGATCGCTCCGGGAGCTTCAGCGCCTGGACCGCAGCATTCGTGAACTGAACCGGCAGATCGAGGGATTCGACCCCCAGCTCGCCGAGGTGGAGGACCCGGCCCTCCGGCTGGAGGGGGAGCTCGAGCAGCTCCGACGCCGGCTCGAGCAGATGCAGGAGGACGCCCGTCGCCTCCACCGGAGCACCGAGGAAAAGAAGGAGCGGTCCCAGAAGCTGGAAGAGCGCCTGAACCAGGTCTCGAACCTCCGGGAGGAGGCTGCGGTGAAGGCGGAGGCCGACATGCTTCGTCGGGCGCTCGAGGCCGACGAAAAGGATCGCCTCCAGCTGGCCGAGCAGATCCAGCGCGCCGAGCTCGCCGAGGAGGAGGTGGCGGAGCGTGCCCGGGAGGCCCGCGCGGAAGTGGGACCCCGCCAGGCCACGCTCCTTGCGGATCGGGAGACGTCGCGGACCGAGCTGGCCGAACTCCGGGTGCGCCGCGACGCGGCCATGGAACTCCTGGGGCCCATGGAGCGCCGGGTCTACGAGAGCTTTCATGCCTCGGGCCGCCCCGTGGTGGTGGCGACCCTCACCGACGACGGGGCCTGCGGGAACTGCTACAACATGGTTCCCCTCCAGCTCCAGAACGAGATCCGGGCGGGCACGGACCGCCTCGTCCGATGCGAGGCCTGCGGGGTGATTCTCACCTCCGAGCCCGAGCCCATCGAGGAGGGGCGCCCCGAGGTGACCCCCGGCGGGGGGGCCGATCCCACCACCGGCGGAGGCGAGGACGAGGCCCCGGCGGCGGAGGGTGCCGAAGGGGAAGCAGCCACCCCCGGCGACGCCCAGGCGTGACCCCGGCGGCCGTCTCCCTCCCCCCGCCCCCGGATCCGGTGTGGGAGGAGGGAGAAGCCCCTCCCCCGTCGTCGGTGGAGGCGCTGGCCCGGGCCCTCTCCCTCCCCCCCTCCCTCTGTGCCGTTCTCGTGACGCGGGGACACGGAGACCCGGAGGCGGCGCGCCGCTACCTCCGACCCCTCCTGGAGCACCTCCATCCCCCCGAGGCCCTCCCCGACGCCGAGGCGGCGGCCCGGAGGATCGAGGAGGCGCTGGACGGGGGCGAGACGATCCTCGTCCACGGGGACTACGACGTGGACGGGGTCTGCGCGGCCGCCCTCCTGACCCGCGTGCTTCGGCGCCTGGGCGCCACGGTGGTCCCCTTCGTCCCCCACCGCAGCCGCGACGGGTACGACCTGGGTCCGGCCGGGGTGGAGGCGGCGGCCCGGGCCGGGGCCACCCTCCTCCTCACATGCGACTCGGGGATCTCGGCCCACGGAGCGGTGGAGTCGGCGCGGGAACGGGGAATCGAGGTGATCATCACCGACCACCACACCCCGGGTCCGACCCTTCCCCCCGCCCTTGCCGTGGTGAACCCCCTCCGTCGGGACTCCACCTACCCCGAGGGCACCCTCTGCGGCACGGGGATCGCCTTCCAGCTCGCCCGTCTCCTGGCCCGGCGGCGGGGGGTCCCCGAAGCGGAGGTCCTTCCCCTTCTCGCCCTCGTGGCCCTGGCCACCGTGGCGGACCTCGTTCCCCTGGAAGGGGAGAACCGGGTCCTGGTGCGGTACGGACTCCGCTACCTGGCCCACACCCGCTTCCCCGGACTCCGGGCCCTCCTCGAGGTGTCGGGGCTGGGGGAAGGGGATGGGGGGCGGTCCGGCGCTGCGCCCCCCCCGGAGATCGACGCGGGGCAGGTGGGGTTCGTGCTTGCCCCGCGCATCAATGCCGTGGGGCGGATGGGCGATGCGGACGTGGCCCTCCGCCTCCTCCTCACGGAAGACCCCGGAGAGGCGCGCCGCCTCGCTCTTGCCCTGGACGAGGCCAACCGCGATCGGAAGGAGGAGGACCAGCGGGTCCTTCACGAGGCCCTCGCCCTCCTGGCCGAGGGGTACACCCCGACCTCGGACTTCGGGGTGGTCGTGGCCGGAGAAGGGTGGCACCCGGGGGTGATCGGGATCGTGGCCTCCCGCCTCGTGGAGCGGATCCACCGTCCGGTGGTCCTCGTGGCCCTGGAGAAGGGGCGTGGACGAGGGAGCGCGCGCTCCATTCCCGGGGTTCATCTGTACGATGCGCTCGCCGGATGCCGCGAGCACCTGGAGCGCTTCGGGGGGCACCGGCAGGCGGCCGGAATGGACCTTCGGGAGGCGGCGCTCGAACCCTTTCGCGGAGCCTTCCGGGAGGAGGTCCGGCGCCAGCTCGACGGACGCCTTCCCCATCCCCGGCTCGGGGGCGGCACCCCGCTCCCCCTGGCCGATGCGACCCCGGATCTCCACCGCCTCCTGGGGCACATGGCCCCCTTCGGGATCGGGAACCCCCGCCCCGTCTTCCACCTCCAGGGGGTGCGGGTGGCAGGCACCCCCCGGGAGGTGGGGGAGGGACATCTGAAGCTCCGTCTGACGGAGGGGGAGCATGCCCTGGAGGCCATCGGCTTCGGCCTGGCGCGCCGCCGCCCCCCGGAGGCCCTGGCCGGCGCCCGGGTGGACGCCCTCTTCCAGCTGCGAACCAACACCTACCGGGGGCGGACCACCCTTCAGGCCCGCCTCCTCGATCTCAGGCCCGCGGGTGCGGGGACCCTCCTGGCCCCGGGCGAGGGCGTATGAGAGGCCGGGACGCATGAAGGACGCCGACGCATGAGAATCGTGGCCGGGGTGTGGGGTGGGCGCCGGATCCAGGCCCCCCCGGGGCGGGAAGTACGCCCCACCACCGACCGGGTGCGGGAGGCCTGGATGTCGGCGCTCCATCCCCGGCTTCCCGGGGCCCGGGTCCTGGAGCTCTTTGCCGGCTCCGGCGCGCTCGGGATCGAGTGCCTTTCCCGGGGCGCCGCGGCGGTGCATTTCGTGGAACGCTCCCGGGCCACGGCCCACCGCATCGAGGCGAACCTCCGGAGCCTGGGCGCGGAACCGGGGCGCTGGACGATCCATACCGGGGACGCCCTCGCCTTTCTGGCGAGCCTCGCGGCGGCGGCCCCCGAAGACCGGGGGGACGACCCCTCTCCTCCCTTCGACCTGGCCCTGGCCGATCCCCCCTACGGAGACGGGCATCTGGCCACCCTCGTCCAGGCCTTTCGCGAAGCCCCCTTCGCCTCCGAGCTCTGGGTGGAGCACGGCCGAAACGACCCCCTCCCCCCCGACGAGGCGCCGGCCCGCCAGCGCCGCTACGGAGATACCCTCCTCTCCACCTTCGAGGCATCCCCATGACCGTTCCCCCACGGAAGGCGTCCCCTCGGGCCTCCGCATCCCCGGCCCCTGCGGTGGCCCCCGAACGTCGCCTCGCCCTCTACCCGGGGTCCTTCGATCCGGTGACGCTGGGGCACGAGGACATCGCCCGGCGCACCCTCAAGGTGGCGGACGAGCTCGTGGTGGCGGTGGCCCACAGCTCGAGTTCCTCCCGCACCCCGGCCTTTTCGGTGGAGGAGCGCCTGGAAATGCTCCAGGACGTCTTCCAGGGGGAGCCCCGGATCCGGTGCGTGGCCTTCGAGGGGCTTCTCGTGGACTTCGCGCGCCGGATCGGGGCCGCCTTCGTGATCCGGGGGCTCCGGGCGGTGGCCGACTTCGAGTACGAGTTCCAGATGGCCCAGATGAACCGGGAGATGGACCCCGACATGGAGTTCCTCTTCCTCATGCCCGATGCCCACCTGTCCTTCCTCTCGGCCTCCCTGGTCCGGGAGGTTTCGAGGCTCGGGGGCGATGTCCGGCCCTTCGTCTCGGCCCCGGTCCTGGCGCGCCTGGAAGCCCGGGTCGGCCGAACCGGGGGAGGAGGGGCCTCATGAGCGCGGGGGAAAGCACCCTGGCCCGCCTGGCCGCCCGAGCCCGTCAGCGTCCCCGGAGCGTGGTCTTTCCCGAGGGCGACGACCCGCGCACCCAGGGTGCGGTGGCCCGGATCCAGCGCGAGGGGCTCCTGGACCCGGTGGTCATCGGAACACCGGACCAGGTCCGGGCCGGGGTGGAGAAGGCCGGGGGGGATGCCCATGCCCTGACCCTCGTGGACCGCCACTCGGCCGAGGGAACGGGAGCCCATGCCCGCCACCTCTGGATGCGACGGCGCGCCCGGGGGATGAGCGAGGAGGAGGCACGCCGGATGGTGCGGGACCCCCTCCTCCGCGGGGCCGCCATGGTGGCGCTGGGGGAGGTGGGGGGGATGGTGGCCGGAGCGGCCCACCCCACCGCCGACGTTCTCCGGGCCGGGCTCTGGTGCGTCGGGCCCGCCGACGGGATCCGGACCATCTCCTCCTCCTTCCACATGATCCTCCCCGGCCCGCCCGAGCAGGTCCTGACCTTCACGGATTGCGCCGTGGTGCCCGAACCCGATGGGGGGGAGCTGGCGCAGATCGCCGTGGCGGCGGCCCGGGCACGGCGGGCCATCTTCGGGGACTCGCCGGTGGTGGCCTTCCTCTCCTACTCCACGCTTGGGAGCGCGGAGGGGCCCTCGGTGACCCGGGTCCGTGAAGGGGTGGCCCGCTTCCGCGACATGGAACCGGGGATTCCCGCCGATGGTGAGTTCCAGGCCGATACGGCGCTCCTGGCCGAGGTGGCCCGCCGGAAGGCCCCGCACTCCGCCGTGGGCGGAGCGGCCAACATCCTCGTCTTTCCGAGCCTCGATGCGGGGAACATCGCCTACAAGCTCGTGGAGCGCCTGGCCGGCGCCCGGGCCATCGGCCCCATCGTGCAGGGGCTCCGCCGCCCCGTGAACGACCTCTCCCGCGGGGCCACCGCCGACGACATTGCCGAGGTGGCGGTCATCACCTCCCTCATGGTTCCCTGACTTCCCCCTCGGCCGGGGCACCCCGGCGCCCGGTGGGGGTTCTTGCCCCCTCCCCCCGTTTTCCCCTAGCTTTCGGCGGTTTCCGGACTCCCCAGCGGATCCGGAACCGAAACCGGGTGGCGGTCTCCCCTGTGGCCCGCCGCCGACCCATCCCTCCACCACGCCCGTCCTTCCTCACCCTGCGGAAGGCGGCCCCGACTGGACCAAGGCTTCATGGCGTTCTCGGTATCTCGCGAAGGAGACGTGCTCGTCTTCGATGTGGACGGACAGCTCATCGTCGGAAACCGCCAGGAGCTCAAGAACGAGGTCCTGCAGAAGCTGGAAGAGGGAGAACGGAAGTTTCTCGTGGACTTCTCGAGCACGGGCTACATTGACTCCTCCGGTCTGGGGGTGCTCGTGAGCCTGTCAAAGAAGATCCGCGAGCAGGGTGGGGAACTGCGCCTCTCGTCGCTGAACGAGGACCTGCGTACCCTCTTCGAGCTCACCAAGCTCGACACCCTCTTCCGGATTCACGATTCCCGGGAGGATGGTCTGAACGGGTTCTGACACGCCCGGGGGAGGGGCGGTGGCGGTGCCTTCGGGTGTCGCTCCCGGCTTCGTGCAGCCTCCCTCCCCGACCTGCCCTCCCGGCCCTCCGCCCCGTACCGGAGGTCCGATGGACCGAACGCTCGTCTTCGAACTCCCCAATGACCTCACCTGCATCGAGGGGGCGGTGGAGTTCGTCCTCCTTCGATGCGAGTCCTGCGACTGCGTATCCCGGAAGCTGAGGTTCAACTTCCGGGTTTCGCTGGCCGAAGCCCTCGCGAACGCCATGCTCTACGGCAATGGCGGCGATCCCGGCAAGCGCGTGCGGGTGGAGGTCGATGTGGAGCCTGGCCGGGTCCGGGCGCGCATCATCGACGAGGGTCCGGGCTTCGACCCGGACCGGATCCCCGACCCCACGGCTCCCGAACACATGGACCGCCCCTGCGGGCGCGGGATCTTCCTCATGCGGCAGCTCATGGACGAGGTCCACTACAACGACGAGGGGAACGCCGTGACCCTCGTGCTCCGGTTCCCCCTCGAGGAGGCGCTCCTGCGAGAGGCCTCGGCATGATCCTGGAGCGAACCTCCCGGGAGCTCCTCCCGGAGGCCGTCTCCCAGGTCCTCACCGAGTTCGCCCGCGAGTTCTCCCTGGACCTCCACCTGTGGGCCCCGGTGGAGCGGGAGCGTCCGCACCACCTCTTCCCCCGCGATGCCCCCAACGTCGGGGAGCCCGCGCCGGAGAGCATCCTCCTCTCCATTCCCCTCCGGAACGGGACCGAGCTCGTGCTGGAGGCCCGCCGCCCCATTCCCGACGAGGGGCGCCGCGCCACACACGTTCTCCGCACGACCCTCGAACACCTCTACGAGAACGCCGAAGAGATCCGCTTCTTCACCTACGAGGTGTCCGAGCGGTACGAGGAGATCAACCTCCTCTACTCCATTGCCGAGACGCTGGGATCCCTCCTCCGGATGAAGGATGCGGCCCGCCTGATCCTCACCGAAGTGTGTGATGTCATGGGGGCACGTCGAGGGGCGCTCTGGGTGGCATCTCCCGACGACGGCGAACTCCGGCTGGAGGCGTCGGTGGGGTCGGGTCCCCGGGAGGGTCCGCTCCAGATCTCCCACGCCACCTCCATCACCTCCCTCGTCTTCCGCGACGGACGGCCTCTCATCCTCTCGGGTGACCGCATCGACCCGGGAGCCGAGGCCGCCGGACTCCCGGCAGAGCGGGGGGATTCCATTCTCTCCGTTCCCATCCGGTACACGCCGCCGGAGGGGGAGCCGCGCACGGTGGGGGTCATCAACCTCATCGGGAGGCGGCGGGGGGGGCGCTTCACTGCCTCCGACCAGAAGCTCCTCTCGGCCATCGCATCGCAGGTGGGGGCCGCCCTGGAAAACCACCGCCTCCTCGAGGAGTCCCTCGAGCAGGAGCGGGTGGGGCGCGAGATGGAGCTCGCCCACAACCTCCAGATGAAGCTCCTCCCCAACATGGATGCCTTCGACCCGGTGCAGGTCGCGGCCCGGGTGGAGCCGGCGGAGTCGGTGGGAGGCGACTTCTACCACCTCTTCCGACTGGCCGGAGGGCGCCAGGGCGTGATGATCGGAGATGTGTCGAGCCACGGTTTCCCGGCGGCCCTCATCATGGCCCTTTCCCTGAGTGCGGCCACGATCTACGCCTCCGAGGTGGAGGCGCCGGGGGAGGTCCTCTCCGGGATGGCCGAGGCGCTCCGGGACGAACTCGAGACCACCGAGATGTACCTCACCCTCTTCTACGGAGTCCTGGATCCCGACGAGGGTACCCTGGTCTACGCGAACGCCGGCCACCCCCACGCCTTCGTGGTCCGCCAGGGAGGGGAAACCGAACGCCTCCCGGCGCTCGACCCCCCCATGGGGATCGCCGACCCGGAGGTCCACCAGGTGCGGAGCATCCCCTTCCGGGTGGGGGAGGACCTCCTCCTCCTCTTCACCGACGGGCTCTCCGATACCCTGGTGGCCGGGTCCCGGACCGAGGGTGAGCACCGGGTGGTGAACCGGGTGGCCGGGATGCGGGATGCCCCGGCCCGGGAGATCGTGGAGGCCCTCTTCGCCATGGAGCGCCAGGGAGATCCCACCGAAGGGGACGATCGTACCGCCCTCGTGATCCGCAGCTGATCGGGGCCGGTCCCCTTCGTGTCTTCGTCCCCCTCCTTCCGGCCCCCCGAGGGCCACCGGCCGCGTCGGTCCCTGGGGCAGAACTTCCTCGTGGACCGGGGGATCCAGGCCCGGATCGTGGAGGCCGTCCCGGAGGTGGACTCCGAGGCCGGGGGAGCGATCCTCGAGATCGGCCCGGGGAAGGGGGCCCTCACCGAGGGACTGGCGGCCCGGGGGGTCCCCCTCCTCCTGGTGGAGCTGGACCGGGAACTGGCCGCCGCGCACCGTACGCGCTGGGAGGGGATGGACCATGTCCGGGTGGTGGAGGGCGACATCCTCGAGACCCGGCTCGACGACGTGGTGCCGAGTCCGGAGGCCCTCGTGGTGGTGGGGAACATCCCCTACAACATCACCACCCCCATCCTCTTCCACCTCCTGGAGCACCCCCGTCCGGCCCAGATCCTCCTCATGGTGCAGAAGGAGGTGGGGGATCGTCTCCTCGCCCCCCCGGGCACCGGGGGGTACGGGGCCCTCTCGGTGGGCGTGCAGTCGGTGGCCCGGGTGGAACGGGTCCTTTCCGTGCCTGCCGGGGCCTTCCGCCCTCGCCCGAGGGTGGACTCCGTGGTCATGCGGATCACCCCCCTTCGCCCGCCCCCTCTCTCCCTGGAGGAGGAAAGGGCGCTCCGGACCCTGACCCGGGCCCTCTTCCAGTGGCGGCGCAAGCAGATCGGGACCACCCTGCGGAAGCACCCGGATCTGGTGCCCGGGGCAGGGGGGGGAGGGGGCGGGGGCGTGTCGGAGGGCGGGGACCGCGCACGCGAGGCCGGGGTCGGGGAGGATCGGGCTCGGGAGGATCGGGTCCCGGAGGATCGGGCCCTGGAGGACCGGGCCGGGGAGGATCGGGCCGGGGAGGGTCGGGCACGGGCGGGCATGTCGGCGCGAGACCGGGAGGGCCGGGCCGGCGCCATCCTGGAGGCCCTCGGGATCGACCCCCGCACCCGCCCGGAGGAACTCCCCCCCGCGCGCTTCGTGACGCTGGCCCGGCAGCTCCTCCTGGGACGATCAGGGTGATGCCGGGCCTACCCGATTGACGTGCTTCGACCCCTCCCTCTAGCTTGGAGCTTGTGAACTTTTTCACAAGCTCCGGGGCCCTGACCGGCTCCGGGGTGTCCACGACGGCGGGTCCACCCCGCCCCAGCCCCGGCATCCCGCCCTTCACTTCGGTGCCCCGACTTCCTCGCTCCGTCTCCGAGTCCACCGTCCGGCGGCTCTCCCTCTACCTTCGCACCCTGGAACGTCTCCAGGGAGAGGGGATTCCCACCGTGTCGTCGGAGGTCCTCTCCGAGCGGGCAGGGACCACGGCGGCCCAGGTCCGGAAGGACCTGTCCAGCTTCGGGAGCTTCGGAACCCGGGGGCTCGGGTACCCGGTGCGGGAACTCCACGCCCGGGTCCGGGGGATCCTCGGGCTCGATCGCCCCTGGCAGGTGGCCCTCGTGGGGGCGGGGCGGATCGGATCGGCCCTCTTCGCATACCCCCACTTCCGGGATCGGGGCTTCCGGATCGTGGCCATCCTGGACGACGATCCGGCCAAGGTGGGGGCCACGTGGGGAGAGGTCCCCATCCGCCCAGCGACCGCGCTGGAGTCGGTGGTGGAGGAGGAAGGGGTGGAGATCCTCATCCTGGCCGTGCCGGCGGGCGTGGCCCAGTCGCTGGCCGAGCGTGCAACCGGGGCCGGGGTCCGGGCCATTCTGAACTTCGCCCCTGTTCGCCTTCGCCTCCCCCCCACCGTGGAGGTGAACAATGTGAACCTGGCGGTGGAGCTCGAAGCCCTCTCCCACGCCCTCACCTTCCCGGAAGCCGGGGACGGCGTCGATTGAAGGCCCCCCCCTCTCTCGTGGAGCGGGCCGCCCTGGCCCTCCAGGCCGGGCCGCGTTCCACGGCCGCGCTGGCCCGGGAGGTCCTGGCCCTCAAGGGGCCGGAAGGGGGGGTGGCACGGGCCGTCTGGAGCCTCCTCGGCGGCGACCCCCGCTTCCGGGTGGACGAGGCGGGGGTCTGGTCCCTCAATCCTGAGCTCCCCCCGCCGGGCCCCCCCCTGGCCACGCATGACTTTGCCGTGGTAGACGTGGAGACCACCGGTGGCGGGTACGCGAAAGGCCATCGGATCACCGAGATCGCCGTGGTCCCGGTGCAGGGCGGGGTGGTGGGCACCCCCTACAGCACCCTCGTCCACCCGGGACGCAGCATCCCCTGGCGCATCCAGTCCCTCACCGGGATCACCGACGCCATGGTGGCCTCCGCACCCCCCTTCGACGAGGTGGCCGAAGGGGTCCTGGCCCACCTGCAGGGAAGGATCTTCACCGCACACAACGTCTCTTTCGACTGGGGCTTCGTGGCGGGGAGCCTGGAGGCAACGCTGGGGGAGGTGCCGGAGGTCCCCCGGCTCTGCACGGTGAAAATGGGACGGGCCTTCGTCCCGGGTCTCGCCTCCTACGCCCTCGATCCCCTCACCCGCCACTTCCGGGTGGAGATCGGCGGGCGGCACCGGGCGCTGGGCGATGCGCTGGCCACGGCGCGCCTCCTTGTGCACCTTCTGGATGCGGCCTCCCGGGCAGGTGCCCACGATCTGGCCTCCCTCGAGCGGCTTGTCCGGGAGCGCGGTGGGCGGACCCGGCCCCGGGGGCCCCGCCCCCGCTCCGGCCTCCGTCGTCCCCCCACCCCCTGATGCCATGTCCTCCCCCCCGCCTCCCCCCCTCGTTCGCTCCCGCGACCTCGGCGCCTTTCGCCTCCACCTTCTCGACGCCGGGCTCCAGCGTCTCGACGGGGGGGCCATGTTCGGGGTGGTGCCCCGCCCCCTCTGGGAGCGGAAGATCCCTCCCGACGAGCGGAACCGGATCCCCCTGGCGCTGAACTGCCTCCTGGTGGAGGGCCCGGAAGCCCTGGTCCTCATCGACACGGGGATCGGAAACAAGGGGAGTGCCCGCTTCCGCGAGATCTACGGCGTCGAGAACGAGGGAGACCCGACGCGTCTGGAGGATGCCGTTCGGGCGGCGGGCTTTGCCCCCGACGACATCGACATCGTCCTCTTCACCCACCTCCATTTCGACCATGCCGGAGGGGCCACGGTGCGCCGCCCCGACGGCACGGTGGAGCCCGCCTTCCCCCGGGCGAAGCACGTGGTCCAGGAGGGGGAGCTCGCCTTTGCCGCCTCCCCCAACGAGCGGGTCCGGGCCTCCTACCCCGAGGAGAACCTTGCCCCGCTCACGGCTGCCGGACTCTGGAGCACAGTGAGGGGGGAGGCGGAGGTGACCCGTGGCATCCGGGTGCTCCCCACCCCCGGCCACACCCCGCACCACCAGTCCGTTCTCCTCCACTCCCAGGGCGAAACCGCCTGCTTTCTCGGGGATGTCTGCCCCACCGCTGCCCACATCCCCCTTCCCTGGATCATGGGGTACGACCTGGAGCCCCTCGTCACCCTCGAGACGAAGCGTGCCCTCTGGGAGCGCGCGAGGGAGGAGGACTGGCTTCTCCTCCTCCAGCACGACCCGGTGGAGGCATGGGGACGGCTGGCTCCCGACGCCAGCGGACTCGTGTAGTCCCGGCAGAGAGGTGACCCGTCGCGGGTTTCTTCCTATCTTTTTCAGGCTGCAGAGGAATCGGCGCACGCGGGACTTTCCGTGGTGCGGCCCCCGGGTGGGCTTCCGGACCCTGCGCCCTCCTCCCGCTCCCCGGGCCCTCGGCCGGGATCGGCGGGCCCCGATCGAAAAAACGTGGAGTTCCTGATGACCGACCCTTCCCGGATCCCGGTGATCGTGAGTGGTGCCCGAACGCCCATCGGGCGGTTCCTGGGTGGCCTCTCGCCCCTGGCCGCACCCGACCTCGGGGCCGTGGCCGTGAAAGCCGCCGTCGAGCGCTCCGGAGTGGATCCGGAGGCCCTCGACGAGGTGATCCTGGGGAACGTGGTCCAGGCCGGGGCCGGGCAGGCGCCGGCCCGTCAGGCCGCCATCCGGGCGGGACTCCCCGCCACCCTCCCGGCCGTCACCGTGAACAAGGTCTGCGGCTCGGGGCTCAAGGCCGTGATGCTCGCGGCGCAGGGGATCCGGGCCGGCGATCTGCAGGCGGCGGTGGCCGGCGGGTTCGAGTCCATGTCGAATGTCCCCCACCTTCTCCGCGGAATGCGGGGCGGGGTCAAGTTCGGAGACCAGACCGTTCAGGACGGCCTCATCCATGACGGCCTCTGGTGCGCCTTCGGCGACTGCCACATGGGAGGCCATGCCGAGTACACCGCCGACCGGGCGGGGATCACCCGGGAGGCCGCCGACGACTTCGCCCTCGCCTCCCATCAGAAGGCGGTGGCCGCCATCCAATCGGGGAAGTTCGCCGCCGAGATCGTCCCCGTGGAGATCGCCGGGAGGAAGGGGACCACGGTGGTGGACACCGACGAGAGCCCCCGGGCCGATACCTCGCTGGAGGCGCTGGCCCGGCTCCGGCCGGCCTTCCCCTCCGATGCTCCCGAGGGGATCGAGAACCTTGTGGTCACCGCCGGGAATGCCCCGGGGCTGAACGATGGCGCTGCCGCTCTCGTGGTGACCTCCCTGGCCTTTGCCCAGGCCCACGGCCTCCAGGTGCGGGCGCGGATCGACCACTACGCCTCCGGGGGCACCGAGCCCAGGGACCTCTTCTTCGCTCCCATCACCGCCGTGCGGAACCTCATGGGGAAGGCCGGGACCTCCATCGGAGACTACGATCTCTTCGAAGTGAACGAGGCCTTCGCCGTGCAGGCCCTGGCCGACATGGATGCGCTGGAGATGGACCCCGCGCGGGTCAACGTCCACGGGGGCGCGGTGGCTCTCGGCCACCCCATCGGGTGCTCCGGCGCCCGGGTCCTCGTGACCCTCCTCCACGCGCTGGAGGACCGGGAGCTTTCCACGGGGCTCGCCACCCTCTGCCTTGGTGGAGGGAATGCGGTGGCCCTCTCCATCAGCCGCAGCTGAGGCGGTGGAGGCGCAGTGAGGAAGGACGACGGCCCTGGTCTCCCCCCTGGCGGGGACCGGGGCCGTCGAACGAGAAGAGGGGGGTCCCCACGCTCCGGGGGAGGGGCCGCCCGGGGCTCGTTGGGCGGGACGCCAGCGGGTGAACAGGGCGGCGGAGGAGGATGAGGGCGGGCCGGCGCTTCCTCCTCGGATCGGCGGGTGCGGCGGGGGGCGTGGCCCTGCTGGCGGGGTTCTTCGCCCGCCTCGTTCCGGGACTCACCTGGCGGGGGGGACGGGGAGGCGAAGGCGTGGGATGGGAGGGGCCCTGGGAGGTCTGGCTTCTCACCCTCTTCACCGCCGGAGTACTGGCCCTCCTCGCCGCAGCCTCGGCCTGGCTCGGCCAGGCCCTCGGAGGCCGCGGCGCCCGGGAGGGGCTCGCCGAGCTCCGCGCCCGAGGGGCCCGGCTGGAGGCGCTGAAGCAGGACGGGGCGAAGCGCGTGGGGAACGGGGTGGACCGGGAGCGGGGAAGCCCGCGGTTCTCCCGGGGAGGAGCCGGCGGGACCGGCGGTCTCGCGGAGGGCTCCCCGGGGCCTGCGGCGTCGGAGGAGGAGCGGCAAGGAGGGAAGGGTGCCGTCCCCCTTCCGGCGGGCTGGTTCGCTGCGGTGGGGGGATGGCTCCTCCTCCTCTACGCCGCGGCGTTCCTCCTCGGCGGGTGAGCCGCAACGGAAACACGAGACGGATGCGGGCCCCGGACCGGGGCTGGATGCGGCCTCGGTCGGAGGCCGGAAGGGAACGCGACGGAGACAAGGCGGGCCGAAGCGCGAACCCGGGGGGGGATGCCCCCGCCCGGATGCGCGTCCCGCAACACGGAAGCCCTCCGCCCGGAGGGTCCAACAGGAGCGTGATCGACGATGACGACGGATGCAGGAAGGGCCATCCAGCGGGTGGCGGTGATCGGGAGCGGGACCATGGGGAACGGGATCGCCCATGTGGCCGCCCTCTCCGGCCTCGAGGTCCGCCTCGTGGATGTGGAGGCCGGGGCCCTCGACCGGGCCATGGCCACCATCGGGAAGAACCTCGACCGGCAGGTGAAGAAGGAGCAGGTCACCGTGGAGGCGAAGGAGGCGGCCCTGGGCCGGATCTCCACCGCCACCGACCGGAGTGGGGCCGTGGCCGAGGTGGATCTGGCCATCGAGGCCGTGCCCGAGATCGCCGAGCTCAAGTACGAGATCTTCGCCGACCTCGACGCCCACGCCCCTGAGCACGCGGTTCTCGCCTCCAACACCTCCTCGATCTCGATTACCGAGATCGGGGCGCGGACGAAGCGCCCGGAGAAGGTCATCGGGATGCATTTCATGAACCCGGTTCCGGTCATGCAGCTCGTGGAGGTGATTCGGGGGCTCGCCACCGACGATGCCACCACCGAGGCGGTGGTGGCCCTCTCCCGGGCCATGGGGAAGACCCCGGTGGAGGTGAACGACTTCCCCGGTTTCGTGTCGAACCGGGTCCTCATGCCCATGATCAACGAGGCGGTCTTCGCCCTCATGGAGGGGGTCGCCGAACCCGAGGCCATCGACACCGTCATGAAGCTCGGGATGAACCATCCCATGGGCCCCCTGGCGCTGGCGGACCTCATCGGGCTCGACACCTGCCTGAACATTCTCGAGGTCCTTCACCGGGAGCTGGGCGACGACCGCTACCGTCCCTCCCCCCTCCTTCGCAAGTACGTGGCAGCCGGTTGGCTCGGACGGAAGTCCGGGCGCGGCTTCCACCGCTACGCATGACCGAGGCGATCGCCCCGATGCCCCTTCCCACCGAAGAGCAGCTCGAGATCCGGGCCCTGGCCCGGCAAGTCGCCGAGGGGGAACTCCGCCCCCATGCCGAGGCGTGGGATGCCGCCCGGCACCTTCCCAACGAGGTCTTCCGGAGCCTGGCCGAGGTGGGCTTTCTCGGCCTCCGTGCCCCGGAGAGCTGCGGAGGACTCGCCCTCGATCTCCCCACGGCCCTCCTCGCGGTGGAGGCCCTCTCGTGGGGGGAAGCCTCGGTGGGGCTTTCGGTGGCCATTCACACCGGCCCAGTGACCCGTTCGCTCGTCACCTTCGGCACCCCGGAGCAGCAGGATCGCTGGCTCCCCCTCCTGGCCGACGGCACGGCGCTGGGGGCCTTCGCCCTCTCCGAGACCGAGGCCGGGAGCGATGTGACCGCCCTCACGACCTGGGCCGAGCCCGCCGACGAGGGGGGATGGGTCCTCAATGGCGAGAAGCGGTGGGTCACGAATGGGGACCGGGCCGGCCTCCTCCTCGTCTTTGCCCGCACCGATGCCGGGGCCCGGGAGGCCGGGCGCCTCGGCGCCCCGGAGGAGGAAGGTGAAGTCGAGCCCCGCTTTACCGCCTTTCTCGTTCCCCGCGACACCCCGGGGATCCGGATCCTGGAGCGGGAGACCACACTGGGGCTCTGTGCCTCCGAAACGGTCGGGGTGGCCTTCGACGGGGTGCACCTGCCTTCGGAGGCCTGCCTCGCGGGGGAAGGCGAGGGGTGGGCGGTGGCCCGGGATGCCCTGGTCCATGGTCGCCTCTTCGTGGCAGCCCAGGCCCTGGGGATCGGCGCCGCCGCCCTGGAGCACGCCGTGCGTTACGCCGGTGAGCGGGAACAGTTCGGCCGCGCCCTTCATGCCTTCGGGGGCATCCAGGAAAAGCTCGGGACCATGGCCACCCGGCTGGCCGGAGCCCGGGCCCTCCTCCTGGAAACCGCGGCCCGGGTGGAGGCCGCCGGGGACGACCTCCGGGCCCCCCACACCCTCGACGCGGGGCTCCACGCGCCCCGCTCTCTGGAGGCGGCCGCGGCCATGGCCAAGGTGGCCGCCTCCGAAGCCGCCGCCTTTGCTGCCGACGAGGCGGTGCAGATCTTCGGCGGATACGGGTACATGCGCGACTACCCGGTTGAGAAGCTCATGCGCGATGCCAAGGGGACCGAGATCTACGAGGGGACGAACGAAGTCCTCCGCTGGGTCACGGCCCGGGCCCTCGTGCGGGAGGGGAGCGACGCCTGAGGGCGCCGCCTCTTCCTTCCGCCACTTCCTCACGATCCGAACACTGGTTCACGATCCGAACTGCTGGAGCCCCTTCCGATGAAGCTTTTCGAGACCCTTGCCGACTACGGCCATGAACAGATCGTCTTCTGGTCCGAGCCCGAACTCGGGTACAAGGGGATCATCGCGATCCACGACACGACGCTGGGACCGGCCCTGGGCGGGACCCGCTTCTGGACCTATGCCTCCGACGAGGAGGCCATCATCGATGCCCTTCGCCTGGCCAGGGGAATGACGTACAAGGCCGCGGTGGCCGGGGTCGCCCTGGGAGGCGGAAAGTCGGTGATCATCGGTGACAACCGGACCCGGGACCGGGAGATGATCTTCCGGGCCCACGGCCGGGCCGTGGAATCCCTCGGGGGCCGCTACATCACGGCCGAGGATGTGGGCACCTCCGTCGACGACATGGAGTTCGTCCGGATGGAGACGGATGCCGTGGTGGGGGTGTACGGGGGCTCGGGCGATCCCTCCCCCGTCACCGCCTTCGGGACCTACCAGGGGATCCGGGCCACCGCGGAGCGGAAGTTCGGGACGGCTTCCCTGGAGGGGCGTCACGTTCTCGTGCAGGGGCTCGGGAATGTGGGGTACCACCTCTGCGCCTTCCTCCATGACGAGGGCGCCCGCCTCACCGTGACCGACATCGACGAGGGGCGGATTGCCCGGGTGCGGGACGACTTCGGCGCCACCGTGGTGGCGCCCGATGCCATCTACGCCATCGAGGCCGACATCTATGCCCCCTGCGCCCTGGGCGCCACGATCAACGACGACACCCTGAAGGTGCTGCGGGTGCAGGTGGTGGCCGGTGCGGCGAACAACCAGCTGGCACACCCCCGCAATGGCGACGAGCTGCACGAGCGTGGCATCCTCTACGCGCCCGACTACGTGATCAATGCCGGGGGGCTCATCAATGTGTACGGGGAGATCCACGACTGGACCCCGGAGCGGAGCAAGCGGAAGGCCGGGGAGATCTATGGCACCCTCCACCGGATCTTCGCCCATGCCGAGGAGGAGGAGGTCCCCACGGCGGTGGCGGCGGACCGGATTGCCGAGGAGCGGATCCTCCGCGTCCGGCACCTGAACCGCAGCTTCGTGTAACCCGGTCCTTTCCTCCCGGACGAACCCCTCCCTCCAGCACGGACCGCCCATGGCCTCCGCACCCCACCCCTACCCGCACCTGGCCGCCACCGACCCCGAGCTCCTGGAGGCCGTGATGGCCGAAGGGCGGAGGCAGGCCGAGGGGCTCGAGCTCATCGCTTCGGAGAACTTCGTGTCGCGGGCCGTGCTGGAGGCCGCCGGGACCGTCCTCACGAACAAGTACGCCGAGGGGCTCCCCGGGAAGCGCTACTACGGGGGATGCGAGTTCGTGGACCAGGCCGAGGAGCTGGCCCGGTCCCGGGCCCTTCGCCTCTTCGGAGCCGAGCATGCGAATGTCCAGCCCCACTCCGGGGCCCAGGCGAACATGGCCGTGTACCTGGCCTTCCTTAAGCCCCGTGACCGGATCCTGGGGATGGACCTCTCCCACGGGGGGCATCTCACCCACGGGTCCCGTGTGAATGCCTCGGGCATCCTCTACGAGGCCCACTTCTACGGGGTGCGGGAGTCCGACGGTCGTCTCGACATGGAGGAGGTCCGGAGCCGGGCCCGGGAGGTCCAGCCCCGCCTCCTCGTGGCCGGGGCCAGCGCCTACGCCCGGACCCTGGACTTCGCCACCTTCGGCGAGATCGCCCGGGAGGTGGGGGCCCTCCTCCTGGTGGACATGGCCCATATCGCGGGGCTCGTGGCCGCCGGGGTCCATCCGAGCCCCGTGCCCCACGCCGACTTCGTGACCACCACCACGCACAAGACGCTCCGGGGCCCCCGGGGGGGGATCATCCTCTGCCGGGAGGAGCACGCGAAGGCGGTGGACAAGGCCGTCTTCCCCGGGACCCAGGGAGGGCCGCTCATGCACATCATCGCGGCCAAGGCCGTGGCCTTCCAGGAAGCGCTCCAGCCCGGGTTCGGAGACTACGCCCGGGCGGTGGTGGCCAATGCCCGGGCCCTGGGCGAGGGGCTCATGGCCCGGGGCTTCACCCTCGTCTCCGGGGGGACGGACAACCACCTCGTCCTGGTGGATCTCCGGGACCGGGGCGAGCTCACGGGGAAGGCCGGGGAGGAGGCGCTGGAGGCGGCCGGGATCACGGTGAACAAGAATACCGTCCCCGGAGAGCCCCGCTCTCCCTTCGTCACCTCGGGGCTCCGTATCGGGACCCCGGCCCTCACCTCCCGGGGCATGGGACCCGACGAAATGACCCAGGTGGCCCACTGGATCGCCGACATCCTGGAGGCGCCCGATTCCGGGGCGGTCCGGGACCGGGTCCGGGCCGAGGTGAGGGCGCTCGCCGGGCGCTTCCCCCTCTACCCCGACCTCGTGGGGGAGGACGCGGCATGAGGAGCGCCGGGACCGCCGGGGCACCCCGGGGGCTGGCGTACCTCCCCGGAGGGTGAAAGATTGGCGTCATGAACGAAGTCCTGGTCGATGATGCCACCCTGGATGCCCTCCGGGAGCGGAATCCCCGCTTCCACCCGGGCGCCTACCGCTTCACCCTCGCTGCGCTGCAGCGGGTGATGGAGGGGCTCGACCGCCCGCGTCACATCTCCGGAAGGGAGCTGGCGGAGGGGGTGCGCGATCTGGCCCTGGCCCGCTTCGGCCTCCTGGCCCGCACGGTCCTCGGACACTGGGGGATCCATGCCACCGAGGATCTGGGCGGGGTGGTCTTCACCCTGGTGGAAGCAGGGATCCTCGTGAAGCAGGAGGGGGATCACCCCCGGGACTTCGAGGGGCTCTTCGACTTCGAGGAGGTCTTCGAGCGGAACTATCCCTGGTGCGCCGGGGGTTGAAGGGCCGATTTCCGGACCCGGGGGGGGCTGCCGCCTGCCCCCGGACCCCCCACACCGCCGACGGGGGATGCATGGGACCGACCCCTCCGACCGCCCCGGGGCGGGGGGCCAGACCAGGAGGATGGGAAGGGTGGTGATGAACGAAGAGTCGAGGTTTCCCCGTTGCCAGAAGTGTGACGCAGGCCTTCTCCTTCCCCTCTCCGACTACGGTCGGGACGGGGCGCCCATCCGCTTCAAGGCCTGGGTCTGTTCGAACCCCGAGTGCGGATTCAACATCCGCATCGACAACGGGGAGATCACCTTCGGCCGGGCCATCGGGCAGAGCTTCAAGTAGGGTGGACCCCTTCGGGCCCCCCTCCCGCGGCGACGACCTCCTCCTCTCCCTTCCCACCGGGGACGAGGCGGCGGACTTCGATGCCCGGGCCCAGTCGGAGCAGGGGATCGCCGGATCCGTCCTCATGGAGAGCGCCGGGCGGGGTGCGGCCTCGGTGGTGGAGCACCTTCTTCGGGCCCGCCGTCCCGGCTCCCCCCACGGCTCCGTGGTGGTGCTTGCCGGGGCGGGGAAGAACGGGGGGGACGGGGTTGTCCTTGCCCGCACCCTCCAGGCGCGGGGGCGGCGGGTCCATCTTCTCCTCCACCCCGATCGGGCGCTGGACGACCCCCTCCTCCATGGGCACGCCCTCCCGGCAGAGGTGCTCCCTTCGCCCGCGGAGCTCCCCGCCCTTCTGGACCGCCTGGGCCCCGTGCTCCTGGTGGATGCCCTCCTGGGGACCGGTCCCACTTCGGCCCCGCGCGAGCCCGTGGCCGGGTGGATCGAGGCCCTGCGTTCCTGGGTGGAGGCGCGGACGTTGCCGGTGGTGGCGCTGGACCTCCCCACCGGGGTGGTGGCGAACACGGGGGCGGTGCCCGGGGCCGTCCTTCCCGCCACCTGGACCCTGGCCTTCGGTGCGCCCAAGCTCGGGACCCTCCTGCACCCCGGGCGAGGCGTTGCAGGGTCGGTGATCGTGCTCGAGATCGGCTTCCCACCCTGGCGGTCGGGCGATGCCGGGGCGGCCCTTCTCACCCCGGGGTGGGCCCGGGCGAACCTCCCCCCGCGCCCCCTCGACACCCACAAGAACGCGGTGGGCCGGCTCCTCCTCGTGGCCGGAGGCGAGGCCATGGCCGGTGCCGCCCTCCTCGCCGCCCGGGGGGCGCTTCGCACCGGGGTCGGGATGCTCCGGGTCGCCTGCCACCCGGCCCACCGCTCCGTCTTCCACGACCATCTCCCCGAGGCCATGGTCCTGGATCCGGAAGACGAGGCGTCGCTGGACGAGGCGCTCCAGGCTTCCGACGCCGTGGTGGCGGGGCCGGGGATGGGGCTCGATCCGGAGGGAGGTCCGGCCCGGGCGCTCCTCCGGGTCCTGGCCCGGTGGCGGGAGATCGGCGACGGCGAGACCCGGGGGCTCCTCCTCGACGCCGACGCCCTCACCCTCCTGGGGAGGGGCGACCTGGGGCCGACCCTCCCGGCCCGGCCGTCCCGCCTTCTCCTCACCCCCCACCCCGGGGAGATGGCGCGGATCCTCCCCGGTGAGGGTGCGGACGAAGGGTGGGCCGGCGCCCGGGCCCGGACGGCGGCCCGGAGGTGGAAGGGAGGCTGCCTCCTCAAGGGGGCGCCCTCCCTGGTGGCAGGGGGGGGCCATGAAGAAGAAGCTCCCCTTCTCGTCAGTTCCTCCGGGGGCTCGGCCTTTGCCCGCGGGGGGATGGGCGATGTCCTTTCCGGGGTGGCCGGAGCCCTCCTGGCCCGGGGGTGCACGGCCCGCGTGGCGGGAGGGCTTGCCCTTCAATTGACCGGGGAAACGGCGGAAGCGAGCGGGAGGGGTCCCCATACCCTTCTCCCTTCCGATCTGCTGGACGCCCTCCCCCGGGTGGTGGATGCCTGCGCCGAAGCGGCCCCCCTTCCGGCGGAGGGGGATCCGGCCATCCTCTTCGTCCTCCCGGCTCCTCGATGACCTCCGACCGTCGCCCCCCCCCTCCTCCCCGCACCGAACCCTCCCCGGGGGGGGACGAGGGCCCCCGGCTCGGTGCAGGGGCCGAGTTCGACCGGATCCGCCGCATCCTGGCCATGGCCGGCGTCGGGGGGAATCCCCCCGGTTCGGAGCCGACGGGGGGGGGACCCCCTGTGAATCCCGGATCGAGGAGACCCGGGGGGGCTCCTCCACCGGCCTCCGGATCGGGGTCATCGGGCGGCCCTCCGCCTCCCACCCCGGCCTCCGGCGCCCGACCCGCCGTGCTCGTGGGGCCCGGGGACGATGCCGCGGTCCTGGCCTCGCCCGAGGGCGGGGGGGTCGTCCTCTCCACCGACATGGCGGTAGAGGGGGTGCACTTCCGGCTGGACTGGATCACCGCCCGGGAGGCCGGCCACCGCGCCGCCGCCGCGGCCCTCTCCGACCTGGCCGCCATGGCCGCCACCCCGCTGGGCCTCCTGGCCTCGGTGGCGGCCCCGGGAGAGGGGGAGATGGCGGAGGATCTCATGGCTGGCGTCACGGAAGCGGCCCGGGCGGCCGGGGCTCCCCTCCTCGGGGGAGACCTGACCCGGAGCCCGGGGCCGGCGGTGGTCGACGTGATCGTGGTGGGATGGACGGCGCATCCCCTCCTCCGAACCGGGGCCCGCCCCGGGGACCGGCTCTGGGTCACCGGGCGCCTCGGTGGGGCCGCCGCGGCGCTTCGGGCCTGGACGGAAGGGGGGGAGCCCGACCCCCGGGCTCGCCAGGCCTTCGTCCGACCCCTCCCGCGCATTCCCCAGGCCCTCTGGCTCCAGGCACACGGGGGCGCCCGGGCCGGCCTCGACCTCTCCGACGGGTTGGCGGGCGATGCCGGCCACCTCGCCGCCGCCTCGGGGGTCGGGGTGGTCCTCGAAGCCGATGCCCTCCGGCAGATCGCCTTCGGCGGCCCGGAAACCCGCGATCCGACCCCGGATCCTGGGCTTTCGGAGGTCCTGCACGGGGGTGAGGACTACGAACTCCTCGTGGCCCTCCCACCGTCCTTCGAAGGCTCCGGGGTGGAGGAATTCACCGAACGGTTCGATCTTTCGCTGTCCCCGGTGGGATGGGTGGTGGAAGGGGAGGGGGTCTGGCTGCGCGCCGAACCCGGAGACGCTCCGAAGCGGCTCACCCGGGGGGGGTGGGATCACTTTGCCCCTTCGCCCGCCTCGCCTCCGGACCCGCCCCCTCGCACCCCCGATCCCGCTTCCGACGCCGCCCAGGGGCTTTCCGGTTGATTCGAACCACCTTCGTACTCCTTGCAGGGGTCGTCCTCACCCTGGCGCTCTCGAGCTGGGTGCGCTTCAGTGGGCTCATCCGGGCCCCCTGGGCCCACGACCACTGCTCCAGGGCCTCGGCCTTCTGGGGTCGGGCCATGGTCCGGCTTTCCGGCGTCCGGGTGCGGCTCGAGGGGGCGGACCGGGAGAAGCTGGACCGCCCCCTCGTCGTGGTGGCCAACCACCAGAGCTGGTTCGATGTCTTCGTTCTGGCCGGCTTCCTGCCGGGGCGGGCCCGTTTCGTGGCCAAGGAGGAACTGCGTCGCATCCCCCTCTTCGGTGCGGCGTGGGAGACCTGCGGACACATCCGGGTAAACCGGGGGGACCGGGCGGAAGCCGTGCGCTCCCTGAACGAGGCCGGGGCCCGGATCCGGGACGAACGGCTGAACGTGATCCTCTTTCCCGAGGGAACCCGCTCTCCCGACGGACGCCTCCGCTCCTTCAAGAAGGGAGCCTTCGTCCTGGCTCTCCAGACGGGGGTTCCCATCCTTCCGGTGGGGATCTCCGGGAGCCGGGCCGTGATGCGAAAGGGCGCCTTCCGGATCCAGCCCGGCGAGATCCGGGTCCGGGTGGGCGAACCCTTCGAGCTGGCCGGGCTGGGTACGGGCCACCGGGACATGGTCCTGGCCCGGGCCCGCCGGGAGGTTCTGGCCCTCATGGAGGACCCGGACGGTGAACCCGGGCCGGAGCCGGTTCCGCAGACCCCGGGGGAGGCGATCTCCCCCACTCCTTCCGGCGAAGCCCCCTCCTCCGACGAGGACCGGAGCGAGGAGGAGGACGCCGATCCATCTACCGATCCAATGGAGAATCGGGTGTGAGCAAGCTCAAGATCGTGGAGGTACGAGGTCGGGAAATCCTGGACTCGCGGGGGAACCCCACCGTGGAGGCGGAGGTGGTCCTGGAAGGGGGTGCCATGGGGCGGGCAGCCGTTCCGTCGGGGGCCTCCACCGGAGAGCATGAGGCCGTCGAGCTTCGCGATGGCGACCCCGCCCGCTACCTGGGGCGAGGGGTGCGCACCGCCGTCGGGAACCTGGTGGGCCCGGTGGCCGAGGCCATCCGCGGGTTGGATGCCGGGGACCAGGAGGGTGTGGACCAGGCCCTCCGTGCGGCCGACGGCACGCCGAACAAGGGGCGGCTCGGGGCCAACGCCCTCCTGGCGGCCTCCCTCGCCTCCGCTCGGGCTGCGGCCCGGGCCCGGGAGCTTCCCCTCTTCGCCTCGCTGGGGGGCAACGAGGCGGACCTCCTCCCCGTTCCCATGATGAACATCCTGAATGGTGGCTCCCACGCCCCCAACAATGTGGACATCCAGGAGTTCATGATCATGCCCCTGGGGGCCGAGACCTTCTCCGACGGCCTCCGCATGGGGGTGGAGATCTTCCACCACCTCAAGCACGTGCTTTCCGAGCAGGGACGCGGGACGGCGGTGGGCGATGAAGGGGGCTTCGCGCCCGACCTGGGGAGCAACGAGGAGGCGGTGGAGGTGATTCTCCGGGCCATCGAGCGCGCGGGATACCGGGCCGGCGAAGAGGTGGTTCTGGCCCTCGATGCCGCCGCTTCCGAGTTCCACGACGAGCACGGGTACACCTTCCGGTGGTCGTCGGGGGAGCGACGCGACCGGGGGGCCATGGTGGAGTTCTGGATGGACTGGCTGGGGCGCTACCCCATTGCTTCCATCGAGGACCCCATGGACGAGAACGACTGGGAAGGCTGGAAGGCCCTCACCGCCGCCGCAGGGGACCGGGTCCAGCTCGTGGGGGACGACATCTTCGTGACGAACCCCGAAATCCTGGAACGAGGGATCCGGGAGGGGGTGGGGAACGCGATCCTCATCAAGGTGAACCAGATCGGTACCCTCACCGAGACGCTGGAGGCGATCCGGATGGCCTCGGCCGCCGGATACCGCTCCGTCATCTCCCACCGGTCGGGAGAGACGGAAGATGTCTTCATTGCCGATCTGGCGGTGGCGACCGGAGCCGGCCAGATTAAGACGGGTTCGGCCTCCCGGACCGATCGCGTGGCCAAGTACAACCAGCTCCTCCGGATCGAGGAGCGGCTTGCCGGGCGGGCCCGGTACCCGGGCCGCACCCTCTTCGGGTGAGCCTGCGGTCCCCCTGAGCCATCTTCCGCCTTCCCCTTCCGGACTTATCGCCATGCGCCGACTTCTCCTTCCGGGATTCCTCGTCCTGGCCGCCTACTGGGCGGTCTTCGGCGGGGAGTACTCCATGGTCGATGCCCGGAACAACGCGGCCCACCTGGACCGGGCCGAGGCCGAGCTTGCCCTCCTGCAGGAGGACGCACGGCGCCTCGAGGCGCGGGTGGAGGCGCTGGAACACGACCCCCGGACGCTGGAGCGGCTGGCCCGGGAGGAGTGGGGAATGATCCGGCCGGGGGAGGTCCTCTACCGCTTCGCGGACCGGGCCGAACCGGGGGAGGAGGAGGTTGACACCGGGGCCTCCCGACGGTAGGATTTTCGTTCTCCAAGCCGGAGTAGCTCAGTCGGTTAGAGCAGCGGAATCATAATCCGCGTGTCGGGGGTTCGAGTCCCTCCTCCGGCACTCAAAGCCCCGCAAGGCTTCCCGCCCCCTCGGCCCTCGGCTGGGGGGGCGTTTTCGTGCCCCAGGTGCAACACGGGTCATACAGAGCCCAAGGAGAGCGTTCGAGGAGGGCAGGAGGAACACGCCCGCATCCCACCTTGCGTCGCGTCGCTCCTCCCCGATACATTGCGGAGGTAGGAAATCCCCGAGGGCCCGGAACGGCCCCACGGGGGGCAGGAAAATGGAGAGGCGCACAATGCCTCCCTAACACAATCCGAATGCCCAGAGGGGCGCTCCGCGGTCGCGAGACCGTGAGGCGCCCCTTTTTTTTGTTCCCCATCCAAGGGAGGAAAAATGGAAGACCTCATGACAGCACCCGAAGTCGCCGAAAAACTCGGGCTGGCCCTCAACACCGTGTACGTCCTGGCGAGAGCCGGGAGGATCCCGTGCGTGCGTCTCGGGCGGGTGGTGCGGTTCCGTGCGTCCGAGATCGAGGCCGCGCTCTCGTCGTCCGGGTCTGGAGCCGAGGCAGCGTGATGGATCCCCACCGGGCGACCCTGAGGCTCCTCCGGGCCCTGGAGGAGGCCCCGGAGGCCGGCGGGGTGGTGCTCCTGCACCTCACCCCGGCCGAGGCCTCGCACCTCGCGGCCTCCCTCCTGCGGGGCGCGGGCCCGGACCCCCGGGGAGTGGCCGACCACTATCGGCGGCTCCTGGCTCTCGTCCGCCACCTCGAGGATGGGGGTGGTCCATGACCGGAGGGGCCCTCGACTCGGCCACGGACCTCCTCCAGGCAGGGCGGGGGTGGATACCCGAGACAGCTCGCAACATCGCGCACGACCTCCTGCGCCTCCCGGTCCGCGAGCGGCGCGAGCTGGGACACCTCCTGATCCACGGTGACGGTGAGGCCCTGCCAGACGGTGAGGATCCCCAGGTGCGGAGCCTCGCGGAGTACCTGGAGCGCCCCGAGCTACTCCTCCCACCCGACCCGATCATTCCGCGCTTGGCCTGGCGGGAACGGGTGACCCTTCTTGTCGGGCGCGAAAAAAGCGGGAAGAGCACCCTGGCGGTGGCTGCGGCCTCGGCCATGACGCGAGGAGGGGTGTTCCTCGCTGAGACCTGCCCGCCGGGCGCCGTCATATGGGTGAACACCGAGGAGCACCCGGGGGACCTGGCCAAGAAGGCGGTGGCCTTCGGGGCCAACCCGGAGGCCTTCCTCGTGACCCAGGACGGAAGGGATCCCCTTCCGATCCTCGAGCGGGCGATCCAGGAGTTCACGCCCGAGCTCCTGGTGATTGATACCCTCCCGACCTTCGTCCGCACGCTCGGGATCGAGAGCGGGGACGCGGCCGCATGGACGGCCGTCATGACCGAGTTCACGCGCTACGCCCGGAGCTACTCCTGCGCCGTCGTCCTCCTGCACCACGCGACGAAGGTCGGGGGAGACGCTCGGGACTCCACCGCGATCCCCGCGAACGTGGACGTGGAGGCCACCCTCGGGACCGACGCCGGGGACCCGGACCTTCGCCGGGTGACGTACCGTGGCCGGTTCTATGTCGAGCCCTGGGCGTTCTACCTCCAGGGCGACCCCATGGCCGGCGACGGGGCACGGGCCCAGGTGCGCCTGACGGGCGCACCCATGACCCTCGAGGGCCAGATCCGAGAGTTCCTCGAGCGTACCCCCGGGGCATCCACGACGGCCGTTCGGACGGCCGTGTCGGGGAGGGCCGAGGAGGTGTCCCTCACCCTCACCCGGCTCGCCTCCCATGGCGTGATTCAGAATCAGGGTTCGGGATCGTCTAACCGGTGGTACCTGACCGCCCCGGAACCAAGCGGGAACGTGACGGAACGGGGTCGGAACGGGTCCGGGAACGGGTCGAGATCGGACCCCCGAAGGATCCCCGAAACCGTGCACCGCCGAGAAGCTGGCCCCGGCCTTCCACCGTCTCGGGGTGGGGGGGGGCCTATAGGGCCCTCCCCCAACACCACCGGGAACGGGGTCGGGAACCGGGACCCTGAGACGCAACCGGTGCCATGGGACGACCCCTGGACCGACGGCTCGAGGTCCTCCGAATGATCCCACCGCACCGGATCTCCGATCCGCATGTCTCGCCAGAGTCCAATGCCCGCGCGGCCTCTCAGGGCCGGTGCAACAACCTGCAACGCCTGGCCTTCTCCGCTCGGGTCCTCTGGACCTACCTCCGCCACCTCCTCCGGAGCCCCAACCCATGACCGTGAACACCTCCACCGTCCGAACGGTGGACCTTCCCCTCGGGCCCGGCGGCCAGACCCTCCGGGTCATCGAGCACCGGGACGCCCAGGGGCGCCCCGAGGCCCTGAGCCTCGCCGTTGGGTTCGGAGGAGCCGATGGCTCCTTCACCCGCCCCTCGTGGGGAGACCGGCTCCTCACCTTGCCCGCCTCTGTCTCCGGGCCCCTGCGCGATGCGCTGACGGCCCTGAGTGACACCCCCCAACCCTGACCGAAGGAGCACACCAATGCGACCGACGAACACGAAGCCCAGAACCCGTCTCACCGAAGCATCCGTCCGGATCTCCGTGGGCGCCATGTTCAAGCCGGAGTGGGCGGAGCAGAGCCCGGCCCTTCGCGAGACCGCTGGCAACCTGAACGACACCCGGAAGGCGATGGTGAGCCTCGGCCGGCACCTGGAGAAGGTCGAAGGCCTGGACCCTTCCCACCGCACCCTCCAGCTCGACGGGATGGCGCGGGCCGCTCGGACCACGCTGGAGCTGATCGAGCGGAACGACAAGCAGGGCACGAGCGTCCTCATGGACGCCCTCACGGATCTCGGGAAGGAGGCGCGGCGCGAGCTGGCGACGGTCCCCGGTGGTGCGAACGATGCGTTCGCCGCGGCTCAGATCCGGGACCATGTGCGCGGGACCTCCGCTGGCCGGCGCCTCGCGGCGCTCGAGGAGCTTCTGGAGGATGTTGAGGCGGTGCGGGCCGTGCTCTCGGCCCCCCCAGCGGCGACCGGGCTCTCTCGCAAGCAGTTCGACCATTTCCGCCTTCGGGCAGAGCTTCGGTGGACCCCTCAGCTCGCTACGCTTCGGGTGGCTACCGAGGGCGCCCTGGAGGAGCTGCGCCGCTCCACGAAGGTGGCCCGCCGCATGGTCGCCGAGGCATCGGGGCTCGTGGAGCGGAACGGGCGCTGGGTCGCCGCGTGGGAGATGCCGGAGCCTGACGAAGCCGCCTGAGCCGGGCGAAACGAAACCGAAAAAGGAGGCCCGACATGGGTGCACACTACTCACCGGAAACGAGGGCGGCCGTCATGGCCGCCCTCCTCGCCGGGCAGGGCGTTTCCGAGGTGGCCCGAGAATACAGGGTCTCGGAATCCACCGTCAGCCGATGGAAGAAGGTCGCCCGGAAGGAAGCGGGGTTCTCGGAGGACGTGGGGGGGCTCCTTCTGTCCTACCTGGCTGCGAACCTCACGACCCTCAAGGCCCAGGCCGAGGTCTTCCGGGATCCGAAGTGGCTCCGCACTCAGGAGGCCGGCGCCCTGGCCGTGCTGCACGGCGTGCTGACGGACAAGGCCGTTCGTCTCCTCGAGGCCCTGGAGGGAAGCCCGGTGGAGCCGGGGGGAGACGCCCGTGGATAGGATCCAGCTTCCCCGGGTGAAGGCGCCGGGGTTCCAGTTCGCGAGCGGGAGTTCTCCGACACGGGGCCTCGATGCCTGGACGGATGAGGAGCTCGAGGAGCGGGGGACCGCCCTGGCCCTTCGTCTCCTGGACAGTTGGAGGGGCGGGTACCGGGAGGAGCGGGTGGAGCGCCTCCTCCGGCGGTGCGTGGATCCCCTCGGACTCGGGGGCCTTCTCAGCCCCCAGGAGCGGCACGACCTGGGGCTTCCGACGTGAGGCGATGGGCGCGGGTCGGCACGGGGCCCTTCCGGTTCCGTTCAGGAGGGGGGTGGATCGGAGGGGCGGTCCACCGGGGGGAGGCCCTCGCCTTCCTCGCTCCCTGCCCCGGACTCCCACCCGGGTGGGCCCCGGGCCCGCCGGCGGTGGAGGAGCTGAGGTGGGAGGCCCTGTCACGGGCCTTCTTCGAAGGGTTCCACGACCGAACGGGTGAAGCCTCGGAGCGATGGGCGAAGGAGCATGGCTCGGACGTCCCGCCTGTATGATTCCGTGAATACGCCCGGGGGAGCCGTTGTCCTGCAAGGCTTCCCAGGTGACACGCGGACCCTCTATCCGCCCCCGGCGATCTCCAGGGCAAGCGCCTCCAGCGCTGCCCCCCGGGATCGGGCGAGGTCGGCGAGGAGGGGCGCCCACCCGGGCGGGGGCTTTCGGTACCCGTCGCTGGCCGGATCCATCCTGGCCTGACGAACGCTCTGCACCCCTCGATCCACGGCCGTCGCGATCTCCGGAAGGGAAACCCCCAGGGCCATCAGCCTGTCGGTTGCTTCGAGGAACGTCATCGGGGCCGGTATACGGGTCAGTTGACAAGCGGACAGCCGTAAACGATACTGTATACGGCGGGGCGATACTCACCGATAAAGAGAATGCCCCCCGGGGTCTCGCGCCAACGAACCCCCCGGAGGGCCTCCGAGAACGACCCGAAGGCCGCCCTTCCCATGGAAGCTCCCCGCCGGCGGCCCGATGGTCAAGCCTTCCAGGAGGAAGACCATGAAGACCACGACTGCAGCCCCAGATCCTCGGCAGCGCCCGGCCGCGCCCTCGCCCGCCCCGTGGGAGACCGACCCCGACGCCTGGAAGGGCCACCCCACCGAAGATCCCTCCGAGGCCGTGGAGCGCCTCCTCCGCGAGGTCCGGGAGGTGCGCCATGGGTGACGTTCGAGAGATCCACGCCCACGACGGCCGGAATGAGCTTCGCTGGACCCTTGAGCCGGTCCTCGCCTTCGCCCGCACGTTCGCGGAATGGAGGCACGTCGAGGCCCCGAGCGGATACGTCGATCAGTTCGACACCGTGGCCCGCCGGGCCCGGGAGGAGCTCGAGACGAAGATCCGTCCGAGGTACGCGGACACCCCCGAGGTCGCGGCCGAGATCGAACGGGCCGAGGCCTTCCTCTCGGCCCTCCTCGGCCTGGCGATCCTGGTCGGGTATTCCTCCGAGTCCGAGCAGGACCCGAAGGAGGCCCGGCACATGGTCCTGGTCGCCGAACTCGCCGGCACTCTGTGGCCGGCGCCCCGGGAGGGATGAGCCATGGCGTCGATCCAGAAGAAGGAGGAAGGGAAGTGGGTCGCCCGGGTGAGCTTCGGACGGCACCCCAGGACCGGGAAGCACGTCATCCGCACCCGCACATTCCCACGGGAGCGGGACGCGAAGAAGTGGGCCCGTGAGCAGGAGAAGCAGAAGGACAGCGGCGCCGTCGTCCTCCCTTCAAAGGAGCCGCTCGGCGAATACCTCGAGCGGTGGCTCTCGGAGGTGGCGGCCCGGCGGGTCCGGGCCCGCACCCTGGACGATTATCGGGGGGTGGTGCGCCGGTACATTCTCGACCCGCCGGCAGGAGCTCCTCCCCTGGCCGGGATGCGCCTGGACCGCCTCACGCCGAGCGCCTTCCGGGCCCTGTACCGGTTCCTCGCGGAGGATCGGAGCCTCTCGCCCCGGACGGTGCGCTACCTGCACCAAGTCCTCCGCATGGCGCTTGCCGACGCGGAAGAAGATGGGATTCTCGCCGGGAATCCTGCCCACCTGGCCCGGAAGGCTCTCCCGAGCGCCTCGGGGGGCGCCGAGGCGGCCGAAGACTACTCGGCGAAGGCCATGACCGCCGAGGAGGCCCGGGCCTTCCTGGGGGTCGCCGAGCTCGACCGGTGGGCCGCTCTCTGGTACGTCCTCCTTATAGGCGGCCTCCGGCCCTCCGAGGCTTACGCCCTCCATTGGGAAGACCTGGAGGGGGACACCCTCCAGGTGCGCCGATCCCTGACCCGGCGGGGGGTAAAGGGATGGAAGCTCACGGCACCGAAGACGAAGCACGGCCGGCGGGAGGTCACACTCCCGCCGGCGGCCCTCGAGCTCCTACGCGAGGAGAGGCGCACCCAGGCCACCCTCCGCCTGAAGGTCGGCCCGGCATGGCCGGGGCACGGTTTCATCTTCACCACGGAATCGGGGGAGCCGCTCCAGCACCCGAACGTCTTCCGGAGGCACTTCCTCCCGATCATGGAAGGGGCGGGGCTCGGGACGTGGGAAGGCGAGGGACGCCGCCGCCGGTTCCGGGCGGCCTTTCGGATGTACGATCTCCGGCACACGGCCTGCACCCTCCTCCTAGCCGCCGGGGAGCTCCCCACCGTGGTCTCGAAGCGCATGGGGCACCATTCGGTCGAGTTCACTCTCTCCCGGTACGCCCACGTCCTCCCGGGGCAGGAGACGGCCGCCGCCGCCCGCCTGGGGGCCCTCCTGGACACAGCCACCGCGCACGCCGCCGGGGGGTGAACGGTGCAACACAAGTCATACAACCGGCCCGAAAACGGATTCAGGGGTCGATACAGCGCGATACGGGAGCCCACCCTCAACCCCCGGAACTGCAATACCTTGCGATAGAACCCGATACGGGACGGGTCTGGACGGAAAACGGCCCGCGCGCTATCATAATCCGCGTGTCGGGGGTTCGAGTCCCTCCTCCGGCACTGAGGCACCGAGACCGCGAACGTGTGATCTCCCGCCTCCCCGCGGACCCGGACCGGTGGATGCGTCGGGGTTCCCGGAAGGTGCGTCGCGCCCGAACCCTCCCGGTCCGATGCGCCGCTGACGTCGAACGAGGGCCCCCCGGACGGTTTCCGACCAGGGGGCCCTCGGCGTATTTTCCCCCATCCGGCTCCGGACCCTGTCGTCCGGCGGCCGAAGCGTCTTCCACCCCTCGTGGATGTCATGAGCCGAGCCGAAGCCATCGCCCAACTCCTGGAGGAGCGGAGGGAGCGCCTCCTCACCACCACCGGTCGTCCCCTCCGGACCCCGGCCTCCGACGGGGAGGTACCCCTCACCCCCGACCGGCGACGCTACCTCTACGAGGAAGCGCTGGAGCTCTACTGGAATGACCTGGAGTGGGAAAACGTCACCCAGGAGGAGCGCATGGAGGGGGGACCCCTTCCCGAACTCACCTTCCCCGGGTTTCTGGCCTACGTCCGGGGGCTCCTCCTGACCCGGGTCCAGCCCGATTCCCTGGCCCCTGCCTCCCCCCGGCCCGAGGTGGTGGAGGATCTCCTGAACTTCCTGGCCGGTCGCCTCCTCGACCTGGAAGAGGAGGTTCGGGAGGCCGCCCCCTCCGACGGGGACCGAGCCGCCCTGGAGCATCGCATGACCGATACCCTCCTCGACCGGACCCTCATGACCTACCACGGGATCGCGCCGGAAGACGCCGGGACGCTGGACCCGGCATGACCCCGCGCCCGGGGCACCCCTACCTGGCCGGCGCTCCCCTCTTCTTCGCGCACCGGGGAGGTGCCGGGCTCGCCCCGGAGAACACCCTCGAAGCCTTCTCATCCGCCCTCCAGACCTGGGGAGCGGATGTGATCGAAACCGATGTCCACCTCTCCCGCGACGGGGTCCTCGTGGTGATCCACGACGACACGGTCGACCGGACCACCGAGGGGACCGGGCGGGTGGCCGACCTCACCTGGGAGGCGCTTCGCCGCCTCGATGCCGGACATGGCTTCACCGACCCCGAAGGGCGCCCCTCCTTTCGGGGCCGGGGATGCCGGATCCTCCGCTTCGAGGAGCTCCTGGAGGCCCTTCCCGGGGTCCGGATCAATGTGGATGCGAAGGCCCGGGAGGCCGCGCGTCCCCTGGTGGACCTTCTCCATGCCCGGGGGGAGACGGACCGGGTGCTCTACGCCTCCGAATTCCACGACATGCGCGGCCGTCGGATGGGGTACCGGGGGCCTTCCTCCGCGACCCGCACGCAGATCACCCGCTTCTATCTCACCCACCGTCTCCCCGGGGGCGGGCCCTACACCCCGCGCACCGACGCCTTCCAGATCCCCTGGCGGTGGGAAGGGCGACAGGTGACGACGCCCCGATTCATCCGCGAGGCCCAGCGCCGGAACCTTCCCGTTCATGTCTGGACCGTGGATGACCCGGAGATCATGCGGACCCTCCTCCGGTGGGGGGTGGACGGGATCCAGACCGACCGCCCCGACCTCCTGGCCCGGGTGCTTCACGAGGAAACGGGCCGCCCCCTCCCGCCCGGGGCCGGATGATGGCCTCCGCCACCTCCCCCGGGCGATCCCCGCGCGCCCGGTGAGCACGGGCAGCCCGCCCGGTACGACACACCCGGGGGGCGCCGGGATTTCCCCGAACCGAACCCCTCCCCTCCTGGTCGGACTCTCCGGTGGGAGAGACTCGGTGGTCCTCCTCCACTACCTCCGCTTTCATCACCCGGGGCGTCCCTCCCTCGCCGTGCTCCACGTGGACCATGGCCTCCGGCCGGAGAGCGGGGGGGATGCGGCGTGGGTCCGGGGGCTCTGTCGCGGGTGGGGGGTTCCGTGCAGGGTCGTCCGCCTCGATCCCCCTCCCCGAGGGGAAGGACCGGCCCGGGAGGCGCGCCACCAGGCGCTCCAGGCCGAGGCCCGAAGGATCGGGGCCCGGCGCATTCTCCTTGCCCATCATGCCGAGGACCAGGCCGAGACCGTCCTCTTCCGCCTCCTCCGCGGTACCGGTCCCCGGGGGGTGGCGGGGATTCCTCCGGTTCGTGCGGTGCGTGGGGCGCCGAGGGGGGAGGCACCAGGGGGAGGGACGCCTTCGGGAGATGCCACCCTCCAGATCGAACGACCCCTCCTGGGGGTGCCGGGAGAGGCGATGGAGCGCTGGGCCCGCAGGCACGGCCTGACCTGGCGGGAAGACGCGACGAACCGCGACCTCGGGCCCATGCGAAACCGGATCCGCCACCTCCTTCTCCCGGCGCTCGAGTCAACCTCCCCTGGAACCCGATCCACCCTGCGGGCGCTGGGGCGGGCGGCCCGGAGACGCGAGGTGGTCCTGGCCGAAGTCCTGGAGCCGGCGCTTCGCGTTCTCGAGCCTCGCGACACCCCCGGCGCCCCGAAGGCCTCCCACGGGTTCGCCATCGAGGTTGCCCGGGCACCCCTCCGCGCCTATCCTCCGCCCCTTCGCCGTGAACTCCTCCGCGCCCTGGCGCGGCGCCTGTGCACCCGCCCCGGCCGTCGGGGCCTCGAGCTGCTCGATGCCTTCGTGATGCAGGGAGAAAGTGGCCATTCCCTGGTCCCGGCCCCCGGGCTCCGGGCCACCCTGGACTTCGACCTCCTCCGGCTGACGCGGTGGGAGGAGGGGGAGGAGCGGGAGGGGATCGCCGGGAGCGGGGCCCCACCCGTGGTCTCCATTGCCACCCCGGCGGAGGAGGGGAAGGTCGAGGGCTGGGGCGCGGGATGGACCCTCGCATGGGGCCCCTCCCCCCTCTCCGTGGAGGGAAGGGCCGAGTTCCTCGCCCGCTTCTCCCCCTCGGACCTCGCCTTTCCCCTCCACATCCGTCTCCGGCGCCCCGGCGACCGCCTTGCTCCGGGGGGTCGCCGCCTCAAGAAACTTCTGGGCTCGGCGCGGGTCTCTCGTGAGGCGAGGGATCGCATCCCCCTTCTCGTGGATCGCCATGGTCAGGTGGTCTGCGTGGTCGGGATCTGGCCCCGCGCCTCCCGCGCCCCCGATGCCACTTCGCCGACCCCTCCGACCTGGACCCTGGGAGCCTTCCATGCCCTCGACTCCGCCTGACGCCTCCCTCCTCTCCTCCCCGGAAGGCGTCGCCCGCAGGTTGGGTGCCGAGACCTTTCGCCGGGTGGTCTTCTCGGAAGAGGAGATCGCGGCCCGGGTCCGGGCCATGGGAAGGGCCATCACGGAACACTACCCGGAAGGAGAGAAGCTCCTGGTGTTGGGCCTCCTCAAGGGGTCGTTTATATTTCTGGCTGACCTGGTGCGGACGATCCAGCTCCCGCTCCAGGTGGACTTCCTCGTGGCTTCCAGCTACGGCAGCGACACGGTATCGTCGGGAGAGGTGCGCCTCCTCTACGACCCCGACACCTCCTTCGAGGGGCGGCACGTCCTCATCGTGGAAGACATCATCGACAGCGGGAACACCCTGAACCGCCTCGTTCCCCTTCTCCAGGCCCGGGGTCCCCGGAGCCTGGAGATCTGCACCCTCCTCCACAAGCGTCTCGTGACGATGGACCGGGAGGCCCGCTGGGTGGGCTTCGACTGTCCCCGCGAGTTCGTCGTGGGGTACGGTCTGGATCACGCCGAGAACTTCCGCCACCTCCCCTTCATCGGGAGCCTCTGACCTCCTCCGGGAGGCCGGTGCCCCGCGAACCGAGCGATTTCGCCCATGGCCGACCAGGGCCCACAGCGTCCGGATTCGAACCGACCGGGACTCTCCAGAGTGTCCCGGGTGGGTTCCTTCTGGCTCCTTCTCATCCTCCTCCCCCTCCTCATGCTCTCCCTCCTCCGGGGGCAGGACGAGCCCCGGGTGAGCCTGGACACCACCGAGTTCAACCGGCAGGTGGAAGAGGGGAACGTGGACTCCATCCTCGTGGTGGAAGGGAAGCGCATCGAGGGGTCGCTCCGTTCCTCCATTACCCGCGAGGGAGAGGAGTACCGGAACTTCCGGTCGCAGGTGACCACCGACGTCTCGGAAGAACGGGTCCTGGCCTGGCAGGAACAGGGGATCCATGTGAATGCCGAGTGGCCCGAGGCCGGGTGGTGGTCCGGCCTCTGGTGGGTCCTCCCCTGGGTGATCCTCATCCTCTTCTGGTTCTGGTTCATCCGGAGCATGCAGGGAGGCGGCAACAAGGCCTTCCAGTTCGGGCGCTCCAAGGCCAAGCTCATCTCCCCCGACACCCCGAAGGTCACCTTCGAGGATGTGGCCGGGGCCGATGAGGCGAAGGAAGAACTGACCGAGGTCATCGAGTTCCTGAAGGATCCGCAGCGCTTCGGTCGCCTGGGGGGCCGTCTCCCCAAGGGCGTCCTTCTCGTGGGCCCCCCCGGAACGGGGAAGACCCTCCTCGCCAAGGCCGTGGCCGGAGAGGCCGGGCGCCCCTTCTTCCAGATGTCCGGCTCGGATTTCGTGGAGATGTTCGTCGGGGTCGGGGCCTCGCGGGTCCGGGACCTCTTCGAACAGGGGAAGGCCCATGCCCCCTGCATCATCTTCATCGACGAGATCGACGCGGTGGGCCGCCATCGCGGCGCCGGCCTGGGTGGAGGGCACGACGAGCGGGAGCAGACCCTGAACCAGCTCCTGGTGGAGATGGACGGCTTCGAAGCCAACGAGGGGGTCATCCTCCTCGCCGCCACGAACCGTCCCGACGTTCTCGATCCGGCCCTTCTCCGCCCGGGACGCTTCGACCGCCAGGTGGTGGTGGACTCCCCCGACGTGAAGGGGAGGGAGCACATCCTCAAGGTGCACGCCCGGAAGCTCCCCCTGGAGGAGGACGTCCACCTGGAGGTCATCGCCAAGGGGACCCCGGGGCTCTCCGGCGCCGACCTGGCCAACATCTGCAACGAGGCGGCCCTCCTCGCGGCCCGTCGCGGGGCCGAACGGGTCAACATGGCCGACTTCGAACAGGCGAAGGACAAGGTCATGCTCGGGACGGAGCGTCGGAGCATGGTCCTGACCGAGAACGAGCGGAAGCTCACCGCCTACCACGAGGCGGGGCACGCCGTGATCGGGCTTCGGGTGCCCGGGCTCGACCCCATCCACAAGGTGAGCATCGTGCCCCGGGGTCGCGCCCTGGGGATCACGGCCTCCCTCCCCCAGGAGGATCGCCACTCCTACACGAAGGAGTGGCTCGAGGCCCAGCTCTGCATGCTCTTCGGAGGCCGGGTGGCCGAGGAGATGATCTTCGGTGAGGAGAAGGTCACCACCGGAGCGGGGAACGACATCGAGCGGGCCACGAACATGGCCCGCCGGATGGTGACCCGGTTCGGGATGTCGGACGCGGTGGGACTCATGGCCGTGGGCGATTCGGACCAGGAGGTCTTCCTGGGCCGCGACGTGATGCAGCGGCGCGATGTCTCCGAGCACACCGCCCAGCTCGTGGACCAGGAGGTGAAGCGGATCCTCGACGAGGCCCATGCCCGGGCCCGCGAGGTCCTGGAGTCCGAGCGGGAACTCCTCCAGATCCTGGCGGAGGCCCTCCTTCAGGTGGAGACCCTGGACGGAGGCGATGTCGCCGCCCTGGAACGGGGCGACCCCATCCCTCCGAGAAACGGGGACGACGAAGGGGGTCCGGAAGGGGAGGGCGGAGACCCGGCCGCTTCGCCCTCGGACGATGCCGGGCCCGGGGGCACCTCGCGGGAGACCCCCGCCCTGAGCGGGGAAGGGGAGGGCGAGGGGGAACGCCCCGGCGGTCGACCTGCCCCTTCCGCCCCTGCGCCGGCGGGGACCACCGCCGAGCGGGAGGGAAGGCCGGGCGCGATGCCCGGATGACCCGGGGCGGTCCGTGAGCGCGCTCTGGGAGCAGTTCCAGTTCCTCCGGCCCCGGGGAGCGGACCTGATCGAGATCGCCATCGTGGCGTTCCTGGTCTACCGCATCCTCCTTCTGCTCAAGCGCACCCGCGCCATGCAGATGATCCTGGGGGTGGGGCTCCTCGTGGGGGTGTACTTCCTTTCCCTCCTCCTCCAGTTCGAACTCATCAAGGCCCTTCTGGAGAACCTCTTCCAGTACGGGGCCATTGCCATGCTCGTGGTCTTCCAGCCCGAGTTGCGCGCGGCGCTTGCCCGCCTGGGGCAGACCCGCTTCTTCCGGGCCCTGGCCAGTGTGGAGGGGGAGGAGGTGGTGGACGAGATCGTCACCGCCGTGGAGGGGCTCTCCCGGACCCGGACCGGGGCCATCATCGCGGTGGAGCGGGAGGTGGGGCTGGAGGAGTACGTCCGTACCGGGAGCCCGCTTCAGGCCCGGGTCTCGGCCCAGCTCCTCTCCACGATCTTCACCCCCTACTCGCCCCTCCACGACGGTGCGGTGATCGTGAGCGGGGACTCCATCCGGGCCGCTGGCGCCATTCTTCCCCTGACCCAGGCCGCCCTCGTGGACAAGTCGCTGGGGACCCGCCACCGGGCCGCCATCGGGCTCTCGGAGGAGACCGACGCCGTGGTCATCGTGGTCTCGGAGGAAACCGCCCGGATTTCGGTGGCCCGGGGGGGCCGGATCGAGCTCGGGGTGGATGGGGATCGGGTCCGCACGGTGCTGGAGGAGACCCGGCCCGATCGGAACGGTTCGCCCCTTCTCCGGGTTGGAGGAGGGAAGGGGGGGCGGCGTGGAAGGTAGGTCCGTCACGGGGGTGTCACTTCGTTTGACACGTCAGGGAGCCCCCGGTACATTGCCGCGATCTCATCCCCCGACACTCTCCAACGCCGCCTGAGCCCCCGGCTCGCCGTGCGGCCCTGTGAACAGAAAGGAGCCCGGTCTTGGAAGAATCGAGCGACTTCCAGTACAACCTGATGTCCCTCTTTGCCGACGGGGGGCTCATGATGTACGCCCTCGTCCTCTGCTCCCTCGTGGCGCTCGGGGTCATCATCGCCAAGGCCTACACCCTCTGGATCGCGCACCGCGACACCGACAGGGTCCTGGCCGAGGTCAAGGAGCTCACGGAGAAGGGACGGATCGAGGAGGCCATGCGGGTGGCCGCCGAGACGCCCGGGCCCGCAGCGGCGATTCTCCTGGCCGGCCTTCGCCGGATCCGGCAGGGCCGGGTGCGGAGCGGTGAGATCGAGCAGGCCATCAGCACCACGGGCGCCATCGAGCTGGGCTTTCTCGAGCGCGGACTGGTGATCCTGGCCACGGTGGCCAATGTGGCACCCCTCATGGGCTTCCTCGGGACGGTGGCGGGAATGATCCTGGCCTTCGCCTCCATCGAGCTGGCAGGCGACGTGAACCCCACCCTCGTGGCCGGGGGGATCAAGGTGGCCCTCCTGACCACCGCCACCGGGCTTCTCATCGCCATCCCCGTGAACCTCGGGTACAATTTCTTCGTGACCCGGATCGACAAGCTCATCATCGACATGGAACAGGGGACGCAGCAGATCCTGAACCTGGCCTGGGACCTGGAGAACCAGGGGAAGCTCGTGGTCACCGGAGAGGCCGTGCCCGCCGAGGCCGTGACGGTGGAGGCCCCGACGGTTACCGCCGACCCGGTGAGTCCGCCGGCCCCCGAAGCCGAGAGTTCCGAACTCCGGGACGGCGCCGGAGAGTGAGCCGGCAGGCGGCCCTCGGCCCGGTTTCCGGCCTTCCCGCCGAACCCCTCCAAGAGAATCTTCGAAGCCCCATGGAACCCACGGGACTTCCAGTTGTAAAACCCTGACAGAGCCCCCCCAGCCAGAGGAGCACGAAGCCCGTGGCGATTCTGAACAAGAAGCAGAAGGTGAGTGACGAGATTCCCTCCTCGTCCATGGCGGACATTGCCTTCCTCCTCCTCATCTTCTTCCTGGTGACGACCGTCTTCCCGAAGGACCGTGGGCTTCCCATCGTCCTTCCCGAGGCCCAGGAGGAGGTCGAGGTCTCGCAGCGGAACATCCTCCACCTCGACATCATGCCCAATGGTACGGTCCAGTACCGGCGGGGAGACTCGCAGAACGTCTCCACCGTGAGCCCCCGGGAGATCGAGGGGATCTGGCGGATCGAGGTTGCGCAGAACCCCAATCTCATTGCCGCCGTGAAGACCCACCCCGACGCCGCCCACCGGTTCATGATCCAGGTCCTCGATGGCCTGCAGATGGCCGGTGCCGAGCGAATCGCCCTCCAGCTCCTGGACACCTGACCCATGGCCATTTCCGGAAAGGGGTTTCAGCGGAAGTCGAAGGCATCGGACCAGATTCCCAGCTCCTCGCTGGCGGACATCGCCTTCCTCCTTCTCATCTTCTTCATGGTCACCACCGTCTTCCGGAAGGAGACGGAGCGGAACATCGAGTGGCCGGATGCCGCTGCCACCCAGCAGATTGATGAGAAGCGTCAGAACATCATGTACGTCTGGGTGGAACAGTCCGGGCAGATCTTCATCAATGATCGCCCGGTGGCCACCTCGGATGTGGCGGCCCTCGTGGCGCCGCAGTGGCTGGAATCGCAGCGTCGGCTTCGCATCTCGCTCCGGGCTGACGCGCGTGCTCCGTACCGGTACGTTCACGCGGTAACGGAGGAAATCAAGAACTCGGGCGCCATCTACGTGGTGTTCGCAACGGATCTCGAGCGACAGATGCAGAGGGTGAGACGATGAACCGACCCACTGGACAACCGGCCATGGCCGGCGCCGCCGGCGCGCAGGCATTCGAGACGGCCAACGACCGCTTCAAGCGCTCCTTCGGCGCCTGGTTCTGGGGATCCATGGTGGCAGCCACCGTGCTCCACATGGCCATCATGGCCTTCTTCCCGAACCTCACCGCCTCCGACGTGTCCTTCACCATGGACGACTTCGAGGCCGTGGACATCCCGCCCGAGATCGAAGTCCCGCCGCCGCCGGAGCAGATCCAGCGCCCGGCGAACCCCGTCATTTCCGACGCGGTGATCGACGAGGACATCACGATCTCCCCCACCACCTTCGACGACAACCGGCCGGAGGACCTGCCCCCGCCGCGCGCAGTGGCCGAGTCCGGAACGGGTGACGGAATCACCTTCACCCCCTTCACCGTCGCGCCGGAGGTGCGGAACCGTCAGGCGGTGTCCCGGGCCCTCGTCCAGGAGTATCCGCCCCTCCTCCGCGATGCCGGGGTGGGAGGCACCGTGCTCATGTACTTCTTCATCGACGAGAACGGGGTGGTGCAGGAGTTCCGGGTCCATGAGTCTTCCGGCCATGCCGCGCTGGACCAGGCGGCGCAGCGCGTGGCGAACGTCTTCCAGTTCACCGCGGCCATGAACCGGGACCAGCGGGTCCCGGTCTGGATCCAGATTCCCATCACCTTCACGACCCGGAACTGAGTTCCGCTCCGCGGCGCCCGGGTCTCCCGGGCCCCCCGCGGCCACCCCCGCTTCCGTCCCCTCTGCCGGAGGTGGTGCGGTGGGTGAAGGACAGGGCGAGTCGTGTGTCGGGCCCCGTCGATCCTCCGGGATCGGCGGGGCCTTCCCTGTTTCCTCCGGGTGGCGGCGGTGGTTCCCCACAGGGAGCCGAGTCCGTACCTTGAAGGCATGCAAGGAGAAACCCTCATACCGGAGGTGATGGCACGGGCCGAGGCGGTCCGGGAGGCAGTGGCGCGTGCGGCGGACCTTGTCGGCCGGGAACCCGCGGAAGTCACGATCGTCGCCGTCACGAAGGGGCACCCCTGGACGGTGGTGGAGGCGGCCATGGCCGCCGGCTTCCGCGACCTGGGGGAGAACCGGGTGGAATCCCTGCTGGACCGGGCCCGCCGGAGCTCCCTCGAAGGGCAGGAGGGGTCGGAGCTCCCGCGCTGGCACATGGTGGGGCGCCTCCAGCGTCGGCAGGCCTCCGAGCTCCACGGGGTGGCCCACCTCGTGCACTCCGTGGATTCCCTCCGACTGGCGGAGCGCCTCGATCGGACGCTCCCCGAGGGAACCCCCCCCCTCGAGATTCTCCTCCAGGTGAACATCTCCGGTGAGGAGGTGAAGGCCGGGGTGGAGCCGGACGAGGCGGAGGCGGTGGTGGGCCGGATCTCCGAACTGGAGGGGGTGCGACTCCGGGGGCTCATGACCATGGCCCCCTTCGTCGAGGAGGAAGGGGTGGTCCGAAAGACCTTTCAGGGACTGCGCCGGCTCCACGAGGCGCTGGGCGGGGAAGGGGGGTACGGGGGTGACATCCTCTCCATGGGGATGTCCAACGACTACCAGTGGGCCGTGGAGGAGGGGAGCACGATGATTCGCCTGGGAACGGTCCTCTTTGGAGAGAGAGTGGGATGATCGATCTGACACCGCTCGACGTGCGGAACAAGCGGGGCGACTTCCGCAAGGGGCTTCGGGGGTACGAGCCTCACGAGGTGGATGCCTTCCTGGAAACGGTGGCCGACCGGATGGACGTCCTCGTCCGCGAGAACCTGGCCCTCCGTGAACGGGCGGAGGAACTCCGGACCCGGGTGGAGCGCCAGGATGCGCGGGAGACGGCCGTCCAGGAGGCCCTCGTGAGTGCCCAGGCCCTCCGGGAGGAGATCCGGGAGCAGGCCCGCCGCGAAGGGGAGCTCCTCCGCCGCGAGTCCGACGAGGAGGCACGGCGGCTCCGCTCCGAAGCGCAGGTGGAGGCGGACCGAATCCAGCGCGAGGCCGAGCGCCTCGCCGAGGGCGTTCGCTCCGAGGTGGAGCGACTGGCCCGGGAGGCGCAGCGGGAGCTGGAGGAGCTCGAGCGCTCGCGCCGGCGCTTCCTCAAGGCCTACCGCGGCCTCCTGGAGCGGGAGATGGACATGGTCCAGGTGGAGGAAACCCGGACCGCGCCTGCCGACCTGGACCTGGACGCCCTCAGGATCTTCGAGCGTGCGGAGGAGGACCGGTCCCCGGAAGACCCCTCCGGCGAGGCTGTCTCCCCCGCAGGCGCCCCGGATGAAGACGACGCCAGGGAGGAAGCCCTCCGGGAGGACGCTCCCCGGGAGGATGCCCCCCGGGAGGATGCGGCGGCCCCGAGCGAAGCCGAACCCGCGCGGGCACGCCCTCGTTTCTGGGTGGATCTGGCCTCGGCGCGGCCCGCCGTGGAGTCGGCGGAGTCCCCTGCGCCCGGGACGCTCGCCGAGGCGGATCGCTCCGGGGAAGCGGATCGCTTCGCGGAAGCCGACCCCTCCCACGAAGCCGACCCCTCCCGCGGCGCCGACCCCTCGGTCGAGGTCGACCTCTCCCGCGAAGCCGACCTCTCCCCGGCGGAGGCCGCCGAAGAGGGGTCCGAGGGCTCCGGGCGCCCGCGCTTTCGCCCTTCGTGGGAAGAGGGAGATCGCCCCCGCGAGGAGGGCCCTCCCTGAGGCGCGGTGGATCCGAACGCTCTACCGTCCCCTGCTCCGAACCCCCATTTCTCCGATCCCCGACGCCCTCCCGGGGTGTCGCCCCCGATTCGTCCTGGACCCTGCCGGCATGCGCTACCCCGACCCGCCCGAATCCCTTCGCATCCTCGAGGAGACCCTTCTCGAGCGCTGGCGCGAGGAAGAACTCTTCCAGCGCTCCCTTGCGGCCACCGCCCAGGGAGAGCCCTTCGTCTTCTGGGAGGGGCCGCCCACGGCCAACGGGCGGCCGGGCCTTCACCACCTGATTTCGCGGACGATCAAGGACCTGGTCTGCCGGCACCGGGCCATGCAGGGGCGGAGCGTGACCCGGATCGCCGGGTGGGACACCCACGGGCTCCCGGTGGAGATCGAGGCGGAGCGGAAGCTGGGGATCTCGGGGAAGCCCGAGATCGAGGCGGTGGGAATCGAGCGCTTCAACCAAGTGTGCCGGGACTCGGTCTTCACCTACAAGGAGGAGTGGGAGCGCTTCTCCGAGCGGATCGGGTACTGGCTCGACTACTCGCGCCCCTACGTGACCTTCCATACCCCCTACGTGGAGTCGGTCTGGGCGGTGCTCCGGAAGCTGGCCGACCGCGGCCTTCTTTACCGGGGGTACAAGTCCGTTCCCTACTGCCCCCGATGCGGCACGGCCCTCTCCTCCCACGAGGTGGCCCAGGGGTACCAGGAGGTGGAGGACCCCTCCCTCTACTTCCTCGCCCCCTGGGTGGAGGGCGACGGCTCCCCCGATCCCGAGGGGCGGGCCTTTCTCGTCTGGACCACCACCCCCTGGACCGTGCCCTCGAACACGGCCATGGCGGTGCATCCGGAGCTGACGTATGTCGAGGTGGAGGTCTGCCTCCCGGCCGATCCGGAGGGTCCGCCCCGCCGACTCGTCCTGGCCGAGTCCCGGGTCGAGGCCCTTTTCGGAGGGAAGGGGGCCCAGCGCGAGACGGAGGCCGGCGGAGAGGCTGTCGGAGAGTCCGAAGCCCCCGCCCCTCCCCCGATCCTCCGCCGCTACACCGGGCGCGACCTTCTGGGTCAGCGCTACGCCCGCCCCCTGGAAATCGTCCCCCTCGACGGGGTCGACCCGGAGGAAGGGGCCAAGGGGTGGCGGGTGGTGGAGGAGCCCTGGGTCTCGGCCGACGATGGAACGGGGATCGTCCACATGGCTCCGGCCTTCGGCGCCGACGACTATGCCGCCGGGCAGCGCCATGGCTTTCCCATGCTCCGCCCGGTGGATGACCGGGGGCGCTTCGAGCCCCACATCCCCCGGGTGGGGGGGCAGTTCGTGAAGGAGGCCGATCCCGAGCTGGTGCAGGCCCTTGCAGAGGGGGGCCGGCTCTTCCGGGTCACGCAGGAGTCCCACAGCTACCCCCACTGCTGGCGATGTCGCTCTCCCCTCATCTACATGGCGCGGGACTCCTGGTTCGCCGCCACCTCCACCCTCAAGGGGCGGATGCTCGAGAACAACGCCCAGGTCCAGTGGCATCCCCCCGAGGTGGGAGAAGGGCGATTCGGGGAGTGGCTTGCCAACAATGTGGACTGGGCCCTTTCGCGGGATCGCTTCTGGGGCACGCCTCTTCCGGTCTGGGTGAATGATGCCGATCCCTCCGAGGTGGAATGGATCGGGTCGCTGGAGGAACTCGACGCCCGCGTCCGGAGCGGGGGAGCCCCCGGCCTCCCGGAGGACTTCGACCCCCATCGCCCCTTCATCGACCGTCTGACCTGGCCCGCCCCCAGCGGAACGGGGACCATGCGTCGGGTGCCCCAGGTCCTCGATGTCTGGTTCGATTCGGGCGCCATGCCCTACGCCCAGTGGCACTGGCCCCACGAGAACGAGGAGGCCTTCCGGGCTCACTTTCCCGCCGACTTCATCTGCGAGGGGCTGGACCAGACCCGGGGATGGTTCTACTCCCTCGTGGCCATTGCCACCATGCTCGACCTGGGCCCCGCCTTCCGGAACGTGATCGTGAACGGGCTGATCCTCGATGCCGAGGGTCAGAAGATGTCCAAGTCGCGCGGAAACACGGTGGATCCCACCGAGGCCATCGGGGAGTTCGGGGCCGACGCCCTCCGCTGGTACCTGGTCACCGCCTCCAACCCCTGGGTGGCCAAGCGCTACGACCCCGAGGGGGTCCGGGAGGCGGCCCGGAAGCTCTTCGACACCCTCTTCAACACGTACCGCTTCTTCGCCATGTACGCCCGGGTGGAGGGATGGACGGCCGAGGGTTCGGGGGAGGCCGCGGAAGGGGGGGGGAAGGCCACCACCCGCACCCCGAAGGCGGGGGACGACGCGGAGGCGGAGGGAGTCGTCCTCGATCGCTGGCTCCGCTCCCGCCTCCACCGCCTGGTGGGGGAGACCGGCGAGGCCCTGGAGGCGTACCAGCTGACCCGGGCCTTCCGGGGGGTGGTGGACTTCCTGAACGAGGACCTCTCGAACTGGTATGTTCGCCGGTCGCGGGCCCGGTTCTGGGGGAAGGGGGAACGGACCGACACCGAGGCCGCCTTCCGCACCCTGCACGAGGCCCTCGTGGTGGTGACCCGTCTCCTGGCTCCGGTGATCCCCTTCACCGCAGACTGGCTCCACCGGGCCCTCGTGCCGGGCCAGGGCCCGGAGGCCTCGGTGCACCTGGCGCCCTTCCCCCAGGCTGACGCAGAGGCGCTGGACGACGCCCTCGAGGCCGAAATGGAGGCCGTGCGCGCCCTGGTGTCGCTGGGCCGGGCGGCCCGGGAGGAGGTGCGGATCCGGGTCCGCCAGCCCCTGGCCACCCTCCACGCCGTGGTTCCGGGGCGGCGCCCCCGGGGGGCGGTCCTCCGGGTGCTGGAAGACGAACTGAACGTGAAGGAGGTCCGCTTCCTGGACTCGGCCGAGGGGCTCGTGACGCTGGAGGCCCGCCCCAATTTCCGGGTCCTGGGGCCTCGCTTCCAGGCCCGGAGCCAGAGCGCGGCGGCGGCGCTCCGGGGGCTCGACCATGCGGCCCTCGCCGCCTTCCGCCGGGGAGAGCCGGTGAGCATCGAGGTGGAGGGCGAGCGGATGGAGGTGGAGCCCGAGTGGCTCGAGGTGGCGGAGTCGGGGGCCGGGGCTCTCGTCGTGAAGGCGGAGGAAGGGGTGGTGGCCGCCCTGGACCCGGCCCTCACGGAAGAACTCCTGGTGGAGGGAATGGCCCGTGAACTCGTGAACCGGATCCAGCGGCTTCGGAAGGAGGCCGGGCTCGAGATCACCGACCGGATCCGCCTTGCGGTGGACGGATCGGAGCGGGTCCGGGCCGCCATGGAGGCCTTCGGCTCGGTGGTGGCGGGGGAGGTCCTGGCCGTGGAAGTCTCGGAGGGGGCCTCGGCGGTGGCGGCCCTCCCCGAGCGCCTCGCCGACGAGGTCGATGGCCACGCCGTGGTGGTGGCCCTCGAGGCGGCGGCGGGCGTGGGGGCCGGATCATGACGGGGGGCCCCGTGGTGCCGCAGCACTTCGAGGTGGGGCCCGAAGGGGCCGGGGAGCGGGTGGACCGATACCTCTCGGAGCAGCTCCAGCTCTCCCGTACCCGGGTGGCGGCCCTCATCGAGGAGGGGCACGTGCAGTGGAATGGCGGCACGCCCAGAAAGTCCGAGCCCCTTGCCGAGGGCGACCGCCTGGAGGTTCGGATCCCCGCCCCGGTGGCCACCCGGGCCGAGGCCGAGGACCTCCCCCTGGAGGTGGTTTACGAGGACGAGCATCTCCTCGTGGTGGAGAAGCCTGCCGGCATGGTGGTCCACCCGGCCCCCGGACACCCCGGGGGGACGCTGGTGAACGCCCTCCTCCATCATGTGAACGATCTCTCGGGGATCGGGGGGGAGCTTCGTCCGGGAATCGTCCATCGCCTGGACCGGGACACCTCGGGGCTCCTGGTGGTGGCCAAGCACGACACGGCCCACCAGGCCCTCTCCGAGGCCCTCCGGAAGCGGAAGATCCGCCGCCTTTACCGGGCCGCGACCTGGGGTCACCTGAAGGAGACCCCCCGGCGGATCGAGGCCCCCCTCGATCGGGATCCCTCCGACCGGAAGCGGATGGCCGTGGTTCCGGGAGGACGGCGCGCCGTGAGCCATGTGCGGGTGCGGGAGCGGTGGCAGGCCGCCGACTTCGTCGATGTGGCGCTGGAAACGGGGAGGACCCACCAGATCCGGGTCCATCTGGCGCACCTGGGCCACCCCGTGGTGGGCGATGCCACCTACGGGGCCGGGTGGGAGCGGGGGATGTCGGGGGAGTCTCACACCTGGGCCCGCAGGCTGGCCGGTCGGGTCTCCCGCCAGTTTCTCCACGCCCGGAGGCTCCAGTTCCGGCATCCCGCGACGGGGAAGATCCTCACCTTCGAATCCGCCCTTCCCCCCGAACTGGCCGAGGCGGCCGCCTGGGCCCGGGAGCACCCCTGATGCGCGCCCACTCCGGACTCCTCGATGCCTTCGTGGCCCTTCCCGAAGTCCGGGCAGCGCTCCTCGTGGATCTCTCGGGGCGGGTGGTGGACCAGTATGCATTCCGGGACCGGGCGGTGCGGATCCAGGTCGCCACCCTCGCAGCCGGCCTCCACGCCTCGGGGGCCCGACTCTCGGAGGCCGCGGGGCACCCCGGACCCTCCCTCCTCCGGATCCGGACCGACCATACCGGCCATCTCCTCCTCTTCCGGGTCCCCCCTCCCGCCACGCATGTCCTCCTTCTCCACGTGGGGGGGGGATGGGCTCCGTGGGAGGGGGAACTCCCCCACCTCCTCCGGGAACTCTCCCTCCGGGTCCCGGGGGGGCCCCTCATTACCGAGGCCACCGAGTTCGAGGCCTCGCTCGAGCCCGATCGCCCGGGGGCGGGTCGCGAGGAGGAGGGACCATGAGCTTCGATCCGCGGCTCACCTTCGAGACCTTCGTGGTGGGGCCGGCCAACCGCCTGGCCTCCGCCGCAGCCCGACGAGCGGCCGAATCCCCGGGGGCGAGCTACAACCCCCTCTTCCTCTACTCGGCCTCGGGGCTCGGGAAGTCGCACATCCTGAACGCCATCGCCCACCATGCCCGGCGCGCCGGGAACGGACCCGCCGGGGGACAGGGCTCACGGGAGGTCCAGGTCGTCTACGAGACGCTGGAAGGGTACCTCGATACCCTGACCCGGGCGCTGGAGGCCGGGGGGGGCGGGAGCGGACGGGAGGCCTACCACGAGGTGGACATCCTCCTCCTGGACGATGTCCAGTTCCTGACCGGGCAGACCCAGGCCCAGGAGATGCTCCTCCGCACCCTCGACACCCTCACGGCCCGGGGCGCCCAGGTGGTCCTGGCCTCCGATCGTCCTCCGGCCGAAATCAATGGCCTCGACGCGCGCCTTCTCTCCCGCTTCTCCGGGGGGCTCATCGTCGACATCGGGCTCCCGGACTACGAGACCCGGGTGGCGATCATGCGGCGGAAGGTGGAGGAGCGCAGGGGAAGGCTGGACGAAGGGGTGGCCGAGGCGCTGGGGCGCTTTCCCTTCCAGAATGTCCGGGAACTCCAGGGCTCGCTGAACCGCCTCCTCGCCGTGCAGGAGCTGGAAGACCGGGTCGTCCCGCTCTCGGAGCTGGGGGCGGTCCTGGGAGAGCCCGTGGCCTCCTGGGTGGCGGCGGCCCAGGCCGGTTCCGGGGCGCGGGAGGAAGGGGAGGCGACCGGCGCGGAGGGTTCGGGGCGTGATGCGGGGGACGGGGGAGGGAGGCCGGGGGGGACGGCCGGCGGAGCTCCGGGGGCCGAGGTGCCGGAGTGGCGTCGGGCGCTCCTCCAGGTGGTGAAGGTGGTGGAGGGGGCCGGGTTCGAAGCCTCGCGCGTGCGGCGCCTCCTCGACACCCCCTCCGAGCCGCCGGGGTGGCGCGACGCCCTCCAGCACTTTCGCCACGACATCGATCGGCTTCGGGAGATTCGCGAGGAGATCGAGCGCCTCCCGACCCCCTGGCCCGACGATGCCGACGCCGTGCTCCGCGACCCCGACCTCCTGGACGAGGCGGAGCGGCTCCTGGCCACCTCGGTGGAACGGGCCCGGCCCTTTCCACCCCTTCCGGCGGGCCCCACCCTGGCCGGGGAGGGCGCCCGATTCCCGGCTCTGGCCCGGCGGGCGGCGGAGCGGGCCATGACCTCGGACGGGTCCGAGTACAACCCCCTCTTCGTGCACGCCCTCTCCCCTTCGCGGAGCCGGGCCTTTCTCGCCTCCGCCGGGCGCACCTACCTGGACGTTCGCCCCCGGGGGCGGGTGGGGCTGGTTTCCGTGCCCGAGTTCAGCGCGGAGTTCATCGACGCCCTCTCCGCCGGGGTCGCCGGGGCCTGGCGGGAGCGGTGGTGGTCACTGGATCTCCTTCTCGTGGACCGGCTCGAGGAGCTGGGCCGGACGGAGCGGGCCCAGGAGGAGTTCTTCCACCTGTTCGAGGCCCTCAAGCGAAAGGGGGCGAGGATCTTCCTTGCTGCCGACCGCTCCGCCTCGGCCCTGGAGGGGATCGACGACCGTCTCCGCTCCCGTTTCCAGGGCGGGCTCGTCCTCGACCTGGGGGCGGACCCGGAGGGGGCGTCGGCCCCGCAGCCCCGAGCCCGGGGGGCCGGGGATCCCCCCCCGGGACCCGCTTCTCCGTCGGGCCCCGCCCCGGAGGCGGTCCGGGGCCCTTCCGGCCTGGGAAGGGTGGCCTCCCCCTCTCCCTCCCCGGAAGCAGCAGCCGAGGCGCGGGATGCCGCAGCCCGGGCCATCCTGGCCGAACTGGACGGAGTGGAAGGCGGAGGGGGCGAAGCGTCCGGCGGGCTCGATCCGGTGGAGGAGGCCGAGGAGGCGCAGGCGTGGGTTCCCCCCCGGGACCGGGTGGTCTGGCGATGGCACAGGATCGAGGACCGGATCGTGGAGGGGCAGCCGTGACGAGCACAGGGAGGGGACGCCATGGCCATTGAGGGTCAGCTCGCCGATGTGAGCCTCGCCGACATCATCCAGCTTCTGGCCGTGGGGCGGAAGACCGGATGCCTCACGGTGACGGACCGGGCGAACTTCGGGTACATCTACCTGGACGAGGGACGGGTGATCTACGCCAACGTCCTGAATCGCCCGGATCGGCTGGGCGAGCTCCTCGTGCGCAACGGGGTCATCGACCGGGCCGAACTCTCCCATGCCATGGAGCACCAGGCCCGGGAGCCGGGGCGGCGGCTCGGGCAGATCCTGGTGGAGCGGGAGGCCCTCTCCGAGGACGAGCTCCAGCGGTTCATCACCGTCCAGATCGAGGAGGCGGTCTACCACCTCTTCACCTGGGACCGGGGCTCCTTCCACTTCGATCCCGATGCCCGCCCCGACGACCAGACCGGGCCCCACGTCTCCATTCATGCCGAGAGCCTCCTCCTGGAAGGGGCTCGGCGGGTGGACGAATGGTCCATGATCGAGAAGAAGATCCCCTCCATGGATCTGGTCTTCGATCTGGAACGGCGCCCGGAGGAAGACGACGAGGTGGGAGTGACGCCGGAGCAGGAGCGCCTCCTGAAGCTCCTCGATGGGGAGCGGACGGTGCGCGACCTGGTGCTCGAGACCGGGCTCGTGGAGTTCGATGTGGCCAAGGCGCTCTACGGACTCGTCCAGGCCGGCTACGCGCGGCAGGTGGGCCGGAAGGAGGCACCGGCCCCGGCGGAGGGGAACGGCGCCGGGGTGGCGGAGCAGCTCAATGTGGGGTGGGCCTACTACCGGGCCGGGATGTACGAGGAGGCAGAGCGGGCCTTCAGGGCCATCGTGGAAGCCCATCCGACCGACCAGGCAGCCCGGGGGCGCCTTGCCCTCATCTGTCTGCGAACCGGACGCCACGAGGAGGCGCTCCGCCACTTCGAGGCCCTCCCCCCCGATGCCCTGGGAGAGCCCTGGCTGGTGCGAAACCGGGCGCTTGCCCTCGAGATGTCCGATCGGCACGAGGAGGCGGTGGAGCTCCTGGAGGCCCTGTCCCGGGATCGTCCGTCCGATCGGGAGGTCCTCCTTGCCCGGGCCATCCCCCTCCTCAAGCTGGGGCGCCCGCGGCGGGCCTGGGAACTCCTCCGGACGTACCGGGCCGGGGCGCGCCCCGACGAGGTACCCCCCCCCCTCTACTACGCGTGGGCCATCCTGGCAGCCGCCGCCACCGGCGATGCCGAGGGGGCCCTTCGGGTGGGACGGGAGGGGGTCTCCCACCACCCCTCCGAGGGCGCCATTCTCGTGAACCTGGGGGTGGTCCTGGAAGCCCGGGAGCAGGGAGCGGCGGCGGAGGCCCTCTACCTGCGCGCCGTCTCGTCCCAGCCCACCCCGCCCCAGGCTCACAAGAACCTGGGTGACCTGGCCTACCGGCGGGGGGATCACGCGGGGGCCCGGGCCCATTTCGAGCGGGCGGTGCGACTCGATCCCGAGCTGGGCGACGACATCTACCTGAAGCTCGGCAACCTCTCCTACCGGGAAGGTGACCGGGAACTGGCCCTTCAGCACTGGCGCCGGGCCCTGGAGCTGAACCCCAGGAACGAGGTCGTGCGCACGAACCTCCAGCTCGCCGCCTCCTCGGCCTCGCGGTAGGGGTGTGTGAGCCTGGCGACGTGAAGAGGGGAGGGGGGCGCCACCGGGACCCGGGGGAGGTCCGGGGGTGGCTCGGGGTTCCGGGTTCGGGGGCGGGGCTGGCTGGGGCCGTGGCCATGGTGGCGGTTCTCCTCCTTGCTCCCTTTCCGGGTTCGGCCCAGGCCCCTTCCGTGGACCCGGGGGGCCCTGCACCCGAACGTCTCCTCCCGGAGGCACCTCCCCTGGCCGGGCGGGTGGAAATCCTGTACTGGCCGGGAAACGAGGGCCGGGCGACGCGGGCACTCCGCGTGCTCGAGGCCCATGCCCACCTTCCGGCTCTTCCCCTGGAGGTGCCGGCCCGGGCCCAGGTCGTGCTGGCCCCGGACGAGACGATCTGGGCCGCGTGGACGGGGGGCGCCGTCCCCCACTGGGGGGCCGGAGTGGCGATTCCCTCCCTGGACCGGATCGTGATTCCCCTCTTCCGGGCCCCCTGGACGGGGGGGGCCTCGGAGGACCGGATCCTCCGCCACGAGTGGGCCCACCTGGGCCTCCACGAGCACCTGGCCGGGGTGGGACTGCCCCGCTGGTTCGACGAGGGGTATGCCCAGTGGAGTTCAGGGGGGTGGGATGCCACCGCGGGGTGGCGCCTCCGGGTGGCGCTGGCCCGGGGCACGGCGCCGCCCCTTGGAGACCTCACCCTGGCCTGGCCCCGGGGGCGGGGAGAGGCGGAGCTTGCCTACCTGCTTTCGGCAAGTGCGGTGGAGTTCCTGGTGAGGGAGCACGGGGTGCGAGGGCTCGAGGTCCTTCTGGAGCGGTGGGTGGAGGTGGGAAACTTCGAGGGGGCCTTCCGGGCCACCTTCGGGATGACCACCGCCCGCTTCGAGGAGCGCTGGCTCGACCATGTCCGGCGGCGCTTCGGATGGATCCTTCTCCTTTCGCAGACAGCCGTGCTCTGGGGCATCCTCGGCGTGGGGCTTCTGGCCCTCTTCGGGATCCGACGCAGCCGGGACCGGGAGCGACTGGAGCGCCTCCGGCAGGCCGAACCCCCGGAAGACGGATCGTGGTGGCGCCCCTTCGGTCGAGCGCACCCGCCGACACCGGACCCGGAGGGGGGGGTGGACGAGGGATCCCCCCCGGTTGACCCTCCCGGCCCCCCTCGGTAGCCTTGAGCCATGAGCCGAATCGACGCGGGTTCCAGGGGAGTCCCCCTCGCTCCCCCCAGGGAGGCGGAGGGCGGAGGAGGAAGTGCCGACGGGAAGACCCGACGGGGCCGCCGGGGGAGAGCCCCGGGGGCAGAGGCGGGTGCGCCGCGCCCCGGTGGGGGGAGAACAGGAGGAGCCGGTTCCGGGGAGCGCGAGGAAGTGGCCGGGCTCACGCCTGTGGCCCTGGGTGCGGGCATCGGCGGGGTGGTGGTTACGGTGGTGGGCCTCGTGCTCATTGCCCGGGGCGACATCACCGCGGCACCCATCCTCCTGGTGCTGGCCTACCTGGTGCTCTTTCCCCTGGCGCTCACCCGCTGAAGGCCGCGAGGCGCCTCGCCTGTCTCGCGGCCCCTCGACGGGCCCGAGGCGCAGTCAACGGCGCCGGCCCCTTTACTCGGACACGGCCCTCGCCTACCGTGTCCCTCCCGCGCATGGGTTCGAGGGCTTCCCCCTCCCCACGCCACCGGGCGCTTAGCTCAGTCGGTTCAGAGCGCCTGCCTTACAAGCAGGAGGTCGGGGGTTCGAATCCCTCAGCGCCCACTACGTTTCGAAGACTGCCGCCGCGGTCGCTGGGGATCTGCGGGGCGGCAGCGTAGCACATCCCTCAGCGCCCACTACGTGTCGAAGACTGCCGCCGCGGTCGCTGGGGATCTGCGGAGCGGCAGCGTAGCACATCCCTCAGCGCCCACTACGTTTCGAAGGCTGCCGCCGCGGTCGCTGGGGATCTGCGGAGCGGCAGCGCAGCACATCCCTCAGCGCCCACTACGTTTCGAAGACTGCGGCCGCGGTCGCTGGGGATCTGCGGAGCGGCAGCATAGCACATCCCTCAGCGCCCACTGCGTCTCGAAGACCGTCTCCCCGAGCCCGGAGGTCCGACCCATGACCCGGTCCCGACCCAACCCCCGCCCGGCGGCCCTGTTCGGGGCGCTTGTCCTTCTGCTTCTCGCTGCATGCGCCCGGGCCGAGCCCGAGCCGCCCGCACCCGCGGTGATCCAGCTTTCCGGAAGCTATTCCGGAAACATCACCGTGGACGGCAACGTTCTCCCGGCCCGCATGACGGTGGCGCAGGACGGTGCGAACCTCCTTCTCGAGTTCCAGGTGGCCGAGATCGGCGTGGCCACGCGGGGCGAGGGGGTGGCCCATGCCGACCGCTTCACGGGGCGCGTTCCGTACGAGATCCTCTGCCCGGGTACGGCGGAGTTCGAAGGGCGCCTCGAGGAAGACGGCCGCGTCCTGGCCGGCACCCTGCGGGCCACGGACTGCGACGGCACGATGAATGGCACCTTCCGCTTCACCCGCCAGTCGCAATGACGCCACCCCTTCGGGTCCTCGTGGCCGGGTGTGGCTACGTGGGGACCCGGCTGGGCCTCCTCCTGGCCGAGTCGGGGCTGAAGGGGCGACCGGTAGAGGTCTTCGGCCTGCGTCGAGACCCTTCGGGGCTCCCCGAACCCCTTCGTCCGGTGGCGGCAGACCTCCTCGCGCCCGACCTGGCGTCCCGCATCCCGCAGGTGGACCACGTGGTGTACGCGGCCTCCGCCGACGGTGGGGACGAGGCCGCCTATCGCCGCGTCTATGACCGGGGGGTCGATGCCCTCCTCCGCATCCTCGAGGCGCGTCCCGAGGCCGGGCCCGACATGCGGTTCGTCTTCGTCTCGAGCACCGGCGTCTACGGCGACACGGGGGGGGAGGAGGTGGACGAGGACTCCCCCACCGAGCCGGAGAGCTTCCGCGGGGAGACCATGCTCGCCGGAGAGGCCCGGGTCCTCGCCTCCCCCCTCCACGGGATCGTGCTCCGCCTGGGGGGGATCTATGGTCCGGGGCGCACGCGACTGCTCGAGATGGTCCGCTCCGGCCGGGCCCGCTGCCCCGGCGATGGCCCGATCTGGTCCAACCGGATCCACCGGGACGATGCAGCCGCCGCTGCCGCCCACCTCCTGTCCCTCCCGGAGCCTGCCCCCATCTACCTCGGGGTGGATGCCGAGCCTGCTCCTCTCTGCCAGGTGTACCGGTGGGTCGCGGAGGCGCTGGGCGTCCAGGAGCCCCCGGTGGACCCGGACACGGGGCGGGACCGCTCCAACAAGCGGTGCTCGAGCCGGAGACTCCAGGCCTCGGGGTTTGCGTTCCGCTACCCCTCCTTCCGGGAGGGCTACGGCGCCATGATCCGGGAGGAAGCCCCTTGACCGGGCAGGAGCCGGCCCGGCGGTGATCGCCACCCTGGCCGGGGGGGTCGGGCTCTTCCTCCTGGGGATGCTCCTCCTGAGCGAGGGGCTCAAGTCTGCGGCCGGGGCGGCCCTCCGCATCCTCCTCCAGCGCTTTGCCCGGACCCCGCTCCGCGCCGTCGTCTCGGGGGCCTCGGTCACGGCGCTGGTCCAGTCCTCCTCGGCCACGACCCTCACCACCATCGGCTTCGTTTCGGCCGGGCTCCTGACCTTTCCACAGGCGGTGGGGCTCATTTTCGGCGCCAACCTGGGGACCACGAGCACCGGGTGGCTCGTCTCGGTCCTCGGTTTCCGGGTGGACATGGGGACGATCGCCCTCCCCCTGGTGGGCGCAGGGGCCCTTCTCCGCCTCCTGGGCCGGGGGCGGTGGTCGCACGGCGGTCTCGCCCTGGCCGGGTTCGGGCTCATCTTCGTGGGAATCGACCTGCTTCAGGAGGCCATGGCCGAGGTGGCCGAGGGGGTGGATCCGGCCCGCCTCCCCGGTGCAGGGTGGGGGGGACGGCTCCTCCTGGTCCTGGTGGGGGCCCTGCTCACCGTCCTGATGCAGTCGTCCTCGGCGGCGGTGGCCACCACCCTGGCCGCCCTCCATGCCGGAGGGATCGACCTGACCCAGGCGGGCCTCCTCGTGGTGGGGCAGAACCTGGGGACCTCGGTCAAGGCGATCCTGGCCGCCATCGGGGGCGGGGTCCCCGTCCGCCGGACGGCCCTCGCCCACACCCTCTTCAACGCCATCACCGGCCTGCTTGCCCTCCTCCTCTTCCCCCTTCTCCTGGCGGGCTCCCTCCGGGTGACGGGGGATCCGGCCATGGCCATCGCCCTCTTCCACTCGGCCTTCAACCTCCTGGGGGTCGCCGTTCTCTCCCCCTTCCTCGATCGCTTCAGTGGCCTCGTGGAGCGTCTGGTACCCGAGCGGGGACCCTCGCTCACCCGGAACCTCGAGCCGGCGGTGGCCGAGGTCCCGGAGGTGGCGGTGGAGGCGGCGCGGCGGACCACACGGGGGATCGCCCGACACCTGGCGCACTCCGTGGCCTTCCTTCTGACCCCCGAGACACGGGTGCCGGCCGGCGCCCGGTCAGGGGAGAAGGCACGCTCCGAGCCGGGGGTGGACCCTTCGGAACTGGCCCCCGCACTCGCCGCCGTGAGAGACTTCCTGGCCCGGGTCCGAACCCACCCGGAACACGCCCGGGACTTTGCCCGGCATCTCTCCCTCCTGCATGCGCTCGACCACCTCGATCGGCTCGAGACCCTTCGCGGAGGGTTTGGGGATCTGGGGCTCACCCTGCCGGAGGACCTTCGTCCCCTCGCGTTAGAGCTTGCCGCGGGGCTCCTGGCCTGGAGCCCGGTCGAGGAGGATGCGGGGGCAGACCGCGGGGAGGCCCTGGCACGGGAGGACCATGCCCTTCTTGCCCTGGGCGATCTCTCCCGGGCGCTTGCCCGGGAGCGGAAGGGGCGGAGAGCCCGCATTCTCGAGGCGGTGGCCGCCGGGGAGGCCCTCCCGGACGAGGGGCGCCTCCACATTCTGCACCTCAAGCGACTGGACCAGGCGGGGTACCATGCCTGGCGGGCCGCCGTTCACCTGGCAGCGGCCGCAGGGGAACCGGGGCGGGGGGGCGAAGACCCGGAGGCATCGCCGGCCATGGCCGCAGCCACGGGAGACCCCGCGAGGGGAGAGCCCGGGAGCTGACACGAGTTCCGGACCACGGAGGCGTAGTCCGAGTCCAGTCGGAAGGCCACCTCGTCTCCCGGAGCGTACCCGGCCTGGGGAGGGAGGTGCACCACGAGGCGCCGCTCCCCGCCCATGGCGGAGGGAATGGCCACCATGGCCTCCACCTGGGCTCCGGTGAAGGTGGTGGAGAGGACCCGCCCACGGAGGGGGCCCCCCTCGCCCGGGAGGAACCCGTCGGGACGCACCGCCACCATGACCTGGCTTCCGTGGGGCATCCCCAGACGGTCCACCCGGCAGAAGGAGCCGAAGTCGGTGAGGACGCACCCGCGCTCGTTCTGCACCACCCCGGCAAGGAGGTTCGTGCGTCCCACGAAGGTGGCCACGAACACCGACTCGGGGTGGCGGTAGATCTCCCGGGGCGGCCCGGCCTGCTCCACCCGCCCCCGGTTCATGATCACGACCCGGTCCGAGATGGCCAGGGCATCGCGCTGGTCGTGACTCACGAAGACGGAGGTCATCCCCGCATCCCGGAGGATCCCCACCACTTCGTCGCGCACCTGGTCCCGGAGGTGGGCGTCCAGGTTCGAGAAGGGCTCGTCCATGAGGACGAGGAGGGGGCGGGGCGCAATGGCCCGGGCGAGGGCCACCCGCTGCTGCTGACCCCCTGAAAGCTCGTGGGGGTAGCGGTCGAAGTGGGGCTTGAGCTCCAGAATCCGGAGGACCTCCCGGGCCCGCTCCCGGCGCTGGCTCCGGGGGAGGGCATCGAGCCCGAACATCACGTTTTCCCCCACGGTGAGGTGGGGAAAGAGGGCGTAGTCCTGGAAGACCATTCCCACCCCCCGCTTCTCCGGGGGGAGCCAGGCCCGGGGACCCGCCACTTCCCGGGTCCCGATCCGGATTCTCCCCGCGTCGGGGACCTCGAAGCCGGCCATGAGGCGGAGCGTCGTGGTCTTTCCGCACCCGGACGGCCCCAGGAGGGTCACCACTTCCCCCTCCGCCACCTCCAGCGACACGTCCACCACCGCTTCCACCGGACCGGGCCAGAAGCGCTTGGAAACGGCGTCGAAGGAAAGGACGGGGGGCTTCATGGAAAGGGAGCTGCGGGGCGGGTCGGGGGGAGGGCCCGGGGAGGGAAGGAGGTCGGGGACCGAGTCTCGGCAGCGATCTCGCCCGGAAGGAACCCCTCCCCGGCCATGCATGAGATGCTGAGAATCAGACTCAAGGGGGAGCACCGAAGGCTAAGGAGGGGCCCGGTGACTGTCAACGCGTCAAGGACCCCCGCATCCCCATGGCCCGGGGTTCGAGAGGGCTACGGTCGGGGGGAGGGAGAGGCGAACCGCGCCACCAGGGCGCCGGGATCATCGGTGGTCAGCCGCCGCACCCCGAGGGCCAGGAGCTCCCGGGCATGGGCTTCCTCGTTCACGGTCCAGGTCACGATCCGGATCCCCTCCTCGATCCACCCCGCCACCCGGGCCGGATCGGCGCGAAGCAGATGGTGGTCCGGGTCCAGCACGGCATCCCGGTCCCTTCGGACCTCCCACACCCCCTCCTCCATCGCTTCCTCGTCGGAGGCCACGAACCCGAGCCCCAGCCGCGGGGCCAGCGCGCGAAGGCGACGGAGAAGTCCGTAATCCAGCGAAATCACGAGACTCCGCTCGAAGGCCCCGGTTCGAACCAGCACCTCCAGAAGGGTCTCCAGGTCCTCCCCCTCCTTCCCCGGACGGACCGCCTTGAGCTCCACGTAGGCCCGACGGGCACGCCTCCCCCCACCTCCGGAGGTGCCCCGGAAGGCGAGGGTGAGGGCCTCTTCCAGGGTGGGAATGCCCACCCCCGCGAAGGCGTGGCCAAACCAGCTCCCGGCGTCGAGTTCCCGGAGCCGGGCGAGGGGGGTTTCGGCCACCTCCCCCGATCCGTTGCTCGTTCGGGAGAGCTCGGAATCATGGAAGAGGACTGGCGTTCCGCAGGCGGCCACCCGGGCATCCCACTCAAGCCCCCGGGCCCCGGCAGCCAGCGCGCCGGCAAGGGAGGGGAGGGTGTTTTCGGGGAAATGGGCGGCGGCCCCCCGGTGACCGATGATCTCGATGCCTCCGGGGGTCCGCCCCATGGCCGTCACCTCGGGCTCTCGAAGCGGGGGTCAGCGGGCGGAGGCCACCACCGGAATGTCGAGGCGGACGTCCTGCCACTCGAAGACGAGGACGGCGCCCCGGGTCCCCGCCTCGTCGAAGCGGAGGGTCATCTCTTCCACCCGCGAATCGAGGCGCTGCACCGGGACCTCGAAGCTTCCGAGTTCCTGGGCGCGCACTGCGTCGTTGATCTGGAGTCCCCAGTGGTCAATGGACCCGGAAAGGAAGATCTCCCAGCGCTCCTCTCCCGGAATGGCGTACATGGAAACGCTCCCGGCGGGGACCTCGATCCCTCCCACGGAGAGGGGGATCGTGGCGTGGAGGACGGTGGCCTCGTTGGCACCGAAGCGCCAGAGGCTGCCGAAGGGAACGGCGCTCCCCCCGATCATGGTCCGGTCGCGAAGACGCGGGCTTCCGTAGCAGACGAGGACCACCCCCTCGGCGATCTCGAGCCGAGCCGACTCGAGGGGGGAGGCACGGCCCTCGAGGGCCATCCGCTCCACATGGGCGCAGGTGGGGTCGTCCGCCTCGACCGGGTGGACGAACCCCGCAGGGGCGGAGGCCGTGGCCGGTGCGGCGAGGCCAGTACCCAGGACGCCCCCGAGGAGGAGGGCAGCGCCGGCGACGGGAAGAGAGGGGAGGATGCGGCGAAGGGCAGGGGTGGTCATGAAGGGTGCTCCTGGAGTTCCGACGTGGGAAGGGAGGGCGAGGCGGTGGGAGGAGGGGATCTCTTCCAAGATCCGCTCTCGGCCATGGGGGAGGCAAGTCGCTCGGGACGGAAGGCGGGAGGGATGCGAGGGCCCTCGCCCCCGGCCAGGACCCGGGCCAGGGCCTGTCCGGTCCAGGGGGCCAGGAGGATCCCGTTCCGGAAATGTCCCGAGGCCACATGGATTCCCGAGGCCCCCGGAAGGGGCCCGAGCACGGGGTTCCCGTCGGGAGACCCCGGCCGGAATCCGTACCAGTGGTCCACGACCCGGGTTCCGGGCCCCCGCCCCTCCCCCGACCCCCGCACGCCGGCGAGCCCGGGGAGAAGTGCCAGCGCGGCCTCAAGGAGCCCGTCGCGCGCCCGGGCGGAGCACCTTCCCCGGAATCCCCGGGCTTCCACCGTGGCCCCGGCGAGAAGGCGGCCGTCCCTCCGCGGGACGAGGTAGACCTCCGGCGAGGCCACCACCCGGAGGGGGAGGGCGGGCCCTCCTTCCAGGACGATCATCTCGCCCAGGACCGGAGTCACACCCACCGCGGGGAGGAGGTGACCGGTCCAGGCCCCGGCGGCCACGAGGACGGCTCCAGCCTCCTCCACTCTTCCATCGCGCCCTCGAACCCCCGGCCTCCCACCCCTCCGGTCGCCCGGAAGGACCTCCACCACCGGGCTCTCCCCCCGCACTTCCACCCCCTCGGCCCGGGTGGCATCAAGGAGGAGCCGGTGCAGCCGCCGGTTCTCCACCTGGTGGTCGTCGGGGAGAAACAGCGCATGGGTGCCCCGGGCGAGGGGTTGTCCCACCCGTTCCCGCGCCTCCTCCGGGGTGAGGGGGTGTGCGCGCAGGCCCACCTCTCTCGCCCGCTCCCGGAGGCCGGTCAGCGCCGCCGCCCCTTTCGCACCCCATCCCACCTTCACCTTTCCGTCGGCCCGGTACCAGGGATCCATCGGACTCCGTGCCCGAAGGGCGTCCACCCAGGCCGGGTAGAGGGCGAGGGAGGCGAGCCCGGCTTCGAGAAAGGGCCCCACCTCCGAGGCCTCGGCCAGGGGGGAGAGCATCCCCGCCGCGGAATGGGTCGCACCTTCCCCCGGGCGGCCTCCGTCCAGAACCCGGACCCGAAGACCGCGGAGCGCCGCCTCCCGTGCCACGGAGAGCCCGATGAGGCCCGCACCCACCACGAGAAGGTCGGGACGGGGAGCGGACGAGGGAGGAGGGGCAGGCATGGCGGGGGGGGAGGGGAAAGGCGTGGGCCCGGGGCGCAAGGCGCGGGGCAGGGGGGGCGGAGCGCACAACCCTGCCCCTGGCCGGACGCCCCCACTCGACGGAGGGAGGCCGAACCCGATAAGGTAGGCGGGAGCCTCCCACGGCGGGAGGCCGGGCCACGCACCCTCCCCCCTTCGTCGTCCCCTCGCAGACCCCGGCATTCGATTCATGTCCCACGACCTGACCCCCGCAGAACCCGCCTCCGACGATCCCTTCGCCTTTCGCGTCTCGGTCCCGGTGCGTTTTCGCGACATCGATGTCGGTGGCCATGTCCACCACAGCCATGTCCTGGCCTACATGGAAGAGGCCCGCCTCGCCTACTGGACCCGGGTTGCCGGGGGGCGGGTGGCGGCGGGCGAGGTGGACCACATCCTGGCCGAAGTCCGGGTCCGCTACCGGGCCCGGATCCTGTACCCCGAGACCCTCTCGGTAGGGGTCCGGACCGACCGGATTGGACGAAGCTCGGTAGAACTCGTCCACGAGGTCCGGACCTCGGCGGGGCAGGTGGCCGCCGAGGGCACGGCGATTCTCGTCCTCTACGACTACGATCGAGGTGCCCCCGTCGCCGTCCCCGAATCGTTACGCGCGCGCCTCGAAGGCCATGGGGGGCGCGGGGAGGAGGCAGGCTCGGGACGATGGGGAGGCCCCGGGTGGATCCTTCTTCCTCGTTTTCGGTACTGAAAGGCACGTGTCAGGTGTGCGAGGGTTGCGAAACCCGCCCGCCGGGGGTTATTGAGGGAGATCCTTCATCGCAGCCCTTGTCCCACCGCGGATCCTTTGAAAGGTTCAAGGGTGAACGACACGTCCATCGCGGTCGGAGAGGCGCCTTCGCGCGCGCTTCGACTCCCTGCCCGTGCAGCCCGCAGGAGAGCAGCACCATGCTTCCACGCCTGAGAGACCACCTGGTTGTCGCTTCCGCGATGACCCTCTTCACCCTTCCCCTCCTGGCCGTGCCCCAGCTGGCCGAAGCCCAGGACGGGGGTCGCGCCCGGGTGATGATCCCGAATATGGAGCCGACCGATGACACCCGTGACCGGTTCGGTCAGCGGGTGGCGAACAACCTTCGGAACGCCCTCGACCTGGATCGCTACGTCGGGCTCAGCGAGCGCGACATGGATCGGCTCGCCCGCGAGTATGACATGCGCGCCCGGGACCTGAACTGCGCCTTCGCGCGGCAGCTCGCCTCCCTCGTGGATGTGCCCCTCGTCATGTGCGGGACGTACGCCCAGGAGGGGGATCAGCTCCGGGTGGAGGCCTCCTTCTTCACCGTGCCCGGGAACGAGGAGTACCCGGTAGAGTCCTTCCTCATCCCCGAGCGGGAGGAGCGGCAGGCAGCCGACATGATCGTGGAGCGCTTCGAGCGCCTCGCGCAGCAGATGGCCGCGGTGGAGTTCTGCCTCTCGGACTATGCCTCGAGCAACTTCGAGGGCGCGCTCAACTACTGCTCGCAGGCAGTGGAGCTCGCGCCGGACGTGCTCTCGCCCAAGGTGGCACTGGCCGGCTCCTACATGGAGCTGAACGACTACGAGAACGCCCTCCGCTGGTTCGAGGCGGTGCTGGAGGAGGACGAGTGGAATGGTGACGTTCTGGTGAATGCCGGATATGCGGCCACCCAGCTCGGCGAGGTCGAGCGGGCCCGCCAGCACTACACCCGCTACCTCGAGATCAACCCCGGGAGCGTGGACATCCGCGTGCGGGTCGCCTACGACCTGGCCCAGGGTGGGGACCTGGAGGGTGCGCTGGCCTTCGTCCGCGAGGGGCTCGAGGACAACCCCGACGATCTGGGGCTCCTGGAGCAGTTCGGGTCCTACGCCTTCCGCGTGGCAGCCGAACGCCAGGCCCTCGCTCCGGCCTCCCAGGACGGGGACATGGATCCGGAGGTGGCAGCGCTCTTCCGCGAGGCGTCCGAGACCCTCATGCGGGTCGTGGAGGAGGAAGGGGCCGAGTCGAACCCCGGGTACGTGGTGAACGCGATCCGTGCCTACCTGCAGCTCAACGAGCCCCAGGAAGCGCTTCGCACGGCGGAGCGCGGCCTCGAGATCTTCCCCGAGTCGGGGCGGGTCTGGTCGGAGAAGGGGCAGGTCCACGTCCGGCTTCAGCAGACGGATGAAGCCGTGGCCGCCCTCGAGCGGGCGCAGCAGTTCAACCCCGATCTCCCCAACATGAACTCCCGCATGGGGAGCGTGCTGGCCCAGGCGGGGCGCCTCGACGACGCCATGCCCTACTTCCAGCGGGGGATCGAGGCGGGCGAGCAGACGCCGGACCAGGTGGCGAACTTCATCTTCGCCGATGCGCACTCCCGCGGGATCCGCGACAACCGGGATCTGGACTACGGGATCCGGCGGATCGAAATGGCCAAGAACGAGCTCGAGGTCTCCGGCGAATGGCGGGAGCAGCTCGACTTCTGGCACGGGTACGCCATCTTCCAGCGGGCGATTCAGCGGCAGGCTCCGAGCACCGTGGAGTCGGCCCGGGCCACCCTGCCCGAGTTCCGGCGGGCGCGCGAACTCCTCATGGCCGGCCGTCCCTACGTCCAGCGTGAACAGATCATCCAGAACTTCAACGAGTTCGTGGGGAACGTCGACACCTACATCGAAATTCAGGACGCCATCATCCGGCGCGCGGGACGCTGATTCCGCAGGGCCCTCTCCCCCGGGAGAGGGAAGGCCCCGGGGGGCGCCCGGGGTTCCCATGACATCCTGATCGAACACGCATCGTCTCCAGGCGACTTGGAGGGGCGTCGCGGCCCTCGGCCGCGGCGCCCCTCTTCGCATGTCCCCCGGTGAGGGGACCCCCCACTCGCAACGACGGGAACCCTTGCCCCCCTCCCACTCCCCCTCTATGTTGGGGGCGAGTTCACCACTTTACCCCACTTCGCTCCACTTTCACCCACAGGGCGGTCCGGTGGCGAGTTTCCTGGGGCGGCACGACTACCAGCTCGACGCCAAGGGGCGCCTGAGTCTCCCGGCCGAATTCCGGCGGGTGGCGGAGGGGTCGAGCTTCGTGCTGCTCCAGTGGGAGGCCACGCACCTCACCCTTCTCCCCGAGGCGGTATGGGAGGAGGTCCAGGCGCGAATCCTCGGGCTTCGCAGGTCGAACCCGGCCATGCAGAACCGGCTTCGGCGCATCGCCTCGCGGGCCGTGCGGGTGGATCCCGACAAGCAGGGACGGATCCTCGTTCCGGCCGTTCTGAAGGAGGCCGTGGGCCTCGACGGTGGCGTCGTGGTGCTCGGGAATGTGGACCGGATCGAGATCTGGGATCCGGAGACCTTTGTCCGGACGGTGGAGGGGGCGGGAGAGAACGAGAGCGACGAGGCGCTGGTGGAGCTGGACCTGCAGATCTTCGGCTGAGGGAGGGGGGGTGAGAGAGCTGGAGAATCCAAACGAGGGGGAGGAGACCCAAGGGGGCCGGTCCGGTGCGGTTGGCACCGATGGAGGAGGGGCCCCGGGCCCCGCGAGCGCCGCCGGCTCCCCCGAACGGGCTGCCTCGGTTCCTCTCCCCGTGGGCGACGCCTACCACCGTCCCGTCATGGTGGAGGAGGTGGTGGAGGCCCTGGCGCCCGCCGCCCAGGGGTGGGTCGTCGATGGAACCGCCGGGGGCGGGGGGCACACCGAGGCCCTCCTCCGGCGCTACCCCGAGCTCCGGGTGGTGGCCGTGGACCGGGATCCCGAGGCCATGCAGACGCTGGCCCTCCGGCTCCGCCCCTTCGGCGGCCGGGTACGACGCCTCCACGCCCGCTTCGATCACGCCGCCCGGGTCCTGGCCGAGGAGGGCTCGGAAGTGGACGGCGTGCTTCTCGACCTGGGAATCTCGTCGCGCCAGATCGATCACGACCCCCGCGGCTTCACCTTCCGCGATGACGCCCCCCTCGATGGACGGATGGACCGGGCCCTCGAGGGAGGCGCACCGCAGGATGCGGCGCAGGGCGAAGGAGATTCCCCGGGCGAGGGTCCCACCGGCGCCGAGGCCGGTGCCGCCCCCGGCGGCGCGCCCTTTACTGCGGCAACCCTCCTCAACACCTGGGACGAAGCCGACCTGACCCACCTCTTCCGACGCCTCGCCGAGGAACCCCGGGCCCGGCGTCTGGCCGCCGCCATCGTCGCGCACCGCGAGGCAGAGGGGCCCCTTCGCCTCGCGGGCGACCTGAACCGGCTGGTGGACCAGGTCTACCGGCGACCCACCCTGGCCCGGGAGCGCGCCCCCCTCTACCAGGCCCTTCGCATCCAGGTGAATGCCGAACTCGAGGCCCTGGAGGCCGCGCTCCCCCGCTTCCGGGACCTCCTCCGGCCCGGGGGCGTGTTTGCCGTTCTGAGCTACCACTCGCTGGAGGATCGCCAGGTTAAGAATGCCTTCCGGGAGTGGAGCCGGCGCTGCATCTGTCCTCCCGAGCTCCTCCTCTGCCAGTGTCGGGGCGAGGCACTGGGCGCCCTGGTGAACCGCTCGGTGGTCCGCCCCTCCCAGGGCGAGGTGGAGGCCAACCCCCGCGCCCGAAGCGCCCGGTTCCGGGTCTGGAGGAAAGCGGCATGAGGCGGGGCGGGGGTGGGGTGATCCTCACGGCCCTCGGGCTTGCAGCGGTTCTCGCGGCCCTTTCCTTCGTGACCTGGCGCCAGTCCCGGGCCCGGGAGGCGCTGGCCGAACTCGACCGGGTGCAACGGGAGATCTCCCTCGTCCAGGCCGAGCGCGCCGAGCTCGAGCGTCGCATCCAGACGCTCCAGAGCCGGGGCCACGTGGTTTCCGCTGCCCGGGAACGCCTTGGGCTCCTCCTTCCCGACGCCGCCGAGATCGTCCTTCTCGTTCCCGACGGGTCCATGGCACTGGAGGGGGAAACCCGCGCCGGTTCCCGGTCCGCCCTGGCCCGGGAGGAGCGATGAAGATGCTCCGGTCGCTGCGCAGGACGCTGGACGGCCCCTCCTTCCGGGGGCGTGTGCTCCTTCTGGGGTGGGTCGGCGCCCTGGGCTTTCTTCTCGTGCGCTCGGGGGAGATCCAGCTGCGGGAAGCGGGAGCCTGGAAGGCCGAGGCCGAGCGCCAGCACCGGGCCCAGGGGGCCCTCCCCGCGCCTCGGGGGGGGATCCTCGATCGGGACGGTGCGCCGCTGGCCCTGAGCCGGGAGACCTTCCGGGTCTCGGTGGCCCCGCATGAACTCGTGGATCGGGATGCGGCGGCCGAGCGGCTCGTGGAGGTCCTGGGGATCTCCCCTGCCGAAGCCCGACGGGTCACCGGCTCCGACCGTCGGTGGGTTCAGCTTCCCGGACTGTATCCTCCCCGGGCCCGGGAGGCGCTCCGGCCCGTTCGGGGCGTCCATGTGGAGCGGGTGCTCTCGCGCTTCCATCCCTACGGTGAGCTGGCGCGGGGCATCCTGGGCACCGTCATCGACGAAGCCGGGGCCGGGGGCATCGAACAGGCCTACGAGGCCCATCTCACCGGGATCCCGGGCACGCAGATGGTGGCCCGGGACTCGGAGGGGCGGCCCATTCCGGGGCAGAGCTGGGTCCTCCAGCCTCCCGTGCCCGGGGGGGACGTGGTCCTCACCCTCGACCGGGATCTGCAGGAGATCGCCCAGGCCGCCCTCCTCGATGCCATCGCGGAGACGGGGGCGCGGGGGGGAGACCTCCTCGTCACCGATCCCCAGACCGGCGAGGTCCTGGCCATGGTCTCGATCCAGGACGGGGCCACCCATCACCTGACGGGGATCACCACCCCGTACGAACCCGGCTCCACCCTCAAGCCCTTCGTGGTGGCGGGCCTCCTGGAGCTGGACCGGGTCACCCTGGCCGATTCGGTGGACACGGGGGACGGCCGGTGGCAGGTGGCGGGCCGGACGATCTCCGACGTGTCGCGGGTGGGGAAGGTGACGCTCGCCCATGCCCTCCGGGTCTCGAGCAATGTGGCCATGGCGAAGCTCGCCGACCGGCACACTCCCCTCGAGCAGTACGAGGTGCTCCGGGACTTCGGCTTCGGCCTTCCCACCGGGGTCCCCCTCCCGGGGGAGGCCTCCGGCACCCTCCGCCACCCCCGGCACTGGTCCCGCCAGTCCGCCGTCTCCCTCGCCATCGGATACGAGATCGCCACCACCCCCCTTCAGATGGCCATGGCCTACGGCGCCCTCGCCAATGGCGGTCTCCTCATGGAGCCCCGCCTCATCCGGGAGGTTCGCGCCCCCGATGGCCGGGTCCTGGAGCGCGTGGAGCCCCGGGTCGTGCGGCGGGTCATTTCCGAAGGGACGGCGGCCCAGGTCGGGAGGACCCTGGTGGAAGCCGTGGAAGAGGGGACCGGTTCCCGGGCCCGCCTCGCCACCTTCCAGGTGGCCGGAAAGAGCGGACCGGCCCGGGCAGTGGGACCCGACGGGCGGTACGAGCAGGGCGCCTACTTCGCCTCCTTCGTGGGCTTCTTTCCGGCAGAGCGCCCGCAGCTCGTGGTGTTCGTGAAGCTGGATCGCCCGCGGGGCACCTACTTCGGGGGGGCTACCGCCGCGCCGGTGACCCGGGCCACCATGGAGGCGGTGCTGGCCTCCCGGGCCTCTCCCCTCGATCGGGAGGCCCTCGCAACCCTGGCCCGGAAGCAGGAGGAGGAACGCCGCCAGGCTGCCGAGGAGGCCGCCCGGCTCGCCGCCCTCGACGCAGCGGACGACGGCAGCCCGGCGGTGGCGGTCGCCTCGGGCACGACCCGGGCTCCAGGGTCCCCCCAGGCCTCGACGGCCGCTTCGACCCCGGGGGGCGAGGGACCGGGGGCGGTCGTGCCGCCGGGTGCGAACGGATCCCCGGGAATGGCCCGATCGAACGGAGGCTCCGGGGGGGCGGGCGGTACCCCGGAGCGGGCGCCCATCCTGGGCTCGAGCGCCGCCCTCCTCGCCTCCTGGGAGGCCCATTCGGGGGCCGTTGGCCGGGAACCCAGGAGCGCCACCGCCCCGGGAGCGGAGGTCCTCGTCCCCGACGTGCGCGGCCTCTCCTCCCGAAGCGCCATCCGCCGTCTCCACGCCCTTGGCCTGCAGGTGCGGTGGGAAGGGGAGGGAAGCCCCTCCGGGACCCGTCCCGCAGCCGGTTCCCGGATCCCCGCGGGAGACACGGTGGTGGTCCTGTCGGGAGCGGGCACATCCACCGCCTCCCGACCCGGCGGGGGGGAACGATGAGCGGCTCGGTTCACCGGATCGACTGCGCCCCGGGGGCGGAGGCCTTTCCCCCCCGCCTGCCCCGAACCCTGGGGTCGGTGGCGCGCCACCTGCGGGGCCTGGGCCTCGAGGTGGAGAGCGCGCCCGGGGTGGATCCGGACGAGGTCCTCCTCACCGGGGTCACGCAGGACTCCCGGGCGGTGCAGGCCGGGGATCTCTTCCTGGCCTGGAAGGGGGCCGAGGTCGATGCCCACGACTTCGTGACCGGGGCCGCCCGGGCGGGAGCGGCGGCCTCCCTGGTGGAGCGCTTCGTGGAGCTTCCGGACCACCCCCAGCTTCGGGTGGCCTCGGGGCGGCAGGCTGCGGCCCATGTGGCCATGTACATGGCGGGAAACCCCGAGCGAAAGCTCAGGGTGGCGGCCGTGACGGGGACGAACGGAAAGACGACCGTGGCCTGGATCCTCCGTCATGTCCTGGCGGAACTCCTTCCAGGACGCAAGGTGGCGGCGCTGGGAACGCTGGGTGTGGTGGGCCCCGATGGACAGGTGCGGGAGGGGACGGGGGGGCTCACCACACCCGGGCCGGTTGCCCTTGCCCTCCGGTGCAGGGAGCTCGTGGAGGAGGGGGTCCATCACCTCGTGCTCGAGGCTTCCTCCCACGCGCTGGAGCAGCACCGCCTCGATGCCCTCCCCATGGATGTGGTGGCCTTCACGAACCTGACCCGCGATCACCTGGACTACCATCCGGACCTCGACGCCTACCGGACGGCAAAGGCGCACCTTCTGACCCTCCGGCGTCCGGAAGGTCACATTGTCCTGAACCTCATGGACCCGGCCTGGGCCGGCCTCCCGCCCCAGGAAATCGGGTTCTGGCCCGTGGCCATCGAGGGGGTGCCCACCCCGGGGGCTCCGGGCACGCCCTGGCGGATGCCCCTCCTCCTGGCCGAGGAGGTGGAACCCGGGCCGGCCGGGACCCGCTTCCAGATGCGGTACGGGATCGACTATCCCTCCCTGGTAGAGCTCTCCCTGGTGGGCCGCTTCAATGTGGAGAACGCTCTCGTGGCCGCAGGAATGGCCCTGGCCATGGGGAACAAGGTCCCCGAGGTGGCCCGGGCCCTCTCCACCGCCACCGCGCCTCCAGGTCGGATGGAGATCACGGTTCGGGAGCCGGTGCCGGTGATCCTCGACTATGCCCACACCCCCGATGCCCTGGCCCGGGCGCTGGAGGCCCTCCGCCCGGTGGTCTCGGGGCGCCTCCTCGTGGTCTTCGGGGCCGGGGGCGATCGGGACCGGATGAAGCGCCCCGAAATGGGGCGGGTGGGGGCCGAGGGATCGGACCTGGCCATTGTCACTTCCGACAACCCCCGGACCGAAGACCCGGAGCGGATCGTGCGCGACGTGGTGGCCGGGATCCCGGGGGCCGACCCCGAGGCGGAGGAGGGTCCGGGGTGGATCCGGATCACCGACCGGCGGGAGGCCATTGCACACGCCCTGGCCGTGGCGGTGCCTGGCGATGCCATTCTCCTGGCGGGGAAGGGGCACGAGACCTACCAGGTGGTGGGAAGGGAACCGCGTCCCTTCGATGAACGGGTGGTGGTCCGGGAACTCCTGGCAGGGGGGCGGCCCTCCCCCGGGGCGACGGGCGAAGGATGAGCACGCCCTCCTTCCACTGGACGGCCTCGGCCGTTCGCGAGGCGCTGGGGCTGGGGGGCGTGGCCTCCCGGGCCGAGGAGGCCCTCGCCTTCCGACGCATCTGGACCGACTCCCGGACGGTGGAGCCCGGCGATCTCTTCGTGGCCCTGGAAGGCCCCTCCTTCGATGGGCACGACTTCCTCGCCCAGGCGGCGGAACGGGGGGCGGCAGGGGCCGTGGTCCGGCGGGTCCCCCCGGGGCGCCCCGCCGAGTTCCCCCTCTTCCCGGTCACCGACACGGTGGAGGCACTGGGTGCGCTGGCCCACCACCGGCGCCTCCGCCTCCCGGCCCGGGTCGTGGCCATTACCGGCTCGTCGGGGAAGACCACCACGAAGGAGCTCCTCCGGGCGGCGCTGGCCGGGCATCTTCGGGTCCATGCCACCGAGGCCAACCTGAACAACCGGATCGGCGCACCCCTCACCCTCCTGGCCGCCCCCCCCGAGGCCGAGGTCGTGGTGGTGGAGGTGGGGACGAACGAGCCCGGGGAGATCGCCGCCCTCCGGGCCGTGGTCCACCCCGATATTGCCCTGGTCACCACCGTGTCCGAGGCCCATGTGGAGCGCCTGGGCGACCTGGAGGGGGTCTACCGGGAAAAGCTCTCCCTCCTGGCCCCCCTCCCCGCCGGAGCCTGGGTGGTCACAGGGGACGAGCCCCCGGAGCTCGCGGACCGGGCCCGGGCCGCCGCCCCCGGACATGGCCTCCGGGTGGCGGGGATCTCCGAGGCGGCGGACCAGCCCTGGCGTGGCCGCCTCGTGGAGTCCGATCCGGAGGGACGCTGGCGCGTGGCCCTTCCCTCGGGCTCGTTCCAGACCCCCGTTCCCGGAACGCATGGGGCCCGCTGCGCACTCCTCGCCCTGGCCGTGGCCGACCTCCTGGGGGTGCCCCCCGAGGTGGCGAGCCGGGGCTTTCCCGCCACCCGCCTCCCCGGGATGCGTACCGAGATCCGCCGCCTCCCCCGGGGCACCCTCCTCGTGGACTGCTACAATGCGAATCCCCAGTCCACCGTGGCGGCCCTCGACTGGCTCGCGGCGCTCCCCTCGCGGGGCCCCCGCCTGGCCGTGCTCGCCACCATGGGAGAGCTGGGGGGGCGCTCCGAGGCCCTCCACCGGGCCGTCCTCGAGGAGGCGATGAACCGCTCCCTCGACGCCATCGTTGCCGTGGGAGCCTTCGGTCGGGCCGCCGAAGGGCTCCGTCTCTCGCCCGAAGGGCCCTCCCTGCACCAGGCCGCCGACGGGGACGAGGCCCTTCATCACCTCCTCCCCCTCCTGGAAGAGGGAGCGACCCTCCTCCTCAAGGGATCGCGCTCCATGCGCCTCGAGCGCCTCCTTCCTCCCCTGGAGGCGGCCCTCACCCACGCCCCGTCCGCCCCTGCGGAGCCCGGGCCAGCGGGAGGGGACGCCTGATGCTGTACCATCTCCTTCCCCCGCTCGCCGACCTTCACATCCTCTTCAACCTCTTCAACTACCTGACCTTCCGGTCGGCAGGTGCCGGGGTGACGGCCTTTCTCTGCGCCTTCTTCGCCGGGCCCTGGGTGATCCGGCGGCTCCGCCTTCTCCGGGTCGGGCAGGTGGTGCGGACCGAGGGTCCCGAGAGCCACCTGGAGAAGGCCGGGACTCCCACCATGGGCGGGGTGCTCATCATTCTGGGAGCCACCGCGGCCACCCTTCTCTGGGCCGAACTCACGAACTGGTACGTGGTCCTGACCCTCCTGGCCCTTCTCTGGATGGGGGCCATCGGGTTCATGGACGACTACCTGAAGGTCGTGCAGCACCGCCCCCGGGGGCTCATTGCCCGCTACAAGATGGTGGGGCAGCTCACCTTCGGGCTCGCGCTGGGAGCCTTTCTCGTCTTCTTCCCCATTCACCCGGTGCCCTCGACCTGGTCGATGGTCCCCTTCTTCGACGGGTGGGTGGCCGTCTTCCACCCCGCGGCCTTCATCCTCTTCGTGGCCCTCGTGGTTTCGGGGACCTCGAATGCGGTGAACCTCACCGATGGTCTGGACGGGCTGGCCGGAGGGCTCGGGGCCATTGCCTTCACGACCTTCGGGGTCCTGGCCTACCTCATCGGGCGGGTGGACACCTCGGCCTACCTGGGGCTCCTCTACCTCCCGGGCACGGGGGAGCTGGCCGTCTTCGCCGCCGCCCTGGCCGGGGGAATCGTGGGCTTTCTCTGGTACAACGCCCACCCCGCCGAGGTCTTCATGGGGGACACGGGCTCCCTGGCCCTGGGGGGCGCCCTGGCCGTGATGGCCATTCTCCTCAAGGCCGAATTCCTCCTCCTCATCGTGGGAGGCGTGTTCGTGGCCGAGGCCGTCTCGGTCATGCTCCAGGTCGGGTGGTTCAAGGTCACGAAGCGGACCCGGGGGGAAGGGGTGCGCCTCTTCCGGATGGCCCCCCTCCACCACCACTTCGAGCACGTGTGGGCCGAACGCAAACGCGTGCGCGGAAAAGAGATCGAGCAGACCGTCGTGGTCCGCTTCTGGATCCTCGGGATCCTCTGTGCCCTCGTCGCCTTCAGCACCCTCAAGATCCGATGAAGGCGGGGGTCGCCATTCTCGGGCTTGGCGCAAGCGGTTTGGCTGCCGCCCGCCTCGCCCTCCACCACGGAGAAGATGTCCATGTCTCGGAAGTACGGACGGACCCCGCAACGAATGCTGCAGCCCGTGAACTTCGCGAGCTGGGAGCCCACGTCGAGCTGGGCCACCACGACCTGGCCCGGATCGGGGCGGCGCACACCGTCATCGCCTCTCCCGGGATCCCCCCGGACGCTCCGGTGCTCCGCGGACTCCGCGCGGCCGGGGTCCGGTGGATCTCCGAGCCCGAGTATGCCGTTCGCTTCCTCCCGGGTTCACTGATCGCCGTAACCGGCACGAACGGAAAGACGACCACGGTTCTCCTTCTGGCCCACCTCCTTCGCACGGCGGGGTTCCGGGCCGAGGCGGGGGGGAATGTGGGCGGGGGGCTGGCTCCGGCCGCCTCGGCCCTGGCCCTCGCCCCCGATCCCCCGGAGTGGGCCGTCCTCGAGATGAGCTCCTTCCAGCTCGCCGACACGTTGGACTTCGCCCCCGACATCGGGGTGGTCACGAACCTGGCCCCGGACCACCTGGACCGGTATCCGGACCTGGCCTCCTACCACGCCGACAAGGCCCGCCTCTTCCAGCGGGCCACCTCCCGCTCCCTCTGGGTGCTCCATGGCGAGGATCCGGCGGTCCGTGCACTCCCCGGCGATGCCCCGGGGAGGCGGTTCCTCTTCGCGCAGACCCGGAGCTCCGGCGGCGGGGGCGCCCGCGCCCTGCCTGGCACCCGGCCCTCCGACACCGCCACCCTGGCAGCCTGGATCGAAGGGGGGATTCTCATGCTCCAGGTCCCGGAGGGGGGTTCCGGCAGCCTCCCCCCCGATCCCGAACCCCTCCTCCCGGTGGCCGCCCTCCCCCTCCTGGGCGCGCACAACGCCCTGAATTCGGCGGCGGCGGCCATCGCGGCGCGGCTGGCGGGCGCCGATGTGGAGTCCATTCGCCGGGGGCTCGCCTCCTTCCGCCCGCTCCCCCACCGGATGGAGCCCGTGGCCGAGCGAGACGGGATCCTCTGGGTGAACGACTCCAAGGCCACGAACGTCGCCGCCGCCCGCACGGCGGTGGAGAGCCTGGACCGACCCCTCCTCCTCCTCCTGGGGGGGAAGGACAAGGGGGAGTCCTTCGCCCCCCTGGCTCCGGCGCTCCCGGGTCGGGCCCGGGGGGTCCTCCTCTATGGTGCCGTGGCACCCCGGCTGGAGGAGGAGCTCCTTCAGGCCCTCGGGGACTCCGCCCGCTCCACCCCCCCGGGAGGGGAACCTCCCACCACGAGAGGTGACGCCGCGGATCAAGGGGTCTACCTCGAGGCGGTGGAGGGCGGGCTCGAGGGCGCGGTGGCCCGGGCCCGGGCCCTGGCCCGCCCCGGCGACGTGGTCCTCCTCTCGCCCGCCACCTCCTCCTTCGATGCCTTCGCGAACTACGCCGAGCGGGGGGACCGCTTCCGGGCCCTGGCCCGGGAGGGGGCGGCATGAGTGCCTCCTCCATGGCCACGGCCCGGGCCGACATCGCCCCCACCCGGCGGCCCACCCTCCCCGAGACGGGGCTCGCCAAGGGGTGGGAGCCGGCCGTGCTCCTGGCCGTGACGGTGCTCCTCCTGGGGTTCGGGCTCGTGAACCTCTACTCGGCCTCGGCCTTCCTGGCCCAGCGCCAGTCCCTCCCGGACCACTTCTACATGGTGCGCCAGGCGGTGGGGGCGGCGGCCGGCCTCACGGCGCTGGCCATGGCGGCCCGCCTCCCGTACACCTGGTGGCGCCTCCTGGCCTGGCCCATGGTGGTCGGGGTGGTCGTGGCCCTCGTGGCCACCGTCCTCCCCTGGACCACGGGGATCGCGCCCGAGATCAACGGAGCCCGCCGCTGGGTCACGGTGGGGGTCACCCTCCAGCCCGCCGAATTCGCCAAGCTGGCGATTCTCGTGTGGAGCGCCCACATGGCGGTGCGGAAGCGCCCGCACTTCGCGAGCCTCTCCAGGGGGGTCGTCCCCTTTCTCGTGGTGTGGGGAATGCTCCTCCTCCCCATCCTCCTCCAGCCCGACCTCTCCACCGCCTTCCTGGTGGGGCTTCTCGGCGCCCTCGTCCTCTTTACCGCCGGAGCCCGGATCGGGCACTTCCTCTTCCTGGGCCTCCTCCTCCTGCCCGTGGCCCTCATCCAGCTCTCGCGCGGGTTCCGGGCCGAACGCCTCCGCTCCTTCGGCGACATGGAGGGAACGGCGCTGGGGGTGGGATACCAGGTGAAGCAGTCCCTCATTGCCCTGGGATCGGGGGGGGCCACCGGGGTGGGCTTCGGCGAGGGGCGGCAGAAGTTCGGCTTCCTCCCCGAGCCCCACAACGACTTCATCTTCAGCATGATCGGGGAGGAGTGGGGGTTTCTCGGCACGGGAGGGCTCATTGCCGCCTACCTCGTTCTCGTGGTGGTGGGGTTCCGGATTGCCCGGCGCGCTCCCGACCTCTTCGGGCAGCTCCTGGCCACGGGGATCACGAGCTTCATCGCGCTCCACGCCATTCTGCACATGGCGGTGGGACTCGGCGTGATTCCCACCACGGGCCTCCCTCTCCCCCTCGTCTCGTACGGCCGCTCGAACCTCCTCGTGACCCTCGTCTGCATCGGGATTCTCCTTTCGGTCGCCCGGGGCGATCCCCGCGCCCGCCGGGACGACCCCCTCTCCCCCGCGGAGGTGGCCCGTGTCTAGCCCCGACCGGCCCTGCGTGGTCTTCTCGGGGGGCGGCACGGGGGGCCACCTCTATCCCGCCCTTGCGCTGGCCGAGGCCCTCACCACGCTGCGTCCCGACGTGAACCCCTACTTCGTGGGGGCGGAGCGAGGGGTGGAAGCCCGCGTCCTCCCCGAGCGGGGGGTCTCGTACCTCCTTCTTGCCATCGAGGGGTTTCCGCGAGGGGAGAGGGGAATGCGATGGGTCCGGTCGCGTGTCCGCGTGGGCGGCCTTCTCCTTCGGGCCCTGGGGCGGCTGGCCCGGCGCCTGCGTGAGCTCCGCCCCACCCTCGTGGTCGTGACGGGGGGATACGCCGGGGGCCCCGCGGGCCTGCTTTCGGGGGCGCTGGGGATTCCCCTCGTCCTCCAGGAGCAGAACGCCGTCCCGGGCCTCACCACCCGCCTTCTCTCCCTCCGGGCCCGGGAGATCCATGTGGCCTTTCCCGAGGCCCGGGAGCGGCTTCCCCGCCCGGCCCGCGCCCGGGTGCGGGTCAGCGGCAACCCGGTCCGCCCTCCGGTGGCGGTGGACCGGGGGGCGGCCGCAGCGCACTTCCAGATCGACCCCGAACGCCCCGTGGTCCTCGTGGTGGGCGGGAGCCAGGGCTCCCGGGCGCTCAACGAAGGCGTCCTGGCCTGGGTCCGGGCCCATGGCACGGGCGGCACTACCCTTCTCTGGGCCACCGGCCCGGCCCACCTGGAGGCCGTCCGGGCCGGGCTCGGCGAGGCGGCCACCCTCCCGGAGATCCGCACGGTGGGGTACATCGATGCCATGCCCCAGGCGCTGGCCCTGGCCGATCTGGCGGTGAGCCGCGCCGGGGCCATGGCCACCGCCGAGTTCCTGGCCTGGGGGCTCCCGGCCATTCTCGTGCCCCTTCCCACCGCCGCCGCCGACCACCAGACGGCCAACGCCCGGGCCCTGGCGGAGGGGGGGGCCGCCCTCCTCCTTCCCGAGACGGAGCTGGGCCCCGAGACCCTCCAGGCCGCGATTCAGGGCGTGCTCTCCGATCCGAAGCGCCGGGCCTCCATGGCCGGGGCCGCCCGGAGCCGGGGGCGCCCCTCGGCTGCCGTGGAGATTGCCACCGCCCTGGCTCGCCTCCTTCCCCCCGAGGGGATCCACCGGAGGCGGCGATGACTGACCGGGGTCACCAGTCCGAGAATGACCAGGGTCATTCCTCTCCCGCGCCCCAAAGTTCGGGCGGGGCGGGGGCCGGGGGGGGGGGGGGGGGCCCCCCCCCCCCCCCCCCCGGCCCCGCGGGTCAAC
>JBJHCG010000014.1:0-10941 GCA_050485885.1 Gemmatimonadales bacterium | reverse complement strand
GCCCCCTCCACTTCTGGGGGGCGGGGGGGGGGGGGATGTGCGCCCTGGCCGAGGCGGTGGCCCGGGCCGGTGGCACGGTCACGGCCTGCGACCGGAGCCCCGGCCCCGGGATCCGGGCGCTGGAGGCGCTGGGGGTGAAGGTGCTCGAGGGGCACGATCCGGCCCACCTGGAGCCCACCCCGGGGGCCCGGGTGGCCGGGGTGGTGGTCACCGCTGCCGTCCCCTCCGACCACCCCGAGCTCCTCCGGGCCCGGGCCCTGGGGATCCCGGTCCTGAAGCGGGCCCGGGCCCTGGGGGAATGGGTGGGAGGGGGCCGCCTCGCAGCCGTGGCCGGAACCCATGGAAAGACCACCACCACCGCCCTCCTCACCGGAATTCTCGAGGCCGCCGGTATGGATCCCACGGGCTTCGTGGGGGGGGAGGTCCCCCGGTGGAAGAGCCACCTTCGCCCCGGTCGCGACGACCTCTTCGTGGTGGAGGCCGACGAATACGACCGGTCCTTCCACCACCTCCATCCCGAGGTGACGGTGGTGACGAACCTCGAGGCCGACCACCTGGACATCTACGGCGACCTGGCCGGGGTCCGGGAGGCCTTTGCCCGCTACCTGGCCGGAATGCGGGAGGGGGGCACCGTCTGGGGGTGCGCCGACGACCCCGGGGCCGCCTCCCTCCTGGCCGGGGTGGGGACTGCCGCCTCGCCCCTGCGCCTTCGGGCCCGGAGCTACGGCTTCTCCGCCGGATCGGAACTCCGGGGCGAGGATCCGCGCTTCACCCCCGAGGGCGCCACCATGGCCGTGCGGGAAGAGGGCCGGAGTGTGGGGAGGCTCACCCTTCGCATCCCCGGGATGCACAACCTGCGCAATGCCCTGGGCGCGGCGGGAGCAGCCCGGACCCTGGGGGCTTCCTGGGAGGCCATCCGCGAGGGGGTGGCCGCCTTTGGTGGCGTGCGGCGGCGCTTCCAGCGCCTGGGAGAGGTGGGCGGGGTCCAGGTGGTGGATGACTACGCCCACCACCCCACCGAGGTGGCCGCCGCGCTGGCGGCGGCGCGGGCGGCGGCCCCCCGGGCCCGCCTCGTGGCCGTCTTCCAGCCCCACCTCTACACCCGGACCCGGGACTTCCACCGGGCCTTCGGAGAGGCGCTCTCCAGGGCGGACCTGGTCTGGATCACCGGGATCTACCCCGCCCGGGAGGCGCCCCTCCCCGGGGTGGACGGCGCCCTCGTGGCCCGCTCCACCGAGGAGGCGGTGGCCCACGGGGCCGGATCGGCCCGGGTGCACCACCACGAGGCCCTTGACACCCTGGCCGGGGCCGTGGCCGGGAGCCTCCTCCCCGGCGACCTCTGCCTCACCCTGGGGGCCGGGTCCATCGAAGGGGTGGGGCCCGAGATCGTGTCCCGGCTCGAGGGGGCCGCGGGGGCTGCGGCGGGCGGGGCCGAAGACGGGGGGCACCATGCGTAACGGGGTACGCCTTCTCCTGGCCACGGCCGTTCTCGGGACCGGGGTCCTGGTGGCCCGGGAGGTCCCGGGGTGGCTTCTCTCGGCGGGGCTCTTCCAGGTCGAGTCGCTGGCCCTGGACGGAGCCCGCTTTCTCACCCCCGAGGAGGCCTGGGAGGTGGCGGCTCTCCCCCCGGGGTTCCCGGTGTGGGGGGAGACGGGCGAGGTGGAGGCGCGTCTCCGGGCCCACCCCGTGGTGGAAGAGGTCCGGGTCCGACGCCGCTACCCCAGCACCCTCGTGGCCGAGATCCGGGAGCGGACCCCGGTGGCCCTCCTCCCCACCCCGACCCTGGTCCCGGTGGATGCGGAAGGCGAGCTCCTTCCCGTGGACCCGGTCCTGCACCGCCTGGACCTTCCCCTCCTCCGCCCGACCCTGGGCGGGGAAGGGGAGGCCTCGACCCTGACCCCGGTGCAGCGGCGGACCCTGGCCGGGGAGGTCCGCCGCCTCGCCGAACTCTCGCCCCTCCTCGAGGCCTCCATCTCGGAGGCCTGGCTCGACCCCTGGGGCGACGTGGTGGTGGCCCTCGAGGTCCCTGCCACCACCCTTCACTTCCGCCCCCCCCTCACCACCGGGCGGCTTCGGGAAGGAATGGAGGTCCTGGCCGATGCCCTGGAGCGGCGTCCGAACCAGGTTCCCCTCGCCATCGACCTCCGGTTTGCCGAGCAGGTGGTGGTTCGCTATTCCCAGAGCACCCGTCGATGACCCCGGTCATGCGCCTCGCACCCTTCCCCTTCTGCAGCCCATGCGTTCGAACCTGATCGCCGCCCTCGACATCGGCACCACGAAGACCTGCGCCCTCATCGCCGAGCTGGTGGGGGAGGGGCGTCGTCGTCCCGAACTCCGGGTTCTGGGGGTGGGGCAGTCCCGCACGGGAGGGGTGCGCCGCGACGTGGTCACCCACATCGAGGAGACCACGGAGTCGGTGCAGTCGGCAATCCGGGAGGCCGAACTCATGGCCGGGCAGGAGGTGGACCGGGTCTGGTGCTCCATCGGAGGGGATCATGTGCAGGCCTTCTCCTCCATGGGGGTGGTGGCCGTGCAGGGAGAGGAGGTCGATGCCGGGGATCTCTCCCGGGTCCACGAGGTGGCCCGGGCCGTGCCCCTCCCCCCCGACCGGGAGTTCCTCCACGCCATTCCGCAGGAGTACCGGGTCGACCTGCAGGACGGGATCAAGGATCCGCTGGGGATGTCAGGGGTCCGCCTCGAGACGGAGGCCTACCTCGTGACCTGCGCCGCCGCTGCCGCCACAAACCTCCGGAAGGCGGTGAACCGGGCCGGGTACCGGGTGCAGGCGCTCGTTCTCTCGCCCCTGGCCACGGCCCGGGCCGTTCTCACCGAAGACGAGAAGGAGGTGGGGGTGGCCCTCGTCTGCGTGGGCGCATCCACCACCGAGATGGTGGCCTTCCACGAAGGGCGGATCGCCCACATCGGGGTCCTCCCGGTGGGAGGCGACACGATCACCGGCGATCTGGTCCGGGGGCTCTCCATTCCCTTTGCCGAGGCTCAGAAGGCGAAGGAGCGCCACGGGGTGGCCCTGGCCCAGCTTGTGGACCCCCAGGAGACGGTGGAGCTTCCCGGCCCCGGGCCGAACCAGCGCCGCGAGGTGGCCCGGGAGCTCATTGCCCACATCATCGAGCAGCGCCTCGACGAGATCTTCGGCCTCGTCCACAACCACCTGGAGGGTGCCGGCGTCCTCGACCGCCTGGGTGCCGGTGTGGTTCTTACCGGGGGGACCTCGGCCCTCGACGGGGTTCTCGACATGGCCCAGCAGTGCTTTGCCGCGCCCATCCGGATCGGGGCGCCGGGCGAGGGCCTTTCCGGGCTCTCTGCCGAGGTGGCGCGCCCTCGATTCGCCACCGTGGCGGGCACGGCGCTCCTCGGCGCCGACCGCTTTCACGAGACGGGGGAGGGTGCGAGCACCCGGGCCTCCCAGCTCCTCACCCGGATCGGGGCGTGGATCCGGGAATTCTTCTGACCACCGGGCTTCGCGGGGGCGCCCCCCCGACTGGACAAAACGCCCATCCTGCCTCATGTTCCCGCAACCCCGGGAGGAGACGATGATGATTTTCGAATTCGAGGAAACGCCGGTCCAGAACGCCCGCATGAAGGTCATCGGCGTGGGCGGCGCCGGAGGGAATGCCGTCAACCGCATGGTCGACGAAGATCTGGAGGGGGTCGAGTTCATTTCGGCCAACACCGACGCCCAGGCCCTCAAGAATTCGCGCTCGCAGATCACGATCCAGCTCGGGAAGAAGCTGACCCGGGGACTGGGTGCCGGCGCCCGCCCCGAGATCGGGCGGCAGGCCATTTCCGAGTCCGAGGAAGAGGTGCGCCAGGCCCTTGATGGCGCCGACCTCGTCTTCATCACCGCCGGCATGGGCGGGGGCACCGGGACCGGGGCCGCGCCCCTCATCGGCGAGATCGCCCGGGAGATCGGGGCCCTCACCATTGGCGTGGTGACCCGCCCCTTCTCCTTCGAGGGAAAGAAGCGGATGCGCCAGGCCGACCTCGGGCTTGCGGAACTCCGCCGTGCGGTTGACACCATGATCGTGGTTCCCAACGACCGGATCCTCTCGGTGGTGGGGAAGGGCACGACCTTCAAGGACGCGCTCAAGCGCGCCGACGAGGTCCTCCTCCATGCCACCCAGGGGATTTCCGACCTCATCCGGGTCACGGGAGAGGTGAACGTGGACTTCGCCGACGTGCGCACGATCATGGCCTGCCGCGGACCGGCCCTCATGGGGTCGGGCTTCGGCGAGGGGGAGAACCGGTCCCAGGAGGCGGCACAGGAAGCCATCTCCTCCCCCCTTCTGGACGACGTCTCCATCCGGGGGGCTCAGGGCGTCCTCATCAACATCACGGGCGGCATGGACCTTGCCATCGACGAGGTGCACCAGGTGTCCTCCATCATCCAGGAGGAGGCCGGGGAAGAGGCGGAGATCATTTTCGGCGCCGTGCACGACCCGGAGCTCGAGGGGAAGATTCGCGTCACCGTCATTGCCACCGGCTTCGATCGTACCGAGGAGCAGGGACGAGGCGAGGGCGGCGTGCTTCGCCCGGACTTCCGCCGGCCCACCGCCTCCACCACCGCCCCGCGGAGCGTTTCCCGGCCACTGGGGGGCGCCTCCACCGGTACCCAGGGTCAGCTCCCCTTCAACGCCCAGCCTGAACGCCGTGTCGTGAATGGAGATGGGGCCTCGAACGCACCGGGGAACCCCTCCGAGCGGGGCGGGGTCACACCCTTCCATCGTCCGCCGGAGCGGGTGGTGGACCGGAGCCAGATCGGAGAACTCGACATTCCTACCTTCATTCGTCGCCAGATGGACTGATCGGGGGCCCTTCGGGGCTCCCCGGCGCCCCACGGCGGGGTGTCGCCTGGCGATGCAAGCCGGCAGAGCGGGCCCGGGCCCGCCCTGCCAAGGAAGAGCCGCCGCAGCATGAATGTTCTGAATCGCACCTCCTCCCGCGCCTTCCTCGGGGCGGGGGGCCTCCTGGTCGTCGGACTTTTTTTCCTGGCCCCGGCCTACCCCGGGACCCCGGATGCCGGCCTTCTCGAGCCGCTCCAGGCGGAAACGGCGGAGCAGATCCAGGTGGAGGTTCTCGGGTTCGGTGAGACCTTCGGGGGGATCCTCTCCCGGGCCCTCATCCCCCATCTCCAGCAGCAGCAGCTCCTCCTGGCCTTTCAGGAGCACGCTTCCCCCTCGCGCCTCCGGGTGGGGACCGAGATCACCCTCCGCTACCGCCGGGGCGAGGAGCACCCCCGGGCGGTGGAGGTGGTGGTGAACCCCGACGAACTCCTTCGGCTGGAGCGCGGAGACTTCGGGTGGCGTTCCTCCCTGGTCGAGACCCCCATCTGGATGGACACCGTCTTCGTCCATGGGGAGATCACGCGGGATCTGTGGAGTGCCGTGGTCCTGAATCCCGATCTCGAGGAGATGCCCCGGGGCGACCGCGCCCGGGTCATCGACCTGATGGACCGGGTTTTCCAGTGGCAGCTCGACTTCTCCCGACAGATCCAGTCCGGGGACTCCTACCGCCTCGCCTTCGAGCGGGAGGTCCGCCCCGACGGGACCATGCGCACCGGCCGGATCCTCGCCGCCGAGCTCGTGAACCGGGGGCGGCCCCTTCATGCCATCTGGTTCGATCTTCACGACGACGGGGTGGGGGGCTACTACGATGTGGACGGGGAGTCGCTCCGGCGCGCCTTCCTCAAGGCGCCCCTCGAGTTCCGACGGATCTCGTCGGGCTTCAACATGAACCGCTTCCACCCCATTCTGAACACCCGGCGCCCCCACATCGGGGTGGACTACGCGGCTGCCACCGGGACGCCCGTCATGGCCACCGCCGACGGGACGGTGACGATCCGGGGGGTGCAGGGCGGCTACGGAAACCTGGTGGAGATCCGGCATTCCAGCGGGTACATGACCCGCTATGCCCACCTGAACGGGTTCGCCTCCGGGCTCCGGGCCGGCGCCCGGGTGAGCCAGGGGCAGGTCATCGGGTACGTGGGGATGACGGGGCTCGCCACCGGGCCCCACCTCCACTACGAGCTCCACAAGGACGGTCGTCCGGTGGACCCCCTGAGCGTGGACATCCCCTCGGGTGACCCCATTCCCGCCGATGCCCGTGCCCGCTGGGATGCCGAGGCCGACGCCCGGTTCTTCCTCCTGAACCAGGCGGCTCGCGGTCCCTCCTTCCAGATGGCCCGGGAGGATCGGGCCCAGGCGCAGGGCGACGCCTGACGGCCGTGCCCCCAACGGCAACGGAGAGCGAGGGCCGGCGACCGGAGGGTCGCCGGCCCTCGCGCTTTCCCCTTCTCCCCCTTCTCCTCAGGGGAGGGGTGGGGATCCTGGCGCTCCTTCTTCTCTGGAACCCCCTGGTGCCCGGAGAGGACCCCCACCGGGGGGGCGGAGGGCCCGACCGCCCCGAGCGCTGGCTCCTCGTGGATCCTCACCCCCTCCTCGGACCCGAGGGAGAGGCCCCCGGGGTGGAAGGGCTGGCCCGGGAGGTGGGGGCCCAGGCGGTGGGCCTCCCGGGGCCCGGGGAAGCCCTGGAGGTCGGGGCGCCCGGGGCCCTCCCGGCAGGGCTCCGACGTCCGGGCGCGCCAGCGGACCGGGATCCCGAAACAGGCGGGGTGGACTCGGCCCCTTCCCCGGATCCCGCCGTACGTTCTTCCCCCGTCTCCACCGTTCCCGGCCTCGTCCCCCTGGCCCGGGGAGTGGAGCTCCTCACGGAATCCGGGGCGGGGGAGATCACGGCCCTCACCCCGCTCCGGGGAGACGCCGAGCCCCTCCTCGCCGCCCTGTCCGATCCGGCCCTCCCCCCCCTGAACCTCCGGGTTCCGGCCACGGGCGTGGCGAATGTGGGGGTGACCCGGCTCGAGCTTCGCCCGGGGGAGGAGGGGCTCGAGGGAGAGGTGCACCTCTCCTTCGAGGGACTCCCCCCGGGGAGGGAGGGGCGTCTCACCTGGGCCTGGGTGCGGGCGGAGGAGGCGCCCGGTGGAGAAGGGGAGGAGATCCGGTCCGAGCGGGTGGCCCTCGTGCCGGACGCCGGGGGCGCCGCGGAGGCGGGAGGGGCGGGGGATGCCGGCGCGGAGCCGGGGGCACCGGCGTCGGATGCACAGGCTCGGGCGGTGCGGGAGGCGCGTGCACGGGAGGAAGGCGCGGGAGGGCGGGTCATTCCCTTCACCCTGCCTCTCCCCCCCGATTCCGGGGAACCCGCCCCCGGGGAGCCCCCCACCGTTCGGGCCCTCCGGGTCTCGGTCCACCTCCTGGCGCCCCCCGGGGAAGAGGCGGACGGCTGGCCCCTGGACGATGTTCTGGAGGTGGAGCTTCCCCCGCTGGACCCCACCGGCGGGATCCTCCTTCTCTCCCTTCGCCCCGACCCCGAGCCCCGGGCCCTCCTCCCTTTCCTGGAACGGGCCACCGGGCTCGAGGGGGAGGGGTGGATCCAGGTGTCCCCGGACCGCTTCCTCGCCCTGGGGAGGGAAGGAGAACCCCTCCAGCGGGCCGATGGCGCGGGGCTCGCTCCCCGGATCGCGGGGGCTCGCCTCCTCGTTCTGCAGGGGCCGCCGCTGGAGTCGGGGTGGCCCGCCCCCTGGCAGGCGCTCCTGGCGGAGCATCCGCGGCGCCTTCACCTCGTGACCCCGCCGGACCCCACCGGGGGGATCGCTGCAGCCGGGCCCCCGGTGCGGGTGGACCCGGACTTCCCCCCATCTCAACTCCTGGGCTTCCTTGCCGGGACGCTGGATTCCCCGGGGGCGGCAGGCCTCGCTCCCCTCCTGCCCCCGCTGGGGGCCGTCCCCCTTCCGGCCCCGGGCTCGGTCACCGGGAGGGTGTCCGGGCCGGGAGGCGGGGAGGACGAAGGGGAAGGCATCGTGGCCCTCTCCCTCCGCGTGGGGGGAGAGCGGCGTCCGGGGGTTCGCCTCCACCCTGCCCCCGGAGGGCGGGTCGCGGTGATGGGGATGGAGGGGGGATGGCGGTGGGAACGGCGGGAGGATGCCGCCGCAGCGTTCTGGCGGGGGCTCTGGGGGGGACTTGCCGCCTGGGCTCTGGACGCCGACGTCGGAGAGGGGGACCCTGCGGGGGAGGGGGAGGCCCGGGGGGGAGAGGCGGCGGGAGCCGGGGCGGGGTCCCGGGCCGGGGAACGGGGGGAAGCCGGGGACGCGTCGGGAACGGTGGGACGGGGGGAAGCCGGGGACGTGTCCGGTCCCCCGGGACGGACAGCGTCCGGGAACGGGGATGGAGCCGGCGGGGGGGCTCCCGGCGCCGGTCCCCGGGTGGCGTCTGCCCCGTACCCCCTTCACCCCCGGGTCCCCCCTGCGGCCCTCGTGGAAGCGCTGCGGGCCCGGGGCGTTTCGGCCACCCTCCTCGATGCCTCCCGACGTCCCACCGACCTCTCGGATCCGGCGCCGTGGGGGGTGGCGGTGGGGGAGGCGGGGGTCCGGTCCGGAGAGGAGGTCCGGGCGCGACGTCCCCTCAGGAGCCTTCCCATGGTCTGGATCGTCCTGGCCGGTCTTCTCTGCCTGGCCTGGCTTGCCGGGCGCCGGGCCGGGATGCGGTAGCTCCCGGCGTGGGGCTGGACGCGCCCCCGCAGGCTCCGCAGGGGGGGATGGACGGGTTACCTTTTGCAGCGGCGTCATGATCCCCCCGGGAGCGACCCCGACTGCGGTCCGGCCCGGCGCCCGCCACCCACCCGATCCCTCCCTCCCCCCCACCCCCTGGCATTCCTCCTCCATGCGCCTCTTCAGGAAGAAGGACGAGACCCGGAAGTCGATCTGGAAGAAGGTCGTGGACCTGGCCCTCACCGATGTGCGGGTCCTGGCCACCGGGATGGACGACGAGTCCCTCGAGGAGCTGGAGGAACGCCTCCTGGCGGCGGACTTCGGCGTGCCGGCCACCCTGCGGCTGGTGGAGCATGTGGAGGGGCTGGCCCGGCGGGGGAAGATCCGGGGCGGGGGTGCGCTGCGGGAGGCGCTGAAGGCGGAGGTGGGGCGGATCCTCGCCGAGGGAGAGGGGAACGCGGAGCTCGCCGAGGAGGAAGGCGAGGGGCCCACCGTGTACCTCGTGGTGGGGGTGAACGGGGTGGGGAAAACCACCTCCATTGCCAAGCTCGCCCACCACCTGGTGCAGGCCGGGAAGTCGGTGCTCGTGGCCGCCGGCGACACCTACCGGGCCGGGGCGGTGCGCCAGCTCGAGATGTGGGCCCAGCGGGTGGGGGCCGACTTCGTGCGAGGGAAGGAGGGGGGGGATCCGGCGGCGGTGGCCTTCGACGCGGTGGAGGCCGGGGTAGCCCGGGGGGTGGACGTGGTCATCGTGGATACGGCCGGGCGCCTCCATACGAACCGGGGACTCATGGACGAACTCCGGAAGGTGGACCGGGTGATCCGGCGCCAGCTGGAGGGGGCTCCCCACGAGACCCTCATCGTTCTCGATGCCACCGTGGGGCAGAACGCCGTGGCCCAGGTGCGGGCCTTCGGGGAGGCCGTGACCCTCACGGGGATCATCCTGGCCAAGATGGACTCCACGGCCCGCGGGGGGATCGTCGTGGCGCTCCGCCAGGAGTTCGGTCTTCCGGTGAAGCTCGTGGGGATGGGCGAGGGGATGGGCGACCTCGATGCCTTCGACCCGGAGGCCTTCCTGGCGGGGGTCTTCGAAGGGAAGGGCTGAGGCGGCCATGCGGGCCGGGGGTGGGGAGAAGGCGGAGGCGCTGACCCGGCTGGATCGTCCGGTCCAGTTCCTGAAGGGGGTGGGGCCGCGCCGGGCCGACGCCTTCCGGAAGCTCGGGCTGGGCACCGCCCGGGATGTCCTCTACCACCTTCCGCGACGCTACGACGACGCGTCGACCCTGACCCCCATTGCCCGCCTCGAAATGGGGGGGGACGCCTCGATCCTGGGGCGGGTCCGGACGAAGGGGGTGATTCCCACCCGCTCCGGACTCCGGATCTTCCAGGCCGTGCTCCAGGATGCCACCGGAATGGTGACCTGCGCCTGGCCCGGCCAGCCCTGGCTCGAACGGAAGATCCGGGAAGGCGACGAGATCCTGGCCTCGGGGCCGGTGCGTTTCTTTCACGGGCGGCAGCTCCACCCCCGGGAGTTCGTGATCACGGCCCGGGCCGGGGAGGCGGGGCGGGGCGACGAGGGCGGAGCCGGGGGAACGATCTTCACCTCGTACCCGGCGAGCGACGAGATCCCCCAGTGGGTGCTGCGCCGGGTCTTCGAGGAGAACCTGGACACCCTCCTGGCCGAGGTGGCCGAGGAGGAGTTCCTCCCCGAGGCGCTCCTGGCCTCGCTGGACCTCCCCCCCCTGGGTGAGGCCCTCACCCTTCTCCACCGCCCCCAGGCGCTGGGAGAGACGGAGCGGGGGCGGCGGCGCCTGGCCTTCGACGAGTTCCTCTTTCTCCAGCTCGTGCAGGCGCTGGCCCGGCGGGCCCAGGACGAGGCCGAGCCCGGGATTCCCCATCGGCGCACGAACGCCCTCATCCGCCCCCTGCACGAGAGCCTCCCCTTTCCCCTGACCGGGGCCCAGGCCCGGGTCCTCCGCGAGATCTACGCCGACATGACGGCGCCCCGGCGCATGAACCGCTTCCTCCAGGGCGATGTGGGGGCCGGCAAGACGCTGGTGGCCCTCTTCGCCATGCTCCTGGCCGTGGAAGGGGGGTACCAGGCGGCCCTCATGGCCCCCACCGAACTCCTGGCCGAGCAGCACGCCCGGAAGCTTCGGGAGCTCACCGCCCCCCTGGCCGATGGCGAGGGGCTGGGGGTGGGGCTCCTCACCGGGAGCCTGGGGGCCCGGGCCAGGGCCGAGACGCTGGAAGGGCTCCGGGAGGGACGGATCCCCCTCGTGGTGGGGACCCACGCCCTCATCCAGGAGGGGGTCCGCTTCGCCCGTCCGGGGCTCGTGGTGGTGGACGAGCAGCACCGCTTCGGGGTGCGGCAGCGGATGGCG
>JBJHCG010000013.1:82777-123304 GCA_050485885.1 Gemmatimonadales bacterium | reverse complement strand
GAGCTCCTCGGTCCGGTTCCCTTCCCCCCCCGGCCTCGGACCTCGGCCTCCCCCGGCGCTCGCCGGGCGACGCCCCGCGGGCCAGGGGACCTGTGGTCGTGGCCGAGACCTACCCTGCCGAGGCCGCCCTTCACCTCGGGATGTCCCCCCCCGGGCGGGGCTGGAGCAAGCGATCGCAGGAGGGGCGCCGGGCCCAGCGCGGGGCGATCGAGGCGTGGCGGAGGCGTCATACGGTAACCTTCGCGCCTTCCCTCGCCGCACGGGTGGAAGACGGCTTCGGCGTGGCTCCCGCAGGAGAGGACCCGTTCGACGCCCTGGTGGGCCTCCTCTCGATGCTGGAGGTGGCGCTGGGAGTCCGAGCGGAAGGGGCCCCGGAGGACGCGGGGATTCGCACGTTGGAAGGGTGGATCCTCGGCCTGCCGCCCTGATCCCCTTCACCGGTCCTTCCCGAGGTAGAGGAGAGGGAACCGGAGAACTCCGGGAGCCTTCCCCTCCTGCCCAGGCCGCCCCACCATGACCGCCCCATCGTACACCCGCGTTGCCCCCGGCTCGGGCGGACCCTACCTTCGCGGCAGGTCGGCAACGCGGCGATGGATCGCGGGGGTCGCAGGGGTGCGCCTGCGGAGAGGTAGCCTCCCGGGTCCGCGCGCCGGGACAGGGTCCACCACCGACCTCCTCCCGCCGGGTCCCGGGTCCTCCGGGCCCCTCCGTCCGGATCTCCTTCCCTCGGACCCCATGCCGACGGACCCCGCTCCCTCCCATCTCCTGGCGGCCGCCCAGTCCGGGGAGGAAGGCGCGTCGGAGCGCCTGGTCGAGCACCTCTACCAGGAGCTTCGGGTTCTGGCGCGCCAACGGCTCCGCCAGCTACGGCCGGGAGACACGCTCAACACCACGGCGCTGGTGCACGAGGCCTGGCTCCGCCTGGCGCAGTCCGAGGAGGAAGGACTCCGGCCCTCGGGGCGCGATCACTTCCTCGCCCTGGCTTCCCGGGCCATGCGCTTCGTCCTCGTGGACCATGCCCGGGCGCGGAGCGCCGACAAGCGGGGCGGCGGGCGGGCCGCCCTCACCCTGGACCGGGTCCAGGTGGCCACAGGAGACCCGGTGCAGGGGATCCTCGACCTGAACCGGGCCCTCGATGCGCTGACCTCCCACTCTCCCCGCCTGGCCGCGGTGGTGGAGTACCGCTTCTTCGGCGGCCTGACCCACGAGGAAATCGGGGGCATCACCGGACAGTCGGTACCGACGGTCAAGCGGGACTGGGCCCGGGCCCGGGCCTGGCTCCTGCACGAAATGGAGGGAGGGGGATCCCCGCCCCAGGAGGAGGTTCCGTCCGGGGAGACCCCCGCATGACGCGCCCCTCACCGGAGGAGTGGCACCGGGTGGACCGAGCCCTCGAGGCCGCCCTCGAGGCATCGCCCGAAGCGCGGGAAGCGGTACTCCGGAAGGTCACGGGGGGGGATGAGGCCCTCCTGCGCCAGGTGCGGCACCTCCTGGAGCTGGCCACCCTGGGCGAGGAGGCGCTGGGAGAATCGGCGGTGGAGGCCATGCCCGCCTTCGTGCACGAGGCCCTCGCCACCTGCGCCGAGGAAAGGGACCCGGGGGACGAAGGGGAGGAGGGACCGGCACCGGGGAAGCTGGCGCCCGGCGACCCCGTGGGGGCGTGGCGAATCGTTTCCGAGCTTGGGAAGGGGGGAATGGGCCAGGTCTTCCTGGCCGAGCGAATGGACCCCGACCTCCCCCAGCGGGCCGCCCTCAAGGTGGTGAAGCGGGGGATGGACACGGACGAGGTCCTCCTCCGGTTCCGGCAGGAACGCCGAATCCTCGCCTCCCTGGATCACCCCGGAATCGCCCGCCTCCTCGACGGGGGTGCCACCCCCGACGGCAGGCCCTGGCTCGCCCTGACGTACGTGCCGGGGATCCCTCTGGGAGAGCGGATGGCAAGGGGCGATCTCTCGCCGAGAGCCCGGGTGGCGCTCCTCCTCGACGTGGCCGAGGCCGTGGCCTATGCCCATCGGAACCTCGTTCTCCACCGCGATCTCAAGCCCTCCAACGTTATTGTGACACCCGAGGGGAAGGCCTGCCTCCTGGACTTCGGGATTGCCAAGCTCCTGCAGGACGAGCCGGAGCACGAGGGGCCCACCCAGCCCGTGACCCGCCTGGGGCGTCGCATCCTCACCCCGGAATGGGCCTCGCCCGAACAGATGGCGGGAGAGACCCTCACCACCGCCAGCGACGTGTACCAGCTCGGGCTCCTTCTTCGCCGGCTCCTCGACCCCCTGCCCGGAGACCTCCGGTACGTGGCCGAGCGGGCGCTGGACCCGGACCCCGGTCGCCGGTATGCCTCCGCCGCCGAGTTCGCCGAGGAGCTCCGCCGTCACCTGGAGGGGCGCCCCGTCCTGGCCCGTGCCCCTTCCCTTCTCTACCGGGCCCGACGGTTCGTGGCCCGCCACCCCGCCCCGGTGGCGGCGGTGGCGGGGGTGGTGGTCCTGGGAGGGTTCTTCGCCAGCGCCTACACACGGGGGATCGCCCGGGAGCGGGATGTGGCGCAGGCCGAGGCCGAGCGGGCCCGGGCTGCCGTGGACTTCGTCTCCACCCTCTTCGAGGGCGCGAACCCGGCAACTTCCGGAGGCGATACCCTCCACGTCTTCCAGCTCCTGGAAAGGGGCGAGGCGGAACTCGCCGAGCGGGAAGACTGGAACCCCTCGGTCCGGGCCGAGCTGGAGGGGGTGCTGGGGCGCCTCCTCACCCAGCTGGGCGAGTACCCCCGGGCCGAACCCCTCCTCCTGGCTGCGCTGGAGGGACCCATACCCGACCCGGCCATCCGTCTCCAACGACTCCGGGGCCTGGCGTCGCTGCGCACCTACCAGGGGCGTTTCGATGAGGCGGAGATCCTCCTGGCCCAGGCGAACGAGGAGGCGCTGGCCCTTCCCTCCCCCGACCCGGAAGCGGTCATCCATGTCCTCCTCCAGCGAGGGCACAACCAGATCTACACCGCGTCGTCCGCCGAGGCCGAACCCCTTCTCCGGGATGCCATGGAGCGGGCGGAGGGAGCGGCGCAGACGCGGACCGGCGGGGAGCGCCTCCTCTCGGAGGCCCGCATGCGCCTCGGCACCTTCCTCCTCCGCGCCGGAAGGTATGCGGAGGCGGAGGATCTCTTTCTCGCCGAGGAGGAGGTGCGCCGCGGGGGGCCACCCCTCCTCCTGGCCGAAGCCCTGAACGAGCTGGGGAATCTCTACCAGCAGACGCGCCGCTTTGACGAGGCGGAACACCACCACCGGGAAGCCCTCGAGATCCGGCGGGCCCTCCTCCCGGCGAACCATCCGGACATCTCCCTCTCCCTCAACAACCTGGGAACGGTGGCGGCGGGAGCGGGCGACCTGGCCCAGGCCGATGCCTGGATGTCGGAGGCCGCAGAGATCCTCGAGGCCCGGGTGGGGCGGGTGAACCGGAACGTGGCCCTGAGCCTCATGAACCTGGGGTGGATCCGGATGCAGATGGAACGCCACGACGAGGCGGAAGCCCTCTTCCGGGAATCCCTCGATCTCTTCACACAGACGGTGGGGGCAGAGAGCCCGGACGCGGGCTCGGCCCTGGGAAACCTGGCTCAGCTTCTCCTGAACCAGGGTCGGCTCACCGAAGCCGAGGAAGCCGCGCGGGAGGCCCTCCGGGTGCGGGAGGCGGCCCACGGCCCCGAGGCCATGCACGTGGCCTGGAGGAGCTGGCATATGGGCACGATCCTCGCGGCCCAGGGGCGCCTGGCCGATGCCGAGCCCTTCCACGTCCGGAGCCTCGCCATACGTCGTCTCCACTACGACGAGACCCATCCGGAGGTGACCCGGGGGCGGAACGCCCTGGGAGACCTTCTTCTCTCGATGGGACGCTGGGAGGAGGGAGGACGTCTCTTTGCCGAAGCCGGGCTCCGCTTCGACGAGGACCTGGAGCGCTTTGGCCAGGACGCGGAGTTCGCCTGGGCACGGGTGGAGTACGCCCGGGAGGGCGCCGCCACCCGGGGCCCCCCCCTGGCGGAAGGGGCCCTTCCGGAACGCGGGCCGGAGCGCGGGCCGGAGCGCCGGCCCCGGGAGGCACAGCCGGGGGGCTGATCCCCTCTCCCCGGATCTTCCGATAGGGGGTGAAGCGGGGCCTGACCCACCGGCCCCGAAGCCCCCCACCCGGACGGTCTTCATGGCTTCCCTCCCTCTCCTCCCCGCCCGTGCCCCCCGGATCCGCGCCCTTCTGGTCCTGGTCGGGACGCTCGCCCTTCTCCTGCCCGCTCCGGTCCAGGCCCAATCCGCCTGCGAGGCCCGGTACCGGGTCCTGGGCTCGAACAGCTGGATGACCCTCTCCCTGAACGCCGGGGGGGTCTGGAACGGGACGGTGAACAACCTCCGCGAGATCGAGAATGTGGGGCGAAACGACCTCATGGTCCGGACTTCGGGGATCGCCGGCGCCATCGCGAACAACCGCCTGGTGCGGGGCCCCGGGGGAGGAACCCTGGTCTTTCCGCCGGCCGTCTGGAATGGGCTCCAGCTCCAGCGGGTCTCCTGCCTCGCGTACGCCACCGTGTACGATGCCCAGGACCACCTGGCGGCCTTCGGTGCGGATGCCGCCGCCCTCGTGGCCGATGTGACGAGTGTGGCCCAGGCCGCCATCGACCAGGCCCGGGCCCAGGCGCTGGAGCTGTTCGGTCCGGCCGAGGAGGGGCTGGCCGAACTCCGCGCGCTCGACGTGGCAAACACGCAAGAGGCCTGGGAGACCTTCCTGAGCGGCGCCGGGGCCATGGCCGCGCTTCCTGCCGCCACCATCCAGGAGCACTTTCCCGAACTGCACCAGGCCATGGTCGCCACCGAGGGCTATGCCTTCGACCTTCCCACCGCCACCGTCGAGCTCTGGCGCTCCCATGCCCAGGGCGCCCGCGCCTCTCTCGAGGCCCTCGATGCCCGGCTTGGGGTGAGTGCGGCGGCTGCCGAGATCATGGCCATCGATCCGGCCGATGCCTTCCCCGAGCTCCACGCCCTCCAGGGGGCCTCCTGCACCCTGGACCCGGCTCCCTGGAACCGCCTCCAGGCGCGGTATGTCGAGGCGGAACAGGCCTTCGGTGCCTTCGTGGAAGCGGCCGCCGACCTCTGGCCCTCGGACATCGCCGATCCCCTGCTTCGAGACCTGGCCGGGGTGGTCCAGCGTCTGGGGGCCGGTCCCTGCGATGCGGATCTGGCAAGTCTGGCCCGGTCCCTGGCGGCCGATCGCCAGGCGCTCCAGCGATTCCTTGCCGAGGCCCAGGAGGCGATTCGCGGGGTGGATGTCCGGGCCCTCACGGCGGGTCAGGCCGAGTTCGGCCGGGGCCTTTCTGCGCTGGGCACGAGTACCGGGGAGCTTCTCCGGCTCCTCCTGGAGCAGGAGCGGCTCGAAGCCGATGTGGGCTTCCGGGCCGAGGAGGTGGACCAGGCCCGGACCCGCCTCGTGGGGGAGGATGCAGGGGGCTCCCCCCGGGCCTGGCTCTCCCGCGACTACTGGGAGCGACGGGCGCGGCAGGGGGACCCGGCCCAGCTCGAAGCCGACGCCCAGGCCCTCGTCACCGCCACGGAGCGCTACGAGGGGGCGGTGCGGGCCCGGGAGGCGGGGTGGAACGAGGTGGGCCGGCAGTGGACCCAGTGGCAGCGCGATGCCGGCGCCCTTTCGGGGCTCGTCCCACGCCTGGGCGTCCGGGTTCGGGGGGTGGACGACCTCCTCCGCGCCCTGGCTTCTCCTCCCGCACTCCGGACCCCGCCCCGGGCCCTCTCCGAGGCCTCGGCCTGCCTCCAGGAAGGGGTGCGTCGTCTTGTGGCAGAGGTGGAGGCGCTGCGCCAGATCACCGGACGGCTCCTCGATGCCGTGGTGGCGGCCTTCCGGGTGCCCACCCTCTCCCCCGAGCTCCAGGCCCAGCTGGAGCGGGCCCGGGAGGCGCGAAACGCCGCCGACCGGGCGGGGGCGCAGGCCCTGGCCGACTTCGTGCGCATGGGGGGGCATGCCCAGCGGGTCACCACCCGTCTGGTCCATCTCGCCGCGATGATCCAGCAGGACCCGGCAGATGACCACTACGTGACCCGTCTCGACGCCTCCCTCGCCGACGTCCGGGACGAGGCCCTGGCCCTGGCCGAGGCGCGCCTTGCCTACCAGGGGTCGGTGGAGGCCCATGGGCGGGCGGAGGCCGACTTCCGGCGGGAGGTGTCGCGGCTGGCGGGACTCGTCCTCCCGGACAGCCCGTGGGCCCCGGCCATGGCCGCCCTCCAGGGAACGATGCGCGGGCTCGAGGCCGATGGACGGGCCGTGGCCGCGGGGACCGCCTCGGCGCTCGCCTGCACCGGCGACCTCGTTCGCCTCGTGGACGCCGCAGCCACCACCTTCCCGCAGCGGGCCCAGGCCTACCTGGGGGCCGTGGGAACCATTGTGGGGAGCGCCGTGGTGGCCCTCGTTCCGGAGCGGGTCCGGCAGGCCACCGACGAGGCGCTGGCCGCGTCGGCGGACCTCGTGGGTGCATGGGGGGGCGTGCTGACCCGGACGAACGCGGTGGGGGCCGCGGCCTCGACCTTCCTCCTGGCCTCTTCCGACCTGGCCCTCTCCCAGCCCCGCTCCCTGGAAGAGCACCTGGTGCGGATCACCGCCGCGCACACGGCCGCAACGGCGCTCTGGGAGAGTTCGACCCAGCTCCTGGAGGCTCGCGGGCTCCTGGCCCAGCCCCAGGCCCGATTCCAGTCGAGCCTGGCCGATCTGGCCGAAGCCTTCCACACCTCGGGAATGGAGGGGGTGAACGAAGGGGCGCATCTGGCCTGGAGTGCCGTGGATCTGGACCTCCTCTCGGGCGAGTTCGACAAGGCACAGTTCGTGGCCGAACGATGGGGAGCCGCGGCAGGGACCTTCCCCCAGCGCATGCTCGCCTTTGCCGGATCCTCCCTTCCGCCCGCCATGCAGAACCAGATGAACGTCCTCATGAACACGCTGGCCCAGCGGGGTTCGGAGCTGAACACCTGCCTTTCGCAGGGGCTCTCGGCCCGGGCCGCAACCCAGGCCGCTGCGTTCCGATCCGGGGCTCTGACCTCGGTCATGTCCGGCTTCGAGACGCTGGCCACCTCCGTGCTCGCGGGGCTGGATTCGCTCGTCCCGCCTACCCTCGACATCTTCGCGCAGGCGGCCGGGATCCTGAACGATGCCGCCACCCTGCAGGCCCGGATCCAGGGGATGCCCACCAGTGCTGCCTCTTCCTTCCAGGCCGTGGCGGCGGAGGCCCTGGGGAATGCCTCCACCGCGTCCCAGTGCGTTCAGACCCGCTCCAACCAGATCGCCGCGCTCTCGAGCCAGGCCATGGCCATCATGAATGCGGATCACTGACGGGAAGGGTCCGCCTGAATTGAAACCGCTCCCGGAGAGGAGCCCGAGTCAGGACCCCGCCAACCCCTCGCGCCACGCCGCCTCCAGCGCCCGGACGATCTCGCCGGCCGGGCGGATCTCGCAGATCCCGGCCACGCTCTTTCCGGCCTGCCAGTACTCCCGGCTCCCGGCAGCGTCGAACGAGGAGCGCTTGAGGCGACGTAGCGAGTTCAGGGCGAACCAGGAGCGGGCAAGATGCTTCGTGCGCGGGTGCCGAAGGAGCCGGCGGGCCAGGGGGCCCACCTTCGTCCCCATGGCCCGGGTGTAGGGGGTGGAGATCACCGCCACCGGCACCCCGGTGATCCGCTCCGTCCAGAGAATGTCCTCCTCTCCGGCTTCGAGAATGGCCCGCTTGTAGGGCTCGGATGCGGAGCATTCGGGCGTGGCGATGAAGCGGGTGCCCATCTGCACGCCGGCGTAGCCCAGGGCCATGGCATCCACAAACTCCCCCGGCGTACCCACCCCGCCTGCACACACCACCGGGAGCCCCAGGTCGGCCAGCTCGTCGAGGAGCGCTGCCGGGGTCCGGTCTCCCGGGTGCCCCCCGGCGCGCCGGTTCACGGCAATGAGACCATGGACCCCCGCATCCCTCCCCTTCTCCCCCCATTTCCGCTCGGTCACGTCGTGATAAACCTTGCCTCCGTGGGGCTCTACCATGCGGACGATCCAGTCGGGTTTTCCCAGCGAGGTAACGAAAAAGCGAACGCCTTCCTCCAGGGCGATCTCCATCCACCGCTCCATGCGGCGGCGGTAGGTTGCGGAGGAGGCCTCGATGAGGGCATTCATCCCGATGGGACGGTCGGTGAGGGCGCGGATCTTCCGGATCCCCTCGCGGAAGTCGTACCCATGCACGTAGGTGAGGGAGATGGGCTGGAGAATGCCGATCCCCCCGGCCTCCGACACGGCCGCCACGAGTTCGGGATTCGAGCAGGGGTACATGGCGCCGCAGATCACGGGGACTCGGATCCCGGCGTCGCGGAGGAGGGGGGTGTCGGGGCCAAGCCGGGAAGGAGGCGAGGGCATCAGGAACCGGCCTCCCGCCGGGCGAGGCGCCAGAGGGCGCGCACGCGGGCCACTTCCTCGCCGGCGGCATCACGAATCCTCGTCTCCACCCAGTGGTCCACCGCGACTCCGGCCTCGGGAGAGAGGGAGACCTCGCCCGCCGGGGGTGCCCAGCGGGCTTCCGCGGTGAGGACCCCCCGCCCCTTCTTCAGGAAGTCGGATTCGAGGCGCAGGACGATGCCCCGGACACCGGCGGGGAGGGCGGTGAGGGTGGCGAGTCCGGTGGCGAACTCCCCCAGGTTCACGAGGGCCACGGCGTGGGCCGAGCCCAGGTGGTTCATGACCCTTCGGCGCACCCGCAGGGTGACGATGGCGTACCCGGCCTCCAGGTGGAGGACCCGGGCTCCGAGCCCCCCGGTGTAGGGGACCTTCCGCCCCACCGCGCGCGCGAAGAGGCGTTTTCCGCCGGGGAGTGCCGAGAGACGGGCCCACTGGCTGAGGAGGGCCGCGCCGGGTGCCGCCGGGTCGGTTGCGGAGCGGAGCGGAGATGGGGCGCGAGGGTCGGTGGACATGCCCGGAAGATCCGGGAGGGAGCGGGGGCGGGCAAGGTGGACCCGGACGAAGGGACGGTTCGCAGAAAGGGTGTGCCGGGACTGCGATTTCCTCTGTGTATGGGGCCGGTTGGTCACGCCGGGATCCGGTCGGGAAAGACGAGCGCCAGGTACTCCAGGGCGACTGGCCGGTCCCGCACGGGCCGTCCAACGCCCGTTCGCCCGGTGCAATGGCTCCCCGAGTCCAGCGATCGTCCCGTCGGCGTAGAGCCTCTCTCCTCACTTGATCATGGGTCCCACGCCGTGGCTCCGGCGGACCGCTCTCATGAGACGGGTCCGACGGGCGCCACGGCTGGCCCCAACACCCCGAACTCCTCGGTGCCTTGCACGGCCGGATTCCGCGCCTCACCTTGTCTCCGCACCTGACAGGGCCCTTGAACACTGCTGTTCGCCCGTCGGGCCCTCCAGCCACTCTCCTGCCCACCCCCGAACCACGCGTCCACGGGAGCCCCGACCCCCGAGTTCACCTCTGGCGCGCGGGTTCCGGGGGATCATTGCACTGACGGCATGGATGGGGCTGAGCCTCCAGTTCGGGCTCCTCCTGACGGCCGGCACCTTCTCCACCCCGGCGGAGGCGTTCTGGAGGTTCATCGCCTTCTTCACCGTCCTGACGAACCTCGGGGTGGCAGGAGTCATGACGATGTCGGCGCTGGCGCCTGCCAGTCGGATCGGGCGGGTCGCAGACGAAGCCAATGTCCGGGCGGCGCTGCTCCTGTATATCCTTGTGGTGGGGATCGTCTACCACCTGCTTCTGGCTGGGACCTGGGACCCCCAGGGGTGGCAGTACGTGGCAGACCTCATTCTTCACACCGGGGTGCCGGTCCTGGTACTCGTGGAATGGCTGGCCCTCGCCCGAAAGGACGGGCTCACCTTCCAGCGTCTGCCCTGCTACCTCGTCTACCCGGTGGTGTACGCCTTCTATGCCATGGTCCGCGGCGCCGTCGACGGGTTCTACCCCTATCCCTTCGTGGACGCGACGCAGCTCGGCTACCCGCGGGTCCTCCTGAACATTGCTGGGCTCGCCGCAGCGTTCACCCTCGGATCGGTGCTGGTGATCTGGAGTGGGCGTCGCATGGCGGATTCCCCCAGGAGCGTGCCCGAGTAAGAGGGCGAGCCGCGCCGGGTGCGGCCGGGTCCGGCGCGGGGCGGAGCGGAGATGGGGCGCGGGGGTCGGTGGGTATGCTCGGAAGCTCCGGGAGGGAGCGGGGCCGGGCAAGGCGGAGCTCTCCGGAGGGCGGCCTGGAAAAGGGGCGCCCGGTTTCCCCCTGGGAAACCCTTCGGGTGGCATCCTGCATCCCATCGATTCCAGCCGGGGGCGATCCGTCGCTCCCGGTCGCTGACCCCAACCCCGGAACCCGGACTCCCATGCCCTCTCGCGCCTCGACTCCTTCCCCCGCCGCCGAGAGGAGGTCACCCCTCTCCGCCGCGCTTTCTGCAGCCGCCCTCCTCTCTCTCGCCGCCTGCGGGGGTGGGGGCGATGCCGGCGTCCCGGAGGCCATGGTGCAGGACAGTGCGGGGGTCGTTCTCGTGACCCATTCGGGCGATGCCGCCTTCCCGACATGGACGGCCGAGGTCGACGAGCGCGTGGGATTCGAGGGGGACTTCTTCCGGGTGAGCGGGGCCGTGGCCCTCTCCAACGGGAACCACATGGTGGCCAACGGAGGGACGCACACCCTCCAGCTCTTCGGCCCGGGGGGCGAGGCGCTGCGGTCCATGGGAGGCCGGGGCGAGGGCCCCGGCGAGTTCCAGGGCCTCCATCTTCTGGCCCGCGTACCCGGAGACTCGGTCCTTGCCTTCGACCTGAACCTGCGGCGGGCCTCCCTCTTCGGTGCAGACGGGGGCTTCGGGCGCACCTTCGCCCTCGAGACGAACGAGGAGGCGCCCTTCGGCCAGCTGCGCGGGGTGCACGGTGACGGAAGTCTCCTGGCCACCGGGTTCAGTCGCACCCCCGATGGAGGGCCGGAGTACGGGCGCCAGTGGTACCCGGCTCCCATCTTCCGTCACGGCCCCGACGGGAGCTACCGGGGGCGGCTTCCCGAGGATGCCGGAGGGGAGGGGTACTTCGAGGGAATGGGAGGCGGTGGATTCGCCGTCTTCTCTCCCCTCTTCCCGCGCATGGCCCATGTGGCCGTGGGCCCCGGGCGCGTGGTCGTGGCCTCGAACGACCGATGGGACATGGGCGTCTTCTCCCCGGATGGAGCCCTCACCCATCGGATCCGGATGAACGGGCTCGGCCCCCGGACCATCACGCCGGCCCTGCACCGGGATGCCATCGAGCGTGCCCTCGACGAATCCACCTCGGGACGGGATCCCGACGAACTCCGGCGCATCTACGAGGCCATGGAACTGCCGCCCGAGCTCCCCGCCCATGGCCGCGTTCTGGTGGACCGCCTGGACCACCTCTGGGTGGAACGCTACGCGCCCATTCCGGGAGAGACCTCGGAGTGGCTTGTCTTCTCGCCCCAGGGGGAGGCCGCAGGGCGCGTGGTCCTCCCGACCCGCTTCGCCCCCCACGACATCGGAGACGACTTCCTGCTCGGCGTCCTCTTCGATGACCTCGAGGTGGAGCAGGTGGTGCGAATCCCCCTTCGGCGGTAGGGGCGCGCGCAGGCCGGGCTGCCGTGCACGGCGCGCGCCAACCGGGCCGCCGTGGGCGGCCTGCGAGCCCCGGGCGCGTGCCTCGACGCGTACCGGGTCGCGACCCTGGCCCCCCACCCGGCTGGGGTCGCAGGCGTTGGTCGCCGGCGGGGCCGCCGGCTTCCGGTCAGAGTTCTGCCAGGTACCGGTGCACGAAGCTGATGCTCATGGCCCCCTCTCCCACGGCCGAGGCCACCCGGTTCATGGCGCCGGAGCGCACGTCGCCCGAGGCGAAGACCCCGGGGATGCTCGTCTCGAGAAGATGCGGGTCGCGACCCTGCTTCCACCGCTTCCGGAACTCGGGGTGCCGGCGCAGCTCGGTCCCGGTGAGGAGGAAGCCCCGGGCATCGGTGAGAATCTCTGGCGGGACCCACCGGGTCACGGCCTGCGCGCCGATGAAGACGAAGAGGGCGGCCATCTCCTCCACCACCCGGCGTCCATCCCGAAAGGCCACCACCACGGCATCGAGCGCCCCTTCCCCCCGGGCCTCGGCCACCTCGCCCCCGGTCCAGAGCTCGATGTTCGCAGCGCCCTCGATCTGCTCGATGAGGTAGCTCGACATGCTCGCATCGAGGGACTCCCTCCGGATGAGAAGGATCACCCGGCGCGCCACCTGGCTCAGGTACATGGCCGCCTGTCCGGCCGAGTTTCCTCCGCCCACGATCATCACGCTGCGGTTGGTGCAGACCGCGGCCTCGGTGTTCGCGGCCCCATAGTAGACCCCGGCTCCCGTGAGGGCTGCCACCCCCGGCGCATCGAGGGTCCGGTAGTTCACCCCGGTGGTGATGACCACGCTCCGGGCATGCACCTCCGCCCCGGACTGGAGGCGGAGCGTCTTGTAGGGATCGTTCAGCTCGATCCCGGCCACCTCCTGAGGCGAGAGAAACTCCGTGCCGAAGCGGGTGGCCTGGGTCACGGCCCGCCGTGTGAGCTCGGCCCCGCTCAGGCCATTTGGAAATCCCAGGTAGTTCTCGATCCGTGAACTCGTGCCGGCCTGCCCGCCCGGGCCCCGCCGGTCGATGAGGAGTGTCTTGAGCCCCTCGGAAGCGGCGTACACGGCGGCTCCCAGCCCTGCGGGCCCGGCTCCGACAATGGCCACGTCGTAGAGATCGGCGCTGGCCTCCACCCGGAGGCCCAGGGCCTGGGCCAGCTCCCGCACCCCGGGCTTCACCAGGGCCCGGCCATCCTCCAGCACCACCACCGGCAGATCCTCCTCGCCCAGGCCATGGTGGCCCAGCACCTCCCGGGCCTCCGGCTCGCCCTGCACCTCGAGCCACCGGTAGGGGACCAGGTTCCCCGCAAGCACATCCTTCAGGGCATGGGCCGGGGGGGAGTAGGCGTGCCCGATCACGCGAATCCCCCGGAAGGGGGGGACATGGCTCGCCTCCCACGCCTCCAGGAGGTCGTCGAGCACGGGGTAGAGCCGCTCCTCGGGGGGATCCCAGGGCTTCAGGAGGTAGTAGTCGAGGTGCACCTCGTTGATGGCCTTGATGGCGGCCTCGGTGTCGCTGTAGGCGGTGAGAAGAACGCGCCGCGCCTCGGGAAACACCCCCCGGGCCCGCTCCAGGAAGTCCACCCCCTCCATTTCGGGCATGCGGTTGTCCGAAAGGAAGAGGGCCACCGTCTCGCCCTGGTTCCGGAGCTCCGGCAGGCTGTCCAGGGCCTCGCGAGGCGAGGTGGTGCTGAGAATGCGAAAGCGGCCTCGGTATCGCGCCCGGAGGTCGCGCCCCACGGCGCGAAGCACCTGGGGGTCGTCGTCAAGGGCGAAGAGAATGGCCTCGCTCATGGTCCGGCTCTCCGTTCGGGGACTCCCCCGCCGCCCCCGCCGCCCCCGCCACCCTCCCGGGGAATCCGCACGAGAAAGCTCGTCCGCCCCGGACGGGACTCCACCGTCACCTCGCCCCCGTGCCGCCCCACGATGCTCCGCACCACTTCGAGCCCCAGCCCCGTTCCCTCCCCGACCCCCTTCGTCGTGAAGAAGGGCTCCCAGATCCGGGAGAGGGCTTCGGGGGGGATCCCCGGTCCATTGTCGGTGATGCGGACCTCTCCGCCCTCCTCGGCGATCCGGGTCTCGATGCGGAGCACGGGCTCGGTCACCCCCTCCAGGGCATCGATGGCGTTGTCGATGAGATTCGTCCAGACCTGGTTCATCTCGCTCACGTGCAGGGGAAGGGGCTCGGATTCGTCGGCAAAGTCACGCTCCACCCGCACCTCCCCGCGGCGGAGCTTGTAGCCCAGCAGGTGAAGGGTGTTCTCGAGCCCGACCTCGAGAAGTGCCGGGGTCTTCTCGGGGGCCTGGTCCATGTGGGTGTGGACCTTGACCGCCTTCACGAGGCGGGCGATCCGGTCCGAGGCCTCGTGGATGTCGGCCACCGTCCGTTCCATGAGAAGGTTGTCGCCCATCCAGTGAAGCACGGCGGGAACATCGCCGGGGCGAAGCTCGGCCATGATCTCCCGCACCTCGGCCTCCTCGAACCCGAACTCCGCCAGCTGCTCGGCCAGCTCGTCCGCCTCCTCCACGCCGTGGGCCTCGAGGAGGTCGAGGAGCGCGTCTTCCAGGGCCTTCCGGCGGAGGAGCGGAAGGGGGGGCGGCGGGTCGTCGATTTTCGCGAAGAGCCGGGCATTGATGCGGTCGGTGCTCTCGTCCGAGAGGGTGGCGCGAATCACGCGCTTGAACTTCTCGGGCTTGAGCCGCATCTGGCGCTGGAGCGCGGCGGAGCTTCGCACGATGGCCGAGGCCGGATTGTTCAGCTCGTGGGCAAGCCCGGCACTGAGCTTTCCAAGGGCCGCGAGCTTCTCGGTCTGGAGTTGCTGCGCGGTGAACTCCCGCACGCGGGTCGTCATCTCGTGCACGAACACCTGGGCGAGTTCGTAGTGCTCCCCGATGAGCACCCGTTCGTGGCGCCGGTGCAGCCGGAGAACGGTCGTCGCTTGGGGCACCTGCACATGGGCCCCCGCCCGCACCATGCGCGAGAAGGGGAGCCACCCGGTGACCTCGCCCACCTGCTTCCGCATGACCTCCCGCTCGTGCCCCCCCTCCGAGCGGAACACGCGGAGCGACCCGGCCAGAACGATCTGCAGGTGGTCCACCGGCTCGCCGGCCCGGAAGAGGAATGCGTCCCGGGCCAGCTCGAGCAGCTCGGCCGTTTCCACCAGCCAGCGGAGCTGTGCCTCGGGCACTTCCCCGAACCGCTCGAACGCGTGGAGCGCGGCAAGAACGTCACCCTTCTGCATCGTGCGTGGCCCGGAGTGCGGGGTGGGGAGGGGCGTCGGGGAGGGGGGTCGATCCGGCGCGTTGCCTTCTGCTGGCGCGGGCCAGAATGCCGGTTCGGGGGCATCCCCGCAACGGGTCTCCCTTCAGGGATGCGAAGGGGGGCGGCAGCGCGTCGGGCCGGGTGGGGTCGAGCGTGCGGGCCGGCCATGGGGTGGAGGAGAGGAGATGCGATGCGGCGGGCACCTCCGCGAGGTGCGGGGAGACCGGCGACGCACCTCACCCGACGCACCTCACCCAAGGGCTGTTTGCTTGTATGCGCATACAAGCAAACATGGGTCGGACCCGGGGGCTTTCGGTTCAGCGATCAGCGCGCATCCATCGGAACCGGGGGCTTCCGTGCCAGCGATCGGCGCGCATCCATCGGAATCAGAGGTTTCCGTTAAGCGATCGGCGCGGGGATTTCGTCGATCCGGCATGCGGCCTCCCCTGCGCCCTTCCGGTCCCCCCCCTGCCCCGGCCACGACTCCATTCCCTGGCCACGCGCCTGGCCCCAGCCACGGCCCATTCCCTTGCCACGCGCGTGGCTCGAGGCCGGGGCCTCGATGACCCTCAGCCGAGGTCCGGTGTAGTTCCAGACAGTTCCGGTACGATCGCACCTTGCCATCGACCCCGCGCGCTGCACCGACTCCGCGCGTTGTTCCGATCGGTCCCGCAAACCTTGCCCGGCCTTCCATGGAAGGACCCGGTCGGTGTGCTGGACGACCTGCTCGGCGGCTGGGCGCCTGTCCCCGGAATGTCGAAGCCCCTGTTCCTCGCAGTACCCCTGGAGGGTACCGTGCCTCATGTGATCCCTTTTTCCAGCCCCCTTCGAATCGGTCTCCTTGCGACCGTGGCCACCCTGCTCGTGGCAGCCGGCCCCTCTTCCTCTCAGAGCCCCCTCGCCGAACCCGCTGCATCCGGGTTGATCGAGATCGGCGGCGAGGCCCACACCTTCGAAGTCCGGAACTGTGCCTTCGGTCCCGAAGAGACCGGAAACCCGCAGGTCGAATTCGCCCTTCAGGGCGAGAATGAACTCACCGAACTCACCGTGGATGTGTCGCGCGTCGACATGTCGGAGGCAGGCATCGGCAACCAGGATGTGGTGCTGTTCCTCGTTGGAGACCCACGCGATCCGGAGGAGGCCCTCGAGGCGACCTGGGAGGGTGACACCGCCGGTGAGGAAGGAGCGTCCGAGTTCCTGACCATCCGTGAGGATCGGATCCGCGGCGAGAACCTGACCTTTGTCGGGATCGCCGGACCGAACGCAGGAGAGGAAGTGACCGGGAGCATCCGGGCCACCTGCCCCTGACGCTCCGCGACGAGGATTCGGCCGCAGCGAGGAGAGAGACCCTCACCCGGCCAGGAGCTTCAGCCGACCTCTGCGTGAAACACCCTGCGCAGCACCGAGCGGGCGGCGTGGTGCCCGCACATCCCGTGCGAACCTCCGCCGGGAGGTGTGGAGGATGAACAGAGGAAGAGCCCGTTGACCGGGGTGGCGTAGGGGTCCCTCGCGAGAACCGGTCGGGCGAGGAACTGGCGCAGGTCCTGGACCCCGCCATTGATGTCTCCTCCCACGAGGTTCGGGTTGGCCTCCTCCAGCGCCTCGGGACCCCGCACGCTTCGCGCGAGCACGCAGTCCCGAAACCCGGGCGCGAACCGCTCGATCTGCAACTCGATCCGGTCGAGGACGATCTGCGGGTCGCCATGCCAGCCATGGGGGACGTGGCAGTACCCCCACGCCACGCCCTTGCCCGGGGGCGCCCGTTCCGGATCGAAGGTGGAGGGCTCCGAAAGGAGCACAAAGGGCCGTACGGCGATGCGGCCCTCCCATGGAGCACGCTCGGCCGCCTCGATTTCCTCGAGCGTTCCCCCCAGGTGCACGGTCCCGGCCTTCCGACCGTCCTCCGCGGCCCACGGGATCGCACCGTCGAGGGCCCAGTCGACCTTGAACGCGGCCGGCCCGTAGCGATACCGGGCGAGGCGGCGACGGTAGGCCTTCGGGAGCTCCGGGCCCGCCACCTCAAGTACCTGCCTGGGCGTGAGGTCGAGGAGAACGGCACGCGATGGAGGAAGCTCGGCCAGGGTTCGGACATGCCATCCGGTCCGGATCTCTCCACCAAAGGCCTCGAGGGTCCCGACCATGGCCTCCGCGAGCCGCCCCGACCCACCCCGGGCGATGGGCCACCCCACGGCATGGGCAGCACCGGCGAGGGCGAGTGCCACTCCGGCCGAGAAGGAACGGTTGAGGGGAAGGAAGCTGTGGGCCGCACACCCGGCAAGGAGTGCCTGCGCCTCGACGGTCCGGAGGCGGCTCCGGATCAGCCCCGAGGCGGATCGCAGCCCCAGGGCTCCGAAACGAGCCATCTGCAGGGGACGTGTGGGCCAGCGAAGCGGCGGGCCCAGGGCGTCGGCGGCGAAGGCCTGCCAGTCGTCCTTCGGGATCCTGACCAGGGCGGCCCATGACGGACCGTCGTCGGCGAGCGTCCGCGTCGTCTCGCGAAGGGACCGGTGAAGAGAGGTACACCTTCCGCCGTCGAGCGGGTGCGCGAGGGGGAGGGGAGGATGCACCCATTCGAGGCCATGGTCCTCGAGGGGAAGCCCGGAGAGGAAGGGAGACCCCGCTGCCATGGGATGAACGGCGGCGCAGGTGTCGTGCAGAAAAACCGGGAGGGTGAGCTCGCCGGACCGCAGGCCCCCGCCAGGCGTCGTGGCACCCTCCACCACGAGGACGTCGAGCCCCTCCCGGGCGAGGGTGATCGCCGCGGCGAGCCCGTTGGGCCCGGAACCCACGACCACCGCGTCGCGAGCGCTCATGGGGCTGGACCCCGGGCTCGGACCCGGTGTGGCATGGTTTCTCCCTTGGGGGTCGTGGAAGCTCCGTGCGGCCGCGACGGGCCGATGCCGGACCGGCGCCCGAGCGTCTCGCGCCCCGACCGGCCCTCCGGCCGCCTCCCTCCCTGCCGCCGGAGCTCATGGTACGCCCTTCCCGCTCCGAGGTTGCCCCAGACGGGGCCGCCGGGCACCTTCCCCTGTCCGCCGGCCCGGACCCTCCCGTGAACCGGTACGCACCGGTGAACCGGTACGCGCCTGGCCTCCTCATGCGCGGGGAGGTCCGCTCCCTGCGCGTGAACTCCGCCCCCGTCGGTCCGGGGGCACTTCCCGGGAGACGCGAACGATGATCGCCTTGACGGACCTGCCGCACGCCGCGTTGGACGGGGGCTCCGCCCTCGCGCCCCTCCTCCTCGCCGCTGCGTTCAGCGCCCTCCTCGGGCTCGAACGGGAGAGCGAGGGGAAGGCCGCCGGGCTCCGGACCCACATGCTCGTGGGCCTCGGCGCCGCACTCGCCACACAGCTCTCCCTGCGGGCTCCCGGCTTCGGAGCGCTGGGGTTCGCCGACCCAGGCCGCATCGCGGCGCAGGTCGTGAGCGGGATCGGGTTCATCGGGGCCGGTGTCATCCTTCGCTCCGGGGGGTCCGTACGCGGACTCACGACTGCGGCCACGCTCTGGGTTGCGGCCATGATCGGAATGGCGGCGGGAATGGAGGCGTTCCTGCACGCCGGCCTCGTGACGGCCATTGCCCTCGTGGCCCTCCGAGGGCTGGCCGGGCTGGACCGGTATTTTGAAGGACGCGCGCAGTGGCACCTCATCGAGATCGTCTGGCGGGACCGAAGCGGAAGCCTCGACGACCTCCTCGGCCAGATCGATCCGGACCGGACCCCTCCCTTCTCTCTGGAGGAAGCCTTCGTCCGGGACTCCCATTCCGGACTCCGCCTGCGCTTCCGCGCTCGAAAGGACCGCATTCCGGCACTCGTGATGGAACTCGGTGGGCTCGCGCAGGTGCACGAGGTCCGCCTCATCTGATGCCACCACCGACCGGGGAGCCGCTTCTCTCCGGTGGTTCCCCGTGGACGCCTTCCTCCCCGAGGCGCGGGGGCCGAGGCGCGGGGGAACGGGCGCGCGACCCGGAGCGTCGGAGCATCTGCGGGGCACCGGGGTCCCGGAAGATCCTGCGGCCCTCCGGCCGCCCCGGGTTCCATGACCGCACCGTCGCAGGACGGTGGCGGTGTCTGGATCCCCCCCCGACCCCCTGCGCACGCGGGAGCGGGTCACGATCCCGGTGGACTCCTGGACGCGGCGGCCTGTTGAGCCGACGAATCCGGATTGTCCAGTTCCGAACCGGGAGGACCCATGTCCCCGCTGGATCGCCGCCGCTTCCTTTCCCTCAACGCCGCTGCTCTCGGGGGCGCGATCCTGGCGTCGCCGCATCGAGCGGTGCTCGGAGCCGACGGCCCGGGTCCGGCGTCGTCCCGGCCCGAGGCCGGGCGTCCCCTCCCTGCCGGACCGGGGGCCTCCCCCGGGTTCTACCGTTTCGGGTTCGGGGATGTCGATGTCACCGTCCTGAGCGATGGGCACTTCGACTTCCCGATGGATCTGATCGGGATCGAGGACCCCCTCGACGTGATCGCGCTCGACGTGGAGCCCGCCGTTCGCGAGGCGTACCTAGCATCCCGCATGGTCCCGCTGGACCGCATCCCCCTTTCAGTCCACCCGGTCCTCATCGACACGGCTCGCCGTCGCGTTCTCGTCGATACCGGATGGGGCGCCGGACCAGAGGGTCCACCCACCGCCGGTCGCCTCATGGCCACCCTGGAGGCGGCGGGCGTCGCGCCCGCGAGCGTGGACCTGGTCGTCCTGACGCATGGCCATCCCGACCACCTCGGCGGGTTGCTGGAGCCGGCGACCGGGGCTCCCCTCTTCCCCGAGGCGGAGGTGGCGATCTCCGACCGTGAGTTCGCGTTCTGGACCGGCCACGAGGCCGAAGAGGCAATGGGCCCCGAGATGGGTCGTGACATCCTGGTCCAGGTGGCCGTTCCGTCCTGAATGGTCTGGAGGACCGGCTGCGGATCGTGGAGGGGGAGGAAGAAATCGCCCCCGGGATCCGGGCACTCCCATCGCCCGGACATACCCCGGGCCACATGTCACTCCTCGCGGAGAGTGGAAGCCAGGAGCTTCTGCTGGGCGGAGACGCCCTTGTCTGGACGCAGACCTCGTTCGAGCACCCGGAATGGTCCGTCTACACCGATCTGGAACGGGAGCGAGCAGGGCAGACCCGGCGACGGCTCCTGGACCGTGCTTCCGCCGATGAGGTTCTCATCCTGGGCTACCACTTCCCCTTTCCGGGCTTCGGGTACGCCCTCTCCGACGGCAACGCGTTTCGGTGGCATCCCGCCGGATGGACGGTCCTCCCCCGGGAGGCCCGGTCCTGACCCTCCTTCCCGGGCCCACACGCCGGGGTTCCGGCCGGGTCCGAAACCGGGGGCCACAGGGCCCCCCTGGAGACGAAGGGGATGTGCTCGAGGGGACATTCAACCTCGGCACCGGGAGCGACTTCGACCGCGATGCAACGACCCGGCTCCCCGCCGGGAGCTTCACCGTGATGCCCCCGGGGATGGTGCACTTCGGCTGGGTGGACGGAAGAACGACCGTTCAGCTCACCGGGTACGGTCCCTGGGAGATCGAGTACGCCGATCCGGCGGATGACCCGCGGGAGTGAGGATCGCACCCCCGCCTCGCCCCGGCGCCCCGGCGCCGACCCGGTCTACCCACCGTGGGGTTCGAGGTTCGGAAGGGGCGCCCCGTCGCGAACGTAGCGGTTCAGCCAGTCGACCACGGCGCGGTGCACCTCCTGGCGGTACCCGGTCAGCCCGTGATCCCCCCCTTCGAAGACGATCAACCGAAACGGACGGCGGGCCTCGTAGAGGGCACGCCCCATGTCGAAGGCGTCCATGGGATCGACCCGCCAGTCGGAGGTGCCGTGCAGGAGGAGGATGGGGGTCTCTTCGTGAATGCGCTCGGCCCATCGCACCGCCGAGCGTGCCTCGAGGGCTGCCTCCCGCTGCGAATCCCAATCCGGAACCAGCTCGGCGAAGACGCCGGATTCCATTTCGGGGCGAAGCGTCACATTTCTGAACGCATCGGCCAGACCCGCACCGACCACCGCCGCCCGGATCCGGGTTGTGCGCGTCAGTGCGAGGTAGGTCATCATGCCACCGCGACTCCACCCGTACATGCCGATACGATCAGGGTCGACGCGGGGGTGCTCTTCGAGGAGGGGGATCATGCTCAGAACGTCGTTCACATCGGCGCCGCCGAACTGTTCCACCCCCTCGCCCCCGTCGTTCCCCCGGTACTGACTGGCTGCCACGACATACCCTTCGGCGGCCAGAGGGGCGAGCCCGATGAAGACGGTGGTGTCGTTATGCGCGCCGAACTCGCGGTTTCCCCCGCGGTTGTAGATTACGGCGGGAAGCCCGACTCCTTCCCGCGGCTCGACCAGGTACCCGGCAACGCGCAGCCCATCGCTCTCGTAGACGATGCGCGAGAGGACGACGCGGTCCGCGATGTCCGACGCTTCGAGCCCCCGTGAGGCCATCGCGCCTTCGACATGGGAAAGAAAGTCAGGAGAAAGGTGGAGGGTGTCGCGGGAAAGGATGACACCATCCTGGGCGAGGAGCACGCCATCCGGCAGCGCCGCGAGGAGGGCGATGGCGAGGGCAGCGAGCAGGCACCGCGCCCCCGGAACCGATCGTGACGGCCCCGACCGTGCCTGCGCATTCGGCCCCTCGACGGCGATGGGGCCCTCCCTTCGATCGTTCGCCACGACGTCCTCCTTGTGCGGTGTGGCCGAAGTCTCGGTGCCATTCGAGACTCGATGCATCCCCACCTGCGGCGCAGGGTGCTGGGATTCTACATCAGGACCCGGTCATGGGCGAGCAGACCCCATGGCTCACCGGCCCGCGCCGTACCGCAGGTAGAGGCGCATCCCCCGCGTTCCCACCCCGTGTGCGGCGTCGATCCGGAAGGAGTCGTCGAAGAGGGAGAGTCCCACCCCGACGCCCTGGCGTGGACTCCCGCTGCGGAGTCCCTCACCCTCGCCGGCCCATCCCAGGTCGCCGAAAAGGACGAGGGAGCGGGCAGGGGATCCACGTGCGACCTCCCCCCGGAGCAGGTAGACGGCCCCACCCCGGAGGGTGGCAGGATCATGACCCCTCACGGTCTCAGCCCCTCCGATCTGCCAGCGCCGCTGCGCCGGGGGGTTCCCCAGACCGACGCCGGCCACCCCGGAAAGCGCCAGACGCGTCGAGGGTCCGAACGGCTGGTCACCCCTCAACCGCAGGAGGGGCCGAAGGAAGTCGTGATCTCCGACCTCGCCGTGGAGCTCGAGTTCACCCCGCAACCGGAGGGCTGCCGGGTTCGTTCCTGTCTCCCGTCGAGCGAGGAGGGTGGCCCCCCACTGATGGATGCGCTCGGCCTCGACGTTGGGGCGGATCTCGAAATCGCGATCCACGAGTCCGCGCAGGCTGGCGGTGGCGCGAGCCCTCAGGGGGGCCTGCCGCTCCGTGAAGAGCCGGGCCTCCCATCCCCCTCCCGGGGAGGCACCGGAGGTGACGCGGATCTCGGCCCCCGCAGCTCGGAAGTAGTCGTTCTCGTCCCGCCCCAGGAGGAGCCCGGAAAGCGAGCTGAACGGCGTGAACGGGTGGGACGGGAGTGCGGTGGCCTCCACCCTCCGGTAGACCCCTGTGGCGATCTCGGCCCTCGCGCCGCGTCCGACCAGGGCGAGCTCCCCCCCGTATTCCCCCGTCGTCCCGATGCGGAGTTCGCCGAGGAGCGATCCGGGGCCGAGCGGAACCGTACCCCGCAGGGGGAGGGAGAGCCCCTCCACCCGGTTGAAGCGGATCCCGTCCAGAGGGAGGGCCCGGAAGCGGGGGGATCCGGCCGTCCAGGCGCCCCGCGGGATCTGCTGTGCCATGGCAGCGGCGGCATCCCGCTCCGACCGGGAGAGGGGCCCCCCGTCGGGATCATGGATGCTCCACGAAAACGCCGGGCTCAGGGAGAGGTCCCCTTCTGCGCGGCTCACGAGGAACACCCTGTCGCACCCGTCACCCCGTCCTGCCCCACTGCTGTCGGCCCGCACCCGCTCCGCCGCCGCCTCCCAGCGGGAGTCCCACCCGGCCGACGAAGGGGGAGCTCCCGAGGGCCCGAGCTCGACCGATCCGAAGAGGACGGGTCGGCAGGGAGGCTGGGCACCGATCTCCCCTCGGGCGGGAGCGAGGGTCGTCGTGTCGGCATCCACCTGATACGGCCCGTAGCTCCGGTGGTACTCCAGGGGAAAACGGACCCCTGCCGCCTCGACGGACCCGCGGGCTACGAGGGATCGAGGAAGCCACCACTGCAGGTCCCAGAGCCCGTACTCGATGGCCACGTGATCCACCTCCGAGGAGGCCTCGGGTGCCAGGAAGGAAACCGTGGCGCCCGAGCCCGCTCGGGGCGTGGTGAGCCGGAAGGCGGCGCGGACCACCGCATGGCTCCCGGCCTCCAGCCAGAAGGAGCCGTTGAGGAGGCGGGGGTCTGCTCTCCTTGCAGTGATCCGGAGTTCGAGAAGGCGGATCTCGCGCCCGTCGGGGAGGTCGATCGTCAGCGTTTCCCCGCTGGCGAATCGGTATTCGGCTTCGCTCCCGGGTGTGAGCGGGTGGAGCACGACGGTCGAGTCCAGTCGGAGGAGCATTTCCGAGTCCACCGGGTCAAAGGCCAGGGTCGGGGCCCATCCGGCCATGCTGGCGGGAGGGAGCCCGACGCCCCGCTGGGCCATGGGCTGGATCTCGCGCGCCCCGAGGACCTCAACCCGCACCGTGTCCAGAGACCACTCGATCCGGGACGCGGTCTCCCTTCGCAGGATCAGCCGCTCCCGTCCCGCGATCCGGGCCCACGCCGACACGCGTTCGTCGGCCCGCACCTCGTACCCCCGGATCCGGGTGTCCATCGTGGCTCGCCGTTCCCGCGCGCGATCCAGAAGCACCCGGGCGCCGGGGTCAAGGAATGCATCGCCCACCGGGGCTTCCTGGGCCGCCGTTGATCCGAAGGAAACCGGGAGGAGAAGCAGGGCAGTGAGGACCCCTGCGATGGACGCTCGCGGCGTCATGATCGCGCGGCCCAAGGGGCCCCATGACCCCTGCGTCCACGCGGCCCCACCGACCAACCGACCCCTTCACGGGCCTGCATGGAGGAACGACCCGGCCCCGAACCCTGCAGGGTCCCGTCCCCGGCATGGGGTCTGGCCGACGGCTGGTGGCGAGCGGACGCCGCGCGGCGGCGACGGGACGCAGTGAGGAGAGGAGCCACAGGCATCCCGCCCGTACACGAATCCGGGGACCTCGTTCCCCTCGCTAACGGACCGGGACGGGGTTCGCGGAAGGGGCCGCAGGGCTTCGGGCGGAACTCATCCTCGAAAGAGATCCACCACGCCCTCCGCGACCACCAGGGCAACCGGGGGACCGAAGTTCGAGAGCACCACCACGCTGCGGTCGGCCCCGGCGGGTCCTCCCGGGCTCCCCGCCCGGTTCACACCGGGACTCCCGGGGTTGCATCCGACGCCGAGAACGTGCGCTCCCGCCAGGCTCTCAGGGCGAACCAGGAAACCGCCGATACGAGGAAGAGCGTCAACCCGGCGATGAGGGGAACGAGGGAGACGCTCACTCCGCCCCAGAGCAGAGGCGCCTCCACGGCGCCTGCGAGGGCGATGGCCTGGGTCATGATCACGAGCCCCCCCACCGTTCCGATGGCTCCCAGGACGACGCTCATGATCCCCCAGAAGAGGACGGCCTGCAGGCTTCGCTCCGAGGCCTCGGGACTGCTTCGCCTCCAGATCCGCACCGCCGTGCCGAGGACCAGCCCGGCGATTCCAACGGCCACGGCCAGCATGGGCCACATCACGACGCCTCCCGTCCGAAACACTTCCATCATGCCCGCCTCCTCTGGGTAAGGGGAATCACTCCGGGGGTTCGGAGCTCGGCCAGCGCAGGGTCCGGATCCGCCAGGATGGCGTTGGCTTCGCGCTGAATGCGCACCGAGTCCCGGTTGAGCAGGATGAACCAGGAGAGGGCGCCGGCGAGACCGACGACGAGGCCCCCCAGAAGGAGCGCGCCTGCCTGGCTCATCCGCTCCACGAGGTTCAGCTGAACCACGGGGTCCGACACACCCCTGCTGAACACGCCGGCCACGGCGTGGACCTCGAGGGCGGCGACGAGCAGCCCCAGGGCCGGGACCACTGCCGAAAGGGTCAGGAGCCGGGGGAGATGGCGGCCGGCCCCCCGGCCATTGCCCAGGATCCGCCTGGCTTCCACGGCCACGAGGGCTCCCACCCCCAGGGCCAGCGCCACGAGGGGCCAGACCAGGGGGTTCCCGGGGAGGGCCAGGGTGCGGATCGCCGCCGCGCCGGCAAGGACGAACATGGGCACCACGGCGAGCCCGAGGAGCCAGAGGTCCGCACCGCCCCCCAGACGGTGGCCGATCCGTTCGGACCAGCCGGCCCAGGCCTGTCGATGGAGCCGGACGAGGCGCCTGACCACCTCCGACGAGCCCAGGACGGCCTCCCTGGCCATCCGGTCGGCCTCCTTCTCGGCAATGCCGCGTGCCCGATGGTGGTCGAACACTGCCTCCAGGTCAGACGCCATCTCCAGGAGGACAGCGGCCTTCACCGGGGGGGGGAGGTCCAGTTCCCGCGCCACTTCACGCAGCGCCGGTGCGAACCGACTCATGGCCGTCTCCCGTGCCGAGGAAGGGATCCATTCGCTCCACCAGGGCCTGCCAGCTCTCGCTGATCTCCGCGAGGTACGTCCTGCCCGCCTCGGTCAGGACGTATTCCTTCCGCGGACGCCCCTCTTCGGGATCGGACCATTCGCCGGCGATGAGCCCCTCCTTCTCGAGCCGGTGGAGGATCGGGTACAGGGTGCCGTGATTGAAGCGGAAGTAGCCTCCGCTCCGCCGCTCGATCTCCAGCGCAGCCTGGTACCCATGCATGGGGGTCCGCCCAAGGGCCCACAGGAGGACGATCTCGTTCACCCTGCGGCCCAGGGTCTGGCTGTCGTGAACCTCTTCCATCGGACCTCTTCTCCTTGGGTCGATATACATTGACTCTCTACATATAGGGCCGGCTCATGCCCGCGTCAAGAGGCGGAAGGCCCGGCCTTGGGGGCACGACGAAGGGGGAGCGGAGAGTCTGGGTGAGCATCTTCCGGCTGACCCCGACCAACAGGCGGGCGACCTCGGAGTACCGCATGGCCGTCGGGGTGGCGGGAGCGCTCGTGTCGGGTGCGGCGTCCCCGCCCAGCGCCCACAGGACGAGAACGACCCACGTGTCGGAAACCCGGGCACGCAGCGGGCGACGGGGGCAGGCGTCGAAGAACGCGTTGTACCCGGCCCTGGCCCGCGCCCGCTTTCGCACTCCCCGGCGGGAGCTGGACGCCGGGGTGACGCCACCGTCATCCCGTTCGACTGCGGCGCCCTGCAGCTCGCCGGCCCCGCAGTCGTGGGCCCGACCGCGGAGATGGCCGAACTCGACAGCATCGGCCGGAGCACCACCAGCGCCAGGGCCGCATTTCCATAAAGCATCAATACGGTTTGACCGGCTTTCTGATCGGGCGTAGGATGGGCGGCTCCCCCCTCGACCCCCCTGGCCCCCCCTGGCTCCCCCTGGCACGCCAGGGGGCCATGCCGCCAGGTTCGTCCCCCTTTCGGAGAACCTGCTCCCGTGTCCACATCGCCCTTCTCCAGCACGCCTCGACCAAGGTGGTCGTCCGCCTCGGCCCTGACCCTCGTCGTGCTCCTGAGTTCCGGGTGCGACGGCTCGGGACCCAGTGAGCCGGACGGATCCCGAACCGTCGCATCCATCACCCTGGCGCCCGAGGTTGCCTCGGTTGCCCGGGGCGAGACCGGGCAGCTCACCGCGACCGTGCGGAATGCCGCCGGGGGGACCGTGAGCGATGTTGCCCTCCAGTGGGTGAGCGAGAACCCGGCCATTGCCACGGTGGACTCCACGGGCGTGGTGACGGGGGTGAGCACAGGGGTCACGCAGGTGCGGGCGTCGGCGGGGGACGTGACGGGAGAGGCGATGGTCCAGGTGGAGCCCCCGGAGGCGGCCTGGGTGGAGGTGTCTCCCTCCTTCGCGGCGCTGGCGGTGGGGGAGGCCCGGCCCTTCCGGGCCATGGCCTTCAGCGCCGGGGGAGACTCCATTCCCGAAGCCACGGTGACCTGGACCGCCGCAGGCGGTGTGGTGGAGGTCTCCGGAAATGGCACCGCCACGGTCACCGGAGGGGGTGGAGGGTGGCTGGTGGCCCAGGCGGGTGCGGCAGTGGACAGTGCCCGCGTGGTGGGGCTCGGAAGCGGGTCCCTCCTGGCAACGGCCATGCCGGAGGCGGGCCACCGGTTCCGGGCTCCTCCGGGGCAGGAGGTGCGCGTGGAGGTGGCCATCGACCTCTCGCGGGTGTCCCCCGACCGGTCCCTGGGCGCCCTGATGCTGGAGGTGGCGTTCGACCCGCAGGTGCTGGACTTCACGGGGAGCGAGGTCACCGCCGAGGGGCTGGGCGTCGCCCACCTGGTGGAGCCGGGGACGGTGCGCTTTGCCTTCGCGGCGGGGAGCCCCCAGGGGGATCCGATCCCGGTCCCCCTCGCCCTGACCTTCCGGGTGGTCCCGGGGGCCGCCGTTGGCTCCGAATCGTCCCTCGGGCTCCGCATTCTGGATACCTTCTCCGACCTCACGGGCGCACCCTTCCCTGCGCCCGTGGTCGAGGGGGGCAGCGTCCGGGTGGTGGCACCGTGAGGGGGCGGCTCCTGGTTGCGGGGGTCCTGTCTGCGGCCCTTCTGGGCGCCATTCCGCATTCCGCCCCCTCCGAAAGCCCCGGCGTTCTGGGGGATGTGACCGGGAACGGAGAGGTCACCCTCGAGGATGCCATGGCCATTCTGGCATCCGCGGCGGGGGCGCCGGAAACGCCCGGCGTGACCCTCTTCCCCAACGGCGATGTGAACCGCGACGGCCAGGTCGATGCGCTGGATGCCATGTTCATCCTCCTCTACCTCCAGGGTGGGGAGCTGCCCCCCGGGGTGGACGTGGGAGGGCGGGTCATTCAGGTGGTCCCCTCTCCGACGAGGGTGGAGCTGGACGGAGGGGAGAGCGTCGCCGTGGAGGCGAGGGTCGACTGGACCGATGACCAGCGGGTGACGTGGAGCAGCAGCAACGCGTCGGTGGCCACGGTGGACGCGAACGGGATGGTGCACGGAACTGGGATCGGACATGCGGGGCTTCGCGCCACCTCGGTGGCCGACCCTCTGGCCCACGCCACCCTCCCGGTGCAGGTGAACCGGGGCGGGGCCACCTCCGTGGTCGTGACTCCGGCGGCGCTGTCCGTCCCCATCGGGAGCACGGCCTCGCTCGACGCGAGCGCCCTGGACTTTCAGGGGACTCCCTTCGCGTCCGCCTCCTTCGCGTGGAGTTCCAGCGACCCCGCGGTGGCCGCCGTGGGGTCCGATGGAACGATCTCGGGGCTCGGGCTGGGAACCGCAACGATCAGCGCCACGCACGAGGGTGTGGTCGGGACGGCCACCGTCGTGGTGGGGACCGGTGCCCCGACCACGGCCGAGGTCACGGCGGCAGCGACCACGGTGGCGGCAGGCGAACCCGTGGGAATCACCGTGGTCCTCATGGATGCCTTCGCGAATTTCATCTCCACCGGAGGGGCCAGCATCACGGCCTCCACCACCCTGGGGAGCCTTGCCCCCGTGGCCGATCTGGGCGACGGGAGGTACACCATCGACTTTTCCTCCACCGATACGGGGAGCGCCACGGTGGCGGTGGGGTTCAATGGCACGCCTCATCCCACGCCCCTCGTGATCCAGGTGACCCCCGGCCCCCCTGCCCAGGTGCAGCTGGTGGCCAGTGCGTCCGACCCGCTCCCGGGGTCCGCCCTGACCCTCACTGCCACGGTGGGGGATGCCTTCGGGAACCCGGTGCCCCCCGGAACCACGGTAGCGTGGGAGCGCGCTCCCGCCCTGGGTTCCCTGTCGGCGCCCTCGAGTGCCACGAATGCGGCGGGGGAGGCCGAAGTGACCTACACCGCGGGAGTGGGAACCGTAACGGTGACGGCCACCGCCGGAGCGGCCAGTGGCGACCTCCAGATCCGTGGGGTCAACACGGCCCCGGAGGGCGGCAGCCCGGCCTTCGAGGCCATCGGGAATGCCGCGATCCCGGTGGCGGCCCCTGGCGTGCTGGCGACGGCCAGCGACCCGGATCCGGGCCAGACCCTCCAGGCCGTGGCCGGCACCCTGGCCACGGAGCAGGGGGGGACGGTGACCATGGCCGCCGATGGGAGCTTCACCTACCGGAGCGCAGCCGGATTCACCGGAACGGACACCTTCACGTACGACCTCACCGACGGGTTCGATACGGTTTCCGTGAGCGTGGAAGTCGACGTGCCGACCCGGGTCTTCTATGTGCAGCACGACGCCGCCGGAGGCGGGACCGGAACGGTGGATGCGCCCTTCAACACGCTGGCCGACGCCCAGGCCGCCACGCCGGCGGGATCCGGGGAGCCGATCCTGGTGCGAAGGGGCGGGGCCGGGGCTCTCCCGGCACGCCTCACCGCACGGGAGGGCGATGTCATCATCGGCGAGGGCGTGTCCGCCGACCACGTGGAGACGCTGAACGGGTCGCCCGTGGTGCTCCTCGCCGCGGGGGCACCTCCCCTCGTTCCCGGGATCACGGTCAACGGGAACGATGTGACGCTCCGGGGACTCCGGTCGGAGACCTCCGGCACCGACGAAGGGTTCCGCCTCTCGGGCTTCAGCGACCTCACCACATCCGACATGGAGGTGTCCACCCTCGGCGGGCTGGCCCTTTTCCTCAACGGCTCCGGCATCGATGCCCACTTCCGCGAGGTCTCGTCGCAAGACAGCCCGACCCGGGGAATCCACCTCGGCGTTCTCCGGGGGCGGGTGGACATCGAGGGTGGGACCCTCGCGGGGAGCCTGTTGCCCGCCTACCAGGAAACCCGGGTGTACGCCGATGTGACGTATGGCGGGGACATCACCTTCGTGGGCGACGGTGTCGAGACCTACACCTCGGTGGGAATCGAGAGCTGGAACCGGCCTGAAGGGACGCTCACCTTCAGTGGAAACCTCGACATCACCGGCGCGGTGCGGTTCGCAGGCGGGGAGGCGGGAGGAGGAACCATCAACCTCACCGGCCCGAGCAAGCGCATCCACTGGGTGCCTCTGACCGGCCTCGCCCCTTCCCGCGCCCTCGACTTCTCCCCCGCGGCGCCATCGGCGCTGAACATCACGGGGGGTGGGCTGCAGATCACCGGGTCCCAGTCCGACGGCCTCTACGTGGGAGAGCACGGCACCCTCAGCATTACCGGGGCCGACAATGTGATCTCCATGCACGAGATGGGGACGGGGATCGACATTCAGGGCACCATCGCACCTGCAGGCGTCACCTTCCGCGAGGTGAACCTGGACGGCGTCGGCCTCTTCAGCTCGGGGGTCCGCCTGGTGAGCACCACGGGGCCCTTCACCGTGACGGGAAGTGGAACGGCGGGGTCCGGGGGGACGGTGGGGAACCACGTCCATGGCACCGCGGACGAAGGGTATGCCTTCGACCTGCAGAACGCGGGTCCGGTCTCGCTCAGCCACATGAGCTTCCCCGACAACGCGCGGGCTTCCATCCGGGCTCTGAACCAGGGGGAGCTCACGGTGGAACAGAGCACCTTCTCGCTTCCGCACTTCTACGAGGAGAGCAGGGCCCTGGGGGTGGAAGGGTCGCTGGGTGCGGTGACCTTCCGGAACAACGAGGTCACCGGTCCCTTCCAGGATGGGGTTCTGGCGCGCCCCACCAGCGGCGCGGGAACGCTCACCCTTGAATACAACACGATTTCCCTCGATCCCACGCTGGCCACCGCCCGGTCCGGAATCTTCCTCGAACTCCCCGGGGGCTCCACCGCGACGCCCACCTTCGAGGTGCGCGGGAACAGCATCCACTCCGTCCGCCAGGATGCCCTCAGCGTGCGCTCCGACGCGGCTACCCTCCTCCGGGCCTTCATCGAGAACAACACGATCGGCCTCTCCGGGGTGACGCGCTCCGGTTCGGAAGTGGGGAACGGGATCGCCCTCACCCGGAGCGGCGAGGCGAACATGCGGGTCATGGTGCGCGACAATACGATCCGACAGGTGGGTCACCGTGCCGTGGATGTCCAGAACTCCCTTGGCATCGGCACGCCCTTCGACGCCCACAGCATGAACGTCCTCCTTCACGGAAACCTCTTCGAGGAGGAGGTGCCACGCGACGGAGAGGCCGCGAACGTCCTGCGGACCCTGCGAATCGGGCACACGCCGCTCGGGGCCGGCATTCTCTGTGTGCAGGTCGGCGGGACCGGACCCGGACAGTCGAATACCTTCGAGGGGCTGGTCATCCCCGGCACCGGGGTGGATGTGGAGCTGGCAGCCAATCATCCCCTCAGTCGCATCTTCCTCCCGGGCCTTTCCGAACCAGACGGGGACTTCGAGGCGAGGGTGGCGGAGCTCCTGGTGGGGCAGAACACCGGCCTCGTGGGCGGAGGAATCAGCGTGGCCGCGACCTCGGCACGCATTCCTGCCGGCCAGGGGGCCTGCGTGGCGCCGTAAAGGGGGCTGGGCACGGTGGCCCCGGGGAACGATTCATGGGGTCGAGGGATGGAAAGGGGGAAGCGTCCGAGCGCGGACGCCCTTCCCTGACCCCCTCGATCCATGACGCCGACCCCCACGATTCGAACCCGATCGGGCCCCGGAAGCGCGGCGACCCGGACGGGAACGACGGTCCCCTTCGCGGTCCTTGCCCTCGCCTCCGCGTGCCTTCTCGCCGCGTGCGACGGAGGCACCGGGGAGGTCTCCCCGGATCCGGACGCTCCCTCCGACCCGGAGATGGAGTACACGGTGGTGGAGCTCGTAACGGGATTGGAGCACCCCTGGGGCCTCGCCTTCCTTCCCGATGGCGACATCCTGATCACCGAGCGCCCCGGTCGGGTGCGCCTGGTCCGGGGGGGGGAGCTCCGCAGTGCACCGGTCGAGGGCGCGCCCACGGTGGCCGCGGTCGGGCAGGGAGGGCTCCTGGACATCGCCCTTCACCCCCAGTTCGACCAGAACCGATGGGTTTACCTGAGCTACGCACGATCAGTGGAGGGCGGTTTGACGACCGCGGTCGCGCGCGCCCGCTGGGAAAACGACGTCCTCGCGGGGCTGGAAGAGGTCTTCGTTGCCGATGCGGTGGCTTCAGGCGGGCAGCACTTCGGCTCGCGCATCGTCTTCGACGGGGAGGGCTACCTCTACCTGACCGTGGGGGAGCGGGGACTCCAGGCCCCCGCGCAGGACCTCTCCAATCATGTGGGCACCACCCTCCGTCTCGGGGACGACGGATCGGTGCCGTCGGACAACCCCTTCGTGGGCGAGGAAGGCGCGCGAAGCGAGATCTTCACGTACGGGAACCGGAACGCCCAGGGGATGGCGGTGCACCCCACCACCGGCGAGATCTGGCAGACCGAGCACGGCCCGCAGGGCGGGGACGAGCTGAACCGCATGGAGGCCGGAGGCAACTACGGGTGGCCCGACTACAACTTCGGAAACCACTACAACGGCCAGCCCATCGCGGATCCCGGTCCCGGGAGTGGCACGGTGGTCCCTGTGCACCACTGGACCCCCGCCATCGCCCCTTCGGGTCTCGCCTTCTACACCGGGGACCGTTTCCCCGACTGGCAGGGCGACGCCTTCCTCGGCAGCCTTGCCGGCCAGCACATCCGGCGCGTGATCCTGAGCGGCAGCGAGGTGGTCGGCGAAGCGTCGCTCATGGCGAACGCGGGGCACCGGATCCGTGCGGTGGTGGATGGGCCCGATGGATACCTCTATTTCCTCACCGACAGTGGGGCGGGGATGCTGGGACGGCTGGAGCCCGAGGGATGATTCGTCCCTGACGGGGGGGACGGAGGGGGCCCCCACGACGAAGACGGGCCCAAGCCGCCCGCGGTCGCACTCCGTTGCCCGACAGGGCGGCCTGTCCCGGAAACGTTCCGCGTGTGGTGCCGCACTCGTGCGGTGTCGCCGAAGTCTCGCTGCGAGTCGAGGCCCAGTTGGGCCTGCCACTGTGAGGCAGGCACCGCTGGATGGTAGGGGAGGGCCGCCCGCGTCCGTCCGTCGCCGTCGCGCCGCAGGGGGCCGACGTACCCGACCATCAGGGGATCGGTCGGCAGGGGGTTCAGACCTTCCTGCTGCCGCCCGAGGATCTGGAGCACGGGGACCGTCGGGCTCACCCGTTCGTCCCGCCCCCAGTCGCGGTTCAGAAGGTTCAGGAGGTTCACGACGTCGCCGATGATCCGGACCTCTCGGGAATGCACGCGGAGCGTCTGCGCCAGCCGGAGATCCAGCCGGTTGACCCACGGGGATCGGCATGAATTCCGCTCCATGATCCCTCCCCGGGAAGCGGCCAGGCAGGGTTCGAGGCCGATCAGCGCCGTGATGTGGCTCGTGCTTGCGAGCGAGCCGGGGAAATCGCTGGGGGCTGCGGGCACGTAGACGAGGTCGTTGAAACGGTCCAGCGTCTCGGCGTTGCCCGGGTACCCGTCGGCATTCACGTCACTGGCGTACACGTAGGAGTAGGGGAGCCCGGACTGGCCCGTGAAGACCAGGGAGGCCTCCGTTCCGCCGGTAGCCGGGACCCGGGTCCACGCCGAGAGGAGAACCTTCTGAGGTCGGTCGAAGGAGGACCGGGAGAGGCCGGGGTTGTTCGGGTCCCTGCCCGCCGGCGTGACGCCGAAGTTCGATACCGCGTCTGCTTCGGAGAGGCTCTGCCGGTCGACGGAGCGGGTCAGCGTATACGCCCCGCGAAGGACGAGACCCTCGGAGGCCACCAGCTCCAGCTCGAGAGAAGCCGAAAGGGCGCGGGCAACCCCGTCGTCGCTGATTCGGAGGACCGAGCCGAAGTCGTCGGTGCGCCGCAACGGCTCGAAGCCCGCAAGGGTCGGTCGTCCGTACACGTCCCGGCCTTCGAACCCGAAGCCGTCGGTCCACCCGTCGGCGGGTCGGGGGTCCGCAACCGGGTCCGCCAGGTTCACGTCCTGAACGAGGAGCTGGTGGACGGAGCGGGTGTAGACCGCATCCACGGTCGCCGTCAACGCTCTGCTGATCTGCTGGTCCGCGCCGACGGCTACCTTGAGGTCCAGGGGGAAGCGGAAATCGTCGGCAAAGAAGGTCACGTGTGGACGTGCTCCGGGGCCGCCCCCCGCACCCCCAACACAGGTCGTCGGGGGTGCATCGGGTACGAGCCCGGGTGCGGCGGCCCCCTCGCATACGAGGAAGGCGGTACCGAGGCCATCGTTCGCGAAGGCGTCGGCGAACCAGGCGACCGGAGGCCGTCCGGCGAACAGGCCTGCCCCACCCCGGAGCTGGGTCGGCCGCGCGGCGCCGTTCTGCCACCGGAATCCCATGCGGGGCGTGAACACGAGGTCACCCCCGGGGAGCTGCTCGGTGCGTTTGCCGAAGGCCTCCAGGATCTCCGGATTCGCCCGCGGCGCATCAGCGAACGAGGTGCGCTCCACCCGGAGTCCGAGCTGGAGCGTCAGTCCATCGCCTGCCTCCCACTCATCCTGCAGGTAGGCACTGAGCTGGACCATCGAAAACCGGACGCGAGGGTCGGCCGTGCCGTCCTGCAGGAGGTTCCTCGCATAGCGACTGGGCCGATTCTGCTCCAGCGCCGCCAGGCTCTCGAACCCGTAGACACCTCCTGACCCCGGAACGAGGAGGCTTTCCACGCCGAACCGCTCGACGGAAGCTCCCAGCGTCAGCACGTGTCGCCCGAAGCTGGCCGTCAGGTCGTTCCGGAGCTGCAGCACGGACTGGTCGAGCTCGTTCGCCTGGGCGTAGGGAGCCGAGCCTGCGCGGATGCGTCTGCGAAGCCCGACCCCCCCCTCGAAGCGGCTCTGGATGTCCACCTCGACCCCGGGATGGGTGGAGCCAGCCTCCACATCGTCCTGGATGCGGTGGAGGTTCAGGAGCACCTCGTTGGAAAGCCGGGTCCCGGGGCGTGTACCCCGTTCCAGCGCCGTGGAGGTCGAGCGATGCCGTACCCCATACCCGGTGGAGGAGATCTCGTAGGCCCCGAAGGCCTGTCGGTTGGCGGCCACGTCCTGCCTGGCGGCCGCGTGGTTCACGCGCACCGTGACGCGCTGGCCCGGGCGGGGGCGCCAGTCCAGTCGGGCGAAAAGGTTCTCGGTGGGATTCGAGAGGGGGTACGAGCGTTCGGTCCCCGGTTCGAACCCCCGGGATGCAAGGAGCGAGAGGAAGCGTGCCACCGAGTCTGCCGCGATCTGCGTGCGCAAGGCATCGACGGAGCCCTGGCTGAACCCCGTGGTGGGACGATCTTTCCGCTCGAACTCGGCAGCCACGAAGAGGTGAAGGAGGTCCCGTCGGAGAGGGCCCCCCACGGAAAGGCCGACCTGTCCTGCCCGGAAGTTGTCGGTTCCCATGGGAACCCCGTCCACCTCGACCTCACCCATCAGTCGGTGGTCCCGGAGAAACCCGTGCGCCGAGCCTTCCCACCGGTTCGTGCCTCCCCGGGTCACGACGTTCAGGACGCCTCCGGTGAACCCGGACTGGCGTACGTCGAAGGGGGCTGCAACGACCTGGTACTGCTCGACGGCCTGGAGGGGGAGCGGCTTCGCGTCGGCCTCGCCCCCGGGCATCCCTCCCGCTGCGCGTCCGAACACGTCCTGGCTCAGGGCGCCGTCGATCTGGAGAGCGTTCATCCGGTGGTTCTGCCCGGCGATGGAGAGCGTCCCCCCTGTCGCGATGGCCATGGGAGACAGCGCGGCGAAGTCCATGACGTTCCCACTCACGGTGGGAAGGGTGGCGAGGGTCTCGCTGTCCACCACCGTGGTCTGCCCCATGCGGTTGTCGCCAAACCGGCCAAGCCGAGCAAGGATCTCGAGCCCCGGCACGGCCACGGCGGACACGCCGAGCCGGACATCGATCCGGGTGGTGGCGCCGGCCTGAAGCTGGATCCCTTCGTACCGCCAGGGCGCGAGACCGATCCGCGTCGCCTCGAGATGGTACGGCCCACCGGGCCGAAGGTGGGCCACGTGATATCGGCCGTCGGAACCAGAGGTGGTCCTGGCCACGGCGCCGGTGGGCACATGGCGAATCACGACGTCGGCACCTGCGACCGGCGTGCCGATGGAGTCGATCACCATGCCCTGAAGCGCGGCCGTGGCGGCCCCCTGCGCGGAGGCGAGGCCCGGGGCGGCAGCCCCCAGTGAGAGCGCAGCCAGAAGCAGGATCGGGGGGCTCGGGACCCGGAACGGTCGTGTCATGGTCTGCCTGGCGTCCGGGATGGCAGGGAACGGGAACGACGATGGGAGCGGAACGGCCAAGGCCCCCGGGGGGCGGGGGTACCGCAGGGGGGCAAGGTAGGGCGTGCCGTCGGGTCGAGACAGGTGCCGGAGCCACGGGGGCGGGGGCGGGGGCGGGGCCGACCATGGGGCGGAGCGTCGTCCAGCAGGAGGGGCCAGCAGCCCCGGGGACGCGGGGACCGAAGGATCGTGCGATGGACAGGGGGATCCGGGCCAGGGCAGGTTCACACCAGGGGGGTAGCGAACCCACGGCGCGCAGCTCGGGGAGCGGACACGGCGCTCTCCGCGGCCGAAGGCTCCGACGGCGTTCACGAACCGACGTGTGAATGGGGGGCCAGCGGGTTGGGGCCTGCACATGCTGGCAGGCAGACGCTGCATGGGGTTCCGGTTCTCCAGGCCCCCTGCGTGAAGGGCGGGCGATCAGATGGCGGGCGTTTTCGGGGTTGCTCCGGGAACGCCGCAGGGCCACTATGCCCGGATGGACAGCGCTTCCGCTCCATCGAGCAGGCGCCTCGGCGCCTTCGTGGCCTCCCCCGTCCTCCTCCGGGCGATCGCGGCCGCGGCCACCCTCCTCCTCGCGGGGACCGGGGGTGCGGAGGCCCAGGGAGGCGGCGCCCACTCCCCGGACCGCCCGGTCGTGACGGGCGAGGTCCACGACCTCCAGACCCGTCGCCCTCTTGCGAACGTGGCTGTGCGCCTCGTGACGGAAGACGGGACGCAGGTGCTGGGCAGTGCCTGGACCGACGCGAACGGGCGATACACGGTCCTCCTCTTCCTCGGTGAGAGGGAGGACCCGGGTTCCCTCGTGATCCAGGCCGGAACGCTGGGGTACGTACTCTCTTCCTCGGACCCCTTCCGCCTCTCGCCAGGGCGCGTGACCACGGTGCCCCGAATCCAGCTGCGCCCCGAGCCCGTGGTTCTGGACAGCGTTGTGGCGGAGGCGGCACCGCTCCGCTGGAACGAACTCCGCCCCCCACGCGAGCGCGTGCGTCAGAGGCAGCTCGAGGGGCGGGGCACCTTCATCCCCGGTGCCGTGGTGGAAAACTCCGATGCCCGCAGCCTTCCGGAGTTCGTGGCGGATCGGATCGACGGCCTGGAGGTCGAGTTCCCGGCGGAGGGCCCGACCCTGAGAAGCACCTTCTACCCCCGTTGCCTCCACGTGCTCGTGAACGAGTGGCCCGCACGGGACGCCTTCGCTCCGCACTCGGTCCGTGGGCGGGAGGTCGGCGCGATCGAGGTATAAGAGACCTGGTTCGATGTACCCGACGACCTGCAGGGGCGGATCACCCAGGTAGCCAACCTGCGAACGGAGTGGCGGTGCACCGTGGTGAACATCTGGCTCTGGAACGCCTGGAACCGAGGGGTGACCCCTGGCTGATCGAACCCCTCCCCACGTGGGTCGGCGGAGGGACCCCCCGCCAGTGGGACGCCGTTCACCGGGTCGCGTTGCCATGGTGTTGCGGGCACACTCCGGGCCCACCACACGAAAAATCGGGGCCACCCCAAGGGCGGCCCCGATTCTCGTAACGCGTTGTCATTGTTGAACGGAGGGGGTGGGACTCGAACCCACAAGCCCTTTCGGGCGCCGGTTTTCAAGACCGGTGCATTAGCCATTCTGCCACCCCTCCGGGCCGAGCCCCCGGAAACTGGCCGCCGGGACCGGTCCGAACAAGCCCCGAGCGCCGGCGGCCATGCGTTCCGGTTCAGCCGGCGAGCTTCCCCGCCATTTCCACGAGGCGCCGGGTCTGGTGGCGGATGGCGGCCCGCTTTTCGTCGGTGAGGCCGGCGTCCTCCGAGGCGGTCACGGCGGTGCCGTAGGGATTCCCTCCACTGGCAAAGACCGTATCGTCGGTATAGCCCGGAGGCACGATGATCGCCCCCCAGTGGGCAAAGGTCGTGTAGAGGGTCCAGATCGTCGTCTCCTGGCCCCCGTGGGGGTTCCCGGCACTCGTCAGGGCCGAGGCGGCCTTGTTCGCGAGCTTTCCTTCCTGCCAGATCGGTCCCAGCGTGTCGATGAACGCCCGCATCTGGCTTGCCGCCCCCCCGTACCGGGTGGGGCTCGAGAAGAGGTAGGCGTTGGACCAGACCATGTCGTCCGGGGTGGCCTCGGGAATGTCCTTCGTGGACTCCAGGTGATCGTGCCACGCATCCTGGCCCTTCACGACCTCCTCGGGGGCCGTTTCCCGCACCCGGCGAAGCCGCACCTCGGCCCCCGCCTCCCGCCCCGCCCTGGCGGCTTCCTCCGCCATGGCGTGGTTCGTTCCGTAGGTGCTGTAGTAGACAACAACGAGTCTGACGTCGCTCATGGCGGGCTCCATGCGTTGGGGGCTCGAACATTTCAGGAGGCCGCACGGACCCTGGCCGCATTGATCCGAGCCCGCGCCCCCTCCCCTCTCTTTCGTTCGATCACGATGCCTGAGCCTACGCCCCACCCCCGGGGGTGTTCCGGGCAGGGGAACCGGTCAGGGGTCAGTGCCGGAAGAGGCGCCGCCCCGTGAAGACCATGGCGATCCCGTGCTCGTTGGCGGCCGCAACCACCTCCGCATCGCGCACCGAGCCCCCGGGCTGGATGATGCTCCGGACCCCGGCGGCCGCCGCCGCATCCACCCCGTCGCGGAAGGGGAAGAAGGCATCGGAGGCGAGGGCGCACCCGGCCAGGTCGAGCCCGGCCTCACCGGCCTTCCAGACCGCCAGGCGTGAGCTGTCGACCCGCGACATCTGTCCGGCTCCGATCCCCAGCGTCGCCCCCCCACGGGCCAGGAGGATCGCGTTCGACTTGACCCCGGCCACCGCGGCCCACGCAAAGGCCAGGTCCCGGTGCTCGTCCAGGGTGGGAACCCGCTCGGTCACGACCCGCCACCCGGCGTCGTCCACCCCGTAGAAGGGGGGCTCGGGCGCCGTCTGGGCCAGGATCCCCCCGTAGATGCCCCGGAGCACCCGGGGCTCCGGCGTGCGCCCATGCTCGGCGAGGAAGCGCGCCGTGGCCTCCTCCTCCCGGCCCCCGGGGAGGCGCAGGAGGCGCACATTCTTCTTCGTCGTGAGGATCTCCATCGCGTCGGCATCGAAATCAGGCGCGATCAGGCACTCCACGAAGAGCTGGGAGAGCGCCTCCGCCGTGGCGGCATCCACCGGGCGATTCACGGCGATGACCGAACCGAAGGCGCTCACCGGATCGGTGGCCAGGGCCCGGGCATACGCGTCGGCCAGGGTCTCCCCCACCGCCACCCCGCACGGGGTGGTGTGCTTCACGATGACCACCGCCGGCTGGGGGCTCCGGGCGAAGGGGGCAAGGGAGAGAAGCGCCCCGTCCAGGTCCAGGAGGTTGTTGTACGAGAGGGCCTTCCCATGAAGCTGCTCCAGCGCCGCGATCCCGCTCCGCGCCCCGGCCGGAAGGTAGAGGGCTGCTCCCTGGTCGGGGTTCTCGCCGTAGCGGAGCACGGCATCGCGGGTCAGGCGCAGGGAGAGGGTCTCGGGGAAGTCGGCCGCCCCCTGGCCCTCCTCGCCCTCCTCGCCTCCCGCACCCTCCAGGTACTCGGCCACCGCCTCATCGTACGCGGCGATGTGACGAAAGACCTTGGCGGCCAGCTCCCGGCGAAGGGAGGTCTCGGACGTGCCATCGAGCGCGTCCAGGACCCGTGCGTAGTCCGACGGATCCACCACCACGTGGAGGTGCGCGTGGTTCTTCGCGGCGGCGCGGATCATGGTGGGCCCGCCAATATCCACCTGCTCCATGGCCTCGCCTACCGCCACCCCGCCCCGGGCCACCGTCTCCCGGAAGGGATAGAGGTTCACCGCCACCACGTCGATGAGGCGGTAGTCGTGGGCCGCCAGCGCCTCCAGATCGCCCGGCACCTCGCGCCGCGCCAGGAGGGGCCCGTGAATCGCCGGATGAAGGGTCTTGACTCGACCCTCCATGATTTCCGGATGCCCCGTCACCTCCGAGACCTTCGTGACGGGAAGCCCCGCCTCGGCCAGCATCCGCGCCGTTCCCCCGGTGGAAAGGAGCTCGAAGCCGCGCTCCACCAGGCCCCGGGCAAAGGGCTCGAGCCCCCGTTTGTCCGACACGCTCAGAAGGGCCCGCCGGGGGTGGATCGGGGCGGCCGGGACGGAGGCGCCGGAAGGGGAATCGGACGGGGACGGGTGGTTGGAAGTCATGTCGGGGGCGGGGGTCATGGGGCGGGGGTCAGGAACGGGGGTCGGCGAGGGGGCCATGCTGCGGCGACCCGGGCGCCGGAGGCAATGCTGCGGGGCTCAGGGGAAGGTGAGCCCGGAGGATGCGACGAGGGAACCCGGGGTGGCGGGGTCGAGATCGAGGGGGGGCGGGGCGGAATCCGGATTCTTCTGAAGGGCCCGACACACCCAGGC
>JBJHCG010000013.1:69894-82767 GCA_050485885.1 Gemmatimonadales bacterium | reverse complement strand
GCCCCCCCTCGCGGGGGCCCCCGCGCCCCCCCCCCCCCGCCCCCGCCCCCCCGCCCCCCGGGGGGCGCCCGCCCCCCCCCCCGCGCCCCCGGGGCGGAATCCGGATTCTTCTGAAGGGCCCGACACACCCAGGCCACCGCCAGGGGGTACAGGCGGTGCTCCACGGCAAGAATCCGGGCGGCCAGGGCGGGCGCATCGTCGCCCGCCAGCACGGGCACGGGCCACTGCGCCACGATGCGCCCCTCATCGAAGCGCTCATTCACGAAATGCACGGTGGCCCCGCTCACCCGGGCGCCGGAGGCCAGGACCGCCTCGTGTACCCGGCGCCCGAACATCCCCTTGCCTCCGAAGGCCGGAAGGAGGCTGGGGTGAATGTTCAGGATGCGGTCCCTCCAGCGGGTCACCACCCCCTCGGGCACGAGACGCAGGTACCCGGCCAGGACAAGGAGCTCGGCCCCGGCCGCCTCGAGGGCCCGCTCCAGGGCGTCCGCATCGTCGCCTGCGGGGAGAACCCGGGTCGGAACCCCTGCCTCTTCGGCCACCTGAAGGGCTCCGGCCCCCTCCCGGTCAGAGAGGAGGAGCACCGGTTCCCATCCGCCCCGTGGTGCCGCCGGGAGGAGCGCCCCCACATTCGACCCCGCGCCCGAGGCCAGAAAGGCCACCCGAAGGGGGGAGGCCGAGCCTTCGGTCACGCCAGGATCCCCCCACCAGGCCGCAGGTCGGGGCGGAGGAAGGGGTTCCCCACACGCTCCTCCCCCACCGTGGTGGGGGGGCCGTGTCCGGGGAAGAGGCGGGTGTCGTCGGGGAGGGAGAGGACCTGGGTTCGGATGGAGGCGAGGAGAGTCTGGGTGTCGCCCCCCGGAAGGTCCGTGCGCCCGATGGAGCGCTGGAAGATCACATCGCCCACGAGGGCGACCCCGGCCTCGACCTCCACGAAGATCACGTGGCCCGGGGCATGCCCGGGGGCAAAGCGCACCTCGAAGGAGAGTTCGCCCAGGGCCAGTGTCCCGCCGGCTTCGAGGGTGCGATCGGGGGTGGGGAGGGTCCCGGCGAAGGGGATCCCGTAGGCCCGGGCCTGATCGGGCGCCCGCTCGTAGAGGGGGAGGTCCGCAGGGTGAAGGGCCACCGACAGGTCTGGGTGTTCGGCCCGGGCCGCCGGAATTCCGTCCACATGGTCCAGGTGGGCATGGGTGAGCCAGATCGCCTCCGGGCGACGCTCCCCCTGGGCCAGATGGTCCAGGAGTTCCGGGGTGGCGGCCCCGGGGTCCACGAGGGCCGACGCCCCCGTGGCCCGGCACTCCACGAGGAGGGTGTTCTGCTGAAAGGGACCGCCGGTGGCGCCCAGGAGGCGAAGGCGGTCTCCGTCGTGGAGCAGGTGCATGCGAGGGGAAGACCCGTCAGACGAAGGGGAGAGAGGTCAGATCGTGAAGGAGCTGCCGCACCCGCATCCGCCGGAGGCCGTGGGGTTCTTGAAGGTGAACCCCGAGCCCATCATGGTGGTCACGTAGTCGATCTCGACCCCTTCCAGGTACTGGGCGCTGAAGGGATCCACGAACACCCGGATCCCCCCTTCCAGGTCCAGGACCTCGTCGTCGGACTCCGGTGCATCCTCGATGTTCAGCCCGTACTGAAACCCCGAACAGCCACCGGGAAGAACGGCCACACGGAGCCCGGATCCGGTCCCGGCACCATGTTCGTCCATGAAGCCCGTGACCTTGGTCCGGGCGGTCTCGCTCAGGTTGATCTGCATCCGTTCGCTCACCGTGTTGGATCCCGATGCTGGTCGGGAATGATTCTCATCCATCTCTCAAAAGGTACCCTTTCCGGTTCCGGAGGGTCAACCCGGGCGCCCCTTCCCCACCCCCTCGGCTCGACCTTCGAGGTGGGCCTCCACGATCCAGTGGGCGGCGGCATTCAGGTCGGCGGCCACCGGGGTCCCCGGGGGAAGGGCCGGGGCCTCCTCGGGGCCGTACCCCGTGCGAACGAGGATCCCCCCCGCCATGGCCAGGGTTCGGGCCGGGAGCACGTCCCGCACCTGATCCCCCACGCACCAAGAGCGGGCCAGATCCACCCCCAGTGCCCGAGCGGCGCGCTCGTGCATCCCGGTATGCGGCTTCCGGCACGCGCAGGGCCCCGTGATCACCGGGTCGTGGGGGCAGTACTCCACCCGGTCCGGCCGCACCCCCGCTGCCGCCAGGAGGCGGTCCACCCGTCGCGCCACCTCGTGGTACTCGGCCTCGGTGAAGAGCCCCCGGGCGATCCCCCCCTGGTTCGTCACCACCACGAGGAGGAAGCCCGCCGACCGAAGCCGATGGAGGGCCGGCACCACCCCCTCCACGAGCTCCACCGATTCGGGGTGGAGGGGGTAGTCCGGCTCCACGATGAGCGTCCCACTCCGGTCGAGGAAGATGGCGGGGCGAGCCATGGCAGGGGAGCTGACCGGGTCAGGGCGGGGTGGGGATGGAGAGGGGATTGAACGCGTCGGACCCATCGCCTCGAACAGCCGCTCCGCCCGGGATTCGGGCCGCACCCGGAGAGGGGGCCGTGCCGGGAGGGGCCGCAGCCTCCGAGGAAGCAGCGGCATCGGGGGGCTCCGGCGCATCGGGCGGATCCGGCGGATCCGGGTCTTCCTCCGGCTCGGGCGCCTCCGGGGTGGTGAAGGTCGCCTCGCCCCAGCCATCGGGGATCCCCGCCAGGTTCTCGACCCCCTCCACCACGATGCGGAGGCGGACTCCCGCCGGGAGGGGCGCATCGAAGCGCACGATAAGCCGGGAATCGGGGCGGAGACGCTCCTGGGGCTCGGCCGGCGGTCCGGCCTCCGGATCGTCGGGATCGGGAGGGGTGTCCGGGTCGTCGTCGGAGGGGCGGTCCCCGGCGGCACGCCGGGCATCCCACCGGGGCCCGTGCGTGATCTCCACGATCCGCGGGAGCACCTCGAGAGGGACCACCTCCTCGTCGTCAGCCGGGTCCGTGGGGGGGGTCAGAAGGGCACGAATCCCCCCCACCCCCTCGTTCGGGTCGAGAGGATCGTCGAAGGTGAGCTCCACCGTGACCGAGTCCAGCGGGGTGGCCGAAACGAGAACCGCCGCCGTGGTGTCGGGGAGGAGAAGCTCCAGCTCCGACACCACCAGGGTGTCGGCCGGGCCCACCGTGACCTGGGTCGCCGCCTGCCGCTCCTGGAAATCAGGGGCGCGGTTTCGGTTCACATCGTCGTACGCCACCACCCGGTAGGCGCCCGACGGGAGGAAACGGAAGGCAAAGACCCCCAGGGAGTCGGCCACCGCCGAGTAGGTGGGGCCTTCCTCCAGGGGAATGGCATCGACACGGGTGCCGGGGAGTTCATCGCCCGTGATGAGGTCGGTGACGAGCCCCGCCACGAGGGAGTCCTCGAAGTCGGGCCCGGTGGAGAAGAAGATCTCCACCGGACGGTCCATGAGGTTCCGGTACCGGTCCTGGAAGCGGGGGAGGACGGTGATCCGGTACACGGCATCGGACTGGAACCCCCCCTCCATGGAGATTTCGAGCCGGCGCCCCCGCTGCCGCACCGAGACCTCTCCGGTGCGGGGGGAAACCACCACGGCATCACGGAGGTTTCCGGTCACCAGGCGCTCGGCCAGGGTCCGGTCGAAGTCGATGCGCACCGGCCCCCGGAAGGGCGAGACCAGGGCGAAGGTGTCGGGGCTCGTGCCTACCACCTGCGGGGGAAGGTCCGGCACCGTTCCCCCCGTGGGGGCAACGCTCCGGGCACACCCCGCTGCACCGGCCACCCCGAGGAGAACCAGAAGGACCCACGGGGCGCGGGCGCCCGGCCCCTTCGCCCCCCACCCCGTCCGTTCGCCCCTCACGGCGCCTCCGATCCCATGGCGGCGAGCTTCACGGCCAGGGTGTCGCGCTGCTGGCGGAAGGTGTCGGCCTTCTCCCGCTCCTTCGCCACGACCTCGGCCGGGGCCCGCCCCACGAAGTTCTCGTTCGAGAGCTTGGCTTCGCACCCCCGCAGCTGCCCGTCGAGGCGGCTGATCTCCTTCCCGAGCCGGGTCCGCTCCTGCTCCAGGTCCACCACGCCTTCGAGAGGGAGGAAGAGCTCCGTTCCATTCTGGAGCGCGGCGGTGGCGCCGGCCCCCCGGGGGGAAGCCCCGGCATCGGCGTCCGCTTCTCCCTCGGCCGCGTTCCCTCCTTCCGTCTCGCCCCTCCCCTTCGCATCGCCCCCTCCCGCCGCCTCGCCCCCTTCGAAGGTGACGGAGGCCACCCGGGCGAACTGGTGCAGGCGGAGGGCTTCCCCCTCCACCGATCGGCGGAAATCGGCCGGAGCCCCGGTCAGGACCAGGCTCACCTCGGCCCCCTCCCCCACCCCGTATTCCTTCCGGAGGCTCCGGGTCACCGTGACGAGCTCCTGGAGGGCCTCGAATCCGGCCTCGGCCTCCGGGTCAAGGGGAATGGATCCGCCCTCGGGCCAGGGCGCCAACGGAAGCGCCTGCGGCCGCTCCACCCCGGACGGCCAGGGAATCCGGTCCCAGAGGTGCTCCGTCACGAAGGGCACGAGGGGGTGGAGAAGGCGGACGGTGCCGTCGAGAACGTGCACGAGAACGCTCCGCGCCGCCTGCCGGCTCGCCTCCCCACCCTCGCCCCGCAGGCGGGTCTTCACCATCTCCAGGTACCAGTCGGCGAACTCCCCCCAGAAAAAGCGATGCGCCCGCTCCACCACCTCGTGGAGGCGGAAACGTTCGAGGCCCTCCGTCATCCCCTCCACGGCGCGGCGGTACCGGGAGAGAATCCACCGGTCGGCGAGCTCCAGATCGCCCTCCACCTCGTGCAGGGGGAGGACCGGGTCGTCGCCCACCGAGAGGAGGGTGAAGCGCCCTGCGTTCCAGAGCTTGTTCGCGAAGTTCCGCCCCGGGGCGAAGGCGGCTTCCAGGTCTTCATGGTCCAGGTGGATGTCGGTCCCCACCCCGCACATGGAGAGCACCGTCCACCGGAGCGCGTCGGCCCCGAAACGGTCCACCACCTCCAGGGGGTCGATCCCGTTCCCCAGCGACTTGGACATCTTCCGCCCCTTCGCATCGCGCACCGTCCCGTGGAGGAAGACGTCGGTGAAGGGGGTTTCGCCCAGGAAGTGGTACCCGGCCATGACCATGCGGGCCACCCAGAAGAAGAGGATCTCGGGTGCCGTGACCAGGGTGTGCCCCGGGTAGAAGGCCTTGAGATCGTCCGTTTCCTCGGGCCACCCGAAGACGCTGAAGGGCCAGAGCCACGACGAGAACCAGGTGTCGAGCACGTCGGGGTCCTGTTCGAGCGATGCGGAGCCGCAGGCCGAACAGGCCGTCGGGTCCTCCCGCACGCACATGACCTCGCCGCAGTCGCTGCAGGTCCAGACCGGAATCCGGTGGCCCCACCAGAGCTGCCGGGAGATGCACCAGTCCCGGATGTTCCCCAGCCACTCCTCGTACGTCTTCCGCCACCGCTCGGGGTGGAGACGGAGGGTGCCGTTCTGCGAGGCCGCGAGCGCCGGCTCGGCCAGGGGCTTCATGCGCACGAACCACTGCTCCGAGAGGCGCGGCTCCACCACGGTGTCGCACCGGTAGCAGTGGGGCACGGTGTGACGGTGGGGCTCCACCCCGGCCACGAGCCCTTCGGCCTCGAGGGCCTTCATCACGGCCTTCCGCGCGGCGAAGCGGTCCATTCCGCGGAAGGCCTCGGGCGCGGCCTCGTTCACCGTGGCCTGGGGGGTCAGGATGTCGAGGATCTCGAGCCCCGTCCGCCGGGCGATCTCGAAGTCGTTCGGGTCGTGGGCCGGGGTCACCTTGACCATCCCGGTGCCGAACTCCCGGTCCACGAAGGGATCGGCCACCACCGGGATCGTGCGGCCGGTGAGGGGGAGCTCCACCCCGTGCCCCACCAGCGCCGCGTAGCGCGCGTCCTCCGGGTGAACGGCCACGCCGGTGTCTCCCAGCATGGTCTCGGGGCGGGTTGTGGACACGGTCAGGGCCCACCGGCCATCGTCGAGCTGGACAATGGCCTCCGCCCCTGCTGCCGCCGCCGTGCGGGCGGCTTCCGTTGCCTCTTCAGGAAAGGGATAGCGGAGATGGTGCAGGCGGCCGTCGGTCTCGATCCCCTCGGCCTCCTCGTTCGAGAGCGCCGTGCCGCAGCGCGGACACCAGTTGATGATGTACTCGCCCCGATAGATGAGCCCCTCTTCGTAGAGGCGCACGAAGACCTCCCGCACCGCCCGGGAGAGCTCGGGATCGAGGGTGAAGCGGGTGCGGTTCCAGTCGCAGCTCGCGCCAATGGCCTTCAGCTGGTCCAGGATCGTGTCCCCCGTTTCGTGGACGAAGTCCCAGACCTCCCTGACGAAGGCCTCGCGTCCCACGTCGAAACGGGTCTGTCCGGTTTCCCTGGCAAGCTTCCGCTCCACCACGTTCTGGGTGGCGATGCCGGCGTGATCCGTGCCCGGAACCCAGACGGCCGCGCGCCCCTGCATCCGGCGCCAGCGCACGAGCACGTCCTGCACCGTGTTGTTCAGCCCGTGCCCCATGTGGAGGACGGCGGTGACGTTCGGAGGCGGGATCACGATCACGTACGGTTCCGCTCCGCCCTCCAGGACATCGGCGGCGGCGCGCGAAAACACGCCATGCTCGAGCCCGCGCTGGAAGAGGGGGCGCTCGATGGCGCCCGGGTCCAGGCGGGTGGGGAGGGCTTCCACGGAAGGCGGGGCCTCGGCGGGAGGGGGAGCCTCGGGAGAGGCCTTGCCCTGGGAGCCGGAAGTGGCCTTTTCGGAGGAGGCGAACGGGGTGGGCTCGGACACGGAGGAATCCGCTGGCGCTGGAAGGAGGAGGAGATGCGGGGGGAGGCCCTCGAAGGCGGCGACTCCCGGTGCAGAGGGGGCCGCCCCGAAGCGGAAGGGCAACCCGAAAGGTGTTCCGGGGGGGGGACCGCGTCAATTTCCCCCGGGTCCGCTCCCGGAGCCGCCGGGCCCGCCGGATCCCCCGGAGCCGCCGCCCCCGGGGCCACCGCCGGAGCCGCTCCCCGAGCCCCCGCTCCCGCGGGAGCCTTGGCCGGCCACGGCGCCCCCTTCGCCCCCGCCCGACCGCTGGGCGTCCATGCGCTCGCGGATCTCCCGGGCCCGTTCGGCCCACGACTGGCGCACCTCGGCCGAAGCGACCCCCCGGAGAATGTCCTGGATCTCCCAGTTCCGGACCATCTGGTCGTTCCGGCGCGCCTGCGGGACCTCGAAGGAGAGGGGGAGTGGAATGGAGAAATCGCCGAGATGAAGGCGCCCGGGGGAGAGTCCCCAGCGGCGGCCCTCGGAATCGGTGTACGTCCAGTCGGTGGCCTCGCCTGAAAGGGCCACCGCCACCGCCACCGAATCGTTCCAGTCGCGGATCATCCCCCGGAGGTAGACCTCGGCCAGTTCGGCGTCGGTCAGATCGGTGAGGGAACGGTCCAGGGGGGCCCAGATGCGGGGGTCCCCCATCTGGGGACGAAGGAGCTCGGCCGCTGCCCGCTCCCGATCCTCGCGCTCCGTGGCCCGGACGCCTTCCCCCGTGGGGGTGGGGAGGGGGGGCGGCGCCGGAAGGGGAAGGGCCTCGGGAGACTCGGGCGTGGTGGGGTCGGGGAGGTCGATGACCACCTCGGGGGGAGGCTCCTCCTCGGAGGGGGCAGGCTCCTCCTCCACATCGCGGAAGGAGATGATCTCGATTCCCTCCACCCGCAGTTCCGAGGGAGCGGGCGCCGGCGTGACACGGACCTCCGGGACCCGGTCCAGCAGGCCCGGATAGAGGAGGACCAGCACGACATGCCCCAGCGCCGAGAGTCCCAGCCCCCACGCCAGGGCGCGGCGATGCCCCCTGCGCGTGCGCGCCCGTCCAGCCGACTCCAGAATCTCCTGCGGGTCAGGGGGTGGGGGGGATGCGCGGGAGGGGGAGGGATCCATGGGCCTTGGTAACCCCCCCGGAGGGGGCGGTTCCGGGGGAGGGCGGGAGCGGAAGCCGTTCGGGGTCGAGGGAAGCGGAGCGGGGAGAGCGGAGGGGTGGGGCGGGCGGGAAGTGGGACGATGTGGTCGACGCGAAGGGATGCCCGGCTCAGTCGCGGTCCCGGACCGACCCAGCCCCTTCCGACGCTGCCACCACCGGGTTCCAAACGGACCCAACCCCGGGAATCCGGACCTCCACCTCGTCGCCGGGAGCCAGGGGGCCTACCCCGTGCGGGGTTCCGGTGACGAGGAGATCGCCAGGCTCGAGGGTCATGACCCGCGAGATCCAGGCCACGAGCGCGGGCACCGGAAAGGCGAGCTCTCCCAGGTGCCCCTCCTGCCGGAGGACCCCGTTCACCCGGGTCTCCACCCGGAGAGAGGCGGGATCCCGGCGGGGGTCGGGGGGCTGGGCGGCCGACCCGGGGCCGGTCCGGCTCCCACCCGCCTCCCCCTCGCCCCATTGACCCAGGGGGACCGGGGTCCCAGCGGGGGCGAAGGTGTCAAACCCCTTGGCCCGGGTCCACTGGCCGTCGGAGCGCTGGAGGGCCCGGGCCGTCACATCGTTGAAGGGGAGGATGTGGCTGAGCGCACCCCATCCATCTTCCGGAGAAAGGTCACGGGTCCGTCGCCCCACGACGAAGGCCACCTCCCCCTCGAAGTGCACCTCCCCCACCCCGGGAGGGAGGACAATGGCCTGGCCGTGGGCCAGGAGGGCCGAGGGGGGCTTGAAGAAGAAGAGGGGCTCGGCGGGAACCGTGTTCCCCAGCTCCCCGGCGTGGGCCGGGTAGTTGCGCCCCACGCAGAGGATCTTCGTGGGGGGCGGAAGCGTCAGGGTCAGGCCTTCTTCGAGGCGGACCTCGAGGCGCGCTGGGGCGCGGGCTTCCTCGGGCCGCTCCCCTTGTGCCGGACGTTCCCGACAATGGCCACGGTGGCGGCGCCCAGGTAGGCCAGGGTGATCACGGTCCACCAGAAGACCACGTCGGGCTGGCCGGCCTCGGCCCCGGCGGTGCGCACCCGGAACGCCATGAAGGTGAAGACGAGCCAGATGGCGCCGATGATGTAGCCGAAGAAACGGGTCATGTCGCTTCCATGGATGCGTTCGAGGAGCGGTCGCGGGCGGGTCGAGGACCGGTCGAGAGTGAAGGGGGGGGAGGGGCGTCCAACCCCGTGCCAAATCTACCCGGGGGCGTCCCCGGGGCAAGGCGCAGGGGAAGTTCCGCCGTCCTCCCCGGCGCGGTGGTCGGCATAGAACCCCCGCAGCACGGGCTGGAGTTCCGCCCAGGGGACCCGGAGGAGGGGGGCTTCGGGGAGGGCCTCCCGGAGAGTTCGCCCGTACCTGGCGGTGAGGATGCGACGGTCCAGGAGGAGCACGGCGCCCCGGTCCGCCCGGGAGCGGATGAGGCGCCCGAAGCCCTGCTTGAGGCGGAGGGCCGCCAGGGGGACCTGGTACCGGGTAAAGCCATTCACCCCGCGGCGCTCCAGCGCCTCGGTCCGGGCCTGCGTGATGGGCTCGGTGGGGACCCGGAAGGGGATCTTCTGGAGGATGAGGCCCCGGAGGGGGTCGCCCGGAACATCCACCCCCTCCCAGAAGGAGGAGGTTCCCAGGAGGATCCCCCGCCCCGACCGGGTGAAGTCGGCCAGGATCCGCCCCCGGCTCCCCTCCCCGTGCACGGAGAGGGGAAAGTGCCGGTCCACCCCGGCGGCCCGAAGGCGCCCGGCCACGTCGCGAAGGGCCCGGTGCGAGGTGAAGAGCACGAAGAGCCCGCCCCCGGTGAGGTGGGCGAAGTCCGCCACCACCCGGGCCGTGGCTTCCTGGAAGGCGCCCCCCTCCCGGTGGTCCGGAAGGTCGGTGGGCACCCCGAACAGGGCCTGCTTCCGGTAGTCGAAGGGCGAGGGAACCCGGGCCTCCGTCACCTGGAGCGCCGGGGGGGCCTCCCCTGCCCCGTTCCCGTCCGCCTCGCCCTCGAACCCCTCCCCGAAGAGGAGATCGGGGAGGGGGTCCGGGCCCGACTCCGGGGCCCACCCATACCCGATGCCCGGGGAGGACCCCGAGGCCCTCTCCGCATGCGACCCCGCGGCGCCACCGGCCGGCCCCCCGGGGCCCGCTCCCGCACCCAGCCCCAGCCGGTCCCGGAGAAAGCGGAAGTCGTCCTTCCCCGTGGTCAGGGTGGCGGAGGTGAGGATGGCCGTCTCCACCTTTTCGAAGAGGGACTCCCGGAGGAGGCGCCCCGGCTCCACGGGGGCGGCGGCCAGCCGGATGTTCCGCCCCGACTCCCCCGGGCGTCCCCGCCCCTCGATCCACCGCACGAAGGCCTCTCCCATTCCCCCCGGGGCCAGGACGAGGGAGAGGGCTGCCCCTCCCCCCTCGAGCCTCCGCTCCAGGGCCCGAAGCTCCAGGAGCCGGTCCTCGAAGCGCTCCTCCCGGGCCGGGTCGGCCTCCAGGCGAAGGCGGAGCTCGGCCACCTCCTTCCGGAGGCGATCGAAGGCCGCCACCACCGCATCCATGCGCTCCAGGGTGGCCTCCTCCCCCGAGGGATCCCGGGGGTCTCCCCGCCCGAGCCGCAGGGGCTCCTCCTCGCCCTGGGGGACCCGGGGCTCCAGGTGGTCGAAGAAGCGGACAAGGGCCTCCCGGGCCCGGGTCGCTGCCGGACGGAGGTGCTTCTCGATGCGCACGAGGATCTCCGGGCCCTCGGGCGGGGGAACCGTTCCCCGGACCCGGTCCACCACCGACGCCAGAACCCCCTTTCCATTCCGGTCGAGGCGCGAGAGGAGGCGGAAGAGCCCGGTCCGGGTGGCCTCGGCCCCCAGGTGGGAGGTGGCCGCATCCTCCACATTGTGGGCCTCGTCCAGGATCACGTGCCGGTAGGGAGGGAGGACCGCCGCGATTCCCCAGTTGTCCGCCGCCCGCCGCACCGAGATGTCGCTGAAGAGAAGGGCATGGTTCACCACCAGGAGGTCGGCGGCGTTGGCCGAGCGCCGGGCCCGGTGGTAGAAGCAGCGCTGGAAGTGGGGGCACCGGGCCTTGAGGCAGATGTCCCCGTCGGAGCGCACCTCCTCCCAGACCTCATCGGAGGGGGGGGCGGCCAGGTCCCCCAGCGATCCGTCGGGGGTGTTCTCCACCCAGTCGCGGAGTGCGTCGAGCTCCGCCGAGCGGTCGTCCTCGAAGAGGGTGGGCGCCCCTTCCACCGCCAGGAGGAGGCGACGCACCGAGATGTAGTTCCCCCGTCCCTTCACCAGGGCCCAGCTCACCGGCTCCCCCAGCACCTTCTCCAGGAGGGGGAGGTCCTTCCCCACGAGCTGCTCCTGCAGGTTGATCGTGTTCGTCGAAATCACGGTGCGCTCGCCGTTTCGCCGGGCCCAGAGCGCCGCCGGCACGAGGTAGGCCAGCGACTTTCCCGTTCCCGTGCCCGCCTCCACGATGGCCACTCCCCCCTCGTTGAATCGGGTCACCACCTCCCGGGCCATGGCCCGCTGGCCGGGGCGATCCTCGTACCCGGCATGGACCCCCGCCAACCCCCCGGCCGGGGCCAGGAGGGTGTCCACCGCGTCGGGCTCGAGAAGCTCCCGCCGCCGGGGGCGGGGGGGCTCCACCACCACGTAGAGTTCCCGGGCCTGGTTGTCGGTAATGGCCGTTCCGAGCCCCTCCTCGTAGACCCGGGCCGCCAGCGCCAGATCCGCCTCCGAAGGAGCCAGGACCCCCGAGGGGTGGTTGTGCAGGAGCACCTCCCCCGCTTCCGCATCCCGGGCCGCCGCCAGCACGGCGTGGTGGTTCCCCCGCGCCACCGCCCGAGGCTCCACGAGCCGCCGATCGGGGGTGACGCGGGCCAGGAAGCAGACCTCGCGTCCCCCGGCCCGGGCCACTTCGTCGCGCACCCGTTCCGCCGCCTCCGGGTCGAGGCGAAGGGGGAGGGGGGAGGAAGGCGTGGGGGCGGGTGGTGCGGGGGGCCCTGAAGGGGGGGCCCCCTCCCCTGCGCCGGCCTGGGGGAGGATCATCCTCGAGGGCCTCAGGTGGGGAGGGGGCGCGGCCGCGCCGCCGGAAAGAGAATGTTGTTCAGGATGAGGCGGTAGCCCGCAGAGTTCCGGTGCAGCTCCACCCGGGTGGGGGCATCGCCCACCTGGTGCTCCGCATCTTCCGGATCATGCCCCCCGTAGAAGGTCCAGCTCCCGCTTCCTGCGGTGCCCGTCACGTATTTCACCCGATCGCCCTCCCGGGCCAGGATCGTGGCCCCGGGCTTCAGGCGATCGGCCCGAAAGGCGGTGGTGAGCCCGTAGAAGTCGGGAATCACCCCCTGGTGGTTCTGCACGAGCATGGCGGCCACCGGATCGGTGCGGGGGCTGAAGCGGAAGAGGGCGAAGGAGCCCAGGGGGCGTCGGGCCGGGGTGTTCACCTGGTGGGTGTCGATGTCGGAAAAGGCATTCACCGATCCGGCGAGCTGGGGCTGGGCGCCCTGGAAGGCCAGGGCCCGGGACCAGTCCATGCGGGCGGCGGCGTCGGGGTCGGGGGGGCGGCCGTTGGCCCAGGTGGGAGTGATGTCGGTGGCATGGCTCGCCAGCGCCAGGTCCAGCGTCTCGGTGGCCGAGCACATGGCGAAGAGGAACCCCCCCTCCAGAACATAGCGCCGGATCCCCTCGGCCACCCCCCGCTTGAGGGAGGGCACATCGGGGTAGTCGAAGCGGCGGGCCATCTCCTCGTTCCGCGCCACCTCCTCCCGGAGCCAGGGGGTGGCGGCAAAGGTGAGGTAGAACTTGGAGTACTGCCCGGTGAAGTCCTCGTGGTGGAGGTGGAGCCAGTCGAAGTCGCCCAGGCGCCCCTCCAGGACCTCCGCATCCCAGATCGTTTCGTACGGGATCCCGGCGTACTCGAGCACGAGGGTCACCGCATCGGCCCAGGGGGGGGACTTGGGGGG
>JBJHCG010000013.1:0-69884 GCA_050485885.1 Gemmatimonadales bacterium | reverse complement strand
GAATTGGGGGGGGTGTACACGGCGATCCGGGGGGCCGACTCGAGGAGCACGGCCTCCATGTCGCTCCCTTCCATCGTGGCCCGGATCCGGGCCAGCGCCGCCCCGTCCACCGCCTCGTGACGCACCCCCAGCACCGCCGCCTCCCGGCGGACCCAGCTCCGGTCAGGGAGGAGGAAGGCGCCGTCGCGGTAGTTCAGGAGCCACTCCGCATCTTCCCCGCGCTCCAGTATGGCATAGGTCAGCCCGTAGGCCCGGAGGTGATCGGTCTGCGAGCCGTCCATGGGGAGGAGGAGGTACTGCCCCGCCCCGGCACCCGGAAGGAGAAGGAGGAGTGCCGCCAGGGCGAGAAGGGGAGCGAAGGCGCGAGGGGGGTTCATGGGTGCGGCAGGAGCGCGGGGGGGAGTCATGGCGACGGCGTCCCCGGGCGGAGGGATCCCGGGAATCCGGGGGTGACCGAGCCCCCCCCCGGGCGGGCTCCCGCCGTACCCAGAAGGCGACGCGCCTCGGGCGCCAGGGGGTGCTGGGGAGCCAGGGTCAGGAGGTGCACCAGAAGGGCCCGGGCTTCGCTCACGCCCCCGACCTCTCCGCCCTCCCCCGGTGCCCCGGACCGGGACCGCCCCCCCGCTTCACCCGCCCCCCCCGGTGCGCCGGCCAGGATCCCCCGGGCGTGGGCGAGGAGGAGGGGGGCTTCCTCCGTCCGGAGGGTCCGGGTTTCCGCCGCGTCCGTGCGGGTGGGCGTGTCGGCGGGTTGGAGCGTCGCGTCGGGGTCCTCCTCCTCTCCCGTGGGCCATCCTCGCCGTTCACCATAGAGGGCCCGGAGCCGGTGGGCCTCCTCCGGGTTGGACGGGGCCACGAGGTGCGAGGCCAGGGCGAGGAGGGGGAGGGCCTCGCCCTCGCCCCGGTCGAGGGAGCGGGCAAAGGTCTCCACCACGGAGGCCCCTTCGGCCCGTGCCTGGGCCCGGCTCTGCCCCCGGGGGAGGGGGTCGGCCTCGGCCAGGAGGACCCCCTGCCCCGCCACCCTGGCCGCCACGGGTCCCACCCCCTCCATCTCCACCGTGGCCAGAAGCTGAAGCCAGGGGGCGCGCTGCTCCGCCGGGAGTTCCCGGGCGTGACTCCGGAGGCTCACCTTCGCCGCATGGCGAACGGCCTCGTCCGGGTCTCCCAGCGCCTCGACCCAGGCCTCGGGGCCCGGGCCCGCGCCGGGCTCCTGGGCCTCGGCCGGGAGGGGGGTGGCGGCGGCGAGGGTAAGGCTCCCCATGAAGAGGGGCGCCCCGGTGAACAGGAACGCCCCCACGAGGAGGGGAACCCCCACCCGAACGATGCGCCCACGACCCGCCCTCATCGGTTCCCTCCCCCGCCGGCTCCCCGGGGGCGGGACAGCCGATCGAGGTACTCGAGCACGAGGCGCCGTTCCGCCGGCGCCAACCGGGCCAGGGCTTCGGGCGAGGGGAGGGGGATCCGGGCAGCATCGAGGAGCCCGGCGGGGAGGGGCGGGACTTCGGCACGGGTCACGGGCCCGGCTGCGGTCCCCCGTCGTTCGCTGGTGGGCTCGTCCCGCTCCATGGAACGACCCGAATCGAGGAGCCGCTCCAGGAGGCGGTCCTGGCGGTTCAGTGTCTCGGCAGTGGGGCGGCCATCTCCCGCCTCTGCCGCCAGGGCCTCGGCCAGGGCCTGGGCCTCCCGGGCCAGGGCCTCCAGCGCTTCGGCCCGAAGCTCACCCCCCTCCCCGCTCCGGCGCAGTTCCTCGCCCATCTGCCCCAGGGAGGAGGCGATCCCCTCCTGCTCCCGGGCCAGGGCCTCCATCCGCCCCTGGGCCTCGCCCGATGCGGTGGGGTCTCCCGGGCGGCCGTCCAGGCTCCCCGCCGCCTGGTTCAGGGCGTCCTGGGCGTCGGCGAGGGAGGAAAGGGCCTCGCCCATGGCGCCCTCCCCGCCCCCCCCGGCGCCTTCGCCCGACTCCTGGCCTTCGCCCAGGCGGTCCAGCGCCTCGAGGGCTGCCAGGGCGAGGTGCTGGAGGGAGGACTGGGCCCCCGTGACCGCCGGCTGGCGGCTTCCGGGGAGCCCGGCCTGAAGGGCGCGGTCCCGCTCCGCCACCGCGTCGAGGGCCGCCAGGGCCGCCCCCATTCGGGCGGCCAGTTCCCGGGCGCCCTCCCCGGCATCGACCAGGGCCATGGCGAGCTCTCCAGCGAGGATCCGGGCCCCTTCGCGGAGGGGCTCTACCTCGGGAGGCACGCCCTCGGGAGGGGGCGCCATGAGCGCGGCCTCCAGAGCCATGGCCTGGTGGGCCGCCCCTGCCAGCGCCTCCCGGAGGGCGGCGTCCCGGGCTGCCGCATCGGCCCCGGCTGCCTCGGAAAGGGCCGCCTCGGCACGCCGTGCCGCCTCGGCCGCCTCCGCCGCCCGGGACCCGGCCGAAGGGGCCGCCGCCTCGGCCTCCGATGCGGCCCGCGCCTCGGCGGCCGCCTCCCGGGCCCGATTCAGGGCCTCGGCCGCCGCCTCCCCCCCCCGCTCGCCGCCGGCCGCGTCTCCGCCCTGGGCTCGCGCCTCCTCTCGTGCCAGCGCGCGCGCCTCCATCGCCTCGAGCCGGGCTTCCAGGGCACGGGCCCGCTCGGCCATGTCGGCGGCCTCGGCCGGGTCCGGGGGTGTGGGGTTCCCGGCAGCCCGGGCTTTCTCCCAGGCCCGGGCCCGGGCCTCCTGGTCATCGGCCAGACGAGCGGCGGCCTCCCTGGCCCCCTCGAGCTCGGCCCGTCGCTCGGCCGCGTCGAGCCGGTCCCGGAGATCGTCCAGGGCCTCGAGAAGGGCCTCCCGGCGCTCCAGGGCATCGCCCATGGCCTCGGCGGCCTCGGCGGCGGACGGGGGTGCCCCCCCTTCTTCCCGCATCCGGGCCGCCAGCTCCTCGAGCCGGGCCTGGGCCTGGGCCCGGGCCTCGGGACCGGCCAGTCGCTCCAGGGCGTCTTCCAGGCGGGCGAGTTCCCGCCGGAGGGCCCGGTCCTCGTCCTGGCCCCCCAGCACCTCCGCGCTCCGACCCATGGCCTCGCGCAGCGCCTCCAGCTCCTCCAGGAGGTCGGCCTCCCCCTGAAGGGCGTCCCGGAGTCCCTCGAGGGCCTCGGGCTGAGCCGGCGGGGGTGCGCCCGGGGTGGCGGAGGCCGATCCGGCTGCCCCCCCCGACGGCGGGGTCCCCCCCGTGCCCTGGGCGGCTGCAGCCCCGGGGTCTCCCGGGGGAACCGCCGCCCCGGCGGCAATCTGGTCCTGCAGGCGTTCGGCCTGGCGGGCGGCCTCCTCGGACGCCTCCCGCCCCAGCTCCCGGACCCGCTCCGAAGTCCGCCCGATCTGAGCCCGGGCCTCGTCCCGACGCTGAGCCGAGGTGGGGACCCGGAACTCCAGGACCTCCGAGGCCCCGATGCCCGGTCCCGCCCCCCGGTCGGCGGCCCTGGCCTGGAGGCGGACCCGGCTCCCGGGCTCCAGCTCCCACCGTCCCAGATCGAGAACGGGGCGGAGCGCCACGGCCCGCTCCCCGGCGAGTTCGGTCCGATCGCCCCGGGTCTGAACCGGCTCTCCCGGGGTGTAGACGGTGACCTCCAGCGCCACCCAGTCGAGACCCCAGTCATCCTCGGCGTCGAGGAGGAGGGGGAGGCGGAGGTCGGCGGGGAGCCAGGCAGGCTCTCCCCCCCGCACCGCCCCCTCGGGAAGGGCCTCGTCCCCCGCCTCTCCGGAAACCTCACCCCCTCCGGCAGCCGCCGAGAGTCGGACCCGGGGGGGCGCATCGGGGAGGACCTCGAGCTCCATGGGGGGAGGAAGGGCATGGGAAGAATCGCCCCCGTCCGGGCCCGCATCGGGGGCCCACCACGCCCAGGCGCCATCGCCCCGAGGGGTCCACCCCCCGGCAAAGCTTCGCCTGTCGGAAGCGACCTCGAAGACCACCGGGTCCCTCCCCTCGGAACGCAGCTCGAGGGCCTCCATGGGTGCCCCGAGGGATCCGGCGTAGGAAAGGCGGGTCCCGGCGGGGATCGTCAGGTGGCGCGGGGGGGCCCTTCGCCGCTCCGGGGGGAGCCCCGTCCAGGGGGGGTAGACGAGCTCGAGGGTGAAGTCCCCCAGAACGAGGGGATCCAGGGGCTCCAGGGTGAAGGTGGGCGTTGCCGAGCCGTCATCCCCCACCACCCGGTACCGGAGAGGCGCCTCCACGGGGGGGAGGTGGCCTCGCGCGATCCCGCCCTCGACCGCGAGGGTCATGCTCCGGTCGGGCACCCCGGGAGAAGACACCTCGACCCGGAGTTCCCGGCGGCCCGGCGCCGAGACCACGACCTCCACCGATTCCCCCCGGGGCACGCTGGCGTCGCCCGGAGTCAGGGAGAGGGGGGGAAGGGGTGCCGGGTGGAGCACGGCCAGGGGGCGCACCAGGCCGGCCCATGCCCCCTGGGCTCGCTCCGCGCCGGCCTGCCACGCACCCAGCGCCAGAAGGGCCGCCACCCCGGTGACCCCGGCCCCCCAGCGGAGAAGGCGCCCCGTTTCTCGTCGACCTTCCCCCACGAGTTCCCCAGGCGGACGGTCGAGGGGCGCGCGCAGGAGCCCTTCTCCGGCCGCCACCAGGGGGCTGTCGGGAAGCTCGAGCTGGGCACGAAGGCGTCCCTCGGGAAGGCCTGCGGCCCCCTCCATCCAGGTCAGGAGACGCCCCTCCCCCAGACGGCGGCGAAGGGCGAAGCGGGCTCCCAGCGCTGCACAGGCCGCCGCCCCCGTCCCCCCCAGCACCAGGAGAAGGGGGAGGGCCGAACCCGGGCGCCATCCTTCGGTGCCAGCCAGGAGCCAGGCCAGGGGGAGTACCAGGAGGAGCACGCCCACCACGAGGAGTCCCGCGGCCAGGGCGGCGCGCGTCCCCAGGTAGCGTCGGCACGCCGCCACCCGCTCCCGGGCGCTCCCGGGTCCGCCGGGCTCCCGACGGCTCACGGGAGCCTCCGGGCCAGGGCGTAGACCACCAGGTTCACCCCCATCCGGAGAGCGGCCTCCCGGAGGTCGGCCGGGAGGTCATGGACCTCCGGGTCCTCCCATCCGTTCCCCAGATCGGTTTCGTGGCTGTAGAAGACCACGAGTCGCCCGTTCCGGAAGATCCCCCACGCACCGGGGGGCTCTCCGTCGTGCTCATGGATCTTGGGGAGGCCCTCGGGAAAGGGGTGGACCACCTCGAAGACCGGGTGGTCCGGAGGGAGGGGGACGAGGGGATCATCGGGGAAGAGTGCCGCCATCTCCCGTCGGAACGCCGTGTCCATCCCGTAGTTGTCGTCGGCATGGAGAAACCCGCCCCCATCGAGCCATTGGCGAAGGGCCTCCCGCTCGGCCTCGGAGAAGGCCACATTCCCGTGCCCTGTCATGTGCACGAAGTGGAGCTCCAGGAGCCCCGGGTCGAGGGGGGTCACCACCCGGGGCTCCACCGCCACCGGGAGCCCGGTGTCGCGGGCCACGGCCCGGGCCAGGTTCGGGAGCGAGGTGGGGTTCGCGTACCAGTCTCCGCCCCCCCCGTACCGGAGGCGGCCCAGGGTCAGGGCGCCCTCCACCGGGTCGCCCCCCGCCCGCACCTCTCCCGACACGCTCACGGGCGCCTCAGCGGGCGAACCGGCCAGGAGCGCCACGAATGCGGCACCGGCAAGGAGGGAAAGGGCCATGGATGCGAAGGGTGTAGCCGTTGAGGGTGGCGGGGTGTGGCGAGGGCTTCCGGGGTCAGGCGTGCCGGGGAGGTCTGTCGAGGGGCCTCGGGCGATGGAGGTCAGGGGTCGGGCGATGGAGGTCAGGGGTCGGGCGATGGAGGTCAGGGGTCGGGCGATGGACGTCAGGGGTCGGACGGATCAGGCGGGTGGCCTCCATCAGGAGAGGACGAGGCCAGGTCCTGGACCAGGGCATAGACCCGGTTCCGGGGAAGACCCAGGCGACGGGCCACCTCCCGGGCCGTGCGGCTCGGGGAGGCGCCCTCGGCGAGGAGCGCCCGGGCCAGGGCGAGGATGGCGGCCTCGTCCACCCCCTCGCCCTCGCCCGTGTCTGCCGCAGGACCCTCCGCAGGGAGGGGCCCCACGACCACCGTGACCTCTCCGCGGGGGGGGCTCTCCTCATAGTAGGCGGCGAGCTCGGCCACGGTTCCCCCCCGGACCTCCTCGTGGAGCTTCGTGACCTCCCGGACCACGGCCCCCGCCCGGCGCTCCTGATCGGGGCCCAGGGCGGCCAGATCGGCGAGGAGGCGGGCCGTCCGCTCCGGCGACTCGAAGAGCACCACGGTATGCACCGTCTCGCGCAGCTGGGCGAGGAAGGCGGCCCGCTCCTTCCCCTTCCGGGGGGGAAAGCCCAGGAAGGTGAAGGGGACGGCGGCGAGCCCCGAGGCCACGAGGGCGGCCAGGACCGCCGAGGCCCCGGGAATGGGCACGACCGCGTGCCCGGCCGCCCGCACCCGGGCCACGAGCCCCTCCCCCGGGTCCGACACGAGGGGGGTGCCGGCATCGGAGACGAGGGCCAGGGAGGCGCCCTCGGCGAGCCGGGCCAGGACCTCCTCCTCCCGGGCCCGTTCGTTGTGGCGATGCAGCGACCGCATGGGTGTGCGCACCCCCAGGTGGTGGAGGAGCTGGCCGGTCCGGCGGGTGTCCTCGGCCAGGATCCCGTCCACCTCGGCCAGGATCCGGCGCGCCCGCAGGGTCAGGTCTTCCAGATTCCCGATGGGCGTGCTGACAATGTAGAGGGTACCGTGGGGCATGGGGTGGGAACATGGCACGAGGGGACGCCCGGCGAAACTCCGGACGCCCCCTCGCTGTGCGCTTGCAGCGGCCCTTCACCATCGGGCCCCGGGCCCCTGGATCGGGCACGGCCGGACCCTCGGGTCCCGGTTCGGGACCAGCGACCGTGGACTGGCCCCGGGGCTCGCGGACGGGCGCCCCACCCCGGCTCAGTTCCGGGGCGCCGCCGCCTCCTCAGAGATGATGCTCGATCTTCTGCTCCAGGTGCGCCTTCGGAACGGCCCCGACGACGGTGTCCACCAGCGTGCCATCCTTGAAGAAGAGAATGGAGGGGATGGAGCGGACGTTGAAACGGGCCGTGGTCCGGGGGTTCTGGTCCACATCGAGCTTGGCCACGGTCACGCCGCGGTCGGCGTACTCGGTGGCGAGCTGCTCGACAATGGGTCCGACCATCCGACAGGGGCCGCACCAGGCCGCCCAGAAGTCCACGATGGCGAGCCCCTTTGCGTCTTCGATCTGGCTCGTGAAGGTATCGTCGGAGACCTGGAGCGTCGTGCTCTCGGACATGGTGTTCTCCCTTGATTCCAGAATGGTGCCCCGGCGGGCGGGGCGGAGTGCGAGTGGGTTCGGACCGGGGGTCCGGGGGTGACTCCCCCGACCTTCCCGGCGCGGTTATGGTTCGTTCCCCGATTCTTCAGAGGACTCTGAATCTACCCCCCGAACGAGGGTTGAGGTACTCCATGCCCCACCGTGTGCTGGATCATCTTGCCGTGGTCGTCCCCTCCATCGAGGAGGCCCGCCCCCTCTGGGAACGCCTGAGCGGCGCCCCCGGTTCCGAGGTGGAGCTGCTCCCGGACCAGGGGGTGCGGGTGGCCTTCTTCGGCAAGGTGGAACTGGTGGAGCCGGTGGAGGCCGACTCGGGGGTGGCCCGCTTCCTCGCCCGGCGGGGCGCGGCGCTGCACCACATGGCGTGGCGCGTCGCCGACCTGGAGGCCGAACTCCGGACCCTGGAGGCCGAAGGGGTCGAGCTCATCGACCGAACCCCCCGCCCGGGCGCAGGCGGGCACCGGGTGGCCTTCCTTCACCCCCGGAGCACGGGGGGAATCCTGGTGGAGCTGGTGGAGGGGGATGCCGGGGATCCGGATCCGACTTCCTGACGGGGCAGGGAGCGCCCGCCCGGCCGAACAGGGACTGTGCACCGCCCACCCGGCCGAACAGGGATTACTCCTCTCCCTGGGTGATCCGCTCCAGCCCGATCTGCTCCACCATCCAGCGGCCATCCCGGGTCTGGACCACCACGAAGGGAACGTCGTTGAAGCGGTCCTGTCCCTGCTCCAGGTCAACCCCCACGCGAATCGTGGGCCGATCCCGGCCGGGGACCTGGGACTCGTTCCGCACCCGGTAGGTGTCGTGCCGGAGAATGAGGGCAATCACATTCATCCGGAGTTCCAGCTCCTGGCGGGTCACGCAGCGCTGGCTCACCCGGACCCACGAACCCATGCGGCGGAAGGCGCAGGAGAAGGTGTTCCCCATCCCCTCGGCCATGGACCCCCGCTGGTTCCCGAAAATGCTCCCCATGGCGTAGAGGTCGCCCGTGTTCGCGGCCTGGAGGAAGCGTTCCACAGAGACCATGGGCTGGTTCCCCGCCATGCGCGGAGAGGGAGGTGCGGAGGCGCACCCTGCCACCATGGCAGCAAGGAGGAGGGCGGCGAGACCGCCGGTAAGGCGACGGACCTTCATGGAGACTCCAGCCATGGGTGAGATGCAGGGTCGAGGGGGGTGACCCCGGGCGTGGTCCCGGGGGCCGGGGCGGGCAACGCTCCGGACGCAGTCCCGGCCATGCTGCCAAGCCCACCCCCGGAGCGGACCGGGCGCGGTCCCCCCACGCTCCGGAGGCTAGGAACGCGGGCATCCAGCGTCAAGGCGCCTCCCCTCCCTCGATGTGAAAGACGAGGTTGCCAGGGTGACCGCCGTCTCCCTCCCGGCCGCCGGTGTCTCCCGCACTCCCGGCCTCGCCCCCGGCGGCTTCCCCGAGCCCGACCCGGATCCGCGCGCCCTCCCCCACCTCCTCCTCGAGGAGGCGAAGGGCCAGGGGGTTCTGGATCCGGTTCTGGATTACCCGCTTGAGGGGGCGGGCCCCGAAGACCGGGTCATACCCCTCCGCGGCCAGCTGGTCCTTCACCGCCTCCTCCACCTCCAGCACCACCCCGAGTTCCTCGGTGAGGCGGGTGAGTCCGGCAAGCTGGAGGTCGACAATGCGCCGGAGATCCTCACGGCGGAGGGGATGGAAGACCACCACGTCATCGACCCGGTTCAGAAACTCTGGCCGGAAGTGGAGGTGCAGCTCGCGCTGGACGCGGGCCTCCACCTGGGACCACCCCTCCGACGCCACCGCCTCGGCGCCGGCCTCGAGAATGTGCTGGCTCCCGATGTTCGAGGTCATGATGATGACCGCGTTCCGGAAGTCCACCGTACGCCCCTGGGCATCGGTGAGTCGACCGTCGTCGAGAATCTGGAGGAGGAGGTTGAAGACCTCGGGGTGGGCCTTCTCGATCTCGTCGAAGAGGATGACCGCATGGGGGCGGCGGCGTACCGCCTCGGTGAGCTGCCCTCCCTCCTCGTACCCCACGTACCCCGGGGGCGCCCCGATGAGGCGGGCCACGGCATGCTTCTCCATGTACTCGGACATGTCGATGCGAACCATGGCGCGCTCGTCATCGAAGAGGAATTCGGAAAGGGCCCGGGCGGTTTCCGTCTTCCCAACCCCCGTGGGACCCAGGAAGATGAACGACCCGACGGGGCGGTTCGGGTCCTGGAGCCCGGCCCGGGAACGCCGCACCGCATTGGCCACGGCGGAGAGCGCCTCCCGCTGCCCCACGACCCGCTCCGCCAGGTGGTCGTCGAGGTGGGCGAGACGGGCCCGCTCCGATTCCAGGAGGCGGGCCACCGGGATCCCCGTCCACTCCCCCACGACCTCGGCAATGTCGTCGGCCCCCACCTCCTCCTTCAGGAACTTCCCCTCGGCCTGCAGGGCGTTCAGCCGGGCCTCGGCGGCCACGGCCTCCTGCTGGGCCCGGGGGATCTCGCCGTACTGGAGTTCGGCGGCCCGCTCCAGGTCGCCCTGGCGGGTGGCCCGCTCCGCCTCGGAGCGAAGCTCGTCGATCTTCTCCTTGAGCTGCTGGAGGCGCCAGATGGCCGCCTTCTCGGCCTGCCACTCGGCCTTCATTCCCGTGCTCTTCTCCTGGAGCTCGGCGAGTTCGGCCTCGATGGCCTCCCTCCGCTCGGTGGCGGACCGGTCCGTCTCCCGCTGAAGGGCCTGCCGCTCGATCTCGAGCTGGGTGATCCGACGCTCCACCTCGTCGATCTCCTCGGGGAGGGAGTCGATTTCGATGCGGAGGCGGCTCGCCGCCTCGTCGATGAGGTCAATGGCCTTGTCCGGGAGAAAGCGTCCCCCGATGTAGCGATCCGAGAGCTTGGCGGCGGCAATGAGGGCCTCGTCGCGGATCCGCACCCCGTGGTGCACCTCGTAGCGCTCCTTGAGCCCGCGGAGAATGGCAATGGCCGCCTCCACCGAGGGAGGGGCCACGAAAACGGGCTGGAAGCGCCGTTCCAGCGCCGGGTCCTTCTCCACATGCTTCCGGTACTCGTCGAGGGTGGTGGCACCGACCAGGCGGAGTTCGCCCCGGGCCAGCATGGGCTTGAGCATGTTCCCCGCATCCACCGCGCCTTCCGCGGCTCCTGCGCCCACGATCGTGTGGAGCTCGTCGATGAAGACCACGTAGCGCCCCTCGGCCTCGGTGATCTCCTTGAGCACCGCCTTCATCCGCTCCTCGAACTCGCCCCGGTACTTGGCCCCGGCGAGCATGGCCGAGAGGTCGAGGGAGACGAGGCGCTTGTCGGCGAGGGAGGTGGGGACATCGCCCTCGATGATCCGCTGGGCCAGCCCCTCGACAATGGCGGTCTTCCCCACCCCGGGCTCACCAATGAGGACCGGGTTGTTCTTTGTTCTCCGGCCCAGCACCTTGATGACCCGCCGGATCTCGTCGTCACGGCCGATCACCGGATCGAGCTTCCCCTGGCGGGCCGCCTCGGTGAGGTCGCGGGAGAAGCGGCGAAGGGCCTCGAAGGTCTCCTCGGGGTTCTCGTCGGTGACCCGGTGCGAGCCCCGGACCTCGCCCAGTGCCTGGAGCACCGTTTTCGAGTCGGCGCCCGCCTCGGTGAGGAGGCGCCCGGCATCGTCCTTCTCGAAGGTGAGCCCCACCAGGAGATGTTCGGTGGAGATGTACCGGTCGCCGAGTTCCCCTGCGATGCGTCCCGCCTCGTCGAGGGCGCGCCGGAGCTGCCGGGACGGGGCGGGGTCGCTCCCCCCCTCGACCCGGCCGTACCGCCCGAGCGCCTCGGACACCCGGTCCTGGAGGAGGGGAACCTGCACCCCCGCCTTTTCCAGGATGGGGCGGACGATCCCCTCCTCCTGCGTCAGGAGGGCCGAAAGGAGATGCACCCCTCCCATCTCCGGATGCCTCCCCTCCCGGGCCATGCGGGCGGCGGCCTGGAGGGCCTCTCCTGCCTTCAGCGTGGTGCGGTCTGCGCGCTCAGCGGCCATGGGTCGATTCTCCTTGCTCGAGCCCCCTCCCGGGGGTCCATCCCTCCCTCGGCGGGGCTCCCTGCCGGATTGGCAGCGTCCCGGACCGTGGTGACTCCCTCTGCCCTGCAAGCTTCAAGTTCCGGACCAGCGACCCCTCCCCTTCGTTCGGACACGCACCTCGTCCGGCCCGGGGAGGTCGATCCGATGGGTCGGCTCGAGTGCCTCCAGAAAGGCCTCGTCGTGGGAAACCACGACCAGGGCGCCGTCCCAGGCGCGTAGAAGGGCCTCGACCCCCTCCGTCATCTCCAGATCCAGATGATTCGTGGGCTCGTCCAGGAGGAGGAGACCCGGGGGGCTCGCCCCCCCCAGCGCGGTGGCAAGGGCCAGGCGCACCCGCTCCCCCTCGCTCATCCCTCCCATGGGGCGATGGAGGGTGGAGGCCGGGAAGCGGAGGGCGTCGAGGACCTCTCGGGCCCGATGCTCGGGAAGGTCGGGGTGGAGCGCCCGGAACCGGTCCAGGACCGAGGCATCGCCACCCGTGGGAAGCCACTGGTCCAGGTGGGCGATGCGGTGCCGCGGGAGCCCCCACCGGATCGTTCCCCGGTCGGGGGCCCGATCTCCTGCGAGGATGCGAAGGAGGGTGGACTTGCCCGACCCGTTCGGCCCTGCCACCGCCACCCGAACGGGCCCGATCCAGTGGGCCTCGAGGGGACCGAAGCCGCTCTGGACGCCCGGGCCCTCGAACTGGACTCCCAGACCCTCGAAGAAGGCGATCTCCTCCCACCCCTCGAGCCCGGAGGGGGCGGGCCGGAAGCGGAGTTCGGGGGGGGCGGTGCAGGCCGCCGTCGCCTGGCGGACCGTGGCCTCGGCCCGGGCCGTAGCCGCCTCCCCCCGGGCCTCCACCCGGCCGCGGGTGCCCTCGGCCCTGGCCTTCCGTGCCCCCAGCAGGACCTTTGGGGCGCCCCCCCGGGCGGCCTTCCGGGCCCCCCGGGCGAGGCGACGATCCTGACGCTCCCCGGCCTCCCGGGCCTTCGTCCGGGCTGCCGATCGCGCGCGGGTCGCCCGGTCGAGTGCCCGTGCCTCCCCCTCCCTCCGCCGGGCACGGTCCTCCTTCCAGATCTCGAGCCCGCCCTCGACCATGCGGGGGCGGGGGCCGGCGCCCAGCTCGAGAATCCGGTGTGCGAGGCGAAGGAGGGCGCGGTCGTGGGTCACCACGAGCACGGCCTCGGAGGCCCCGTCGAGCCACGCGGCCACCGCCGCCCGCGCCCCGCCATCGAGGTGGTTCGTGGGCTCGTCGAGGAGCACGACGGGACGCTCGGCAAGCCGGAGTCCGGCCAGGGCGACCCGGGTGGCTTCCCCGCCACTCATTCGTTCGACCGGGTGTTCCGGGTGCCAGCCCGGGAGGCCGGCCCCCTGCAGGAGCCGCTCGATACGCGAGGGAAGGTCCCACCCGTTGCCCACCAGGAGGAGGTCCGCCTCCTCCCCCTCCCCGCCATCGAGTCGGGCCAGCGCATCCCAGAGGGGACCCACGCCCAGAAGGTCCACGAGTCGGCCTCCCGGGAGGCGGTCGGGACGCTGGGGGAGGAAGGCGGGCTCGACGCTCCCGTGCACGCGACCCCGGGTGGGGGGGAGGTGCCCGGCCAGGATTCGGAGGAGAATGGACTTTCCGGACCCGTTGGGGCCGGTGACCGCCGTCACCCCCGGGTGGAGGGCAAGGGTCAGCTCCGAGAAGAGGGGCCGGCCGTCGGGGAGGTGGAAGGCCAGCGCCTCGCCGGCGAGGAGAGGTTCAGCGCCGTCGGGGCGCGATACAGGGGGGGTGGAGCAAGGGGGAAGCATGCAGACGAACTCCCGGATGGAGGACACTCGTGGACATCGAGGACTCCAGGGCGTTCCGCATGGGATGAGGCTCCTGCTCGGGTGGACGTCGCTATGCGCCGGGGGCGGAACCCGGTCGCTGCCGGCGCCCCCACGGGGGAAAGGGCGCATTCCCCCGTGCCACGAGCTTCGTTCCTCGGGACGGGGGCGTCAAGGTCGGGGGAGGGCGGGTGCGCGCACGCTCGTGTTCGGTCCGGGGGTTGGTCTCGGGCCTGGTCTCGGCCTCGAACCCCGGCTCGGGCTCGGGCTGGAACGCCCGCGCGGGCGCGGGCGGGGGGGGCCTGCCCGCGTGCCCCTCTCCTCTTGGGGCAGCCCCGCTACGGGAGATCGCCCCCCACCACCCGCTTCATGAGGGTCCCCGACGCAATGGGCTGACCGGCCCGTACCCGGTTGATGACCCCCACCTGGTCCATGGGGATCGTCGAGGGGAAGCGCTGGTGGAAGGTCTCGAGGGTCATGGCCTCGGGCACCCGAACAAGCTCGATGCGGGCGGGCTGGACCCGGAGAATGGCCTGGTCCGTCTCGGGGCGGAAGCTGTTCAGGGCGTCCCGGATCGCGGGAGCCCGGGCCTGGAAGCGGGCATCGGTGGCGTACCCCAGGAGCCGGTAGACCCGACCCCCGTGCTCCAGGAAGAGGACCGTGCCCCGAAGCTGCCCGCCTCCTTCCGTGGGCGCCTGGAAGTCTACCCGCGCGCCTGGGAGGCCGTTCACCGCCTCGGTCCGGGCGTTGGAGGCGGTGATCCCCTGCTGGCGGGCGAAAACGTCGCGGGCCTGCACGGCCGTGGCCTCGGAGGCCAGGGTCAGGAGGAGGATCGCGTCCTGATCCGGGCTCACGGCCTGGACCCCGTTTCGCTGGTTCACCGTTTGCCATCCCTGGGGAAAGTCCATGCGGAAGGCCAGCTCGGGATGATGGAATCGCGCGGTTCGGAAGAAGCCCTCCCGGGGGTTCGAGCCGAAGGTCATGCCCCGGAGTCGCTCCAGGTAGGCCTCCCGCTCCACCCGGTCCCCTGCCACCTCCCCCGCCTCCACCCGGTTCAGAATCCGCTCCCTCCGCTCCAGGGGGTTCGGATGGGTGGAAAGGAAGCCGGGAAGTCGATCTCCATCTTCCGCGCCTGAGGCCCGGGCCAGCATCTCGAAGGTGGCGGCCATCTCCCGGGGGTCGTATCCCTCCCGGGTCATGTACTGGAGGCCCAGGTCGTCGGCCTGCCGTTCGGCGTCGCGCCCGTACCGGAGGAGGAGGAGCCCGGCCCCTGCCCCAAGAACCTCGAAGGTGCCCGCCAGGTCCGGAGCGAGAATCGTTCCGAGCCCCAGGCCGAGCTGGGTGACCTGGGCCCGGGTCACCTGGTTCACCCCATGCCGCGCCGTGACATGGCCGATCTCATGGCCCAGAACCCCGGCCAGCTCCGCCTCGGAGGAGAAGTGGGCCAGGATGCCCCGGGTCACGTAGATGTAGCCGCCCGGGAGGGCGAAGGCGTTCACCACCGGATCGTCCAGGACCCGGAAGGTCCAGGGGAGCTCGGGGCGCTCCGACTGCCGGGCCATCCGGACCCCCAGATCGTTCACGTACCGCTGAAGGCCCTCGTCCTCGTAGAGCCCCATGGACTGGACGATGTCCCGATCCGCGTCCTGCCCCAGCTGGATCTCCTGCCGCTCGCTGAAGAGGGAGAGCTGACGCTGCCCGGTCACCGGGTTCACGGCGCACCCGCTCGTCCCCGCCAGGGGGAGGAGGAGGGCGGCTCCCAGGAGGGCCGCGGCGAGCCCCCGGCGGGGGCGCGAAGGGGAGGTCAGTCGGGAGGGGCGCATGGTCCTGCTCCAGGGGGGTGGCCCCCGGTGGCGCCCCGTCAGAACCAGGGCGCCACCAGGATCGCGTTCACGTAAAGGGGGAGGGTCCCATACCAGAACCCGCGAAAGACGGGGTCGTCGGCGAAGAGGATCACCCGGCCCTGGCCCAGGCGTCGCTCCATGAGCCAGGCCGATCGATCCAGCCGTTCCAGGTTCTCCTCCGAGATCACCCCGGAGATCCGGTCCAGGCCCTCGGGGAACCAGGCCACCGTTTCCACCGCATCCACGGGTTCGAATCCAACCCCGGAAGAGAGCACGAAGATCCGGTCGGGCGATCCGCCGCCGGCCCCGGCCCCGAAGGTGAGGGGGTGGGCCGGATCGAGGCTCGCCGCCAGGATCGTGCCCGGAACCCGCTGGGCCCAGGCCTCTTCCCGGCGTTCCTCCCGGGTGCGGAGCGCCCGTGCAAGACGCGCATCGCGGTCGTTCTCCTCCCGGGCGGCGTCGCGACGCTCCTCCACCTCGGCCAGGGGTCCGGCGAGGCGCTGGGCCGAGGAGCCCGAGGCCACCAGGGTCCCTCCCCCCCGGATCCAGCTCCGGAGCCGGTCGAGCCCCCCTTCGCCCAGGGGTCCGGTGGGGTTGCCGGGGGGGAGGAGGATCACGTCCCACTCCGAGAGGTTCAGGCCGCCCAGATCGCCCAGGTTCACCACCTCGAAGGGGAGATCCAGGACGGTTTCCAGGAAGTGCCAGTGCGCCCCGAAGCCGGTGGACGCCGTTCCCTCGCCTCCCACCAGGAGGACCCGGGGAAGACGGAGGGTGGCGCGGTCATTCGTTCCCAGGTCGGGGCCCCCCTCCACGAGGCCGGTGGCAATGGGGGTCACGAGCCCCCCGAGCCCGGCTTCCTCGAGCCTCCCCTCGAGCCCGTCGTTCCGCCCCTGGGGGAAGAAGGTCGTGCCCCGGGGGTAGTGCACCCCGCCCAGGGAGAAGGTGTCGGCCATGACCATGGCGCGTCCTCCCTCCTCCAGGTACCGGATCAGGGCCGGGGCGTGGGCCACGCTGGGGGGGAGGAGGTATCCGTAGCTCCCCCGGGCCGGGAGGGACTGCCCCATGCGCGAGGGAACCTGGGTGATCTCCTCCCAGCTCCCCCCGGCGCCCCCGGGGGAGGAGGAGGCCGAATGGGCCTCGACCCCGTAGGCGAAGGGGAGGGCCCAGGCCGTGATGTCGTACGACGAGCTCCCGTCGAGGGGGTTGTCGGGGCGGAGGAGGGCCCCTGCCAGGCGGCCCCGGGGCTGGCGCGCCGGCACGCGGACCGTTCCCTCGGGAAAGGTGGACCGGGAGGCGAACCCCGGGTGGGGCTCCACCCCCAGCCGGGCCTCCCCCGTGAGGCGCTCCACCCGGATGCCGTGGCGCAGGAGGAGCTCCACCAGGGCGTCGAGGCGCGCCGGGTCCTCGCCGGGCACGAGGTAGTTGTCGTCCAGCCCCTCATCCACCGCCCGGTGGAATCCCGCAAAGCCCAGGAGGAGATCGGACTTTCCCTCGGCGGCGGTGCGGAGGGTGGCCGCCCCCGTGGTACGGTGCCCGAAGGCCCGGTCGCGAAGGGTCAGGACCGTCCCGTCGGCCCGCTCCACCTGGGCGCTGGCAAAGCCGCCCCCGCCCTGCTCGTACGTCATCCCCACCGCCCCGAGGAGGGAGGGCCAGGAGTCGCCGTACCCCGGGTAGAAGAGGTCGAAGTTCTGGGCCGTGTAGTAGAGGAGGCCCTCCGCATCCATGGCCCGGGCGTTCCCCTCGCCGAAACGGCGCCCCCACTCCAGGATGTGCTCCGGGTAGATGGGGTTGATGGGGGTGGCCGCCGGGAAGAAGAAGTAGGGCGACTCGTACCCCATTTCATGGAAGTCCACGTGCACCTGGGGATGCCACCGCAGGAAGAGGGAGGCCCGGTCCCGGGACTCCTGCTGGGTGAGCCAGGCCCAGTCGCGGTTCAGGTCGAAGAGGTAGTGGTTGGGCCGCCCGCCCGGCCAGGGCTCCCGTCGCTCCCGGAGCGCCCCGGAGAGGTTTGGACGGGCCATGCGGGTGGAGGCCCAGTGCTGAACGTAGCGGTCGTAGCCGTCGGGGTTGGCCACCGGGTCCATGACCACCACCACCGAGTCCAGGACGCCGGCCACCTCGGGGGCGTCGGTGGCCAGATCCCACGCCGTCCAGAGCGCCGCCGAGGGGGAGGAGCTCTCGTTTCCGTGAATCCCGTAGGTGAAGTGGAGAACCGCCGGGTTCGTGGCGGCGATCTCCCGGGCCCGGGCTTCGGGCGTCTCCGGATCCACGAGTTCGGCGTTCCGGGCCAGGACCCCTTCCAGGTCCCCCCGATGGGCCTCCGAGGCCACGATGGCCACGAGGAGGGGGCGCCCCTGGTTCGTGGTCCCGTAGCGCTCCACAGTCACCCTCGGGGAGGCCTGGGCCAGCGCCATGAGGTAGCGCTCCACCTCCGCCACCGTGGGGAAGCGGTCTCCGATCTCCCATCCCAGCACATCGGCGGGCGAGGGAATGGGCGCCTGGGCCTCAGCCCCGGAGGGGGCGGAGAGGAGGACCATTCCTGCGAGGAGGAAAAGGGAGGCGGAGGCGGAGGTGCGCCGCCGCGGAGCCCGGGAGGAGGAAGCGGAGGAGAGGAGGATCATGATGCGAGGGATCGGGAAGACAGGGCCGGGGATCGGTGCGGGCCGCCGGACACGGAGGTCGTGACCGGGGGGAAGCATCGGCAGGGAGACCGGTGGACTGCAAACGGACGGACCGGAGCGGTACGGCTGGCGTACCAGAAGGCCGATCGGCGAAAGCTATCGGCCCGGGCGAGGCCCGGGCAACCGCCTCCGCCCCACCCTTGGTTGACCCCTTCCCCGCCCCACGGCGAACTTCCGCCATGATCGTCCCCTCCCGTCCCGCTTCCCCTCTCCCCCCCATGCCCGTGCGTCCTGCCCCTACCCGGCTTCGCTCCCGAACTCCCTCGTGCCTCCGTATTGCGGGCCTCCGCTCCCTTTTCCTTCCGGGGATGCTGGGCATCGGGCTTCTCTGGGGGTGCGAGCGGGGGTTCCCGCAAGCAGGGAGCGAGCCCACGATCGAGGAGGACCGGTTCGTGGCCGTCATGGCCGACCTCCGGGGCGAAATGCAGGAGCTGGACGGGCGGATCCTCGGGGAGGCGGAGCGCGGGACCATTCTCCAGCGGCACGGGGTGACCGAGGAGGACCTTCTCCACTTTGCCGACAACTACGGCCCTGACGTCTCCTTCATGCATCGGGTCTGGACCCGCGTGGACTCGACCATGGCGGCACGGACCGCCGAACCCGGATCCCCCGGGGACGGGGGAGCCGAGGGGGCCGGCGAGCCGGAAGAAGGGGACCTCCCGGGCGACGCCCTTGACGGGGCGGGGGCGTGACCCCCCCGTCTCCCTCCGACCTCGCCTCCCCCGCTGCCCCGAGCCCCGCCCGCATCCACCTCCGCCCGGGGCGGGACCACACGGTGCGCGCCCGTCACCCCTGGCTCTTCTCCGGTGCCGTGGCCCGGGTCTCGGGGACGGTGGCCGACGGAGACGAGGTGGTGGTGGTGAGCGCCGAGGGGGAGCCGGTGGCCCGGGGCCTCTGGAATGGCCGGAGCCAGATCCGGGTCCGGATCCTGACGCTCGACCCCGAAGAGGCCCTGGACGCCCCCTTCTTCCGGGAGCGGATCCGGGAGGCCTTCGCCCTCCGGAGCCGCCTCCCGGGCTTCGGGCCCGAAACCCCGGCCCGTCTCCTCTTCTCCGAGGCCGACGGGCTCCCCGGACTCGTGGTCGACCGGATGGGCCCCTGGCTCGTGGTCCAGTTCACTTCCCTGGCCCTCTACCAGCGGAGGGAGCTCCTCCTGGATCTCCTGGAGGAAGCAGCGGAAGGGGCGGGATTTCCCCCCCGGGGCGTTCTCCTCCGGACGGAGAAGGGCGTGCTCGAGGAGGAGGGGCTCGAGGCCGCCGACGGCGTCCTTCGGGGCGACGCCCCCGAGGAGCCGGTGGCCCTGGTCGACGGGGAACTCCGCTTCCTCGCCGACCTCCGCACCGGGCAGAAGACCGGGTTCTACCTGGATCAGCGGGTGAACCGGCGCGCGGTGGCGGCCTGGGCCCAGAACCGCCGTGCCGCCGATCTCTGCACCTACTCCGGGGGCTTCGCCCTTCACCTGGCCCAGGCCGGAGCCGCCTCGGTGGTAGGGGTGGACGTGTCGGCCCCGGCGCTGGAGCTCGCCGAGGCCCACGCCCGCCTCAACGGAATGGCAGACCGGATCCGCTTCGAGCGAAGCGACGCCGCCACCTGGCTCACCCGGGCCCGGGAGGCAGGCGACCTTTACGACCTGGTGGTGCTGGACCCACCCCGGTTCGCCCGGTCACGCAGGGGCGTTCCCAGCGCCCTCCGGGGCTACGCCCGACTGAACGAGGCCGCCCTCCGGGTCCTGGGACCCGGAGGGATCCTCGCCACCTTCTCCTGCTCCGGCCGGGTGAGCCGCGACGACTTCCTGGATGCGGTGGCGGCCGCTGGACAGGCGGCGGGGCGCCGCCTTCGCATCCTCGAGAGCCTGGGGCAGCCCCCGGACCACCCGGTGGACCCCCACACCCCGGAAACGGCCTACCTGAAGGGGTTCATCCTCCAGGTGACGTGAGGAGCCCCGCCCCGGACGCTCCGTCCCGGGTCAGAAGACCCGGAAGGAGAGCCCGATGGCGAGGGCGTTCCGATCGCCCAGCGTGCCCCCGAACCGCACGGCCCACCCGGGATCGAAGGAGACATCGATCCCCAGGTCCACCGCGAGGTGCAGATCCAGTCCGCTCCCGCTTCCGAAGCGGGCATCGAGGACGACCCGGGGTGCCACATAGGGATTGAACCAGACGCCGTCGGATTCCAGCGCCCGCCCCAGGGACACCCCCAGGGGAGCCGAGACCACGGCCCGGTCCCCCAGGCCGAGGCCGAGCCCCGTAACCCAGGCAATGTCCAGGGGAAAGTCGTTCGAGGCCCGGAGAAGCATCCCCGAGAGGTCGACGCCCCCGAACACGGAAAGGTCCCCGCGCCGATCCTCGGCCAGCCCGATCCGGTACCCCACCCCCGGACCACTCGACCCCCGGAAGGTGGAAAGAACCCCGATCCCGCTCCCGGGGTGGGGGTCCACCAGGTAGACGCCCCACCCTGCCGGAGTGGAGGGGGCCACGAGCCCGGGAGAGTCCCAGGCGACCTGAGCCTGCGCGCCGGGCGCAGTCATGACCAGCGCCAGAGCGCCGGCAGCGAGCGACCATCCGATCCTCTTCCTCACCTCACACCTCCTTCGGATTGTGCACGGTCCCCGGACATGGTTGCCGACATGGGGCACCCCTGGGCCGCCGGATCCGGGGGGGGTCCGGCGAGGGGAAGGGGGAAGGGTGCAGGGAACCGGCACCCGGGAGACGAAGCGTAGGACCCCGGGAAGGCTCCCGAGGATCCGCCCCGCCCTCTCACCCCGAGGGGACGAGGGCCTTCCACCGGGCCCTTCCCAGGGTGATCACGGCATCGGCCAGGGCTTCCAGGTCCTCGATCCGGGTCCGGTGGTTGCACAGACAGACCCGGATTCCGAAGGCCCCGCCCCGCTCGATGGGAGAGGGAACACTCACCCCCCGTCGATGGAGCTCCAGGAGGACCTCCCGGTTCAGGGCGTTCAGGACCTCCTCCCGGTCCGTGGCCGGAGGGCGGAAACGGAAGCAGACGATGTTCAGGTCGGCGGGCGCGAGGAGCTCCAGTTCGGGCTCCCTTCGAACCCGGGCCGCCAGGTGCCGGGCCTGGTCCACATTCTCCTCCACCGCCGCCCCCAGGGCGCGGAGTCCGTGGTGGCGCAGGGAGAACCAGACCCGGAAGGCGCGGAAGCTCCGGCTCAGCTCGGGGCCCAGGTCGCAGGGCCAGACCTCCCCGGCCGAGGGACCCTCCTCCAGGGAGTTCAGGTAGTCGCCGCGCCCCCCGAAAGTGGCCAGGTGGCGGTCGCCATCGCGCACGAGAATGAAGCCCGCCTCGTACGGCACATGGAACCACTTGTGGAAGTCGAAGGCCAGCGAATCCACCCGGTCGATCCCCGCGAGGCGGGGGGCGAGGACGGGGGAGAGCCGTGCCGCCGCCCCGAAGGCGCCATCCACATGGAGCCAGAGGCCGTGGGTGTCGGCCACCCGGCGGATCCCCGGGAGGTCGTCGATGGCCCCGCAGGTGACGCTCCCCACGGTGGCCACCACCACGAAGGGGTGGAGCCCCGCCGCCCGGTCGGCGCGCACCCGGGCCTCGAGCGCCGCCACGTCCATGGCGCCGTCGGGGCCCATGGGAATGGAGCGCACCGCATCGCCTCCCAGGCCCAGGAGGGAAAAGGCGTCGCGGATGGAGCGGTGGCCGTCGTCGGTGGTGTATCCCACGAGGCGGGGGCCCTGCACCGTGATCCCCGCCCCCTCTGCCCAGGCCGGAGGCGTCTGGATGCCGGCCTCCCGGTCCGTTCCCCGGGTGGCGGCGTGGCGGGCCACGGCGAGCCCCACGATGGTGGCCATGGAGGTCCCGCTCGTGACGAGCCCGGTGGCCTGGGGGGGGAAGGCGAAGAGCTCCCGCATCCAGGCCACCACCTGTTCCTCCACCCGGATGGGGGCGTGGTTCCGCCCCCCGGTGTTGGCATTCATGGCCCCCACGAGGAACTCGCCCAGCGCCCCTGCCGGGGTCCCGGCCCCGTGCACCCACCCATGGAACCGGGGATGGCCATTGCCCAGGGTGTAGGGGAGGAGGTCGCGGTGCACCCGCTCGATGACCCCTTCCAGCGCCTCGCCCTCGTGGGGGAGTCCCTCCTGGAAGCGGGCCCGCACCTCGGGAGGGGTCTCCTGCCAGACCGGGCCCTCCCCTTCGCGCTGGAACCGGTCCACCATGGCATCCACCACCTGGTGGCAGGCCACCCGGAAGGCCTCCCAGTCCGGAGGATCCAGGCGTCCCTGCGCCGGGGTGGTGGAGGGCTCCGGGCCGGGCACGGAGGCGCCGGAGCGGAAGGGGTCCGTCATGTCCATGCCGAACTCACTCCCACTCGATGGTGGCGGGAGGCTTGGAAGAGATGTCGTAGGTGACCCGGTTGACCCCCTTCACCTCGTTGATGATCCGGGTGGAAATGCGCCCCAGGATCTCGTGAGGGAAGGGGTACCAGTCCGCCGTCATCCCGTCGCGGGAGGTCACGGCCCGGAGGGCCACCACATTCTCGTAGGTCCGCCCGTCGCCCATGACTCCCACGGAGCGCACGGGGAGGAGGACGGCAAAGGCCTGCCAGATCTCGTCGTAGAGGCCGGCGGTCCGGATCTCCTCCAGGTAGATGGCGTCGGCCTCCCGGAGCACGGCGAGGCGGGCCTCCGAAACCTCCCCCAGGACCCGGATTCCGAGCCCCGGCCCGGGAAAGGGGTGCCGCCCCACGAACTCCTCGGGGAGCCCCAGCTCCCGCCCCACATTCCGGACCTCGTCCTTGAAGAGTTCCCGAAGGGGCTCGATGAGTTCGAAGGGCATGTCGTCGGGGAGCCCGCCCACATTGTGGTGCGTCTTGATCGTTACCGAGGGACCGCCGGTGGAAACCGACTCGATCACGTCGGGATAAAGCGTGCCCTGGACCAGGAATTTCGCGTCGTGCCCTTCGTCTCGTGACACCCGCTCGAAGACCCGGATGAAGGTGTTCCCGATGGCCTTCCGCTTGGCCTCGGGCTCCTCGATCCCTGCCAGCGCCGAGAGGAATTCCTCCCGTGCATCCACCACCACGAGGCGGATCCCCATGTGCCGGCGGAAGGTCCGCTCCACCGTCTCCCGCTCGTTCTTCCGGAGGAGGCCATTGTCCACGAAGATGCAGGTGAGCCGGTCCCCCACCGCCCGGTGCACCAGGGCCGCCGCCACGGAGGAGTCCACCCCGCCCGAGAGCCCGCAGATGACCTGGGCATCTCCGGCCCGCTCCCGGATCGCCTCCACCGACTCGCTCACGAAGGCCCCGGGGGTCCAGGTGGGTTCGCACCCGGCCACCCGGAAGAGGAAGTTCGAGAGGATCTCCTCCCCCCGAACGGTGTGGGCGACCTCGGGGTGGAACTGGACCCCGAAAAGGGGGAGACGCTCGTGCCGGAAGGCCGCCACCGGAAGGGTGTCGGTGGAGGCCAGGGCCACGAAGCCCGGGGGCGGGGTGTCCACATGGTCCCCGTGGGAACACCAGACCCGGGTGGGCTCGGCGGGGTCGAAGCCCTCGAAGAGGGTGTCGTCACCCCGGACCCGGAGGTCGGCCCGCCCGTACTCCCGCGTGCCGTTCTCGACCTTCCCACCGGCATGGTGGGCCAGGAGCTGCATTCCGTAACAGATCCCCAGCACCGGGATCTCTCCCGCCAGGAGCGCCGGATCCACCCCGGGCACATCGGCATCGTACACGGAGGCCGGCCCCCCCGAGAGGATCACTGCCTTCGGATCCCAGCTCCGGATCCACGCCATGTCGCGGGTGGGCGGGTGGATCTCGCAGAAGACCCGCTCCTCCCGGATCCGCCGGGCAATGAGCTGGGTGTACTGCGAACCGTAGTCCAGAATGAGGACCCGGTCATGGGCGGCGTGGGTGGCGCTGGAGGGCGGAGCGGCGGAGGCGGGAGTCGTCATGAAGCGCAGGTTCGGTGGGCGGCGCGGAAGGGTGAAGGCAGGGGGACGGGTGCGAGGTACGAAGGAGGAGGGGGAAGGCAACGCCCTCAATCGGGCGACGGGATCGACTCTCCCCGCATGAGGTCCTCCAGCGACTCGCGGCGCCGGACCAGGTGCGACGCCCCGGCTTCCACCAGGACCTCGGCCGGGCGGGGGCGCGCATTGTAGTTCGAGGCCATGGTGAAGCCGTACGCCCCGGCGGTGGCCACGGCCAGGAGTTCCCCCGGCTCCGGGAGGGGCATGGAACGATCACGGGCCAGGAAGTCTCCCGTTTCGCACACGGGGCCCACCACCTCCACCGGGGTGGGGGTCCCCCCCCGGGCCCGGACCGGGACGATCCGGTGCCACCCGTCGTAGTGGGAGGGGCGCAGGAGCTCGGTCATCCCGGCGTCGGTAATGGCAAAGTTCTTTCCCCCGGCCTCCTTCACGTAGAGGACCCGGGTCAGGAGCACCCCGGCCTCCCCCACGATGGAGCGGCCCGGCTCCAGGATGAGGCGGAGGCCCCGCTCCCGGAGGGGGGGCACAACGAGGCGGGCCACCTCACCCGGCGGGAGCCCCGGGCTTCCGTCGTACCCCACGCCGAAGCCACCCCCCAGGTCCACGTACGAGAGGCGGATCCCCCCCCGGGCCAGCTCGTCCACCATGGCGAGTACCGTGTGGAGGGCCCGGGCGTAGGGCTCCACCTCGACGATCTGCGAGCCGATGTGGACATCGATCCCCCGAAGCTCGATCCCGGGCATCCCGGCGGCCTCCCGGTAGAGGTCCCGGGCCTCGGCCACGGCGATCCCGAACTTGGTGGCGGCGTGCCCTGTGCGGGTGTAGGCGTGGGGGGTGTTCGTCTCGATGTCGGGGTTCACCCGGATCCCCACCGGGGCCCGAACGCCCCGGGCCTCCGCCACCTGGGCCAGGGCTCGCAGCTCCCCCTCGCTCTCCACATGAAAGCTGTGGATCCCGGCGTCCAGGGCCGCCTCCATTTCGCCGGGGGTCTTCCCCACCCCGGCGAAGACGATCCGCTCCCCCGGGATGCCGGCGGCAAGGGCCCGGGCCAGCTCCCCCCCGGAGACGATGTCGGCCCCGGCCCCCAGCGCCCCGATCCGGTTCAGAATGGCCAGGTTTCCATTGGCCTTCACCGAGTAGGCCAGGAGAAAGTCCACCCCTTCCTGGCCGGCAAAGGCCTCCTGGTAGGCCCGAACCCGGGCCTCCACGGCCCCGGCCTCGTACACGTAGAGGGGCGTGCCATGCTCCAGGGCCAGCGCCTCGAGGGAAACGCCGAGGCCGCCCACCCCGGCGCTGACCCCGGCATGGAGAACCCCGTCCACCCGGGGGAAGGCCTCCCCAGGGAGGGTAAAGGGATCCTGCTCCGCGCTCAGTATGCCTTCGCCCATACCACCTCCATCCGGGAGGGAGCCTCCCCCCCGATGCACGTTTCCGGTGCCGCGTCCGATCGGAAGTCCGGATCGGGAATACACCGAAGGGTGGCCTTCGTCTCCTCCTTGATCCGGGCCTCCACCGAGGGATCCCCGCTCCACCCGGTGTAGACGAAGCCCCCGGGTCCGTCCAGGATCTCCTTCAGCTCGTCCATCGTCTTCACCCCGCGGTGGGAATTCGCCTCCCGCCGGGCCCGGGCGGCCTCCAGAAGCTCGTGCTGGAAGGCCTCCAGGCGAGCGGGGAGGGTTTCCAGAACTTCGGCCTCGGGCAGGAAGAGCTTCCGGTCCTCCCCCTCGGCGCGTACGCGCTTCACGAGGCAGAGCTGCCCCTTCTCCAGGTCCTTCGGCCCCACCTCGATGCGGAAGGGAACGCCCTTTCGCTCCCACTCCCAGAACTTGGCGCCGGGGTTCAGGTGGTCCCGGTCATCGACCTTCGTCCGGACCCCGGCGGCGTCGAGGGCAGCCCGCACATGCCAGGCCTTCTCCACCACGGCGCCCCGCTCCTCCTCCTTCCGGTAGATGGGGACCACCACCACCTGCGTGGGGGCCAGGCGCGGGGGAACCACGATCCCGGTGTCATCTCCATGGGTCATGACCATCCCTCCCACCATACGGGTGGAAACCCCCCACGAGGTGTTCCAGGCGTACTCCTCGCTGCCGGCCTCGCTCTGGAACGTGAGATCGAACTGCCGGGCGAAGTTCTGTCCCAGGTTGTGCGAGGTTCCTGCCTGGAGCGCCCGGTTGTCCTGCATCATGGCCTCGCAGGTGTAGGTCCGCACCGCCCCGGCAAACTTCTCGGCCTCGGACTTGAGCCCGGTGACGACGGGCATGGCGATCCACTCCTCCATGAAGGTCCGGTAGACCCCGAGCATCTGCCGGGTCTCGGCCTCCGCCTCGGCCTCGGTGGCGTGGGCCGTGTGGCCCTCCTGCCAGAGGAACTCCGAGGTGCGGAGAAAGAGCCGGGTCCGGAGCTCCCATCGCATGACATTCGCCCACTGGTTCATGAGGATGGGAAGATCCCGGTACGACTGCACCCACTTCGCGTACATGTGGTAGATGACGGTCTCCGAGGTGGGGCGCACCACGAGGGCCTCCTCCAGCTCCTTTCCCCCGGCGTGGGTGACCACGGCGAGCTCGGGCTTGAAGCCCTCCACATGCTCCTTCTCCCGCTCGATGAAGCTCATGGGAATGAGCAGGGGAAAGTAGGCGTTCTCATGCCCGGTGGCCTTGAACATGTCGTCGAGGGCACGCTGCATGTTCTCCCAGATCCCGTACCCCCAGGGGCGGATCACCATGCTCCCGCGCACGGGGGAGTGGTCGGCGAGTTCGGCGCGCTGCACCACCTCGTTGTACCAGGCGCTGAAGTCCTCGACCCTGGGGGTCAGTCCCTTTTCATCGGCCATCGGTCGTCTGCTCTTCGGGGGGTTGGAGTGCGCCGCTTCGCGGCATCGGGGGAGCCTTCACGGCAGCCGGGAAAGCCCGTACCTGGACCCGGTACCCGGACGGGCTTCACGGCATCGGGGGCAGGCTGTACGGCATCAGGGGCCCTTCATCCGTTCCCGGAGAAAGACCACACCCCCCGGAATCACGAGAAGGAGTACGGAGAGCACGATCCAGGTGAGGCGGAAGGGGAGCCCGGTCCCGGCACTGAGGATCCAGGCCACCAGCCCGCCTCCGCCCAGGGCGAAGCCCACGGCCGCCAGGAGAATGACCCACTCCAGGGCATCGAGGCGCCGAATGGCCCGCTCCATTTCCTCCCGGGTCCCGGCATACGGGTCGTCGGGATCGGGGGTTCCAGACTCCCGTTCCGGGTCTTCTCCGCGCCACGCCTCTTCCTTCATTCCCGAACCGCACCGGCCGGGAGGGCTTCGGCAGGCGTCGCCCCGCCCCCGACCGTGCCGGCGAGGAGATCGTCCAGGGAAACCGATTCGGAGGTCCCCTGGGCCATCCACTTGACCTGGACCACGCCCGAGGCCACCTCGTCGGGTCCGATGAGGGCCACCCGGATCGCCCCCTCGGCCACTGCGGCCTTGAGCTGCCGCCGGGGGGACTGCTCCTGGAGCGGGGTCACCACCCCCTGGCCGGCGGCGCGGAGGGCGGAGGCCACCTTCCGGGCCACGCTCCGCTCCCGGGGGCTCACGGCCCCAACGAACCAGTCCACGGAGCGGGCCACGGAGGGGAGGAGGTCGTGCTCGCGGAGAAGCTCGGTGAGGACCACATCGCCCATTCCGAAGCCCACGGCGGGGAGGGGATCGCCCCCCACGAGCTCCAGGAGGCGGTCGTAGCGCCCCCCGCCACAGATGGCGCGGAACTCCCGGGCCCGGTCGAAGATCTCGAAAACGATCCCCGTGTAGTAGGCGAGCCCCCGGACAATGGCCAGGTCAAAGGTCACGGCCTCTCCGAAGCCCAGCTCCTCCATGACCTGAAGGAAGGCGGCCACCCGGTCGAGGGCGGCAGCGACCTCGGGGTCGGCGCCCCAGGTGTCCCGGACGGCGTCCAGCCCCGGGTTCTCGAAGAGGGCCACGACCCGCCCTGCGTCCGGCTCGGCCAGTCCCACCTCCTCCACGAGGCGCTGGATGATCCGCTCTGCCGGCTCCCGCTCCACCTTGTCGACAATCGTGTAGGCCGAGGTCAACGCCTCGTCCTTCACCCCGGCGCTCCGGAGGAGGGCCGCGAGAAGGCGACGATCCGAGACCCGGGCCTCCACGAGTTCCGGTCCCAGCCCGAGGCGGGCCAGGGCATCGAGGGCCACGGCCAGGACCTCGGCATCGGCCTCCACCGAGGCCTCTCCCACCAGGTCCACATTCCACTGGTAGTGCTCCCGGAGACGCCCCCGCTGCTGGCGTTCGTAGCGGAAGAGCTGGGGGAGGGAGAACCAGCGGATGGGCTTCGGCAGGGCCCGGCTCCGATCGGCGAGCATCCGCGCCAGGGTGGGCGTCATTTCGGGGCGGAGCGCCACCTCGCGGTCACCCTTGTCGCGGAAGGCATAGAGCTGCTCCACGATCTCGTTCCCGGACTTCTCCGTGTAGAGCTCGAGGCCCTCGAGGGGGGGGCCATCGTACTCCTGGAAGCCGTACCGGGTGGCGGCATCGCGCCACCCCGCAAAGAGGTGGCTGCGGAGAGCCAGGTCCTCCGGCGGGAAGTCCCGAAAGCCGCGCAGTGTCTTGAATTTCTTCGCATTCGACATGGGCGAATCTACCCCGATTCAGGGGGGTGGGACAAGGCCGGAGGGGGCAACGAAGGGGCCCTGGAAGGCCCCCATGAATCCTTTTCTTCCACGAATCGTACAAGGGGAGGAGTCCCGGAAGCGGGCAGGAGCCCCCGGGTCCCCCCGTCGGAGCCGTGGCGTGAATCGCCACCCGCCGGGATGCAATCGTCCGCTCTCCCCGCGAACCCATGCCCTTCCCGCTTTCCAAGGCGTCGCACCCGGCGTTCCTTTCGCGCACCCCACGCGACCCGCGCGCCCGGGCCCGGGCGCGCCGCTTCCCCCTCCTGGCCCTCGTCGCCCTCGCCCTCCCCCTGGCGGGGGGGTGTGCCACCGCTTCGCAGGCATCCTCCGCAGCGTCGCCCGCACCGGTGGCCGCTGGCGAACCGCCCCCGGCATCGGCTCCGGCCTCCGCCTCTTCCGGAGCCCTTTCCCCCGCGGAGTTCGAGGCCCTCTACCGGGAGCGCCTCGCTGCCGCCCGGGCGCGCCATACCGAGGCCGATGTTCGCTTCATGACCGACATGCTCCACCACCACGGGCAGGCCGTGGTCATGGCACGGATGGCCCCCACCCAGGCGGACTCCCCCCAGCTCCGGACCCTTGCCGCCCGTATCCTGAACTCCCAGGTGGACGAGATCCGCATCATGCGGCGCTGGCTCGAGGACCGGGGGTATCCGGCGCCCGTGGTTCCGGGGGCGGAAGCGGCCGCAGCCAGCCATGCACAGCCCGGGGATCACACGGGGCACGGCGCGCATGCGGCCCGCCCGGACCCTGGGGGCCACGCCGGCCATGCCGACCACCGGGACCACGCGGTGCACCCGGACCACGCCGACATGCCGGGCATGCTCACCCCCGACCAACTCGATGCCCTGGCCGCCTCCCGGGGGGTGGCCTTCGACCGCCTCTTCCTCACCCTCATGATCGAGCACCACGAGGGGGCCGTGACCATGGTCCGGACCCTCTTCGGGTCCGACGGCGCCGCCCAGGACCCCGACATCTTCCGATTCGCCTCCGATGTCCAGGTCGACCAGATCACCGAGATCGACCGCATGAAGCGAATGCTCGCCACCCTCCCACCGGACCCTTCCTGATCATGGAACGTCGCATCCTCCTCGCCTTCGGCACCCTGGCCTTCGTGGCCGCCTGCGCCTCCTCCGGTGGACCCGGAGGGGAACCCCCGTCTGCGGCGCCCCCCGCCGCGGCCCCCCAGGAGTCTCCGGCGCCCGCAGCGCAGGAGGCCCCCTCCCCGCGCATTCACCTGGGCACGGCGGCGCCGCCCTCCCCCGACCCGCGGGAGGGCCTGGCTCCGGGCCTCCTCGATGCGCAGGAGGCCTTCTGGAACCTGCGGAAGCTCTCCACCACCCCGCCCCCCCGGGACTTCGTGGGGATGACGAACTCCGACCTGGCCTTTACCGGAAACCTGGCCATCCAGGGGAACTACAACGGGGTCATGATCTGGGACATCTCCACCCCCGCCTCCCCCACCCTGGTGAGCGAGATCCTCTGCCCTGCCTCGCAGAGCGACGTCTCCGTGTACGGTGATCTCCTCTTCGTTTCGGGGGAGGGGATGGAGGGGCGCCTGGACTGCGGCACCCAGGGGGTCAATGAGGCGGTGAGTCCCGACCGCCTCCGGGGAATCCGGATCTTCGACATCTCCGATCCGACGAGCCCCCGCTACATCCACAACGTGCAGGCCTGCCGGGGCTCGCACACCCACACCGTTCTCCAGCATCCGGGCGACGACGAGAACGTGTACGTCTACGTGTCGGGTTCGGCCCCCATTCGCCCCGCTGCCGAACTTCCGGGGTGCGTGGGGGGGATGCCCGACGAGAACCCCGAAACGGCCCTCTTCCGGATCGAGGTGATCCAGGTCCCGCTGGCCGATCCGACCCAGGCCGCCATCGTGAGTTCGCCCAGGATCTTCGACGGCCTGACGGCCCCGCCCCGGCACGGTCCTGCTCCCGCCGATCTGGTGGCGCTCGAGGAGGCCCGGGAGCGGGGCGCCTTCATTCTCGACCTCACCGACCTCATCGGGGAGATGATGATCCTCCCCGACGAGATGGCCGACGATCTCCTGCGCCAGTTCGTCCAGATGCGGGGAGGGAGCGGGGCCCCCACCGCCGCCGACTCCACTGCGCTGCGGGAGCGACTTCCGCTCCTGGCCCAGGGGATGATGGGGGACGGGGTTGACCCGAATGCCGGGCCCAACCAGTGCCATGACATCACCGTCTTCCCCGAGGCCGGAATCGCCGGAGGCGCCTGCGAGGGGTACGGGATCCTCCTCGACATTCGCGACCCGGTGAACCCGGTCAGGCTCGACGCCGTGGCCGACTCGAACTTTGCCTACTGGCATTCGGCAACCTTCAACAACGACGGGACCACCGTCATCTTCACCGATGAGTGGGGGGGTGGAGGGGCGCCCAAGTGTCGGGACACGGACCCGCCGGAGTGGGGAGCGAACGCCCTCTTCTCGGTGGAGGACGGGCGACTCCGCTTCCGCAGCTACTTCAAGATCCCCGCGGCCCAGACCGAGGCGGAGAACTGCGTGGCCCACAACGGCTCCCTCATTCCCGTGCCCGGGCGCGACATCAAGGTGCAGGCCTGGTACCAGGGGGGCATCTCGGTCTTCGACTTCACCGACCCGGAGAACCCCTTCGAGATCGCCTTCCACGACCGGGGACCGGTGGACGCCGACCGGATGGAGATGGCGGGGAGCTGGTCGGTGTACTGGCACAACGGGATCATCGTGAGCTCGGAGATCGCCCGGGGCCTCGACATCTTCGAGCTCGTCGAGAGCCCCCACCTCACCGCCGCCGAACTGGAGGCGGCCCGCTCCGTCCGCTTCGAGACCTTCAACCCCCAGGGGCAGCCACGCATCGTCTGGCCGGCCACCTTCGCCCGTTCCAGGGCCCACCTGGACCAGCTGGAACGGAGAGGTCAGCTGGCGAACGCCACCCTCGCCGAGGCGCGCCAGGCACTGGACCAGGCCGAGGGCGCGCAGGGGAGTGCCCGGACCGAGGGACTCCGGGCGCTGGCCGGGACGGTTCGCGGAATCGACGCGAGCGGGGAGGACGCCCGCCTCCTGGCACTCCTCGCCACCTCGCTGGAGGAGCTGGCCGGAGGCTGAGGCCCGGCGGGATGCAGGGCGCTCGCCTGCGTGGGTGCGTGCGAACGTTGACGGGGTGGTGGGAGGGGGGTACCCTCCCCCGCCCCGTCCTTCGTTTCGTGGTTCGGGGTTCCCCCGCTTCGCCCCCTCCGACCCCGGGAGTGATCCCATGCTCCGCCCTCCCCCCGCACCCCTGCATCCCCACCGGCACCCCCCGGCCCCCTCTTTGCGCGCCATCCTTCCGGCCGGGGGATGTCTCCTGGGAGCCCTGATCGTGGGCGGCTTCCTGGCCGGGTGCGGCACTGCCGATGTGGATGCCCCGGCCCCCGACGCGGCCGAGGTGGAAGTCCCTGCCGAGTGGACGGGGGATCCGGCCTCGCTGGACGCCCTCGGGCTGGGCTCCCTGGCCGAGGCGGCGCGGGCCGGCACCCAGGTGAGCCGCTTCGGCGACGCCCTCCTCGACGAGATCGGGGCCCGGATCTCGGGCCTCCCCTCCGGAGAGGCGGCGCAGGACCGGGTCGAGGCCTGGTTCCGGGAGTTCGGCCTTTCGAATGTGCGGCAGGAGTCCTTCGACCTCCTGGCCTGGGACCGGATCGAGGCCGAGTTCGAGGTTCTCGCGTCTTCCACGCCCCTCGAGGGCCCCTTCCCCCTTCTGGCCCTGGGACATGTGGGAAGCCACACAGTGGAAGCCGACCTCCTGGATGCCGGCTACGGGACGGCCGAGGAGATCGAGGCCCTGGGCGAGGCTGTGGAGGGGAAGATCGTGGTGGTCGATGTGGCCGCGCCGCCGGGATACGGCCGGGGCGTGCATCGAACGGAAAAGGTGACCCTCGCCACCCGGGCCGGTGCCGTGGGATTCATCCAGGTGAACAACCGGGAGGGGGAGCTCGTCCCCATCGGAGTGGCCACCATGGGCGACGAGCCCACGGAGATCCCTGCCGCCGCCACCGATCTCGCCACCGGCAACCGACTCCGTGAAGCCCTTGCCGAAGGGCCCGTCCGCGCTCGTCTCCACCTGGAGAACTGGATGGAGCGCACCACCGCCGCCAATGTTCTCGCCGATCTGGAGGGGGAGACGGACGAGGTGATCGTGGTGGGGGCCCATCTCGACTCCTGGGACCTGGCCACGGGGGCGGTGGACAATGGCTCGGGCTCCATGGCCGTGCTCGACCTGGCCCGGGCCCTGGCCGCTCATGTGGCCGAAACGGGGGAGCGCCCCCGCCGCACGATCCGCTTCGCCCTCTGGATGGGCGAGGAGCTGGGGCTCTACGGTTCCCGGGCCTACGTGGCCGACCGCCTCGCCGATGGAACGCTGGGGCAGCATGTGGCCACCCTCAACCTCGACGTGGTCGGGGCCCCGGTGGGACTGGGGGCCATGGGGCGCCCCGAGGGGCACGCATTCCTCGACGCCGTTCGCGCGCCCCTCGCCGCCGAGGGATTCGATCTGGATCCCGAACATGGCACGGGGGGAGGCATCTACTCCGACCACCAGCCCTTCCTCATGGAGGGAGTGCCGGTGGTGAGCGTGCGGAGCCGACAGCGTCCCGAGGCCGCCGGGGTCTCCCATACCACCGCCGATGTCCGGGCCGTCCTCGATGAGGAGGGGATTTCCGCCACCGCCGCCGTCTCGGCCGCCCTCCTCTGGGCCCTGGCCCAGGTGGAGCCCTTCCCGTACGCGCACTGGGATCACGCACGGACCGGGGAGCGACTGGAGACGCTGGGCGTCCGCGACCCGCTGGAGCGGGCCGGGGAATGGCGCTGGGACGACTGAGTCGAGGATCGGGGGGGCGGGGGCCGATCGGGGGGGGCGGGGTTGAGCCCTGTTTCCTCCTGCGGCCTCCCCCCTACTCCTCCACCTGGGGCACGTCGCGACCCTCGGCCCGCCACCGCACCACGGCCGTGAAGATGTCCTCCCGCGAGAACAGGATCTCCACCCGGCGGTTCTGCGACCGTCCCTCGGCCGTGACGTTCTCGACCAGGGGCTGGTGTTCGCCGAAGGCCTCCACCCGGATCGAGGCGGCGTCGTACCCCTGGGCCACGAGTTCCCGGGCCACCCCGGCCGCACGGGCTGCCGAGAGCTCCCAGTTGGAGTAGAACTGGGCGGTGCGAATGGGTGCGTTGTCGGTATGCCCGGAAACCACCGCCGGCACGTCCAGCGCGGAGGTCACCTCGCCCAGGATCTCCACGATCCACCGCTTGTCCTCGGAGAGATGGGCCGAGCCCGAGGGGAAGAGGGTGGTGGAGAGGATGCGAAGGCGGACCCCGTCGTCGTGACGGATCACCGAAAGGGTTTCCTCCAGGCCGTTCTCCTCGATGATCTCCTCGAGGCGCTCGGCGATCCGCTCCAGGTACGACTCCACGATGGCGAGGATCGTCTCGTCATCGACCGCGGCCGGCGGGGGAGCACCGCTCAGGGGAAGGCCACCTCCCGTTTCCGGGGTCCCGGGCGGAAGGGGGGGATCCAGGGGGATCGAGGCGGACCCACCCAGCGCTTCCACGATGGAATCCTTCGCCATCTGAAAGCGCTCCATCTTGAGCTCCGACATGGAGTACATGAGCACGAAGAAGGTGAGAAGCAGGCTCATGAGGTCCCCGAAGGTCGTGGTCCAGGCCGGCGCACCCTCCTCCACCTCGGTGGCAACGAGCGTTTCTCCGAACTGGAAGTCCGGAACGATGGCCGGTCCTTCCGCCCCTTCCTTCCCCTCGCGCGCGGGCATCAGGCGGCCTCCTGCAGGGACTCCTTGGAGGGACCGCTGTGCTGGACGAGGAAGGCCTGGAGCTTCTCCCGGAGAATGGCGGCAGGCTCCCCCTGGTTGAGCGATTCGAGCCCCACCAGGGTGAGCTGGATCTGGATCACCTCGATGTTGATGCGACGATCCAGCTTCGTGACCATGGGGAGGAAGAGGACGTTGGCTGCCACCGCCCCGTAGAAGGTGGTGAGGAGGGCCACGGCCATGGCCGGTCCGATGCTCGAGGGGTCATCGAGGTTCGCGAGCATCTGCACGAGGCCGATGAGGGTTCCCACCATCCCGAAGGCCGGGGCGTACTTCCCCATTTCGTTGAAGATCTTCTGCCCGGCCCGGTGGTGCTTCTCCATGTGGATCTGCTCGGTCTGGAGAATCTGCCGGATCGTGGCCGAGTCCGTCCCGTCGGCGATGAGCATGAGCCCCTTGCGAAGGGGGCCGGTGGGGGCCTCCTCGGCAATGGACTCGAGGCCCAGGTACCCGTCCTTCCGGAGGGTGCGCATGGCCTGCTCCATGAACTCCACGATCTTCTCCATCTCGTTGCCCGGGTCGTGGAAGACGCGGCGGGAGACCCGGAGGATCTGCTTGAGTTCGTTCGTGGGAAAGGCAATGCTCACCGCCCCCAGGGTCCCACCGGCCACGATGAGCATTCCCTGGATGTTGATGAACATGAGGACGTTCCCGCCGAGCACGATGGCGGCCAGCACCAGGGCCGTTCCTGCCAGGACTCCGAAAATGGAGGCCTTGTCCATGAAGAGGTCCAGCTCCTGACCGGGGGGAGGAGGGGGGCCGGGGAGGCCGGGCGAAATGGGGGCGGTGCTCGTGGGGAAGTATCGGCGCCGTACACGAGGACTTGAGCCCCCTTCGCGCCCTCTCCCCAGGCCCTTTCGTGCGCTCCCAGGCGCGTCCTTTCGGTCCCTCCCGCCCCCGCCCTTCGGTCAGTGGTCCGGGTCGTTCTCCGGGCGGGTCGAGGGGGCGGCTCCGAGGGTGGCGAGCGCCCCGCCCACCGTGTAGAAGGACCCGGTGACGAGAACGATTCCCTCCGGCCCGGCCCGCTCACGGGCCCGGGCCAGGGCAGCGCCCATCCCTCCCTCCCGGGCTCCCCTGTCCCCTCCGTTTCCGGTTCCGGAGCCGGCTCCCGCGGTCGCGTGGCCGCCCTCTCCGTCCCCGGACCCCTCCACCGCTTCCACCCCCGGGTCGCCCAGGGCGTGGGCCACCGCCCGGGGGTCCCACCGCCGCGACGCCGGAGCCGAGGCCGGGGTGGTGAGCACGATCCCGGACACGGCAGGGCGAAGGGCCCGGAGCATGGCCTCCACCGGCTTGTCGGAGAGGATCCCCACCACCGCCACCACGGGGCGCGTGGGGGCGAGATCGGCGAGGGCCGCGGCCAGTGCCTCCATCCCCTCTGCATTGTGGGCCACGTCGAGGAGGACGCGCCCCAGGGTCGGGTGCTCGAGGAACTCGAGCCGCCCCGGGACCCGGGCCCGGCCCACCCCCTCGAGAATGGCCCGCCTCGGGGGTACGAGCCGGGGAGGAAGGGCCTCGAGGGCCCGGACCGCCAGGGCCACGTTCGCGCGCTGGTGGGCGCCCAGGAGGGGCGTGCGGAGAGAGAGCTCTCCCCAGATCCGGGTGCGGAGCTGGAGTTCGGTTCCCGGGGCGTCCCCCTCGAGGGTGGAGCGGCCGGGGGTGGACCCGATCCGGGCCAGGGGGAGGCCCAGGGAGGCGGCCGCTTCCGCCAGGACGCGCAGCACCTCCGGGTCGTGGGAAGCGGTGAAGGCCGGCACCCCCGGCCTGAAGATCCCTGCCTTCTCCCGCGCAATCGCAGCTCGATCCGGGCCCAGAAGGTCCTGGTGCTCGAGCCCCACATTTGTCACGGCGGTAAGGATCGGGTCCACCACGTTCACCGCATCGAGGCGACCGCCGAGCCCCACCTCCAGCACCATGACCTCCACCTCGGCCCGGGCGAAGGCCGTGAGGGCCAGCGCCGTGGTGGCCTCGAAGAAGGAGGGCTGGCGCTTCACGATGGGCGAGCGGAGCTCGTCGGCCACCTCCTCCAGGAAGGCATCGGGGAGGGGGGCGCCGTCCACCTGGATCCGCTCCCGGAAATGGACCAGGTGGGGGGAGGTATAGAGCCCCGTCCGAAGGCCCGAGGCATGGAGGATGGAGGCCCAGAGGTGGGCCACCGATCCCTTTCCATTGGTCCCCCCCACCACGAGGGCGGGGGCGGCGCGGTGCGGGCTCCCCACGGCGGCCATGATCCGCTGCATGCGGTCCAGCCCCCAGAGCACGCGCCCCGGGAGGGGGGGAAAGAGGCGGGCCGCCAGCGGATCGTCCGTCGGCGGCCCGTACCAGCCGTCGTGCCGGAGGGCTCCGGCTCCTCCCGGATTCACCCCGAGAACCCTGCCCCGTCGTGCACGAAGAGGTGACGGAGGAGGCGCGCCAGCTCCTCCTTCATGGCCCGTCGGTCCACCACCCGGTCCACCATGCCGTGCTCCAGGAGGAACTCGGCGGTCTGGAAGTCGTCGGGAAGCTCCTGCTTGATCGTTTCCTCGATGACCCGGGGGCCGGCAAACCCGATGAGGGCCCCGGGTTCGGCCACATTCACATCGCCCAGCATGGCAAAGGAGGCGGTGACCCCCCCTGTGGTGGGGTGGGTGAGAATGGAGAGGAAGGGGAGCCCCGCCTCATGGAGCCGGGCCAGCACGGCCGAGGTCTTCGCCATCTGCATGAGGGAGTAGATCCCCTCCATCATCCGGGCCCCGCCCGAGGCCGACACGAGGAGAAGGGGGCGCTCCTCCTCGAGGGCAAGACGCCCCAGGCGGGCGATCTTCTCGCCGACCACCGAGCCCATGGACCCGCCGATGAAGGCAAAGTCCATGACGCCAAGCGCCACGGGGATCCCGTCGAGGGTCGCCCGTCCGGTGACCACGGCGTCGCCCCGGCCCGTCTTCGTCTCGGCAGCACGAAGGCGGTCCCGGTAGGGCTTCAGGTCGGAGAACTCCAGGGGATCCCCACTCCGGAGCCCGGCCTCCGTCTCCTCGAAGCTCCCGGCGTCCGTCAGAAGCCGGATGTAGAGATCGGCACCAATGCGGAAGTGGTTGCCGCAGCGGGGGCAGACATGGTCGTTCTGCGCCAGCTTTTCGCGGTAGAGGATCTCGCCACACGCATCGCACTTCACGAAGACGTCCGACGGGAGGTCCCGACGGTCGTCGTTCTTCAGGGGCTGCTTCTGCTTCCGGAACCAAGACATGCTGGTCATTCCTCCCGGGACATGCGGACCGCGAGGCCGACGAGGACCCAGCAGGTCACGAGGAAGGTGCCCCCGTAACTCAGGAAGGGGAGGGGGATGCCGGTAATCGGAACGATCCCGATCGTCATCCCCGTATTGATGAAGATATGGACGAGCCAGACCCCGAAGATACCGAAGAGGACGAGGCCGGCAAAGGGATCCTGCACGCGCTCGGCGAGCTGCACGAGGCGGTGGAGGAGGGCCCCGAAGAGGAGGATCACGAAGGCCACGCCAAGAAAGCCGAGCTCCTCCCCCACCACACTGAAGATGAAGTCGGTATGCTGCTCGGGAAGGAAGTCCAGGCGCTTCTGGGTGCCCTCGGTGAACCCCTTTCCGAAGAGCCCGCCGCTCCCGATGGCCACCTTGGACTGGATGAGGTTCCACCCGGCCCCGCGGGGGTCCATTCCCGGGTCGAGAAAGACGAGGAGGCGATTCTTCTGGTAGGTGGCCAGGGAATTCCAGAGCGGGAGGGCCACGGTCCCGGCGGCGAGGTTTCCCAGCACCACCGCCGCCGACTCCACCAGGTAGAGACGGAAGCGGAGGAGGTACACGGCCACGAGAAGGCCCAGAAAGTAGGCCGACCAGATCCGGGTGTCGAAGGAGAGGATGAGGGCGAGCCCGGGGCTGGCGAGGAGGAAGAGATGGAGCGGAGGCGTTCCGGCCCAGTAGAGCACGGCGAAGAGGATCCCCACGAAGGCCAGGGCCGTGCCCAGGTCGGGCTGGAGAACCACGAGGCCCAGGGGGAACCCCACGAGGAGGGCGGGGAGAACCAGGTCCTTGAGGTTCGTGGGGCCCGACTCGCGGGAGGCGAGGAAGCGGGCGAGCCCGAGGATCGCCGCGATCTTGGCCACCTCCGAGGGCTGAAAGCGAAGGGGCCCGACCACGATCCACCGCCCCACGCTCTCGGCCGGACCTGCCCCGGTCCCCACCACGAGGGCGGCGGCCAGCGCCACCACCCCGAAGAGGTACGCCGGAACGGACCCCCACTCGATCCATCGGGGAGGGATGCGAAGGACCACGGCGTACGCCACGAGGGCGACCACGCACCACCGGAGCTGCCGGATCCAGGCGCGCTCCACCACCGGACTCGGGACGTTCAGCACCCCGGCCGAGTAGATCATCGCCACTCCGAAGAGGGTGAGAAAGGCGGCAAGGCCGAAGAGGACGGGATCACCCAGCCACCGACGAAAGCGGTTCAAGTCCCTGGCCGCTCCCCCTGCACCGGGTCCCCTCCCGGCGGGATGGGACGGGGTCGAGGGCCCGCCTCCGGGGGGCGCGGTCCCTGGAGGAGGGACGGGTCGAAGGGCGGGGCATCTGCATCGGCCTCCGCTCCTTCCCCCTCCTCCGGGAGGGCCGGCAGGGGGATCACGTCCCGGTTCCAGGCCCAGGGCGCGGGGATCCCCGCCATGTTGTGCTCCCAGAGGGTCTGGATCGAGTCCACCTCCATCCCGTACTTGCGGCGCAGATGGTAGTCCACCGCCTTCGCCGCAATGGGTGCGGCGGCCGCGCTCCCTGACTCGCCCTCCTCCACGATCACCGCGATCACGATCTCGGAGCGCCCTCCCCAGGGGCCTGCCATCCCCACGAACCAGGCGTGGGCCGGACGGTGTGCGAAGACCCGGGCCGTTCCCGTTTTCCCGATGATGTCCCACTGCTCGAGGGCAGCGCGGAGGAAGGCCGTGCCGCCAGGGCGCGTCACCGCCCGGAGGCCGTCGCGAAGAGCCTCGAGGCTTTCATGGGAGAGGTCCATGGACCAGGCGGGCTCGACTTCGGTCTGGACGTCCCGGAGGAGGCGAGGGGCCGGGGCGTCCCCGTCCCGGGCCAGGGCCAGGTAGAACTGGGCCATCCGGAGGGGCGACTGGTCGTTCGGACCGTGCCCGATGGCCATGGTCATGACCTCGTTCTCGGCCGCCCGGTACCCCCAGGTCCGCTGCCAGTACTCCCGGCTCTCGGGGAAGACGCCGTCGATCTCCCGGGGCAGATCGATCCCGCATCGGTCCCCGAAGCCCAGGCGGTGGCCCTCCTCCACGAGGCGGTCCAGCCCCACCCGGATCCCCATCTGGTAGAAGAAGACGTTGCACGAGGTGGCAATGGCGCCCGCCAGGGTCTGGTGGCCATGCCCTTCGGCCCTGTGGCATCGGGCGGTGCGCCCTTCGAAGGTGTACGAGCCGAGGCAGGGAACGGGCATCCGCTCGTCGGGACGGATGGCCCCGGTTTCAAGTGCAATGGCGGCGGAGGCCAGCTTCCAGGTGGAGGCCGGGGGGTAGCGCCCGAGCACCGCCTTGTTGAAGAGGGGCTCGTCCGGATCCTCGTTCAGCTCCTGCCAGCGCTGCCGCGAGATCCCGCCAATGAACTCGCCGGGGTCGAAGGAGGGGGCCGAGTAGAGGGCGAGGACCCCGCCATCCTCCACATTGAGGGCCACCACGGCGCCGCGCATCCCCGGAGGGAAGATCTCGTGAATGTAGCGCTGGAGCCCCAGGTCCAGGTGAAGGTGGAGGTCGCCTCCCGGAAGGGCCGGACGCGCCGCCTGCCCCTGGAACGATCCCACGATCCGCCCCACCGCATCCACCTCGGCATAGCGGATGCCATGGGACCCCTGGAGCCGCCGTTCGTACTGCCGCTCGATCCCGTCCTTCCCCACGATCATCCCCGGGTCGTACCCCTCGAAGGAGGGGGACTCGAGCTCGCCGGGAGAAACCTCTCCCAGGTATCCGAGGACGTGGCCCAGGGCCTCCCCACCGATGTACCGCCTCCGGGGGCGCATCTCGAGAAAGACCCCGGCGAAGTCGGCGCGCCGTTCCTCCAGAACCGCCACTTCCTCATCGGTGAGGTTCATCTTCACGAGGAGCGGCTGCCTGCGGTTCGCCCGGAACCGGTCCACCAGCCCCTCGATCCGTTCGTCGGAGAGGGAAAGATGAGGCTGAAGTCGCTGAAGGGCGGCCGCCACCGAGTCCACGGGGGCCGGGAAGAGCGAGAGGGAGTAGGAGGGCACGTTGTCGGCCACGACCTCTCCGTACCGATCGAAGATCGTTCCCCGCGGGGCCGGCACGGGGAGGACACGGAGGCGGTTCGAGTCCGACTGGAGCGCCCACGCCGTACCCCGGACTACCTGGGCACGGAAGAAGGATCCCAGCAGGATGAGAAGGAGCGCCCCCAGGAGGAGGACAGCCCCGCGCGCGCGGTTTCGCTGGGCGTTCGGATGGGCGGACTTCATGGGGAGGGTTCAGTTCGAGGGCTCGCGGACCAGGGCGCCGGTGGCGAGGAGGAGGAGGAGGCCGACCCCGGCTCCGTATGCTGCAGCGGCCGGGGCCTCCACCACAAGGACCCGGAGGGCATCGCCCCGGACCTCCCGCCCGGCCAGCACCCAGTGAAGGGCATGGCGGAGCCAGATGCCGAGGAAGAGATACCCCGCGAAGAAGGTGGCGGATTCACCCACGAAGAGGTCGCGGGTCCGGGAGGCCGCCACCCCCAGAAGGGTGAAGGTGAGGGTGTTGGCGCCGAAGGCGAGGATGGAGAAGGCATCTTCCATGAGCCCCAGCCCGAACCCCAGCGCCGCCGCCCGCGAGGTGCGCATTTCCCTCGCCGCCAGGAGGAGGGAGAGCGCGAGGAAGTCGGGTGCCAGGGGACCCAGCCCCAGCCCCACCCGGAAGAGGAAGTGGAGGAGGGGAAGCACCCCGAGGATGATCCAGAAGAGGGGCCCGCGCCTCATGGAGCGTCCAGGTCCCCTTCGGCGCGGCCGAGGTCGTCGACCGCGGGATCGTCCTGCGCAGGGTCGTTCCGCTGGAGGGCCGCACCGTCCGGTTCATCGCGCTGGAGGGCCGCACCGTCCGGATCCTCGCGCTGGAGGGCCGCACCGTCCGGGTCCTCGCGCTCGAGGTCGGTGGCGTCCGGACCGGGGGCCCCCGGCTCGGCCCCCTCCCCGGATTCGGGATCATCCATGGCGGGCGGGGCCCAGAGGTGCGTGAGGTCGGAGACGGGGCGGCCTTCCTCCCCGGTGATCACGAGGACGTGGGTCACGCTCCCCACCCGGACCGCCGGCTGCACCCAGTACCCGCGGCGCCACCCTGCCTCGGCCTCGGCCAGGGAAAGGACTGTGCCCACCCGGATTCCGCGGGGGAAGAGGTACCCCTGCCCCGAGGTCACGAGAACCTCCCCCGGCTCGAGGAGGGTGTAGAAGGGGATGCCGTCGAGCATGAGGCGATCGGCCTCGCGAAAGGCCCCTGCCCGGGCCTCCACGATCCCGAAGACCTGGGCGTCGAGGGTCATGACGGAGACGGCGAAATCCGGGTGGGTCCAGTCCAGGGCGGTCGAACTCCGGGGCCCCACCTCGCGCACCACGCCCACGAGACCTTCTGCCGCCACCACCGGGTCGTTCACCGCAACCCCGTCCTGTGCACCCACATCGAGAAGGAACATGCTTTCCGACCCCCGGGTTCCGGGGCGGATCGCCGAGGCGGGGACGAAGGCAGGGCTCGTCCGCTCCCGGAGGTCCAGGAGGTCGCGGAGGCGAGCGTTCTCGGCACCCAGTTCGGCCTGGGAGGCGAGGAGGGCCACCACCGAGTCGTGGCGGGCCTGGAGGAGCTCGATCTCGATGGCCCGGACCCGGGTTCGGCTCACCGATTCCTGGGTCCAGAGGAAGGGGGCCAGGACGGAGGCCCGGAGCCCTGCCGAGATCCCCTGCTGCACCGAGAGGGGAAGAATCACCAGGAGGACGGCCGCGAGGATCCAGACGGCCGAGAGGATGAGCTCCCGCCGGCTCCTCTCCTCGCTTCCATCCACGTCGTAGGGAGGCATGGTCGGGCCGCCGCGGGGAGAAGGGGTCTCAGGAGGTCAGGACGTTCCGATACTTGGTCAGGTCGTCCAGGATCCGCCCGGCCCCGCGCACCACGCAGGTAAGGGGCTCCTCATCCACATGAATGGGAAGGTTCGTCTCGGTGCTGAGGAGCCGGTCCAGACCCCGGATCATGGCACCCCCTCCGGTCATGACGATTCCCCGGTCCACGATGTCGGAAGAGAGCTCCGGCGGCGTGATCTCGAGCGCCCGGCGCACCGCCTCGACAATGGCCTGAATGGGCTCCTGGATGCACTCCCGGATCTCCTGCGAGTGGACCGTCACCGTCTTCGGGATCCCGCTCACAAGGTCGCGCCCCTTCACCTCCATGGTCCGCTCGTCTCCCTCCTCGGCCCAGGCAGAGCCGATCTGGATCTTCACCGCCTCGGCGGTGGGCTCTCCGATGAGGAGGTTGTAGTTCTTTCGGAGGAAGGTGACGATGGCGGCATCGAGCTCATCGCCCCCCACCCGGATGGAAGTGTTGGAGACAATGCCGGAAAGGGCGATGACGGCGATTTCCGTGGTCCCGCCCCCGATGTCGATGACCATGTTTCCCGTGGGGGTCTCGATGGGGAGGCCCACTCCGATGGCCGCGGCCGTGGGCTCGGCCACCATGTAGACGGCCTTGGCCCCGGCCGCCATGGCCGAGGAGCGGACGGCACGGCGCTCGAGCTCGGTGATTCCCGAGGGCACCCCCACGATGACCCGGGGCTTGATCCGGAAGATCCGCTTCGAGGTCACCTGCTTCAGGAAGTGGCGGAGCATCATCTCCGTCACATCCACATCGGCAATGACCCCGTCCTTCAGGGGCCGGACTGCCTCGATCCCCTCGGGCGTGCGGCCCAGCATGCGCTTGGCCTCGAGCCCGATCCCCAGGATACGCTTGGAACCCCGTTCCACCGCCACGACGGAGGGCTCGTTCAGCACGATCCCCTCGCCCTTCACGTACACGAGGGTGTTGGCGGTTCCCAGGTCCACGGCAATGTCGTTCACCGGGACGAGGGAGCCGGAGTTCAACCACTTGGAAAAGGAGGACAAGACGAAACCCGATGGGGCCGGGGTGCGGCCCGGGAGAAGATGCGATGGACGACGGCTCCCGGGCACGGCGGACTGGCCGGAGCCCAAGGGAGCCGGGGAGAACCGAAAGCCTGCCGCCTCGGGGTCGACGGCGCGCTTCGGGCCCCGGATTGTAAGGAGGCGGGGGAGCGAGGGCAAGCGGGCGGGACCGCGCTCGTCCGGGCGGGCCTACCCGGTCCCGGTGCTCCCGAACCCTCCCTCTCCCCGGCTGCTCTCCGAGAGCTCGGAGACCGCTTCCACCGCGGGTGTTTCGAAACGGGCGAAAACGAGCTGGGCCACCCGGTCTCCCCGGGCGATCCGGACCGGTTCGGCACCCAGGTTCAGGAGGGGGACCCTGAGCTCACCCCGGTAGTCCGGGTCGATGGTCCCGGGTGCGTTCGGCACCGTCACGGCATGCCGGAGGGCGAGCCCCGACCGGGGGCGAACCTGTCCCTCCACCCCGGGAGGGAGTTCCATGCGGAGGCCGGTGGCCACCGCCCGGGGGACCCCGGGGAGGAGGTCGAAATCCGCTTCGGCGGAACGGAGATCGTACCCCGCCGCCCCTTCCGTGGCCCGCTCCGGGCGGGGGAGGTCCGGATTGGAGGGGAGCCGCTGAAAGCGGACCCGGAAGGGGGAGGCGGGGGTCATCAGGTCCCGGGTCAGTCGGTCAGGAAGGTCTCGGGGGCGTGGTACTCGAGCCCGAAGGCCTCGGCCACCCCTTCGTACGTCACCTTTCCGTGGACCATGTTGATCCCGAGCTTGAGGGCCTCGTCCTGACGGCAGGCCTCCTTCCACCCCTTGTTCGCCAGGGTGATGGCGTAGGGGAGGGTGGCGTTTGTGAGCGCCATGGTGGAGGTCCGGGCCACGGCGCCGGGCATGTTGGCCACGGCGTAGTGGATGATCCCGTCCACCTCGTAGATGGGGTTCTCGTGGGTGGTGGGGTGGATCGTCTCCACGCATCCCCCCTGGTCCACGGCCACGTCCACGATGACGGACCCGGGCTGCATGAGCTTCAGGTCTTCCCGGGTCACCAGGGAGGGCGCCTTCTTCCCGGCAATGAGGACCCCGCCGATGAGGAGGTCGGCCGTCTTGAGGGCCTCCCGGATGTTGTACGGGTTGGAGTGGATGAGCTCCACATTGGCCGGCATCACATCGGAGAGGTACCGGAGGCGGGGGAGGGAGAGGTCCAGGATCGTGACCCGGGCTCCGAAGCCGGCGGCCATCTTGGCCGCGTTGGTCCCCACCACGCCACCGCCCAGGATCACCACCCGGGCCGGAGGGGTCCCGGGAACGCCGCCCAGGAGCACGCCCCGGCCGCCATAGAAGCGCTCCAGGTACTTGGCTCCCTCGAGAATGGAAAGCCGCCCCGCCACCTCCGACATGGGGGTGAGAAGGGGGAGCTCGCCATTGGGGAGCTGGACCGTCTCGTACGCGATGCTCACGGACCCGGAGTCGATGAGGGCGCGGGTGAGGGGCTCGGAGGCGGCGAAGTGGAAGTAGGTGAAGAGGAGCTGCCCCTCGCGGATCCGCTTCCACTCGGGCTCGATGGGCTCCTTCACCTTGAGGATCATTTCGGCGGTCTGCCAGACCTGGTCCGCCGTGTCGAGGATCGTCGCGCCCGCCTGGATGTAGAGGTCGTCGCCGAAGCCACTCCCCTCCCCTGCCCCCTTCTCGATGAAGACCTCATGGCCGTTCCGGACAAGGGCCTCGGCCCCTCCGGGAACGAGGGACACGCGGTACTCGTTCGTCTTGATCTCCTTCGGTACGCCGATCTTCATGGCCCGCCTTCACCTCGCTCCAGGGTTCGTCGCCATGGCCGGCCATGGAAGGGCCGCGCCGTTTTGCATACACAACTGCATACCAACTCTTCCCGCCTCCCAATCTCGCCTCCCGGCACGCCGGGTCAAGGCAGGGACCTCTCCTCCTTTCTCGATCCTTCCCACCCCACCCCTCACGCCGACGGCCCCAGCCGCAGCACGGTCTGACGATCCGGATCGAAGGCCAGCGCCGCGGCCGCCACCATCTCGTCGCGGGTGACCCCCTCGATGCGTGCAAGGAGCTCGTCGAGGGTGAGCCTGGGCTGGTCGTAGAGCGCAAAGCCCGCCAGCCGGAAAAGGCGCGACGCCGCGCTTTCCAGCGAGAGCATGACCTGGCCCTTCACCTGGTCCCGGACCTCCCGGAACTCCTCTTCGGTGAGTCCCCTGGACATGATCTGCGCGAATTCCCGGCGGATCTCCTCCAGGGCCCGTTCCGCACCGGCGGGCCGGGTCCCCACGTACACCCCGGACACCCCGGCCCGGGAGTAGAAGGACTGGAAGGAGAAGATGCTGTAGGCGAGCCCCAGCTCCTCCCGCACCCGCTGAAAGAGGCGCGAGCTCATCCCCCCGCCGAAGGCCGAGGAAAGGAGGCTCAGGGGGTACCGGTCGGGCGCCGAGCGGGGTGGGGTCCGGCTGCCGAAGACGATGTGGGTCTGCGCGGTATCGCGTTCCACATGGGTTTCGCCGGCCGTTTCCGCCCCCTCCCATCCCACGTCGGGAACGGGTGGCGCATCGCCAGGGGGGAGATGGCCGAAGCGGGCCGCAGCCTCCTCCACGATGGCCTCGTGGGTGAGGTGACCCGCAGCGGCAACAATGAGCTCGCCCCGCCGGTAGCGGGCTTCGTGAATGGCCCGAAGGGTGTCCACCCCCAGAGAGGAGACGGAGGCCTCCGTGCCGAGAATGGAGCGTCCGTAGGGATGCTCCCCCCAGAGGGCCTCGCCGTGCAGCTCGAAGACGAGGTCATCCGGGGTGTCCTCCACGGTGGAGATCTCCTCCAGGACCACCTCCCGCTCCAGGGTCAGGTCCTCCTCCCGGAGAAGGGGGTTCAGGACCAGGTCGGAGAGGACCTCCATGGCCACCGGGGTGTGCTCGCTCAGGACCCGGGCCTGGTAGGAGGTGTGCTCGCGCGAGGTGAAGGCATCGAGGGACCCGCCCAGGCGCTCCAGCTCCAGGGCGATGTCCCGGGGGCTCCGGGTCTCGGTCCCCTTGAAGACCATGTGCTCCAGGAGGTGGCTCGCCCCCGTGTCATGCGCCGATTCGTGGGCCGAGCCCTGTCGGACCCACACACCAAGGGCCACAGAGCGGATCCCGGGAATCGTCTCGGTGAGAACCCGGATCCCGTTGTCGAGGCAGGTCTCCTCGGCCCGGCCCACCGCCGCTGCATCGAGCACCGGAGTCCCGGAACCGGCAAACGCCGGAGGGGGGGTTGCCCCCCCACTCCGGCGCTGCAGGTCGCCCGACATCCGATGCGACGTCCGAAGGGTCATCCGGCTGCGCCTTCCTCGGCGTCGGCCCCCTCGCCTGCGGCATCCTCCGCCAGCGCGGCCCGACGGGAGAGGCGGAGTCGCCCCTTCTCGTCAATGGCCAGGAGCTTCACGCGGGTGATGTCGCCCCGCTTCAGGACGTCTTCCGTGTTCTCGACCCGCCCCTCGGCGAGCTCGGAAATGTGGCAGAGCCCCTCGAGCCCGGGGAGGATCTCGATGAAGGCGCCGAAGGTGGTGGTGTTCTTCACCGGCCCCTCGTAGATCCGGCCCACCTCGGGCTCCTGAACGATGGCCTCGATCATTTCCCGGGCACGCTGGGCCGCCTCGCCGGAAACGGCGGCGATCTTCACGAGACCCGAGTCCTCCACCTCGATCTTGGCTCCGGACTCGTCCTGGATGGCGCGGATCGTCTTCCCCTTGGGTCCGATGATCTCGCCCAGCTTTTCCGGGTTCACCTGGATCGTGGTGATCCGGGGCGCGTAGGCCGAAAGCTCGGCTGCCGGCTCGGGAACCACCGAGTCCATGATGTCGAGAATGTGGATCCGGGCGCGGTGGGCGCGCTCCAGCGCCGTTTCCAGGATCTCGGTGGTGAGGCCGTCCACCTTGATGTCCATCTGGATGGAGGTCACACCCGCCCGCGTTCCCGCCACCTTGAAGTCCATGTCGCCCAGGGCGTCTTCCACCCCGAGGATGTCGGTGAGGACTGCCACCCGGTCCCCGTCCTTGATGAGCCCCATGGCCACACCGGCGCAGGAGGCCCGGAGGGGCACCCCGGCGGACATGAGGGCGAGAGACGCGCCACAGACCGAAGCCATGGAGGACGACCCGTTGGACTCGAGAATGTCGGAGACCACCCGGAGGGTGTAGGGGAAGTCGTCGTAGGCGGGGAGGAGGGGCTGGAGGGCCCGCTCCGCCAGGGCGCCGTGGCCCACTTCACGCCGGGAGGTGCCGCGAATGGGCCGGGCCTCTCCGGTGCAGAAGGGGGGGAAGTTGTAGTGGAGCATGAACGACTTCGTGATCTCCTCCGCAGAGTCGATGGAGTCGATCCGCTGCTCGTCGCGGGAGGTCCCGAGGGTGGCCGCCACGAGGGCCTGCGTCTGCCCGCGGGTGAAGAGGGCCGACCCGTGGGTGCGGGGGAGGACCCCCACCTCGCAGGAGATGTCACGGACGGTGTCGAGATCCCGGCCATCGGTGCGCACGCCGTCGGCGAGAATCTTCTCGCGCATGGCCTTCTTCTCGTACCCCCGGAGAATGTCGCCCACCTGGCGTTCCGCGGCGGCGTAGGCCTCCTCGTCGAGGGCCTCGGCGAGTTCCTGCTTCACCGAGTCCTTTACCGTCTGGAGGGCGTCCATCCGCTCCGCCTTGTCGGCAATGGACATGGCGGCATCGATGCGTGCGGAGGCCATCCCCTCGACCTTCGAGACCAGGTCCACTTCGGGGGCCTGCGGGGTCCACTCCATCGTGGGCTGGCGGAGGTCGGCGATGAGCTCTTCCTGGATGTCGATGAGCTGCCGGATCCCCTCATGGGCCACCTGAAGGGCCTCGAGGATCTCGGCTTCGGGGACCTCGACGGCGCCCCCCTCCACCATGGTCAGCGCATCGCGGGTGCCGGCCACCACCATGTCGAGGTCCGAGTACTCGAGCTGCTGGAAGGTGGGGTTCAGGATCCAGGTACCGCGAATGCGACCGACCCGGACCGAGGCCACCAGGGTGTCGAAGGGGACCTTGGAGATGTTGAGGGCAACCGACGAGGCCACGAGGGCGATGACGTCGGCGTCATTCTCCTGGTCTGCCGAGAGGATCTGGCAGTTGACCTGGGTCTCGTGCATGAACCCGTCGGGGAAGAGGGGCCGGAGCGGCCGATCGATCTGCCGGGCGGAGAGGATCTCCTTCTCGCCCGGGCGACCCTCCCGCTTGAAGAACCCGCCGGGGATCTTTCCTGCCGCGTAGGACTTCTCCCGGTATTCCACCGTGAGGGGGAAGAAGGGGAGGTGGGTGGGGCGGTCTTGCACGGTCACGGCACAGAGAACGGCCGTGTCTCCGTACTGTACATAGGCCGAGCCCTGGGCCAGCCGGGCCATGCGGCCCGTCTCGATGGTGAGGGTGCGTCCTGCGAATTCGCGTTCGATTCGGTGCGTCATGCTTGGCGTCGTCCGTTTTCCGATGATTCGGCGTGGTTGGGCCGAGGCCGGGGGAGCCCCATGGCTCCGCCCGGGAATCAGGGCCCGTCAATGGAGTCTCGCCCCCTGCCGGATCCGGATCGGTGCGACCGCCGGACCACCGGAGGCCTTCGCCGGCGCACGGTGCGGCGGGGAAGGAACTGCCGGAGGAGTCCAGCCAGGGTATGGGGTTGGCCGACCGCAACCGGTCTGGCCAGGAGGCGAAACGAGACACGGCGGCCCGTCAGGGGCCGCCGTGCCTGGGTCGTGCTCGCTTACTTCCGGAGGCCGAGCTCCTCGATGAGGGTCCGGTACCGGGGAAGATCGGTCCGCTTCAGGTACTCCAGGAGCCGCCGGCGGCGACCCACCATCTTGAGCAGTCCGCGACGGCTGTGATGGTCGCCCTTGTGGGCGGAGAAGTGGTCCCTGAGTTCGTTGATGCGATGGGTCAGAATCGCCACCTGGACCGGGGCGCTTCCGCGGTCGTTCTCATGGAGACCGAACTTCTGGATGATCTCCGTCTTCGCTTCCTTCGTAATCGTCATGCTGCCTTCCGAGCCTCCGCAAGAGGTTGATCTGCAGGGGAAGCCGCGTGTACCGGGGCCTTGGTCCTCCTGTAATTCAAGCCCTCAACGCTAACGGGAGGGGCCGGAGGGATCAAGGCTGAGGGGGCCGGGAGGACGGCTGGATCAGGGCGCGGGGGCCCGGCTGGATCAGGGCGCGGGGGGCCGGGTGGATCAGGGCGCCGGGGCGCCACGGGACCTCTGCCCCACTATCCAAGGATCTCCCGGCAGCGCGCCACGTCCTCCTCCATGCGCGCCACCAGCGCCTCCACCGAGGGAAAGGCAATGATCCCCCGGATCCGCTGGATCAGGTCCACCCGGACCCGGGCCCCGTAGAGGTCCCCCTCGAAGTCCAGGAGGTGGAGTTCCACCGAGGGGGTGGACCCCTCGAAGGTCGGGCGAGGCCCCACATGCAGGGCACCCGGCCAGATTCCCGTGGGGAGCACTCCCCGCACCGCGTACACCCCCGGGGGGGGGAGGAGCTTCCCCTCGCCGGCCACCTGGAGGTTCGCCGTGGGAAAGCCGAGGGAGGCCCCCCGCCCGTCTCCCCGGACCACGGCACCATGAAAGGCGTAGGGCCGCCCGAGCCCGGCCCGGGCCTCCTCCATCCGCCCCGCCGCTACCGCAGCCCGGATCCGGCTCGAGGAAATGGGGGCCCCCTCGGCCTCCACGGGCCCCACCACGTCGACGGAAAAGCCCAGGGAGCGGCCGATTTCCCGGAGCGTTCCGGCATCGCCCGACCGGTCCCGTCCGAAGCCGTGGTCGTAGCCGATGACGAGTTCGCCCACCCCGACACGACGGACCAGAACCTCCTCCACGAAGGCCCGGGGCGAAAGGCGGGAGAGGGTCGGGGTGAAGCGCACGAAGACGGCCCAGTCCACCCCGCTCTCCGCCAGGATCTCCTTCTTCTCGTCGGGAGTGGTGAGGAGGGGGGGGGCGACCTCGGGGCGGACGATGGTCAGGGGATGGGGATGAAAGGTCACAAGGACAGCCCGGCGCCCCGAATCCCGGGCCCGGCGACCGATCTCCTCCAGAACGGCCCAGTGCCCCCGGTGGACCCCGTCGAAGGTCCCCACCGTGACCACGTTGCTCTCGCCGGGGGGCACCCCCGGAGGGCCATCGAAGCGGAGTCCGGACGCCTTCATCCCTGACCTTCCTCGTCGGTGGGAGGAAGGATCTTCCGCGGCCGGAGCTGTTCGCCCTCCCAGCTCCCGATCCCGATCAGCCCCCGGGGGCCGAGAAGGGCCACCCGGTTCCCGGGGGACGCAGCCTCGGGTGAAGCGCCCCCGACCTCCGGCGCAGGAGCCCCCGCCTCCCGTGCAGTGGCTCCCACCGCGGGCGAAGGCACCCCGACCTCTCCGGGAAGCCCCACGCTCCCGCCCGGCTCCACCCGCTGCCCCATGCGGAGGCGGGCCTCCTCCTCGGCGGTGAGTCGGATCATGGGAAGGTGCCGAACGGCCGCGAGAGGGGGGAGGAGGTGGCTCATCCAGCGTGCCCGCTCGGGACCGGGGTCTCCTTCCGCCCGGGGCGACGACCCCGCACCGGGCTCGACCCGCGCCGCGTCCTCCGGGGAGACCGCGTCCTCCACGGAGAAGGGCCCGATCCGGGTGCGACGAAGCTCCGTGAGGTGGGCCCCGACGCCCAGCGCCTGGCCCAGATCCCGGGCAATGGCCCGCACGTAGGTGCCCGTTCCGCAGTGCACCCGAAACCGTACGAAGGGGAGTTCCAGCGCCACGAGCTCGAGGGCATGAATCCGCACTGGCACGGGGGGGAGCTCCACCTTCTCCCCCCGGCGCACCCGTCGATGGGCCGCTTCTCCCTTCACCTTCTTGGAGGAGTAGACCGGGGGTCGCTGCATGCGATCTCCCACCTGCTCCCGAAGGGCCGCCCGGATGACCTCCTCCCCCAGGGCCTGCCAGGCCTCATCCGGTGCCTGGGCCACGACCTCCCCCTCCGGGTCGTCGGAGGTGGTCTCCACCCCGAGGTGGGCCACGGCCTCGTAGACCTTGTCCAGGTCGTGAAGCTCCTCCACGAGGCGGGTGGCCGAGCCCAGGCAGAGGAGGAGGAGCCCCGAGGCGAAGGGATCGAGGGTCCCGGCGTGGCCGATGCGCCGCATCCCGAGGAGGCGGCGGGCCCGCCCGACCATGTCGTGGGAGGTGGGACCCACCGGCTTGTCCAGGGGGAGGATCCCCATGGCTTCCGCCTTCGGGGGAGGGGTCACCGGGCGGCTTCGGTGTCCGGTTGGGCGTCGGCGGCGGGTCCGTCCGCGGCACCCGGAGAAGCCGCCTCCCCCCCCTCGTCCGTCCCTTCGGAACCCGCGTCCCCGGAACCCGGCTCGGCCCCGGGCGTGTCCTCCTCCCCCTCGGGGAGGACTTCGGCCAGCAGGGCATGGATCCGGGCCGCGTGCTCGATGGAGCGATCCACCTTGAAGCGAAGCTCGGGGATCCGGCGCAGGGAGAGGGTGCCGGAGAGCTCCCGGCGAATGTAGGGCGCCGCTGCCTCGAGTCCGGCCAGGAGGTCATCGGCGACCCCCTCCGCCTCGCGCTCCCCACCCGGGAGGATGGAGGGGTCGGGGCGCACGAAGACCCGGGCAGACCATAGGTCGGGCGTGACCTCCACCCCCGTCACCGTGGGCACGCCGATCCGGGGGTCCCGCACCTGGGTCCGGAGGATCCCGGTGATCTCCCGGCGGAACTGCTCGTTCAGTCGGGCTGCTCGCTTTCCTGCCATGGATCTATCGCTCCTCGCGGGTTCGCCGGATGACCAGCGCCCGTCCATTGTCGTCGACGAACTTCTCGAGGCGAGAGGCCAGGGATTCGGCCGCGTTCCCGTCGGAAGTCACGAAGGCGGCGGCGATCTCGGCCCGGTCGTGAACATCCTGGAGACCCACCTCGGCCGCCGAGACATGGAAGTGATGGCGAAGGCGGTCGCGAATGGAACGGACCACCGTCCGCTTTTCCTTGAGCGAGCGGCACCCCGGAATGCGAAGCTCCCAGGTCAGGACCACCACCGTCACGACGCGCCTCCCCGGAGGTCCGGGGGGGCGGGGGGTCCGGGCGGAGGGATCACCCCTCCCGCCCGGACTCGCTCCCGGCCAGGGTACGGGCGAACTCCTCCACCGTGTAGCACTCGATCACGTCGCCCACCTTCACATCGTTGAAGTTCGTGATCCCGATTCCGCACTCGAAGCCCTCGCGGACCTCCCGCACGTCGTCCTTGAAGCGCTTGAGGGATGCGAACTCCCCGTTGTAGACGACGATCCCGTCGCGGATGACCCGGGCCCGTGCCTTCCGGTCCATGATCCCCTCGGTGACGTAGGACCCGGCCACCGTCCCGACGCGGCTGATCTTGAAGACCTCGCGGACTTCGGCGGTGCCCAGGATCTTCTCCCGCTCTTCCGGCGAGAGGAGCCCTTCCAGGGCCAGCTTGATCTCGTCCACCGCCTCGTAGATGACCTCGTAGAGGCGGATATCCACCCCGGCCTGCTCGGCCAGGTTCCGGGCGTTCGCGTCGGGGCGCACCCGGAAGCCGATGATGACGGCCTTCGCCGTTTCGGCCAGGAGAACGTCCGACTCGTTGATGGCCCCCACGGCCCGGTGCACGATCTCCACCCGGACCTCGTCGGTGGAGAGCTGTTCCAGCGAGTCGGCCACGGCCTGGATCGAGCCGTCCACGTCGGCCTTCACGATGAGGGGGAGAACGCTGACCTCCCCGCGCCCCATGAAGGCGGCGAAGTCACCGAGCTTGAGGCCACGGTCCTTGATCCGGAGCTGCTTCTCGCGCTCGAGCCGCTGACGGGTCTGGGCGATCTCGGCGGCCCGGTCCGAATCCATGACCTGGAGGGTGTCTCCCGCCTGGGGGACCCCGCCTGCGCCCAGGAGCTGCACCGGAATCCCCGGCCCGGCCTCCGGAACCTGGCGCCCGCGCTCGTCGAGAAGGGCACGAACGCGGCCATCGTACTTCCCGAGCACGAAGGAGTCTCCCACGCGGAGCGTTCCCTTCTGCACGAGGACGGTGGCCACCGCACCCTTTCCGACGTCGAGCTTGGACTCGATCACCGTGCCCTGGGCCGGTCGGTCCGGATTCGCCTGGAGCTCCAGGATCTCGGCCTGAAGGAGGATCTTGTCGAGGAGGTCATCGATTCCCTGCCCCGTCTTCGCCGAGACCTCGGCGTAGAGAACATCGCCGCCGAAGTCCTCCACCATGACCTGGTGCTGGAGGAGCTGCTGCTTCACCCGCATGGGGTCCGCGGCGGGGAGATCCACCTTGTTGATGGCCACGACCATGGGGACCCCGGCGTTCCGGGCATGGGAGATGGCCTCGATGGTCTGGGGCATGACCGAGTCGTCGGCCGCCACCATGAGGACCACGATGTCGGTGACATCGGCACCGCGAGCCCGCATGGCGGTGAAGGCGGCGTGCCCCGGGGTGTCGAGGAAGGAGACGGCGCGGCCATCGTCCAGTTCCACGTGGTAGGCCCCGATGTGCTGCGTGATCCCTCCGGACTCGCCCGCCACGACGTTCGTCTTCCGGATGGAGTCCAGGAGGAGGGTCTTTCCGTGGTCCACGTGCCCCATGACGGTGACCACCGGAGGGCGGGGCCGGAGCGTCTCCGGATCGTCCGCCACCTCTTCCTCGTCGGCCTCGGCGTACTCCTCTTCCCGAACGGCCTTGAAGTTGAACTCCTCCAGGAGGAGCTCGATCTGGTCGAAGTCGAGGCGCTGGTTGATCGTCACCATGAGCCCCAGGTTCTTGAAGGCGGCACCCACGAGCTGACTCGAGGGGACGTCGATGAGCTCGGAGAGCTCGGCCACCGTCAGGAACTCGTTGACGCGGACGGTCTTCGCCTCTTCCTCGGCGCGCTGGCGCACCTCCTCCTCGCGCATCTCCAGCTCTTCGCGGGTGGGGCCTCCCTGGCCCTTGCGGCGCTTCTTCCGGCCACCGCCACCCCCGCCCTTGAGCTCGGCCATGACGCGCTGGACATTCCCCTGCACGGCGTCCTGGTCCACTCCACCCCGGCGCTTCCCCTTCTTCTTGTCCTTCTTCCGACCGTCGGCGGTGTACCCGTCGGCCTGGATGCGCACCTGTCCGCCGGGGCCGGCGCTGGCCGCCGGCGTGGGACGCACCGCAGGGGTCCCCTCCGGAGCCGTGCTCCTGGCCGAGGGGAGGCGAATGCGCCGGGTGGGACGTGCGGCCTCGTCGCCGCCCTCGCCTTCCTCCCCGGTGGCCGGGGCTTCCGCGGCGGGCTCACCGGCCTCGACGGTGGCGGAAGCCGGAGCCCCGCCCCCGGCGCTCTCTCCGGCCGTGGGCGCCTCGGTCCCGACCCTGGCCGGACGATGCTCCGGTGCGTCGGCGGGGGCCGAGGCCGAAGCCTTCGCGGGTTCCTCGGTCGAGGCCGGAGCTTCGCCCTCGGGCGGCGACTTCGCTGCAGGGGTCGAAGCGACCTTCGCGCCCGAACCGGGGGCCTCGGGGGCGGGCGCGGCAGCCGGAGCTTCGGCCCTCGCAGCCGCAGCCGGGGCTTCCGGGGCCTTGGCGGCGGGAGAAGCCTCACCCGCTTCTTCGGACCCCGTCGCGACCTCCACCGCGGCCTGGGTGCCCTCGGCGGCGGGGGACGCCGGGGCTTCGGCCTCCGCATCCTCCGGCGCAGGGGCGTCCTCCTCCGGGGCCGGATCCAGGTCGGCGGCACGCCGGCGGCGGCGGCGGGTCGAGGGACGGGACTCCTCCATGGCCGACTGGATGGCCGCCGCCACGTCCTTCTTCCCCGCGCGGAGCTCCCGCTCCACGCGGGTGCGCACCACGGCGGCATCGGCCTCGCTCACCCGGTCGCTCCCCGTGCGCGCCACGATTCCAAGCGCGCGGAGGAGCCCCAGGAGCTCGTCCGTCTTCACCCTCAGTTCATCTGCCAGTTCAGCGACCCGCATCCCTATCCGCTTCCTCCTGCCCGGCCCCGGCATCCTCCCGCTCGTCGGGAAGAGCCTGCGCCAGCGTCTCTGCAAAGGTGGACACGACCACGGCCACCGCCGTGGTCGGCCCCGAGCCTACCGCCGCTCCCAGCTGCCCTCGATCGGGCATCCATCGGACCGGCACCGGGTGGTGCCGAAGCACCCCCCGGATCTTTCCCAGCTGACCCTCGGCCGCATCGGCAGCGAGAATCACAAGGCGCGCCCGACCGTCGCGCACCGCACTCCGCACCAGATCGGTGCCGGAAACCGCGGCGCCCGCCCGTCGGGCAAGCCCGAGCAACCCGACCGGATCAGGCCCGCGCCGGCGCATCGCCGGCATCGTCCGTCTCCCCGGTCGGGGCCTCTTCGAGGACCGGCTCCGCCTCGGCGGCCTCGGCATCGTCCGGGTTCTCCCCGTCTTCCGCCTGAGCCACCGCGTCCTCCTCCTCCCCTTCTTCCTCGCCCTCGACCACGGTCAACTCGTCGATGATCCGGAGGAGGGCATCTGCAGCCTCCTCGTCGATCCCCTCCACCTTGAGGAAATCGGCCCGGTCCAGATCGATGATGTCGAGAAAGGTACGATAGCCCGCACCATCCAGGGCCGCCAGAGTTTCGGCGGGCAGATCCAGCTCGGAGAGGGGGAAGTCCGCCGTCTCCAGACCGTCGTCCTCGCCACCCTCTCCGAAAATCGTGGTGGTGATGCCCTTCTCCAGCCACTCCCGCGACCCGTACAGGTCGATCTGCCACCCGATGAGCTGGGATGCGAGGCGGACATTCTGCCCGTTCCGGCCAATGGCCAGCGAGAGCTGGTCCTCGTCGACGATGGCGGTGACCACCTGGCGCGCCGGATCGGGAATGACCCGGGCCACCCGGGCCGGGGCCAGCGCCCGCCGGGCGAAGGTCTCGGTGTCGGGGTGCCAGGGCACGATGTCGATGCGCTCGCCTCCGAGCTCCGAGACCACGGCCTGCACCCGGGAGCCCTTGAGGCCCACGCAGGCGCCCACCGGATCGATGGACTCGTCCCTCGACCAGACGGCGATCTTGGTACGCCCACCCACTTCCCGGGCCCGGGCACGGATCTCCACGATTCCCTGGTGGATTTCGGGAACCTCGAGCTGGAAGAGGGCCTCCACGAAGAGGGGGTCGGCCCGGGAAAGGATGAGGCGAGGCCCCTTGGGCGTCTCCTCGACCTTCTTCAGCACCGCCCGGATGGAGTCGCCCTGCCGGAAACGCTCCCGGGGGTTCTGCTCCTTCCAGGGAATGATGGCCTCCGCATCGCGGGCCCGGTTCAGGATGACCACCATCTTCCCCCGCTCGGTCTGCTGGACCTCGCCGGAGAGGAGCTCACCCACCCGGTGTTCGAACTCGTCGCGGATCCGCTGGCGCTCGCCCTCGCGCACCCGCTGCACGATCCGCTGCTTCACGGCCCCGATGGCGTTGAAGCCGAACTCGTCGAAGGTGACGGGGATCTCCATGACATCGCCCACCTCGTAGGTGGGGTCGTCCCAGCGGGCCTTCTCGATGGAGATCTCGGCGGAGCTGTCCTCCACCTCCTCCACCACCCGCTTCAGCACGACCATGTCGATCTCTCCCGAGACCTCGTCGATATGGATTTCGGGGCGCACGTTGGCTCCGAAGATCCGCGCGAGGCCCGCAGAGATCCCGTCCCGGATCAGGTCGTTCATCTCTTCCTGGTCCAGGTTCTTCTGGGCTGCCATTTCCCGAATGGCAGCGACAATCTGTCCGGCGTTCGTCATGGTCCGCTTCCCGTCTCGTTCAGGCTCTGCCCTGGAATGCCGCGCCGTGCTGCGGGCACCCCCTCACCCTTCCTCCGCTTCCTCCGCCTCCTCCTCCCACCGAAACACCAGGTGGGCCTTCACCACTGCGCTCCTGGGGAGGCGGAACCCGGTGCCCCCGGATGCATCCTTCGATGCACCGGAGCCGAGCCGGAGCCGGAGCGCATATCCCGTTTCCGGGTCCACCCCCTCGCCTCCCTCCTCCTCCACTCCCTCGAGCCTCGCCTCGAAGCGCGGCCCCCCTGCCTCTTCCACGGCCCGGGCCGCCTTGACCCGGATCTCGCTCCCCACGAAGCGCTCGAAATCGCGCCTCCGGTGCAGGGGACGTTCCACCCCCGGCGAGGAGACCTCGATCACGTACCGCTCCGGAAGCTCGGGCACTTCGTCGAGCCAGCCCTCGAGAGCCCGACTCACCCGGGCACACTCCTCCACCGTCACCCCGTCACCCCGGGTGGAGCCGGGGCGGTCCACCCGGAGTCGGAGAATGGGGCGGGAGGCGCTCCCCGCCCACTCGAGCTCCACGACCTCGTAGCCGAGGGCCTCGACCCGGGCATCCATCCCCCGATCGATGGCTTCGATTTTCGTGGCCATGGCGCGCCTCTCCTTCCCGTCCAGCCGGTTCGTCCGTTCGTGCCACCCCGGAACACCGGAGTAAAAAAAAGCGGGGGCTGACCGCTCCCCCACTTCCAGAGACACCGCAACCGGGGCGGCGCCAGCACGTCCGAATGATAGCCCGTTCCCGCCCCTTGCTCAAGGCTGCCCCCCTTTTGTCACCCGAGGTCTCATTCACGACGCTCGATCCGGGCCCCCACCCCGCGGAGCCGGGCATCGATCCGCTCGTACCCCCGCTCGATCTGCCCCACGTTGTGAATCACGCTCTTTCCCTCGGCCGCGAGGGCGGCCAGAAGAAGGGCCATTCCGGCGCGAATGTCGGGGCTCTCGAGGGGTGCCCCCCGAAGCCGGGAGGGCCCCACCACCACGGCCCGATGCGGGTCGCAGAGAATGATCCGCGCCCCCATCCCGACGAGCTTGTCGGTGAAGAACATGCGGGACTCGAACATCTTCTCGTGCACAAGGACGGTCCCGGTGGAGCGGGTGGCGGTGACCACGGCAATGGAGGTCAGATCGGCAGGGAAGGCGGGCCAGGGGCCGTCGTCCACCTTGGGCACATGCCCGAAGGCGTCCTGCTGGATGACCCGCTCCTGGTCGCCGTGCACGACGAGGTCCGTCCCCTCGATGGTGGTGGACACCCCCAGGCGTCGGAAGCCCAGGAGGGTGGAATCCATGTGCTCGAGGGGTGCATCCACGATGCGGAGCTCGCTCCCGGTGACCGCGGCCAGCCCGATGAAGGATCCGGCCTCGATGTGGTCGGCCCCGATGGGGAAGGCTGCGCTCCCGAGAGAGGGTACCCCCTCGATGAGGAGGGTGTGGGTCCCGATTCCCTCGATCCGCGCCCCCATGGCCACGAGGAGGTGGCAGAGGTCCTGCACATGGGGCTCTGCCGCCGCGTTCCGAAGCCGGGTCGTACCCCGGGCGAGAACGGCCGCCATGACGGCGTTCTCCGTGCCCGTCACCGAGGGCTCGTCGAGGAAGAGGTCGCACCCCTCCAGGCCCGCGGCCTGGAGGAGGAAGCCGTCGTCCGAGAGGGTGATCCGCGCCCCGAGGGCCTCGAAGGCCAGAAAGTGGGTGTCGAGACGCCGCCGCCCGATCACATCGCCGCCGGGAGGGGGGAGGCGCACCTCGCCGAAGCGGGCCAGGAGGGGGCCGGCCAGGAGGACGGAGGCCCGGATCCGCTCGGCCAGGACCGGATCGGGCCGCCCCGAGGTGACCCCGGAGGCATCCACGACCACCTCGTTCTCTCCGCTCCAGTGCACCCGCGCCCCCATGGCCTCCACGAGTTCGAGAAGGGTGAGGACGTCGCGAATCCGCGGAATGTTCGCCAGGGTCACCGGCGCCGATGCCAGGAGGGTGGCGGCAATGCAGGGGAGGGCGGCGTTCTTGTTTCCGGCAGGGCGGAGGCTCCCCGAGAGGGGGTGTCCGCCATCGACGACGAAGGTGGGCATGGGCGCGGAAGTCCTGACAGGAGGGGAGGGGTGCGGAGGGGTTCGAATGGCGCCGAACGGCTCCGGAGGGGGGCGGGGAGAGGCCGGGCCGGGGGGCCCCTCCAACCTACCCGGGCGGGAGGACTTCTGGAACCTTCCGGGGGTCCCCCGTTATTCTTGAATCATGACGTCTTCCCTTTTCCTGACGACGCTCCTTTCCTCCGCCACCCAGCCCGCCCTGGGGGGGGATACCCTTGTCCTCGTCCAGTCGCGCGATGCCCTGGACATCGTGTACGGGGTGGCGGCCGGCACCTTCGTGCTCCTTCTTCTGGCCCTTCTCCTCGTGGTGCTGGGGGTTCTGGCGCAGGCCCGGAAGGCCGTCCGGTCGCTGGAACGAACCGCTGCGGAGATCCGTGAGGGAGAGGCGGTGGCCCGGGTGGGCCGGACGCTCGGACATGTGGAGGCCATGGCGGCCCGAATCCGGGAAGAGACGGATCAGCTCTCGGCATCGGTGTCGAAGGTCGGCGACCAGGTCACCCTGGCCTCTCGCCGCATGGAGGAGAGGATCGAGGAATTCAACGCCCTTCTCGCTGTGGTGCAGGAAGAGGCCGAGGAGGTCTTCCTCGACACCGCCTCCACGGCCCGGGGGGTACGCCGGGGCATTGGCGCCCTGGGGAATGGCGGGTCCCGGCGACGGAGTGGCCGACGGAGCGAGGACCGGGCCAAGGGGACGATCGCACCGCCCTCGGCGCCGCCCGCGACGCCGCCCACCGCGCGGGGCGCGCCTGCCACGACCACGGGTGCTCCGCCCCTGAGCCCGCCCGCGAGCCCGCCCGCGGCGGCGGATTCGACTCCGCCCGCGCCCCCTCCGCCCGCCCCCTCCGCCGCTCCGCCTTCCCCGGCGGGATCGGCCGGTCCCTTCCCGGCGGATCCGGGAGCCGCCTCTCCGCCCCGCACCGGCGCTCCGCCGGTGGCCGGGCCCGAAGCCGGGGCCGGACCGGGGTCGGTGCCGGCCGCCGCCCCCCGGAAGGCGCCCGCCTCGTCGCCTTCCCCCTCCTCTCCCCCCCTCGTCCCCGATCCGGAGGCCCCCCGATGACCCGTGATTCCAGCGAGTTCTCCCTGGCCCTCGTGGTGGGTGCCCTGGCGGGTGCGGCCCTGGCGCTCACCCTTCGAGGCGCGGCGCGGAATGCGTCGGCCTCGGCGGGGGACGGCTCCGGCGACGCCGGAGGCCCGGGAGGGTGGTCGAAGGCGCGGTCCGCCTTCCGGCGGGCCACCCCCCGACCCGTTACGGAACTGTCGGAAGGGCCCCGGCGGATGGCGGCGCGGGCCATCCGGATTCCCGCAGGGGTGCGGGCCGTGCTCGGGAACGGGAGCCGCCGCTGAGGGTGGGCCCGGCTCGGGTGGCGCGATGATCCTGGCCTCCCTCGCGTGGGCCGTCGTCTGGCTCCTCCTCGCCCCCACCGAGCTTCTGGCGTGGGGGCCGGCCACGCACATTGCCATTGGCGAAGGGGTCCTGGCCTCGGCGCACCTCCTTCCCCCCGCCCTCCGGACCCTCCTGGAGAGGCACCGCATCCCCTTTCTCTACGGATCGGTGGCGGCGGACATTTCCTTTGCCAAGAAGTACGCCCCGGCCGGTCGCCACTGCCATCACTGGCACGTGGGAGAGGAGATCCTGGCCTCGGCCGATTCGGAGGCACTCCGGGCGGTGGGGTTCGGATACCTGGCCCACCTGGCGGCCGACACCATCGCGCACAACGTCTTCGTGCCCCGGCGGCTCCTCCTGACCATGGGCACGGAAGGGGTGGGGCACACCTACTGGGAGCACCGGATGGATGTGCAGCTCGGGGCCCCCTACACCTCGCTGGCGCGGGAGGTGGTCCTCCAGCACGACCATGGAGAGGCGGATCGGCTCTTCGACGACGTCCTCTCGCGCACCCTCTTCTCCTTCCGCACGAACCGCCGGATCTTCCGCGGAATGGTGGCCTTCCAGGACGATGCCCGGTGGCACCGGGTCTTCTCGCAAATCCTCCGGCGTTCCCGCCACGACCTCCCCGTGGCGCTGCGCGATCGCTACGTCCGCCTCTCGTACGAGTACGTCATGGACTACCTGGTGCGGGGGGAGGTAGCCATGCCCCGGGCCCTGGATCCCATCGGGGAGGACAACCTCCGTCGGGCCAAGGCATTGCAGCGGGAATTCCGGAAGGAGGCCCGGATCCGGCCGGCCTCGGCGGAGGTGGTGGTGGGTGCCCCCCTCACCGGGCGTGGACGGATCGACCTGGGCCGGGTGGTGGAGGAGGCCGACACCTGGTTCCCCCTTCCCGGAGAGCCCCGCCTCTACCTTCCCCGGGCCCCCTCGCTGGAGGTGCCGGGGCTGGTGGAGGTGCCGGAGGCGGACGTGTCGGGGGAAGGCCGGAGGCCGGGGGGCGGGGTGGGGTGACCTCCGGGATGCCGGACGGGGAAAGGGGGATCACCGGGGTGAGCCACGAGGTGACCCCCGGAGTGTCGGGAGGAGTATCGGGAAAAGACGGAGGGGCGTTGGAGGCCACGTTCCGGCGGCGGATTACCCGCGACGGCGCCCCAGGAGTTCGTCGGCCACCTCGGCCGGGGGGACCCGCTTCCCCACCCGGAATTCCCCGAACTCCCCGTAGAGGGAGGTGACCTCGTCGTAGCGCATTTCGGTGACGAGGGCCTTGAACTCGAGGGGGTCGGCGGCGAAGAGGGTGACGGCCCACTCCCAGTCGTCGAAGCCCACCGAGCCGGAGATGACCTGGGAGATCCTGCCGGCCCAGCGGCGCCCCGTCCCCCCGTGCTCGGCCATGAGCCGAGCCCGCTCTGCCAGGGGCTGGGTGTACCAGTTCTGCCCCACATTCCGGCGCTTGTCCATGGGGTAGAAGCAGAGCCAGGGCATTTCGGCGGGCTGGAGGGGCTGGAGGCGGGCCTGGACGTAGCGCTTCCCCCGTTCCTCGGCGAGCTGGGCCTCCACCCGTTCCTTCCAGGCCGGGGTCCCGGGCTCCATCCCCTCGGCGCGCGCCTGGGTCAGGAGGGCGTCGGTCACGGCATAGAGGCCGAGCTCCACCACCGAAAGGTAGTCTCCGGCCGGGAGGAGGTCGGGGGCCAGGGGGCTCCGGAGGAGGGCCTGCTCCGCATCGCCCAGCGCCTCCAGGGTGGGGCGGAGGTGCAGGAAGAGGTAGTCCGCCTCCCCCCCCACCACCCGGTAGAGCCCGCTCCACCCCTCGGGGGGGGTGGAGCCGTCGTCGGGCTCTGCCCACCCGGCCAGGAGGTCATGCAGGGCACGGACCCGGGCCTCGAACCCCTCGTCCGGGTCGGCAGCCACCGAGGGGTCGAGGCGCACGAACTGGTGCAGCATGAACCACCCGTCGAGGACAAGGGGGGGGAAGGTGTCGGAGGAGGCGGGCGGCGTGGGGGCCATGGAGGGCGGGGGGTGGGGGGGGGGAACGGAGGCCGGGCGGTGGATGCCGGGCGGCGGCGGTCGTGCAACGGACGTCGGTCGATGGAACCCGGGCGGTCGGTGCTGTGCGATGGATGCCGGCGGCGGGTGCCGCCCGATGGATGCCGGACGGTCGGGGCTGTTGGGGCCGGGGAACGGGGAAGGGGCGGCGAGCCCCGGAGTCGCTGCGCTCGCCACCCGCCCCGCCCCTTCCAACCTCAGCGCCGCAGGGGCCGGGATCAAGGGTACGGCTCCGGTGCGGACCCCGCAGACACACGAAACCCCGGGGGAGGTCGTGGGACCCTCCCCCGGGGTTCACCTGCTCCCGGTCAGCCGAAGCGGATCAGCGGTGCGCCGTCGTCAGTTTGCCGGGTTGATCCGCACCCGGAGCGGATCGGTGAGGCCATCGGAGTGATCGATGTGCCAGAGGGAGAACTCCAGATCCACGGTTCCGGCCGTGCTCGGGTAGATGTGGAGGTGGTCGCAGTGGAAGATCCCCCGGTAGTCCCCGCCCCCGATGTCGGCCCAGTGGAAGGGACCGTTGGGAGAGTCGGGGTGACGCACGTTGGGCCAGGCAATCACGTTCGTGTTGTTGTTCGTGGGGAAGTAGCGGGCCTCGTACTCCGAGCAGGTCCGCTCCCGAAGGGGCTCGGGGCCCCGCTCCCGGGTGGTCATGGTGACCTCCTCGCCATTGGGCTCGAAGAACCGGGCGGTGAGGGAGGCATTGGGGCCCCCGGCCACGAGGGGGACGATGCTCCCGTCGCCTTCCTGGCGGACGTTCACGAGCTCGCTCAGGGCCTGGCCGTTGGCATCGGTCCACCCGGTCTGGCCGGTCCACTGGGCAATGATCACGCGGGGGTTGCCCCGGGTCTCGATTTCGACCCGGCCCAGGTCGAAGTGCTCGTCATCGTGATCGTTGTCGTCACAGCCGGCCACGACCACGAGGGCGGCCGCCAGGGCCACGAAGCCGGCCCGGAGGTGGAGCCTGCGAGGCGCACGAGAAAGGTTCGGCATGGTACGAAACTCCTTGGGTTGGGAACGAGGGGAGGAAGCAGGTCCCCCCCGGGGGATCGCGCCGTCAGAAGTGGACGCGGTAGGTGAGCTGCAGATTGCGCCCTGGCTGGGGTGCAATGTCCTTGATGCGGGAGAGGTGGTCCCGCCACACCCGGTCGGTGAGGTTCCGACCCTGAATCGCCACGGAGTGGGTGAGCCCTCCGCGGGTCCCGCGCCACCCGGCTCCCGCGTTGAGAAGGCCGTAGCCCGGGGTGGGGTCCTGGGGGTTCTCGACCAGGTCTCCGACCTGGACCGGACGGGGAACCCGGTCCTGCCGGAAGGCGCCGTTCACCCCGCCGCCCACGAACCAGGGGCCCGACTCCCAGCGCAGGTCCAGGCGGCCGTTCAGGGGGGGGATGTCGGGAAGGGGGTCGCCTTCGGCACGACGGGTGGCCCGGGTGTAGCTCCCGGTCAGATCCACCACCACATTCCGGAGCACCTCCCACTGGAGGCGGGCCTCGGCCCCGGCGAAGAGGGCATCCTCGCCCCGGGCCTCGTACACGGGGGTGGTCCGGGGGTCCACACCATCCCGGATGACCCGCACGGTCTCGCCCGTCTGGGCGTAGTAGATGAACCCCGAGACCCGGTTCGCGAAGAGGGCGGCTTCGAGGTTCACCCGATCCCCTCCTCCGCGCACGAAGAGGTCAACTCCCAGCCCGCGCTCGGGGGCGAGGTCGGGGCTCCCGATGTCGAAGGAGAAGTCGGCCAGGTGCGGCCCATCGGAATAGAGCTCCTCCATGGAGGGGACCCGGGTGGACCTCGCCACATTCACCCCGGCGGTCCACTCCGGCGCCACCTCGGCCAGGAAGGCCACCGAGCCCGAGAAGGCGTTGAAGGTCCGGGGCTCAACCGTCTTCACGATCTGTCGTGCCTGGGTCCGGACCACGATGGGTGCCGTGCTCCGGGGGGTGAGGCGGCGATGATCGAAGCGGAGTCCCCCCTGGAAGCGGAGGGGTCCCCGGGCGACCTCCTCGTACGCCATGGCCGAGAGCCCCAGGTCGTCCCCGGAGCGGGCGCCGGGGGAGGCGCCCCCCGTGACCAGGTCCCGGAGCTGGAAGCCCAGGGCCCAGGCGCCCTCGGCCCGCAGGGCATCGCCATTGTGGTCGTGAAGGGTGTGGTCGTGGCGGGCGGTGAGGTTGGCCTCGGCGGAGGTCTGCCGGAAGCGGGCCCCGAGAACAGGGCGCCCGTCCAGGGTCGCCTCGATCTCGTCGTGGAGGTACCGGACCACCGCACCGTCGGCCTCCACCGACTCGAAGAAGCCCAGGGGACGGAGGTAGGCGGCGCGGAAGCGGGCCGTGTTCCTCCGCGCCTCGATGTCGACCCCCCCCGGATGCCCCCCGGGAATGAGGACCCCGTCGAACTCCCCCGGCACCCCGTACACATTGTCGTAGGCGCGGACCGCCGCCCCCACGAACCCCCAGTCCGGGACCCAGGAGGCGCCCAGGCTCCCGTTCCAGCTCCGGAGATCGGTGCGCTCAAGGGGCCCCAGGGGGGTGCGGGCCGGGTCCATCTGCCGGAAGCTGGCCTCGGCTCGGAGCGCCAGGGGGAGGCCACCCACCGGGGTGAGGGCCACCGCCGAGAGTCCGCCCCCGGGGTTCACCGTCTCGAACTGGCTCGCCACGGTTCCGGAAAAGGCGGCGGGGCGGGAGCGCGGGACATCGTCCCGGATCACATTCACCACCCCTCCCAGGGCGTTGGAGGCGTAGAGGAGCCCGGCGGGCCCCCGGACCACCTCGATCCGCTGGGCGGTGAGGGGCTCGACCATGACCCCGTGATCCGAGGCCGTCTGGTAGAGGTCTCCCACCCGGTTTCCGTCTTCCAGCATGAGGACCCGGTCGCCCCCCATCCCCCGGATCGTGGGTGAGGCTGCTCCGGGGCCATTGTACTGGAGGTGGAATCCCGGGACCGCCTCCAGGGTGGCCGGAAGATTCGAGGCCAGGGCCCGCTCCAGCTCCCGGCCGGCGAGGGAGGTGGTGGGCTGATAGACCTGTTCTGCCGTGCGGGCGCGTCCGGACCCCGTGACCACGATCCCCGAGAGGAGGAGGGCGGTGGGGCGGAGGGTGAGCTCCACCACGGTGAGTTCGCCATCGCCCAGGGTCACGTCGCGGTTCACCGGGGCAAAGCCCAGGTGCTCCACCGAGACCCCCACGGGCCGCGCCGGGAGCCCGTCGAGCCGGGCCACCCCCTCGGCATTCGTCAGCGCGCCCCGCTCCAGCTGACGCACCCGGACAAGGGCGCCGGACACCGGGGCCCCCGTCTCGGCATGGGTGATCCGGACCTCGAGGGAGGCCTGCTCGTCCGCTGCTTCACCGGCCCCGGTCAACCCGGAAGCGGCCACGCCGGGTGCCGCCACTCCGGAGGCGGCCACGCCGAGCGCCGCTGCCCAGGGCGCCGCTACTGCGGACGCCGGCAGGAGGAGGACCCCCGCGAGGATCCCCGCAGCGACGGACAGGCCCCGAAGGAGGCCGCCCAGGCGCAGAGGTATCTCGACGCTCCCAGGGAGGGGCGTGTCTGAGAGGGGACCGATGTGGGAGAGTACGAAACGCATGCGTGAACCGGGTTCGAACATCCTGCTCCCCGGAGGATCCGGGTCGCCCGGCCCGGGAAGGCGACGCACCGCACGGGGTGCATCGACCCTCCGAAGCCGGATGGGAAGGAGTCGGAATCACGCCGGGACGAGGGCCCGGCGCGGGTTCACGCCCGGGGAGGGCCCCGGGTGCGGGGGGTGGGAAGGGCCTGGGCCTCCGGTGCCTGGGGCGCACCGGTGGGGGTCATCCCCTCGGGCGCGAGGGGAAGGGCCGGGGGGAGGGCCGGAGCGGAGGGGAGGGATCCCATGGCCAGGAGGGCGCAGTCCAGGCAGTCGCCATGGTCATGGTCGAAGGGGAGGGGGTCGGGATGCTCCCCGTCCGATGCGCCTCCGGTCGAAGCAGCCTCGGGTGTGACCGGTCCGGGGACGGTGGCATCGAACGCGGAACCCCCATCGCCCCCGACGGGCGCTTCGTTCCCGTTCCCGGTGTCCGCGATCCCTCCGATGCCGAGGGTCGTGACGCCGGCATGGGCAAAGGCCTCCAGGTGCTCCAGGTCATGCAGTACGGGTGCGACCCAGGCAGCCAGACCCCATGCGAAGGCGAGCACCGGGAGGAGGAAGAGACTCCCCCTGGGCGCACGACTCCGCCGCGCGCGGAGGCGGCGGGCTTGATCGTGGGAACGCATTCGCATGTGCATGATGCTTCAAGATACGCCCGGAGGTGGGGGACGTTCCACCCCCCCTGCCTCAACCCCGGACAACCTCGAGGAAGGCGGACACGACGGGCCGGACCCGTTCGGGGCGCCAGGCCAGGTCGATCCGGGTGTCCACCCCTTCCAGGGGAAGGTACCGCACCCCGGCCCACCCCATTTTCCGGATGGAGGCGGGCACGATCGTCACCCCCACCCCGGCCTCCACCAGGCTCACCGTGGTGTAGAGTTCGCGGCTCTCCTGCACCACCCGGGGCTCGAAACCGGCGGCGCGGCAGAGCGCCATGACCTGGGCATGGAGCCCGGGGGCGATGCTCTCGGGAAAGAGGACGAAGGGGGCCTCGGCGTAGGCAGCGAGGTCGGCAGGGTTCGTCTCTTCGCATCCCTCCCCCGCACGCTCCACCTCGCCCCGCTCCACGGCCAGGAGGAGGGGCTCCCGCATCACGGTCTCGAGGCGCACCCCCGGGGTCTCGGGGGCCTCGCGCACGAACCCCACGTCGAGCTCGCCGGCCTGGATGGCCGGGAGCTGGAGTCCGGTGGGCAGCTCCCGCAACTCGAGCACGACCTCCGGGTACGCCTCCCTGAACGCCCGGATCCACCCGGGCAGGGTCCGGAACATGACGGACGATGCGAAGGCCACCGCCAGGCGACCGGTCGCCCCCTCGGCGGCCCGAAGGGTGGCATCCACCGCACCCTCGAGGGTCTGGAAAACGCCCCCGAGCGAGGCCTCGAGCACCCTTCCCGCCTCGGTGAGCTCGACCCGGCGGTTGGTCCGGTCGAAGAGGGCCACCCCGAGAATCGCCTCGAGGCGCTGGATCCGGATCGTGAGGGGAGGCTGGGTAATGCCCAGGCGCTCGGCGGCGCGACCGAAGTGGCGTTCCTCGGCCACCGCCGCAAAGGACCGAAGAAGGCGCCCATCGAGGGCGTCGAGGATCCCGTCGAGGCGGGCCCGGCGATTGATATCCATTCTGTATCAATAACCCCTCTTTGATCTATTGGACACTCAGCCACGGGGTGGGTTAGCGTTCAGAAGATCCGCCCCCCCCTGCCCTACCCCCCCGCCAGGAGGCCCGATGAGCACCGCCACCCACCTCGCGCCCGAGACCGAGACCGACACCTTCCCCATCAACGGAACGGACTACGTGGAGTTCTGGGTGGGGAATGCGAAGCAGGCCAGCCACTACTACCGCACCACCTTCGGCTACCGCCTCGTGGCCTACCGGGGCCCCGAAACCGGGACGCGCGACCGGGCGAGCTACGTTCTGGAGCAGGGCAAGGTGCGCCTGGTCCTGACCTCGGCCATTCGCCCCGAGGGAGAGGTGGCGGAGCATGTGCATCGCCACGGCGACGGCGTCCGCGACATCGCCCTCTGGGTGGAGGATGCCGCCGGCCTCTTCCGTGCGGCCGTGGAACGGGGTGCCCTTCCGGTGCGGGAGCCCAAGACCCTCGAGGACGAGCACGGCACGGCGGTGGTGGCGGCCATTGCCACCTACGGCGACACGATCCACACCCTGGTGGAGCGCTCGAACTACCGGGGGGTCTTCCTCCCCGGCTTCGAGGCCCGGGAGTCGAACTACGCACCCGACCCGGTGGGGATCCTCTACGTGGACCACTGCGTGGGGAACGTGGAACTCGGCAAGATGAACGAGTGGGTGGGCTTCTACGAGCGGGTCATGGGGTTCAAGAACCTCATCTCGTTCGATGACAAGGACATCTCCACCGAGTACACCTCCCTCATGTCGAAGGTGGTCTCGAACGGGAACGAGCGCATCAAGTTCCCCATCAACGAGCCCGCCGAGGGGAAGAAGAAGTCGCAGATCGACGAGTACCTGGAGTTCTATGGGGGCCCGGGGGTACAGCACCTGGCGCTGGCCACCGACGACATTCTCCACACCGTCTCGGAGCTCCGGGCCCGGGGGGTCGAGTTCCTCACCGTGCCCACCACCTACTACGACGAGCTCCAGGGGCGGGTGGGGACCATTGACGAGCCGGTGGACGAGCTGGCCAAACTCGGGATTCTCGTGGACCGGGACCCGGACGGCTACCTCCTCCAGATCTTCACGAAGCCGGTGCAGGACCGCCCCACCCTCTTCTACGAGATCATCCAGCGAAAGGGCGCCCGGAGCTTCGGGAAGGGGAACTTCAAGGCCCTCTTCGAGGCCATCGAGCGCGAGCAGGCGCTTCGCGGAAACCTCTGATCGCCTTCGCATCCCCGAAACGAACCCCGGAACACCACCCACGGAGCCTTCCATGCCGATCTACCATACCCTGGGCCGCATTCCCCCGAAGCGCCACATCGCCTTCCGGAAGGAGGGCGGGGGGATTCACGCCGAGCAGCTCATGGGGCACGAGGGGTTCACGGGCACCTCGTCGCTCCTCTACCACCTGCACCAGCCCACCACGATCCAGTCGGTGCGCATGGTGAAGGGGATGGCGCTCGAGAAGGACCCGGATCAGACCCTCCGGCACCGGCACTTCCTCACCTCGCGGGTGAAGCCCGGGGGGAGCGCCACCCTGGACCGCACCCCCCTCCTCTTCAATGCCGACATCGCCATGTACTACGTGGTGCCGGACCAGGAGGACGCGCACTTCTACCGGAACGCCCAGGCCGACGAGGTGGTCTACGTGGCGAAGGGGCGCGGGGTGCTCGAGTCGATCTTCGGCAACCTCCCCTTCCGGGAGGGGGACTACGTGGTGATCCACCGGGGAATCATGCACCGGTGGACCTTCGACCGCACAGAGGGGGTGGACGCCCCGCATCTGCTCGTGATGGAGAGCCGCGGGCACGTGCGCTGGCCCCGCCGCTACCGGAACGAGTTCGGGCAGCTCATCGAGGGCGCCCCCTTCTCGGAGCGGGACATCCACCGCCCCACCGAGCTCGTGACCCACGATGAGCGGGGCGATTTTCCCATTTACGTGAAGCAGTACGACGCCATGACCGAGATGGTCCTGGACCACCACCCCTTCGACGTGGTGGGGTGGGACGGGTACTTCTACCCCTGGACCTTCAACATCGAGGACTTCGAGCCCATCGTGGGGCGCGTGCACCAGCCCCCGCCGGT
>JBJHCG010000012.1:84753-127278 GCA_050485885.1 Gemmatimonadales bacterium | reverse complement strand
CAGCCAGCCCCCGCCCGCCGGCCGCGCCAGCCGACCCCCCGTCCGTGCCCGCCAGCCCGAGCCCTCCGACCACACCCGCCAGTCGCCGCCCGCCGCCCGCGCCAGCCAGCCCGAGCCCGCCGGCTCCGTCCAGCGGAGGCCCAACGCCCCGAAACCCCCTCGCCCCGCGGTCCACCGCCGTGGACGCGAGGAGAGCGGGTATCGAACGCCGGGTTCGTGGGCGTTCTGGATCACGATGGCACGGAAAGGAACCGTATAGGTATCGAACGCCGGTTTCGTGCATTCCGCAGACATGCGATGGCACGGTTGGGAACCCATACGGTATCGAACCGTGCCATCGTGCGTCCCGAGGTGCACGGTTGCGGCCTTCGGAACCCGCCACGACCCCCTGCCCGGCCCGTGCGTCCCCCTGCCCGGCCCATTCGTCCCGCTCCCGGCCCATTCGCCCCGCTCCCGGCCCATTCGTCCCGCTCCCGGCCCATGCCTCCCGCGGGCCCCCCCTCAACCGCGCCGCCTCGGTGCGCCGCCGTCAGGTGCGCCGCCGTCAGGTGCGCTGCCGTCAGGCGCTTCACGCAGGTGCGCCGCCGTCAGGTGCGCCGCCCTCAAGCGCTTCACCTCGGTGCGCCGCCCTCAGTCGCTTCACTTAGGTGCGCCGCCCTCAGGTGCGCCGCCTTCAGGTGCTTCGCCCAGGTGCGACGACTGCAGGCGCGTCTACTGCAGGTACGCTCTCTGCGGGTGCATCGCCCTCAGGCCCACCGCCCGGTGGGGTCGACTCCTGGAGGCCCACTGCACCGTTGCATCGACCCGTCGCGTCCCCCCAGGGCCCGCCGCCACCGGCCGGGTCCTCGCCGCCCGTGCCCCCACGGCGCCCTCCCCCCGTTGATCCCCCGCACGGCCCTCCCCTACCTTCACCGGATGCCCCCGCCTGCGGCCGCCTCCGACGAAACCCCTCTCATGCAGCAGTGGCGCGATGCCAAGTCCCGGCATCGTGATGCGCTGATCTTCTTCCGTGTCGGCGATTTCTACGAGCTCTTTCACGAGGATGCGAAGGAGGCATCGCGACTCCTCGGGCTGACCCTTACGGCCCGGAACAACGGGGCGGCGGCCCAGGTCCCCATGGCCGGGGTCCCTGCGAGGGCGCTGGATGACTACCTGGCACGGGTGGTCCGGGCTGGGCGCCGCGCCGCCATCTGTGACCAGGTCGAGGATGCGTCGGAGGCCAGGGGGATCGTCCGGCGCGAGGTGGTGGAGACGGTCACTCCTGGAACGGCGCTCCACGACTCCCTTCTCGAGGCCCGGCGGAACAACTTTCTCGTGGCCCTCGTTCCCGGCGGGCTCGCCGCCCTCGACCTCTCGACGGGGGAGTTCCACCTCCAGCCCCTCGGGGGGGCGGTCCCTTCCGCGGCCGAGGCAAGGGTGCGAGAGCCGAACGGGGGTCGTGGGATCGCGAGCAGCACTCCTCCCGGGACTCCGCGAGGATCCGCACCCCAGGGGACCAACGCCGCCACCGGGGCCGCACCCCAGGCAAGCAACGCCGCGACCCATGCCGCCACCGGGGACGCGACAGGGGCCGCACCCGGAGCCACGCCCGAGGCCGCCGCAGAGGGATCCCCCACGCCCTCCGCCGCCGACCCGGCCCTCGTGGCCGAGCTGGGGCGCCTCGAACCCGCCGAACTCCTCCTCCCGCGCGCGCTCGAACCCTGGGCGCGGGGCGCGCTGGGGGGGCTGGCGCCCCTGACCTTCCGCGACGACTGGTTCTTCGACGCGGAGGGGGGCGACGAGGAGCTTCGCCGACGCTTCCGTCTGGCCGACCTCTCGGCGCTCGGGTTCGCCCCGGGCGACGGTCCTCTCGTGCGTGCCGCAGGGGCCCTCCTCCAGTACGTGCGCGAGACGCAGCCCGCCGCCTCGGATCATCTCCAGCGCCCCCGCATCCTCCGACCCGGGGCCGAAATGGTCCTCGACGAGATGACGCGGCGAAACCTGGAGCTCGTGGAGCCCCTTCGAGGTGGCGAAGCCGGGGGCACCCTGGTGGAAGTCCTGGACGAGACGGTCACCGCCATGGGCGCCCGCCTCCTTCGCCGCTGGATTCTTCGCCCCCTCGTGCACCCGCCAGCCATCTTCCGCAGGCAGGAGGCGGTGGCCGAGCTCGTGGAGGATCGGGGGCTTCGCGAGACGCTCCGCCGGGAGCTCGGCGAGATCCGCGATCTCGAGCGCCTGGCCGGGAAGATCGCCACGGGGAGGGTCACCCCCCGGGAACTCCTGGCGCTGGGACGGTCGCTGGATCGCCTCCCGGCCCTCGCCGCCGCAGGGGAAAGCGCCGGGGCCGACCTCCTCCGGGAGCTCACCGTGGAACTCGACACCCTGGAGGCGCTGGCGTCCCGGATCCGCGAGGCACTGGCGCCCGACCCCCCGGTGGCCCTGTCCGATGGCGGGGTGATCCGCCCGGGCTTCCACCCCGAGCTCGATGAGCTTCGCGCGGTTCGAGACGGGGCGGTGGACTTCATTGCCTCGCTCCAGACCCGGGAGCGGGAGCGCACCGGAATCACCTCTCTCAAGGTGGGCTTCAACAAGGTCTTCGGGTACTACCTCGAGGTCACCCGGGCCAACCTCGACAAGGTCCCGGACGACTACGTCCGGAAGCAGACCCTCTCGGGGGGGGAACGCTACTTCACCCCGGAGCTCAAGGAGTGGGAGGAAAAGGTCACCGGGGCCGAGGAGCGGATCCTGGCCCTCGAGACCGAGCTCTTCCAGGCGCTCCGGCGGGAAGTGGCCGAGGAGGTGGGCGGGATCCAGGGGGCCGGGGCCGCCGTGGCCTGCCTCGACGTGCTTGCCACCCTGGCCCAGGTCGCCGTGCGCCGCCACTACGTGCGCCCCGAACTCCGGGGGGGGGGCGAAGGGATGCCCCGGGGCGGCGAGGCCCTCCGCATCACCGCAGGTCGCCACCCCGTGGTGGAGACGATGATGCCACGGGAGGACTTCATCCCCAACGATCTGGTGCTCGATGACGAGGGATGGATCGTCATCCTCACCGGCCCGAACATGGCGGGAAAGAGCACGATCCTCCGGCAGGTGGGGCTCATCCAGCTCCTGGCCCAGGTGGGGGCCTTCGTCCCGGCCGATGCCGCGGTCCTCCCCGTGTGCGACCGGATCTTCACCAGGGTGGGGGCCTCCGACAACCTGGCCCGGGGGCAGTCCACCTTCATGGTGGAGATGAACGAGACGGCGGCGATCCTCCACGGAGCCACGGATCGGAGCCTTGTTCTCCTCGACGAGATCGGGCGCGGGACCTCGACCTATGACGGGGTCTCCATTGCGTGGGCGGTGAGCGAGCACCTTCACGCCCAGGTGGGCGCCCGCACGATCTTTGCCACTCACTACCACGAGCTCACCCAGCTCGGGGACCTTCTTCCCGGGGTCCGGAATATGAATGTTGCGGTGCGGGAGTCGGGGGAGGAGATCGTCTTTCTTCGCCGCCTCGAGGCCGGAGGGGCCGACCGCTCCTACGGGATCCAGGTGGCGCGCCTCGCCGGGCTCCCCCCCGAGGTCATTGCCCGTGCCCGGGTCCTCCTGGCCGAACTCGAGGGCTCCCACACCCGTCAGGGGGAAGGGCTCGGCCAGACCGAACCCCGCCCCCAGCTCTCCCTTTTCGAGGCCCCGGACCCGGTGGCTGCGGCCCTTCGCGACCGCCTCCGGGCTCTGGCCACCGACGATCTCACCCCGCTGGAGGCGTTGAACGTCCTGGCGGCGCTCCAACGACAGGCCCAATGAGCTGCACCCCTCCCCGACGTTGCTCCCCGTCCCGTTGCCTCTCTCCCCGATCGGGCCTCCGTCCCCTTCTGGTCGGCGGCCTCCTTCTTGTCGCCTTCGCCGGTCCTGCAGCCTGCGGGAACGCCGAGATCGAGCCCCCGGCTCCCCTCTACGGGGAAGACCCGGTCCTCTACCCGGTGGAACTCTGGGACCAGGGGCTGGAGGGGACGACGGTGCTCCGCATCCGCGTGACCGACACCGGAGAGGTGGACTCGGTGGAGGTGGCCGAATCGTCAGGCCACGAGGGCCTCGACGAGGCCGCCGTGACCGGCGCGAAGGATCTTCGTTTCCAGCCCGGGCGTCGCAATGGCAAGCGCGTGCGCATGTGGGCCTCCCTCCCCGTGGAATTTTCCACCCGCCCCCGAGCCCGGACCGAACGTTGACCCCCTCTCCCCCGCCGCCCCCTTCCGCAACGGCCACCCCCTCCGAGGGCTCCCCGGCCCTTCCGGGAACACTCCCGGGAGGCGCACGGTTCATCCGGCCTCTCGACTCCATTCAGGAGATGGTGGGGTGGACCCCCCTCCTGCGCCTTCATCGGATCGGGGCCGGGATTCGCACCCCGATCTACGGGAAGTGCGAGTTCATGAACCCGGGGGGCTCGGTGAAGGACCGGATCGGGGAGGCCATCGTGGCCGAGGCCGAGGCCCGGGGGGCGCTGGGGCCCGGAGGCACCATTGTCGAGGGCACGAGCGGAAACACCGGGATCGGGCTGGCCCTGGCTGCCATCTCCCGCGGGTACCGCATGATCTTCACCATGCCCGACAAGATGAGTCGGGAGAAGGTCAAACTCCTCCGGGCCTTCGGGGCCGAGGTCATCATCACCCCCACCGCCGTTCCTCCCGATCATCCGGAGCACTACGGGGTGAAGGCGAAGCGGATCGCCGAAGAGACCCCCGGCGCCGTCCTGGCCGACCAGTTCTACAATCCGGCGAACCCCGAGGCCCACTACCGTACCACCGGCCCCGAGCTCTGGGAGCAGTCCCAGGGGCGGATCACCCACTTCGTGGCCGGGGCCGGCACGGGGGGGACCCTCACCGGCACGGCCCGCTACCTGAAGGAACGGAACCCGTCCGTGCAGACCGTCGGCGTGGACCCGGTAGGATCCATCCTTGCGCCCTTCTTCCACACCGGATGCATGACCGAGGGCGAGCCCTACAAGGTGGAGGGGCTCGGGAACGACAAGATCCCCGGCACCCTCGAGCTCGAACTCGTGGACGACTACCGTACGGTGACGGATGCCGAGGCCTTCGCCATGGCCATTCGCCTGACCCGGGAGGAGGGGGTCTTCGTCGGCGGCTCGGCGGGGCTCAACCTCCATGCGGCGGTGGAGATCGCCCGCGAACTCGACGACCCCGACGCCTTCGTGGTGGCCGTGCTCTGTGACTGGGGCGAGCGCTACCTCACGAAGCTCTGGGACCCGGAGTGGATGGAATCGAATGGCTTCGTTCCCCGGGAGAGGCGCCGGGCCGGGGAGCTCCTGGCGGCGAAGGAGGGTGCTCCTCCGGCCCTGGTTTCGGCCGTCCCCTCGACCCCGGTCCGGATGGCCCTCTCGAGCCTCACCACGCACGATGTGTCCCAGCTCCCCGTGCTCCTGGACGGCGCTTCCGTGGGTTCGGTCCTGGAAGGCGACCTCCTGGCCCGGGTCCTGGAGGACCCCGCTGCCCTGGATCTCCCGGTGGAGGCCATCATGGGAGCCCCCTTCCCGGTGGTGGAGGAGGGGATTCCGGTGGAGGAACTCACCCGACTCCTGACCCGGGGGAACCCGGCCGTCCTGGTGCGACGGGGCGGGAAGATCCACGGGCTCCTGACCCGGTACGATGTGGTCCGCACCCTGGCGGCCATCCGGTGAGCCCCTCCGAGGGCGCCTCCGCCCCCCTCCGCGTAGTCGTCCTCAAGGGGGGAGATTCGAGCGAGCGGGAGGTCTCCCTCGCCTCGGCGGCGCAGGTGGAGGCCGCCCTTCGGGAGGCCGGCCACGAGGTCACGGCTCTCGACGTGAGGGACCGCACCCTTCCGGGCCTGGTCACCACCCATCCGGCGGTGGCCGCCGCAGATGTGGTCTTTCCCGTTCTCCATGGGGGTTCGGGGGAGGATGGCACGGTGCAGGCCCTTCTCGCCCTGGCGGGGGTGGTCTGGGTGGGGAGCGACCGGGTCGGGTGCACCCTCTCCATGGACAAGGAGATCTCGAAGCGCCTCTTCCGCGATGCCGGCATCCCCACCCCCGACTGGATCGTGGCCGAGGCCGATGCCCGGGGGGCGGTGGCGGCCGAGGTGCTGGACGAGGTGGAGGCGCGCCTCGGGCTCCCCGTGATCGTGAAGCCCCCATCGGGCGGATCCACGGTGGGTCTCGCCCTTGCCCATGACCGGGCTGAACTCGAGGCGGCCGTGTCTCGGTCTGCAGCCGAGGAGCCCCGCATTCTCTTTGAACGGTATGTGAAGGGGCGGGAGTTCACCGTGGGGGTGGTGGAGGGTGCGGGGGGGCCAGAGGGCGACCCGGGTGCCGGGCGGTCGGGCGGCGAGGCCGGGTGGGCGGCAGGAGCGGAGGGGGGAGGGGGTAGCCCGGAGCGGGCAGCGGCCGGAGGAGGGCAGGGCACGGCCGGAGCAGCGCAGGCAGCGGCTGGAGCAGTGCAGGGCACGGCCGGAGCAGTGCGGGGCACGGTCGGAGCAGGGCAGGGCGCGGCCGGAGCGGAGCAGGGCACGGCCGGAGCAGTGCAGGGCGCGGCCGGAGCGGAGCAGGGCATGGCCGGCGAAGCAGGGCCCACCGCGGCATCGAGGGCTCCCGTCGCCTTTCCCGTGGGGGAGATCCGTCCGGCGCACGAGCTCTTCGACTACGCCTGCAAGTACGAACCGGGGCTCGCCGAGGAGATCTTCCCCGCCGATCTGGATCCGGCGCTGGCGGCGGAGGCCCAGGCGCTGGCGCTCCGGGTGCACGCCCTCCTGCGTCTGCGGCATCTTTCTCGCATCGACTTCATGCTGGATGCCGAAGGGGGACTCTGGTGCCTGGAGGCGAACGCCCTTCCGGGGATGACGGGAAACTCCCTCCTCCCCCGGGCGGCCCGGGCCCACGGGTGGAGTTTCTCCAGGCTCTGCGACCACCTCGTCCGCCTCGCCGCCGCCTCCGGAACTCCCCCCGTCTCCCCGGGTTGAAGCCCCCATGACGTACCGCCCGCCTGCCTCCTCCTCCTTCGGGTCCGGGCCCGGCTCCTTTCTCGAGCGCACCGGGTTTTCCCTGACCCCGTGGGTCAAGCGCCTTCTCGTGGCCAACGTGGTCGTGTGGGCGGTGGGCTTTGCCGTGCCTCATGAGTTCATCGTTCGGTGGTTCGGTTTCATGCCCGCCGAGACGCTCTGGAGGCCCTGGTCGATCCTCACCTACATGTTCGTGCATGGAGGGTTCTTCCACCTCCTCTTCAACATGCTGGTGGTCTTCTTCTTCGGGCCCCCGCTGGAGTCGCGCCTCGGCGGAACGGAGTTCCTCAAGCTCTACCTCCTGAGCGGGCTGGGCGGCGCCCTCCTGGGCTTTGCCTTCGCGTTCAACACCTCGGTCATCGGGGCTTCGGGTGCGGCCTTCGGCCTCATGGTGGCCTTTGCCTGGCTCTGGCCCAACGCCCCCATCTACATCTGGGGGATCTTCCCCATCAAGGCCAAGTTCCTGGTGGGGGCCATGGTGATCTTCACCTTCCTGGCCACCATGGGCGACTCCCAGAGCGCCGTCGCCCACTTCGCCCATCTGGGCGGAATCCTGGCCGCCGCCCTCTATCTTCGCTGGGGACGTGGGGGAGCGGGCACCCCGTCCTTCCTTGCCCGCATGGGGAGAACCCCGCGGGTTGCCATCGTGCAGCGGGCTCGGGAGGCCGCCGCCGACGGGCGCCGTCGCCAGGCTGACGAGGCCGCATCCTCCTCCTCGGGATCTTCCGGAGGAGGCCGGGCCGCGGAGGTGGAAGGGGAGCTTCTGGACGAGGTGGACCGCATCCTCGACAAGATCTCCGCCTCGGGGATCGCCTCCCTCACGGACCGGGAGCGCCAGGTCCTGGACGAGGTGTCGCGCCGCCGCCGCTCGAACTGATAGATTGGGGAATGCGGGGCGACCGCCCCGCCGAACGGGGTCGGCGCCAGGCCGGCCGGCCGGCTCCGCGAGGGGTGGGTCGTCGTTCGGAGCCCAGCGGAGGTCGACGGGAGAAGCACGGTGGCCGGACACAACAAGTGGTCGCAGATCAAGCGCAAGAAGGCGGTGCTCGACGCCAAGCGCGGGAAGATCTTCACGAAGATGATCCGCGAGATCACGGTGGCGTCGCGGGAAGGCGGGGGGATCCCCGACTTCAACCCACGGCTCCGGCTGGCAGTGGACCAGGCCAAGGCCGCGAACATGCCCGCCGAGAACATCGAGCGGGCCATCAAGCGGGGCACGGGTGAGCTCGAGGGGGTGCAGTACGAGGAGCTCACCTACGAGGGGTACGGTCCTGGCGGAGTGGCCCTCTACATCGAGACCACCACCGACAACCAGAACCGTACGGTGGCCGAGGTGCGCCACATTCTGCAGAAGAATGGCGGAAACCTGGGCACCTCCGGATCGGTGGCGTGGCAATTCGACCGGAAGGGGCAGATCTTCATCGAGGCCTCCTCCACCTCGGAGGAGGCGGTCTTCGAGGCCGTCCTCGAGGCTGGGGCCGAAGACGTGATTCTCGCCGGTGAAGAGATCGTGGTCACCACCGAGGTGGCCGACTTCCACCCTGCCCAGGAGGCCCTCAAGGCCGCCGGGATCGACTTCTCCTCGGCCGAGCTCGCCATGCTCCCGAAGAACGAGGTGGAGGTGTCGGGGGAGGACGCGGCGAAGCTCGTGAAGCTCCTCGATCTCCTGGACGACCACGACGACGTCTCCAAGGTCTCCTCCAACGCGAACCTCGACGAGGCAGCGCTGGCCGAGGCCATGTCGTGAGCCCTCCCCTCACCGTGGTGGGGATCGACCCCGGGACCACGGTGACCGGGTACGGGGTGGTGCGCCGCGAGGGGCGGGTCCTGACCCTTCTGGAGTGCGGTGTGATCCGGCCCACCCCGAAGACCCCCCTTCCGGCCCGGATCCGGGAGATCTTCGAGGGAATCTCGGGGATTCTCGACGCCCACACCCCCGGGGTGGTGGCGGTGGAGAGCGTCTTCCAGGGGAAGAATGCCCGGAGCGCCCTCGTTCTGGGGCATGCCCGGGGGGCCATCCTCCTGGCGGCCGAACTCCGGGAGATCTCCATTGCCGAGTACACCCCGGTGGCCATCAAGAAGGCCGTGGTGGGCCACGGGTCGGCCACGAAGGAGCAGGTGGGGCGGATGGTGCAGGAACGGCTCCGACTGGCCCATCCCCCCCGGCCCAACGATGCCGCCGACGGGGTGGCGGCGGCCCTCTCCCACCTTGTGCTGGGGCACCGGATCGCGCCCCTCCGTCGCTCCGGCGCCCTGGCCCGGGCCGGGGTGCGCCCCCGGGTGGCCCGGGAGGGCGAGGCCTCATGATTTCGCGCCTTCGTGGAGAACTCCTCCCCCGGGAGGAGGGGGCGGACCTCGAGGTGGGGGCCTCGGCGGTGGAGGTGGCCACGGCCAGCGGGGTGGTCTACCGGGTGGAAGTTCCGCGCATGGTGGCCGAGCGCCTGCCCCGGCCGGGGTTCGAGGTGGAGCTCCGGATCCACCACCTCCAGCGGGAGGACGGGGCCACCCTCTACGGCTTCCTGGATCCGGCGGAGCGGGCCCTCTTCGCCGTGCTCCTCACGGCACCGGGGGTGGGGGGGAAGGTGGCCCTCTCCCTGCTTTCGACCATGCCCACGGCGCGCCTGGCCCGGGCCCTCGAGGAACGGGACCTGGCCGTTCTGGCCCAGGCCCCCGGGGTGGGGAAGCGCATGGCCGAGAAGATGGCCGTGGCCCTCTCGGAGAAGGTCTCGGCCCTGGGGATCACCGTGACCACGCGGGGCGACACCCCCGATCCTCCCTCCCCCGCACGGGGGGCGGTGCAGGCCCTCATCTCGCTGGGAATGAGCACCGAGGCCGCCGAGGCCGCAGTGCAGAAGGTCCTGGCTGACCACCCCGACGCCCCCACCCAGGAGCTCGTGCGCCGGGCGCTGGCGGCGCGCTGACCCTCGCTTGCCCATGAGCCCCGATCGACGCGAGATCACGACCCCGCAGGCCCTCCCCGACGAGTCGGGCCACGAGCCGGCGCTCCGCCCCCGCCGCCTGGAGGAGTTCGTGGGGCAGGAACGGGTGCGGGAGGCCCTCTCCATTGCCATCGAGGCGGCCCGGGGGCGGCGGGAGCCCCTGGATCACGTGCTCTTCCATGGGCCGCCGGGGCTCGGGAAGACGACGCTTGCCGCCCTCCTCGCCGCCGAGATGGGGGTGGAGATGCGCACCACCTCGGGGCCCGTCCTCGAGAAGCCGGCCGACCTGGTGGCCCTCCTCACCGCCCAGTCCGAGGGCGACGTCCTCTTCATTGACGAGATCCACCGGATGCGCCCGGTGCTGGAGGAGTTCCTCTACCCGGCCATGGAAGACCACAAGGTAGAGATCCGCCTCTCGGAGGGGGCGCACGCCGAGACGATGACGATGGACATCGCCCCCTTCACCCTGGTGGGCGCAACCACCCGCTTCGGGCTCCTCACCGCCCCCATGCGGGCGCGCTTCGGGATTGTCCAGCGTCTGAACTTCTACCCGCCCGAGGAGCTGGCCCGGATCGTGGCCCGGAGCGCCTATGTGCTCGGGGTGAAGGCCACGCCCGAGGGGGCGGCGGAACTCGCCCGGCGGTCGCGGGGCACCCCCCGTGTGGCGAACCGGCTCCTTCGCCGGGTGCGGGACTACGCCCAGGTGCGGGCGAACGGAGTCATCGACGGCCCGGTGGCCCGCGATGCCCTCGTCCTTCTCGATGTGGACGAGTACGGCCTCGACGAAATGGATGTGCGCGTCCTCCGCACCCTCCTCGAGAACTTCGGCGGGGGGCCGGTGGGGCTGGGCTCCCTGGCCGTGGCCATGGGCGAGGACCAGGAGACGCTGGAGGAGGTCTACGAGCCCTTCCTGATCCAGGAGGGCTTCCTCGTGCGCACCCCCCGGGGGCGGATGGCCACCCCCCGGACCTTCAAGCGCTTCGGCTTCGAGCTCCCGGGGCACCATCCGGCCACAGCGACCGACCTCCAGCCCGGGCTCTTCTCCATGGAGGAAGAGGATGCGGAAGATGGGGAGGGGAAGATGGGGCATGCCCGGGGGCGTCCGTCCGGGAAGCGGGGGGCCGGCCACGCGGAGGGAGAGGAGGGGGGGTGACAGGGCCCGGCGGAACGGAGGCGCTTGACCTGTCCCGGACCGAAGTCTGGGACTACGTCCTCCCCCCGGAGCTCGTGGCCCGCTACCCGGTGGAGCGGCGCGATGCCTCGCGGCTTCTCGTGGTGCGGCGGGGCGGGGAGGTGCCCGGTGAGGGGGCGATCTCCTCCGACCGGGCCTCTGCCACGGCCGTCCCGGGTGCGGACCCCGGAAACCCGGCGCCTTTCGAGCACCGGCACTTCCACGACCTCCCGGACTACCTCCGCTCCGGCGACCTTCTCGTCCTGAACGAGTCCCGCGTGCTCCCGGTGCGGCTCCTGGGCACGAAGCCCACCGGGGCCGCTGCCGAGGTACTCCTCCTTCGCCCCCTGGACGACGACGCCCTCCGGTGGGAGGCCATGGTGCGGCCCGGATCGAAGCTCAAGCCCGGCCGGCGCGTGGTGGTGGCACCGGGGGAGCTGGAGGTGGAGATCGAGGAGGGCCTTCCGGACGGCGGCCGGGTGGTGCGCCTCGTGACGCCCGAACCCGGTCCCGGGGCCGGCCTCCAGGCGCTGGAGCGCTTCGGTCGCATCCCCCTTCCGCCCTACCTCGAGCGTCCGGACGAGGCCCTCGATCGGGAGCGGTACCAGACCGTGTACGCCCGGGTCCCGGGGTCGGTGGCGGCGCCCACGGCCGGGCTTCACTTCACCCCTGAGCTCCTGGCGCAGCTGGAGGCGGCGGGGGTGGAGATTGCCCGCGTCACCCTCCACGTGGGGCCGGGGACCTTTCGCCCGGTGGAGGCCGAGCGGATCGAGGGGCACACCATGCACGCCGAGGAGTGGGAGGTGGACGAGGCCGCCGCGGAGGCGGTGGCCCGGACCCGGGCCCGGGGCGGGCGTGTCTGGGCCGTGGGCACCACCGTGGTGCGGACCCTCGAGTCGGCCTGGCGCACGGACGAGGGCGGGGAGAAGGGGAGGGGGGAGGGAGAGGGCCCGGGCGTGGAACGCAGGCAGGGCCCGAGCCAGGGGCAGGGCCAGGGCCGGGTGCGGGCCGGGAGGGGAGAGACGCGCCTCTTCCTCCACCCCGGGGTCCCCATCCGGGTGGTGGACGGGCTCATCACGAACTTCCACCTCCCCCGCTCCACCCTCCTCATGCTCGTGGGCGCCTTTCTCGGCCATGGCCGCACCCTGGAGGCGTATGCGGAGGCTGTGCGCGACGGGTACCGATTCTACTCGTACGGCGACGCCATGGTCATTCTTCCCGAGCGGGGGTGAGCGACTCCACCTCGGCCACGGCCCGCAGTCGGTGAAGTTCTCCGCGGGCGCGCTCGAGGGTCTGGTGCAGCTGGCCCGGATCCCGCCCGAACACCGCTGCGAAGAGCTCCGACAGCGTATCGAGGGCGGCCTCCATCCGCTCGTGGACTCTGGCCTCGAGGGCGTCGGCGCGGGCCGAGGTGCCCACGACGGCACGCTCGCGCCCCGCGCCGGACAGGGCGGCTGCACCGTCCCCGCCACCTTCCCGACGGGGTCGGGCCCTTTCCACGGCCCGGAGCGCCGCGATGGCCTCGAGATCCTCCTCGGCATCATACAGGGTCTGGAGGAGGCTCCGGGCGGCCCTGGTCGAGGCCGCGTCCTTCCCGGCCAGTGCCTCGATGCGCTGGACCAGGGCCTCGGCCGCCACCCGTTGCGGGTCCCCTTCAAGGCCCGGACCCAGCGTGCCTTCTTCCCACTCGGCAAGGACCCGGCGCGCCTGCCGGGCCGAGGTGCCCACGGGGAAGAGGGTCAGGACCACGACCCCCACGAGCCCCGCCACCACGACCCAGAACATGCCCGGGACCCCGAGCACCGAGAGCGCGAGCCCGCCCACCATGACGCCACCGGCCCCGAGCCCCGTCGACTGCTGGTAGACACGAAGCTCCTTCTGCGCTTCGCGCACGGGCGCGGGGACCGGGACTTCATCGGTCATGGCAGGGTCTCCAGGAGGGCGTCGAGCCCATGATGGGTGAGGAGGGCGAGTCCGAGGCGCTGCGCGGACACCCCCTCCCGAAGCTGGAAGTCGAAGCTGAAGCGACCGCCGTCGAGGTCTGCGGCCAGGCAGAGAGGGCGAATCCCGGGCTGGTCCCCGAGTTGTACCGCCAGCTCCGTGAGGTGGGTCGAGAGGACAAGAGCCCCGCTCCGGGAGGAGGCGAGGGCCCGGACCACCCGGGCCGTGGCCTCCTGGGCGTCGGTGGGGTTCGTGCCGCGGAAAAGCTCGTCGAAGATGCCCAGCGTCGGGGCGCCTGTCGAGGCGGACTCCAGAAACCGGCGAACGCCCAGGACCTCGGCGAGGAAGAGACTGGTTCCCTGGTGCAGGTTGTCGCGGGGATGAAGGCTCACATGGAAGGCGCCCAAGGGGCGAAAGGCCATGGACTCCGCGGGAACGGGGAGGCCGCAATGGGCAAGCCAGGTCGCGAGGCCCAGCGTTCGGAGCGCCGTGGTCTTCCCGGCCATGTTCGGCCCGGTCACCAGGTGGACCGGGTGGCCGTCCTCGAGGGCCCATCGGTGGCGTACGCCTTCGGCAAGTTCCGGATGCCACGCTCCGTCGACGGCGAGGTGACGGCCGGGAACCCCCCCGCCCGTGTCGGAGGCAGGTCCCACGAGCCTGGGCACGGCCCACCCTTCACGGAGGAGCTCGCTGGCACCCCGGTACAGATCGAACTCGGCCACCAGGTGGAGGAAGCGGAAGAGGTCCCCCCGGTGCTTGCGGCGCAGGAGATCGTCCAGCTCGAGGAGCCCCATGATCGAGCCTGCCTCCCCGAGGCGCTGCGAGAGCCCGAGCTTCTCGTCGAGCCCCAGGAGGCTCTCTCCCAGGACCCGGAGGGCCGAGGGGGCGGGGTGGTGCGGGCCCGGGACCTCTTCCCCTGTGCCCGTGGGTCCGGCTGCGCCCCCGGGTCCCCTTGTCCCCCCGGGAGCCACCAGGCGCCGGGCGGTGGGGAGGACCGCAGCGAGGATCTCGCCGAGCGCGTTCCGGCCCTCCCTGGCAAGGTCCAGAAGCTCAGGATCCCGAACCGAGATCCAGAACGCTTCCAGGCGTCCCGTCCGGAGGCGCCGGTCTCCCGTGGTGGTAAGGGGGTGATCCGGGTACCGGGCCAGGCGGTCGCAGGCGGCACCCGGCACGAGCGGGAGGGAGGCCCCCACCGCCTCGAGCCAGTCCAGGGCGTCGAGCCATGCGCGGAGGGTGGCCGGATCGGACGAGGGCATGGCGAGGCGCTCCCGGAGCCTCCGGCGTCCCGCACGGGTCTGGCACCGGTCCATGTGTTCGGCCAGCGACCGGTTTCCTCCAACCCCCTCGAGGATCTCCAGGTCCCCCAGGGTCTGGGAGTCGGTCCGGAGCGCCAGGGGAGGGGTGGGCTCGCTCATGGATGGGTTCGCTCCTGAAGGGCACGGGGGAAAAGCGGGATCGGCAGGCCCCCGAAGCGGCCCGGGGTCCAGCGCCCCATGGCGCTCGACCGCGCCCGTTCCACACCGTGGATGCGTTCCTCGTTCCCCCCGCGTTCGAAGCCTTCCCGCCGGCAAGGTGCCCTCCATGTCCACCTCTCCTGGCCCTGTCGTTCAGAGAAGGACCTTGACAGGGGTTGAGGTCGATGGAACCCTGAAGCCAACCCCTCCTGTCCTCCGGGAACCCTTCATGCCCTTCTCCAACGCTTCGGGCGGCAAGCACGATGCACCCGACCGGATGCCCCTCTTTCCGGCCGCGCACTTCCGGGTCCTCCTGGGGGACGAGGGGGGCGAGGTCACGGTTCGGAGCGTTTCGCCTCTTCATGACTGGGCCGACAGGGAAGGGGAGGCCCCGAAGACCCCTCCGAGGGGGAAGGAGCGCGGGGCCCCTGCGGTGCTGGACCCCTCCCCCTCCCCGGTGCTTCCGCCGCAGCGCGTGACCCTGACCCGGGCCATCGACGGCGACCGGACCCTCTGGCTCTGGAATCGCGAGGCTGCCGGCGGCAAGGCAACGCCACGCGATGTGACCCTGCTACTCCTCTCGGGCCCGGATGGGCCTCCCGTGCATGCGTGGGTCCTTCGGGAAGCGCGTCCCCTCCGCTGGAGCGGCCCGGCCTTCGATGCCATGACCTCGGGGCTGGCCATGGAAGAGATGGAGGTCACCTACGCCCGGGTTGACTGGATCGATGCCGGGACGGTCTCCCTCCCTCCCTCCCCGCCCCCTCCCCCTGGATCCGTTTTCCACCCCACGAAACCCCGGAGGACCCCATGAGCTATCCCATGCCTGCCTTTCACTTCATGGCGGAGTTCGGGGGTGACTCCCTCGCCTTTGCCCGGATCCGGGGCCTGGACCAGGAAACAGAGGTCATCGAATACCGGGAGGGGAACTCCCTGTCCCTCGAGACCCTGAAGATCCCGGGCCTCGATCGCGGAGGGCGCATCACCCTCGAGCGGGGGATCGTTCTGGGCCGCAACGACTTTCCCGACTGGTTCGGGACCCGGCGCATGGGAACGGTGGAGCGCCGGGACCTCACGATCAGCCTCCTCAACGCAGACCATGAGCCGGAGGTGGTCTGGCGGGTGCGGGGCGCGTGGCCTGCCCGGATCCTGGGGCCCGAGCTCGATGCACAGGCCTCCCGCGTGGCCTTCGAGGTTCTCGAGCTCGCCCATGAAGGGATTCAGCGAGTGGACGGCTGACCGGGGAGCCTGTGGACGGCTGACGGAGGAGCGGGCGGACGGCCGGCCCGGGAACCCGTCGGGCCACCGCTCCGGCGCGATGCGGAAGGCTGCGGTAGCCACGATGGGCCCCCGACGCGGCGCATCACGCCCCCCCTCCTTCCTCGGACACGCTCCGTCCCCGGAGTTCTTCCAGCCGGGCCTCGGTCCCTTCCGGAAGGAGGAGGTTGTCGGCAATGGCCGCGACCTCCTCGGCCTCCTTCCAGGCCTGCTCCAGCAGGAAGAGCTCCCCCTCGAGGGCCCGGCGCTCGTGCTCCTCGTGGAGGGCCATTTCGACGGCCAGCCGGGTGGGGTGATCCAGACGGGCCAGGCTCCCCGGGATCTCGCCGGCCCGTCGCTTCTTGAGCCTCCCGCCGAAGGGGCCGATGCTCACAAAGCGGGGCTCGGCCGCATGGGCGTCGATGGTGCGCAGGAGGTAGGCAGCCGGGTCCCGGGCCTCCTCGATCCGCTGGACCGCATGATCCACCGTGGCCCTCTTCCCCCCGGAGCGATTCACCTGCGCCATGAGCCGGCCGGCCACCAGCGGGGCTTCAGGGCCGGTGATCCGGGTCCTCCCCCGGGTGTGCTCCACCTCGAGGTCGAAGCCCTCGCCCTCGCTCCGGATGAAGGCCGCCCGCTGGACATGCCCCCCCTTCACCGTGAGGAGCTTCCCCTCGGCGGTCCGGAGGCGGGCCGCGGTCCGATACTGTTCGTAGAGGTGATGGAAATTGCCCACCTGACCGAGGAGGGCCGCGGAGACCACCCCGGTGACCACCCCGGCCACCCCCACGACCCCCACCACGGAAACGGCTCCGGCCCCCACGAGCATGGCCCGCCTTCGACGTCGGCCGAACTGGTCGCCGTAGCGCCACGCGGCGAACTCCGGGCGCTGGGGGCGCCCGATCCGCACGAGTTCGAGCCCCTCACGGAGACGGGCCAGCCCCACCTCATCGGTGGAGGCCCGCAGCCGGGTCTCGCGAAAGAGCGCTTCGCACACCTCGATGGCTTCCCAGCGCTCTTCGAGGGGGGTGAGGTTCCACCGTTCGCATCGACGGCAGACGACCCAGAGCCGCCCGCGGTCGGCGTCGAAGGCCAGGCGCCGCCCGATCGGAAAGGTCTCGACGACCTCGTTCCGGCCCAGCGAGCCACTGCAGAACATGCAGTGAGACCACATCAGCCGCCTCCCACGGTGAGATCGAGCCCCACGCCGAGGCGAAGACGGGTGCGGCTGGCGGAAGCAGGCGCGTCGGAAGAGCCGTCTGCCGCGGGGGCCCGCACGACGTCCCGCCCCGCCCCCGCCTCCACCCGGAGGCGGAGGGGGCGCGAGGGGGGCGTTGACCCGATGGGCGCAGCCCCCTCCGGCGTTCGGGGCCAGGGGAGGGGGATCCATCCCGTTCCCTCCAGCGACAGGGCCCGGCTCCGGAAGAGCTCCTCCGCCACCTCGGGCTCGGGCGACTCCCCCACCGTTCCCACCAGGTGAAGCCAGGCCCCCCCGCCAGGGGCGAGCCGGCGCAGGGTCAGGGTTCCGGAGACCCGGGCGGCCGGGTCCTCCGCCGAGGGACCTTCCTCTCCCCGGGGGCCGGTGGAGAGGAAGGGCCGGGCCACCACGAGCCAGCCGTCGAACTCCCGGGCCACTGCCCCGGTCCAGAGGGTGACCCGGGCATCGTCGAAGCGAAGATGCCGGATCCCGGCCGAGACCTCCCATCCCCCCTCCAGCGCCTGAAAAAGCTCCGCCCCCACCCGGAACCGGGGGAAGAAGGCCGGGCCGGAGAAGCCGCCGCCCAACCCCGCCCCCACGTAGGCATACCGCCCTCCCGGAAGGACGGGGTAGCCCTCGAACTCGATCTGGTGGCCGGTCCCCCCGAAGCGATGGCCCCGGGTGCCCCGGAGCACCCCCGCCCCCCTTCTCGCCCGGAGCGTCCCCTCCAGGTGGAGGTCGGTCCAGGCAGGGGGCGCCGGGAGGGCGCCCGCATCCCCGAAGCGGGTCCTGGCCAGGGAGGCCCCCACCGTGAGGGGAGACCATGCAGGGGGCGGACCCTGAGGGAGCACCAAGGCCTCGGGGTCCGGTGACTGGGCCCCCAAGGGTGCGGCGCCGAGCCCGAGGACCCGGGAGGCCACGCCGGCCGCCCCTGACGTTGCGGAGGGTGGGCCTCCCGGGGCCGCATCCATGGCCAGGCCTCCGCCGAGGAGGGCCAGGAGGAGGAGGGCCACGCGGGGTCCGCTGGGTCCGCCCCGCCCCCCGGTTTCCCCTGCCGTCTCGGTGGAGCCCCCGAACCCCCGCCGCTCCATGGCCCCCCACTGCTCCGACTTCCGGAGTGCCGACCAGAGGCCCCGGAGGCGCCACCAGGCCTGGAGCTGCCGGTATCCCACATTCTCGAGGAGGGCCAGGCCGAAGAGGTGCCAGAGGTCCCGTCGCCGGGGGTAACGGCGAAAGGAGAGCTCTTCGAGGGCGACCGCCAGGAGGGAAAGGACCATCCCGAGCCCCACCGAAACGGCGAGGAAGGCCAGGGCAAAGCCGAGGTCGACCCGCCCGACGATGAGAAGGACCGGAAGGGCCAGGTAGCCCAGGAGCTCGATGAGGGGGCCGAGCATCTCGAGAAAGAAGAAGAAGGGGTAGGAAACCATGCCGACGCGTCCATGGCGGGGGTTCAGGAGCATGGGCCGGTGGCGCACCAGGGTCTGGGCCAGCCCGCGCTGCCATCGGTCGCGCTGCCGTCCGAGGACCCGGAGCCGTTCGGGGCACTCGGTCCAGGCCACCGGGTCCGGCACGAAGCGGATCCGGTAGGGTTCCCCTGCCGCCCGCAGGGTCCGGTGGAGCCGGACCACCAGCTCCATGTCCTCCCCCACCGTGTCGGTGGCATACCCCCCCGCGGCAACCACCGCCGAGCGCCGGAAGAGGCCGAAGGCCCCGGAAATGATGAGCGTTGCATTCATGGCATCCCACCCCATGCGCCCGGCGAGGAAGGCCCGGAGGTATTCGAGGACCTGGAAACGGGCCAGGAGATTCGCCGGGAGCCCCACCCGGATCACCTCGCCCCGGCGCACCGAGCACCCGTTCACGATCCGGAGGATCCCCCCCACGGCCACGGTCCGGGCATCCTCCAGGAAGGGTCGGACCACGCGCAGGAGGGCGTCCCGCTCCAGGAGGGTGTCCGCATCCATTGCACAAAAAAGAGGCGTCTGGCAGAAGGCGATGCCCGCATTCAGTGCATCCGCCTTTCCCCCGTTCTCCTTGTCGATCACGGTGAGGTTGGGGTGGCGGCGGCTTCGGTACACCTCCCGGATGGGGGCCGAGGGGAGGTCCGAGGTCCGGATGCGAGGCGACGGGACGAGTTCGAAGGCCTGGACGAGGCGTTCCAGGGTCCGGTCCTTCGAGCCGTCGTTCACCACGAGGACCCGGACGTCGGGGTAGCGAAGGGAAAGGAGCGCCTGCACCGACTCCACGCACCCCGCCTCCTCGTTGAAGGCCGGTGCCACCAGGGTCACCGGAGGCACCCCGTCGGAGGCCACGAGCCGCTCCAGGTCCAGCGTCTTGAGGCGGGCGCCGTAGCGCCGGAGCTGGCGGAAGGCCAGCACGGAGGTGAGGAGGTAGGTGCCGTTCAGAACGAGGAAGTAGCCCACCACGAGGACGGTGATCCAGTAGAGGGCTTCGATGAGGAGGCTCATGTGCCCCCCTGCAGGGCCAGGCGAGCCACCTCCGACCCGCGACCTTCTCCGAGGGCCACCTGCCGGAGCAGGTGGGCGTTTCCACTCCGGAGCATCCCCCGGGCCGCCCGGAGGGCCACGAAGGCGGAGGGGTCGGCGAGCGCACGCACGAGGAGGGACGCGTGCTCGGGCCCCGCGCCCAGTCGCGCCAGCGCCTCCACGGCTGCGCCTCGTACCCCTTCGCGGGGATCCATCACCCGGGGGAGCACTCCCTCCAGCCCCCGGGGGTCTCCCACCTCCCCGAGGAGATCAAGGAGAGCCACGAGAAGGTCGGCCTTCCTCGCATCCCGTTCGGTCGCCTCGGCATCGACCCGCCCTTCCCGTGCCAGGATCTCCAGGGCCGGAGGTACCGCCTCCTGGGGATGAAGGCGGGCCAGTGCTGCGGCAGCCAGGGCTTGTTCCTCCCGGGGGCGTGCCGGGTCCTCCAGCGCCTCGAGGAGGGAGGGGATGGCCGACGGACCGACCTCGGCCAGGAGGGCGGCGAGGAAGCTTCGCCGCCACCCGGTGAAGGCCGAGAGCTCCCTCACGAGGACCCGGGCATCGGCCTCCGTCCGGTTTCGGGCCAGCCCCTGCGCGGCGGCCAGACGCACGAGAGGGGCCTCGTCGTGGAGGGCGGCCTCCACCTCGGGGCGGTAGCGCTCGAGCGCCAGCTCGGCCAGGGTCTGCACGGCCCGGGCGCGTTCCTCCACCCGGCGGTGGCGGACCCGGTCGGCCAGAAGATGGAGAAAGGGGAGCGCGGCCCGTTCCAGCGCGGCCCGCTCGGCCCCCGAGAGACGTCGGGCAAAGCGGAGGAGGATCTGGACGAAGGGGAGGCGATCCCGCGGGGGGAGACCGGCGTGGATGCGTGCGGCTTCCTCCTCGTCGTGGAGAACCTCGAGGAGGCGGGGGGTGAGCCGGGCTTCGAGCGCGTCCCAGGCGGTGCGGGTCCGATCATTCCGGTGCCGGAGCTGAAGGGCCCGGGCGGCGGCCCCCAGGGAGAGAACCAGGAGGACGGCCACGGACGCGAGAAGCAGATCGAGGACCACGCCGACTCAACGCCCCGGGGTTCGGGCGCGGTCGCTCCAGCTCAGGAGCCGCCGGGAGCGAGCCACGAGTTCCACCGGGGAGAAAGGCTTGAGGAGGTAGTCGTCCACCCCGGCCGAGAAGGCCCGGGCCAGGTCCGCCTCCCGACTCCGGCCGGTGAGCATGATCACGGGGAGGCGCGCGGTGGCCGGGTCCTCGCGCATTCCTTCCAGGACCTGGATCCCGTCCATGCCGGGGAGATGCCAGTCGAGCACGACCAGGTCCGGGATCCCGGACCCCTGGTCGGCGCCTCCCCGGAGGCGGTCCAGTGCATCCACGCCATCGGGCACGGCCTCCACCTCGAAGCCTTCCCGCTCGAAGCGGTGCCGCACGATGGCCGTGGTGATCTCGTCGTCGTCCACCACGAGGAGGCGGAGGGGTGGGCGGTGATCCGGCGAGGCCGTGGGGTCGCCGGGAGGGACCACGCGGCCGCCGCCTGCCATGCGCACCTCGAAGATCCGCTGCCGCGCCTCCTGGATGGCCCGATCCAGGGCATCACTCCCGCCCGACATGGGGAGGGGCTCCACGGTCCCGGAAAGGGAGAGGGGCGTGCCGAGGAGGGGCTCGGCGGAAAGGGCGGTCCGGAGGGTCCGAAGCCGTTCCAGCGCGGCCGTCTCCGATCCGAGGAGGAGGAGGTGGAAGCCGCCCGTTTCCCAGGGGCTCACCACGATCCCGGGCGTCAGGGCCTCCACCCGACCGGCCAGCCCCTCCAGAAGGTCGAGCATGGCCCCGGTTCCGAGGCGCTCGAGGAGGGAGGTGAAGCGGTCGAGGGAGATACGGCCCAGGTGGAGGGGGCCGCCTCCCTGTTCGGCCAGACGCGCCCGGAACTCGGAGCGGCCGAGGAGCCGGGGGGGGCGCCGGGGACGCACCTGCGGAAGGGACGCGGTGGTGACCGGATGCCGGCTCCGGATGGCCTCGGCCAGCGCATCGGGCGAGACGGGTTCCACCAGGACATCTCCGACCCCGAGCATGAGGAGGTCGGGCACGGCCGCATCTCCCACGTACTCCACGGCGAGCACGGGAAGATCACCCCGAAGCGGGTCCTCCCGGAGGCGGGCGAGAACGCTCCGGCCGTCTTCCGTGGGGAGCGCCACCTCCAGGACGAGGAGCCCCACCTGTTCCCGGGCGAGAAGCCCGAAGAGGGCGTCGCTCGTCTCGACCCGCTCCACGGAGATTCCGGGGAGGGGAGGGAGGGGATGGGTCCCCAGGTGGGCCACGCGCGGAACGGAGGGAGGAAGGGAGCGGAGCAGGTCCTGGGTCCGGTGAATGGCGGCTGCCACCTCCGCCCCGTTCGTGCTCGGATCGGAATGCGTGGCCACCAGGTCCACCCGACGAGCGCCCCCGGCCAGGGAGAGATGCCCCCACCGCAGGGCGAGGGACTGGAGGCGGTGGGCCGTGTCCACGAGGCCGGCTTCGGAGCCCAGGGGTCCGTCGGGCCAGGCGAGGAAGGCCCGGGCCTCGGGTGCATCGAGAAACCGTGGAGGTGGATGGAGGAGGCTCATTCGCGATGTCGCCTTCGGAGCGGGTCTCGGGGCAGGTCGGGCGGGGAAAGCGGACAGGATCGGGAAATCTCAACCCCCGGTGCCCCCGTGGAGATCCGCTGCGGTTGCGGCGTCCTTGTCCGCCGGGGGACCCGCGCGTGGAAACCCCGGCGGAAGGGCCGCGGTGCCCGCAACGCAGCTCGCTCCTTCCTCGAGCAGGACCCTACCGGACGAGGTCCGCGTGCAGTGCCGCCCGTACCCGTGCCCGGAGAACCGATGCGAGGCGCGGGCCGTCGTCGGCCAGGACCAGCTCCTCGGGGAGGGCCGAAATCGCGCTCAGGTACCCGTGCTGCAGGAAGGAATACAGGGGCATCCCCGAAGGTCCGTCTCCATGCACGGCCCAGGTCGCCCGCCAGTCCTGGATGAATCGTCGCGTCGTTCCCCGAAAGGCACCGTCCTCCCGGAGGAAGTGGTCCCTCGATTCCGGGTCGAGGGAGTCGAGCGCATCGTCAAGGGCCCCTGCCAGTTCCTCCGGGGGCATGACGGCCGGGAGGTTGTGGCGCTCGGTGGGGAAGGTCCCTTCCCGCTCGGGCTCCCACGGGACGAAGCGGGTCTTTGCCGTGGCTCCGCCCTCGGCCGGAGGGTCACCCCGGTCCATGAGGGCCCAGAAAGAGGAGGTCCCCACCGTATCGAACACGAGGTGAACCCGTGCCATCGGGCTTTCGTTCCGGACCCCGTGGGTTCGCCAGGTATCGAGGAGCCAGGCCTCTCCGGCTCCCAGGTGGCGCTCCTGGCCTCCACAGGTGAAACGGACCTCCGGGTGGGTGACCACCGGAATGTGGACGCGCACCCGGCGATGCCAGTAGTAGTGGGTGTCCACATGGGAGGGCACGGAGGCTCCGGGGGCGAGCCGCATGAGGCGCGCTCGCCCCACCACCGTGCCGAAGGCCCCCAGAACCTGCCGGAGGTAGGAGGATCCCTCCAGGTGGGGGGTGGGGAGCATGGGCCCCCGGTTCAGGTCGTTCGTCTCCCCGTCGCGAGAGAGGAGGGGAAGGGCCGAGTTTCCCGCGAACCCGTGGGGGTGGGGCCGCCATGCCTCTTCCGGGAAGGAAGCCACCTCCTCCTCGAGTCGAAGGGGATCGAAGGCAAGGGGGAGGCGGTGGAAGGGGGCGGGGAGCTTCATGGCAACCGGACGGACCGGGAAGACGCGCTCCGGTCAGGGAAGCGCTGGAGGGGGCCGGAGCTGACGACGGACCGCTCCGGTGGGGTCAGGACTTCGTCTCGTAGAAGTCGCCTTCCTTGGTGTCGTCGGGGTTGCCGCTGCGGGTGTCGGAGAGGGGCAGCTCCCGCAGCTCCGGTGCGGACCAGCTCCGGGGAGGGGACGCGGAAAGGGGAGGCTCCTCCGGGTTCGGAAGGCGGCCACGGTCGATGGGGGTGGGGTCGGACATGGTCCTTTCCTCGGGATGGGGTGCGATCAGGGCGCATGCAGGCCGGGGAAACCCCGGGCTGCGCTTGTCGCAAACCTTTGGCGGTACTTTCCACGCTAGATCGCAGCCACCCCCACCGTCAAGAACCCATCCGCTTCCCGGACCCCCTGGCCGCCTGCCACGAACGGGAGGGACCTCCCCCCGGAAGACCACCCCCGTCTGCGGGGGGGATCGTCGCGCTCGACGACCGGGTGGGCCGGAGCCATGCCTGGAGGATCGAGGTCGAATGCGAGGGGGCCTCCCCTCCTCCCCGCCCACGGTGCGGGCGTTACCTTCCGGGCCATGATCCACGCCTCCGATTTCCGCTACGAGCTCCACGCCACCGAGGGCGCCGCCCGCCGGGGGACCCTCCACACCCCCCATGGCCCGGTGGAGACCCCGGTCTTCATGCCGGTGGGGACGCTGGGCGCGGTGAAGACCGTGGCCCCCTCCGAGGTGGAGGGGCTCGGCGCCTCCATGATCCTGGCGAACACGTACCATCTCTACCTCCGCCCCGGCCACGGCCTGGTCCGGGCGCTGGGCGGCCTTCACGCCTTCATGCGGTGGGACGGCCCCATCCTCACGGATTCAGGGGGCTTCCAGGTCTTCTCCCTCGACGGGATCCGGAAGATCCGCGACGACGGGGTGGTCTTTCAGAGCCATGTGGACGGCTCGACCCACCTCTTCACCCCCGAGTCCGTCATGGAGGTACAGCGCGTGCTCGGCGCCGATGTGATCATGGCCTTCGACGAGTGCCCCCCCGGGGGATGCGACCGACGCACCGCCGAGGGCGCCAACGAACGCACCCTCCGCTGGCTCGAGCGGTGCCGCACCCGCTTCGAGGCGCTGGAGGAGGAGGGGATCGCCGGCGCCCTGGCCGGAAGTCCCGGGCTCATCATGGGATCCGGGGGCCCGCGCCCCGACCCCGAGGCCGCCTCCCTCGAGGGTCCTGTTCCCCCGCAGGCCCTCTTCCCCGTGCTGCAGGGCAACATCTACCCTGACCTCCGGGTGGCCCATGCCCGGGCGGTGCAGAGCATGGGCGACTGGGTGGGGTACGGGATCGGCGGTCTCTCCGTGGGGGAGGCGAAGCCGAAGATGTGGGCCACCCTCGAGACCCTCGACCCCGAGCTTCCCCGGGATCGCCCCCGCTACCTCATGGGGGTGGGATACCCGGACGATCTCCTGGAAGCCATTGCACGGGGGTGCGAAATGTTCGACTGCGTGGCGCCCACCCGGAACGCCCGCCACGCCACGGCCTGGACCGAAGAGGGGCAGGTGAACCTCAAGGCCTCCCGCTTCCGGGCCGACCGGCGTCCCATTTCCGAGGGGTGCGACTGCCTGGCCTGCACCCGCTTCGACCGGGCCTACCTCCGGCACATGGTGGTGGCCGGCGAGGCCCTGGCCCACCGCCTCGTCTCGATCCACAACCTCCGCTTCCTCGTGCGTCTCGCCGAGGAGGCCCGGCGCCGCATCCCCGAGGGCACCTTCCGGGGGTGGGCCACCGACTGGATGGCGCGGTACCGCGAGGGGTGAACTTTCGCCATGTTTGAGGTCTGGCCGCCCCCGACCCGGGGCGGCTTCGTCCGGCCCCCTGGCGAAGCGCCCGGTGCACCGGCTCCTGAACCTCCAATCCCGAATCCTCCGTGCTCTCCAGCGCACTCCTCATGGCGCCCGCCGAAGGGGGCCCCGGCGCCTGGCTCCTCTTCGTCCAGCTGGGCCTGATCTTCGCGATCTTCTACTTCCTCCTCATCCGGCCCCAGCGGAAGGAGCAGCAGCGGCACCAGGAAATGGTGCGCCAGCTCGGAAAGGGCGACGAGGTCGTCACCTCCGGGGGGATCATCGGGACGGTGGTGCACGCCACCGACGACACCCTCACCGTGAAGACGGGCGAGAACACCCGGATCGTCATCGAGCGGAGCCGGGTCTCCCGGAAGATCTGATGGCGGGCCCGGCGAAGGTGCGTCCCCAGCGGCTCCCGGTGCGGTTCCTGGGCGACCCCGTGCTCCGGGAGGTGGCCGCGCCCATTCCCGAGAACGGGTTCGATGCCGAGCTCCGGGCCTTCGTCGAGGACCTCTTCGCCACCATGGATGCGGAGGAAGGCGCCGGGCTTGCCGCCCCCCAGGTGGGGGTGGCGAAGCGCATTTTCGTGGTGGACGCCCGCAGGGACGGCGGAGGCCGGGATTCCCGCTTCGCCCTGGTGAACCCGCGGATCGTGGAGCAGTCCGAGACCGTGGAGTCGGCCCCCGAGGGATGCCTCAGCATTCCCGGGGTGAGCGAGGTGGTCCGCCGGCCGGCCGAGGTGGTCCTCGAGGGATTCGACATCGAGGGGAACCCCTTCCGCGTGGGAGGAGGGGGGCTCCTGGGCCGAGCCCTCCAGCACGAGCTCGATCATCTCGACGGGGTGCTCTTCATCGACCACCTCTCTCCCCTCAAGCGCCGGATGCTCCTCAAGAAGTACCGGAAGCTCCAGGGGGAGTGACCCGGGTCATGCGCATCCTCTTCTGGGGCACCCCCGCCTTTGCCCTCCCCCCCCTCCGGGCCCTCCTGGGGGAGGGATACGAGGTGGTGGGAGTGGTGACCCAGCCCGATCGGCCGGCTGGGCGAGGGCGGAAGCTCCGGCCCTCCCCGGTAAAGATGGCGGCGCTGGAGGAGGGGCTCCCGGTGCTCACCCCCGAGCGCCCTCGGGGGGAGGCCTTTCTGGAGGAACTCCGGGCCCTGGCCCCCGACCTCTCCGTGGTGGTGGCGTACGGGCACATTCTCCGGCCCGAGGTGCTGGAGCTTCCCACCCACGGCTCGGTGAACATTCATGCCTCCCTCCTCCCCGAGCTGCGGGGCGCGGCCCCCATTCACTGGGCCATCGTCCGGGGGCATCCGGTGACCGGGGTCACGATCATGGAGATGGATGCGGGAATGGACACCGGCCCGGCCCTCCTCCGCCGGGAGCTTCCCATTGCCCCCGACGACACCGTGAGTGGCCTCACCCTGCGCCTTTCGGAGCTGGGGGCCGAGGCCCTCCTCGAGACCCTCCCCCTCCTCGCCGACCTCGAACCCGAACCCCAGGACCACGACCGGGCCACCTTCGCCCCCCGGATCGACCGGGAAACGGCCCGGGTGGACTTCTCCCGGAGTGCCCGGGAGGTGGCAAACCAGGTGCGGGGAATGGACGCGGTTCCCGGGGCCTGGACGGAGTGGGAAGGCGCCCCGCTCAAGCTCTTCTCCCCCCGAATTCTCCCCGAGGCCGCGCCCCCTGCAGCGGGGGCGGCACCCGGGACCGAGGTGGGAGGCGAGGTGGACGCACCCCTCGCTTTTGCCACCGGGGGCGGAGGGGTGGTGGCCTTCGACGAGGTCCAGCCCGCCGGCCGGCAGCGGATGCCCGCCGCAGCCTGGGCCCGGGGCCGATGACGCCCGGGCGCCGCGCCTCGGTGCCCCGCCTCCACGTGGTCACCGACGACGAGATCCTGGCCCGCCCCGGGGCCCTCCGGGCTTGCCGGGAGATCCTGGCCGTCGGTCCCGTGGCCCTCCACCTCCGGGGGCCTGCCACCCCCGGAGGGCGCCTTCACGCCCTGGGCCGGGACCTCCTCCCGGCCCTCCTTAAGGCCCCTGTCGGGGAGGCGGACCCTGCCGAAGGCGCCCTCCTCGTGGTGCACGACCGGGCCGATGTGGCGCTCAGCCTGGCGCTGGGGCCCGCCTCGGCACCGGGCACCGGGCACGATGCGGCCAGCGGCCCGGGTGTAGCCGGAGGTGGTTCCCCCGTCGGCATCCTTCCCGGGGTCGGACTCCATCTCCCCCGCCGCGGGCTCCCCCTGGAGGTGGTGCGCAACAGGCTCCCGGGGGGGGCGAAGCTCCCCCTGGGATGCTCGGCCGACATTTCGGACGTCGGCCTCTCCCGTTCCCCGCGTCCCGCACCCCCCTGCGACTGGCTCCTGGTGGGCACCCTCTTCCCTTCGGCCTCCCACCCCGGTCGCCCCGGGGTGGGGATCGAAGCGCTGGCCCGGGCGGTGGCCCGAACGTCGGACGGGGGCTTCCCCCCCCTGGTGGCCATCGGGGGCATCACTGAGGCAGGGGTGGCGGACGTCCTGGCGACGGGCGTGCACGGGGTGGCCGTGCGCTCGGCGGCGTGGGGCACGCCTGCGGCGCCCGAGCCCCATCCGGCCCGTGCCGTGCGCCGTCTCCTCCAGGCCCTTCTTCCCACTTCCCTCCTGGCCTCTTCATGAACGAACCTTCGAACCCATCCGACTCCGGGGGCATGGTCATTGTGGTGAATGGTGACCCCCGCACCGTGGCTCCCGGGAGCACGGTGGGTGACCTTCTCCAGACGCTGGAGCTCCTCCCCGCCATGGTGGTGGTGGAGCGGAACCGTGAGATCCTTCCCCGGGAGCAGGCGGGCGAGACCCCCCTCGCCCCGGGCGACACCCTGGAAATCGTGCACTTCGTGGGGGGCGGATGACCCTGGTCATAGGTGGGCGGACCTTCGGGTCGCGCCTCATTCTCGGTACCGGAAAGTACCGGACGAACGACGAGATGATGCGGGCGTTGCGGGCCTCGGGGACCGAGATGGTCACCGTGGCGGTGCGGCGGGTGGAGCTGAACCCCGAGGCGCGGGATCCGGAGGCGCCCGGGGGGATCCTGGCCCATCTCGATCCGGCCGAGTTCGCCCTCCTCCCGAACACCGCAGGCTGCTATACAGCCGAGGAGGCCATCCGGTACGCCCGGCTGGGTCGGGCGGCGGGAATGAGCGACTGGGTCAAGCTCGAGGTCATCGGGGACGAGCGGACCCTCGTGCCCGATGTGCAGGCCACCCTGGAGGCGGCGAAGGTCCTGGTGGCCGAGGGGTTCACCGTGCTGGCCTACACGTCGGACGACCTGGTCATGGCCCTGAGGCTGGAAGATGCCGGGTGTGCGGCCGTCATGCCCTACGCCTCCCCCATCGGGAGCGGGCTCGGGGTGGTGAATCCGTACTTCATTCGGGAGATCCGGTCGCGCCTCGAGGTGCCGGTGGTCGTGGATGCCGGGGTGGGAACGGCCTCCGACGCGGCGGTGGCCATGGAGCAGGGGGTGGACGGGGTCCTCATGAACACGGCGGTGGCCCAGGCCGGGGATCCGGAGCGGATGGCGCGGGCCATGAAGCTGGCGGTGGAGGCCGGGCGCCTCGCCTGGGAGGCCGGGCGGATGCCCCGCCGGGAGATCGCCGTTCCCTCCTCCCCGGCCCGGGGGATGCTCTCCTGACGGGCGAAGGGGGAGGACGGCGCGGGCGGGGGAAGGGGAAGGGTGCTCCCCGGGGCCTGGACCCCCGCGATGCGGCGCTGGCCCTCCTTCTCGAGGTGGAGCGGGGGCGGAGGCTGGACCTGGCCTTCGAGGCCCGGGCCGGCGCGCTTCCCCCGGCCGATCGCCGGTGGGTGCAGGAACTCACCTACGGGGTCACGCGATTTCGCGGGCGCCTGGACCACCTCCTCTCCCTGCACCTTCGCCAGGGAACCGCCTCCCTCCACCCCCGGGTCCTGATCCTTCTCCGGATGGGGGCCTGGCAGCTTGCCTCCATGGGGAGTGTGCCCGACTACGCCGCCGTTTCGGAAACGGTGGAGCGGGTCCGGCGCACCCCTCACCAGGCCGGGGGAGGGAAGGGGGTGGCCGGGATGGCCAACGCCGTGCTTCGGCGCCTTTCCGAGGCAGGATCGGGGCCCGAGCGCTTCCCCTCCCTGGCCGGAGACCCGGGGGCGCACCTTGCCACCTGGGGATCCCACCCCCGCTGGCTCGTGGACCGCTGGCTCGCCCGGTACGGGGTGGAGGGGACGGCGGCGCTGGTGGAGGCGAACAACCGGATCCCGGGGGTGCACCTCCGTCACCTCCCCACCGGGGCCTCGGTGGCGCTGGAGGCGGGGGCCGACGTGGGGGAAGCGCTGGCCCGTCACCATCCCGCCCTCGTTCAGGACCCGGGAGCCCAGGCCGTGGTGGAGCTCGTGGCCCGGGGGGTGGGGGAGGAGGGGGGCCTCCTGGCGGACCTCTGTGCCGCTCCCGGTGGTAAAGGATGGGCGCTGGCGGGGCTTGAGCGCCCGCGCCTCCGGGTGGCGGGCTTCGACCCCTCCCGGGCCCGCCTGGTCCGGACGGCGGAAAATGCCCGGCGGCTCGAGGGGTCCCTCCGCGTGGTGGGGGTGGCGGCGGCTCGGGGAGAAGCGCCTCCCCTGCGCCCCGCTTCGGTGGATGCCGCCCTCGTGGATGCGCCCTGCACCGGAACGGGAACGCTGGCCCGTCATCCCGACGCCCGGTGGCGCCTCCGCCCGGAAGATCCGGAGGCGCTGGCACAGGTGCAGGCGAGGATTCTCGAGGGGGCCGTCGGGATCGTACGACCAGGGGGAATGCTGGTATATTCCACCTGCACCCTCGAGCCCGAGGAGAACGAGGATCAGGTCCGGGCCTTCCTGGCCCGAAACCCCACCTGGCGCCTCGAAGAGGTGCTTGCGGTCCTCCCCCAGGAGGGAGGCTCCGACGGGGCCTTCGGGGCCCGATTCCGAAAAGGTGTGAAGGAGACGAACGAACGATGAAGCTCGGTGGGTCCATGCGGCGCCGACGAGGCGGAGGAAAGGGGAGCGGTTCATCCACTTCCGGGGGGCGTGCCTCGTCCGGGAGCGGGAAGCGGAAGCGCGGAAAGAAGGGGGGAGGGACCGGGGGAAGGACCTTCCTCCTGGCCCTTGTCGTCCTCCTTCTGGGCTCGGGGTCGGGGTACGTATATGCCACCCAGGTGGTCTTTCCCGCGCAGCGGGCAGACGTGGGAGAGCTTGTTTCCGTTCCGGATCTCCGGGGGATGCCTGTGCCCGAGGCCCGGGTCCTCCTGGCCAACCGGGGGCTCGAGGTGGGGACGGTGGACTCCATCCGGCATCCTGCCGTGGCCGATGGGGAGGTCCTGGGGCAGTCCCCCCTGGCCGGGCAGGTGGCCCTTCCCGGGGCGGCGGTGGAGCTTACCGTGAGCCTCGGCCCCGAACGCCGACCCGTCCCCGATGTGACCCGCCTCCGTTCCGACCGGGCCCTCACCGTGCTCCAGAGTTCCGGCTTCCAGGTGGCGGTGGACTCGGTGGAGGCCGATGCTCCCGAGGGCCAGGTCGTCTCCACCGATCCGGAGGCCGGGGTGCGGGTGTCCCTCCCCTCGAACATCCGGATGACGGTCTCCCTGGGTCCCCCCCTGGTGGAGCTTCCCGACCTCGTGGGGCTCCAGGAGGAGGAGGCCCGGACCATCCTGGCCGAGGCCGGTCTCGAGGTGGGCGAGGTCGAGAACCGGGCCCGCTTCGGCTTCGGACAGGGTGACGTGCTCGAGACCTTCCCGGTCGCGGGCGAAATGATTCCAAGGGGGAGCGCCGTGCGCCTCGTGGTCCGGCGGCGGTCGCTTCTTCCCGGGGGGGATGGAGCATGACCGACCCCCCCCGCCCCGAGCGGCGCCCCTCCAATCTCCCCTACTTCGTGGCCTCTCTCCTGGCCCTCCTCGTGGTGGCCACCGCCTGGGTCGCCCGGGACCGGCACCAGGGGGTGGGCCCCGGGGCCAGGGCGCCGGCCTTCGAGGCCGTGACCCTCGATGGCGAGGCCGCCCGGATCGACGACTTCCAGGGGCAGGTCGTGCTCCTGAACGTCTGGGCCACCTGGTGCCCCCCCTGTGTCTATGAAATGCCCTCCATGCAGCGCCTCTACGAGATCTTCGACGGGGACGACTTCGAGATCATTGCCGTGAGCATCGATGCCGCCCCGGGGGCCCGGGACCGTTTCGGGCGTCCGGGTGGCGATGTGGCGGCCTTTGCCGTGGAGTACGGCCTCACCTTCCCCATCTGGCTCGATCCCCGGGGCACGATCCAGCGCATCTACCGCACGACCGCCGTTCCCGAGTCCTTCGTGATCGGGCGAGACGGTATGATCTACCGGAAGGTGGCGGGCGCGACGGAGTGGGACGAAGACCGGTACGTGGATTTCATTCGGCGACTTCTGGATGCGTAGCCTGGCCACCCTTCGCACCCTCGCCACCCGGAACTGGACCCTCAAGCTCTCGGCGCTGGGGATCGCCTTCCTCCTCTGGTTCTCGGTCCGATTCGAGGCCCGGAACCAGCAGGAGCTCTCCAATGTGGCCGTGCGCCTCGACCTCACCGATCCGGAGTGGGTTCTGGCCGACGGGGAGAACCCGGGCTCGGTGGCGGTGCGCTTCCGGGGGCCTGCCGGGGAACTCGTGCGCCTCTCCACCGACCGCCCCGTGGTGGTCCTTCCCGTGTCCGATGTGGGGAGCCCCGACACCACCCTGGTGATCCAGCCCGGGTGGGTCCGGTTCGGGGATCGCCCGGGCGTGGCCGTGGAAGGCATCACCCCGGGCACCGTGCGCCTGCGTTTCGAGCCGGTGCAGCGGGCCACCCTGGGGCCCGAACTCCGCTTCACCGGAGAGCTCCCGGGGGATGTGGCCCTGGTGGAGGACCCGCGCCCGACAGTGCGCGAATTCCGGGTCTCGGGCCCCCGCTCCCGAATGGCGGCCCTCTCCTCCCTCCCCCTCACCCCGGTGGACCTTTCCGGGGTGCGGCAGTCCGGGGTCATTCCGGTCCAGGTGGACACGGCCCAGCTCACCCGGGTCCAGGTCCAGCCCGTTTCCCTCGAGGTGGAGCTCCGGGTGGAGCCCCGCATCGAGCGCACCTTCTTCCTCGCTGCTCCCGCCCTCCCCGAACCCCTGGCCGGACTCGAGATCGCCGGGTACCCGTCCGAACTCCCGGTGGAAGTGAGCGGAGGCGTCTCCCTCGTGGAGGGGGTGGCCCCGGGAAGCCTCCGCCTCGTGGTGGTCCTCCCCGACGACCTGGACCCGGATCCCGAGGCCGGGGGCGAGGCGGAACTCCGGTTCGAGGTCCAGGGGGTCCCTCCCTTTCTCGAGGTTCGTGTGGACCCCGTCCAGGTGCGCTGGGAGGCGCCATGAGGCCCGAGCTCGTGCTGGGGATCGAGTCGTCCTGCGACGAGACCTCGGCGGCGGTGCTCCGGGGGGACGACACCCTCCTGGGGCATGTGATCCATTCCCAGGACGCCCATGAACTCTGGGGGGGCGTGGTCCCCGAGATCGCGGCACGGGCCCATCTCGACGCCCTGGACCGCGTGGTGGAAGGGGCGCTGGAGGAGGCCGGGGTGGCGCTCCGCGAAATCGGACTCATCGGGGTCACGGCCGGGCCGGGGCTCGTGGGCCCTCTCCTCGTGGGGGTGAGCTGGGCCCGGGCCGCCGCCTTCGGGGTGGGGTGCCCGGTGGTGGGGGTCCACCACATGGAGGCCCACCTCTTCGCCCCCGCCCTGGAAGACCAGGAGGCTCACCCCCCCTTCGTGGCCCTCCTCGTGTCGGGAGGGCACACCCTCCTCCTCCATGTGCCCGCCTGGGGCCACTACGAGCGGCTGGGCGAGACGCGGGACGACGCCGCCGGAGAGGCCTTCGACAAGGTGGCCCGCCTCCTGGACCTTCCCTATCCCGGCGGTCCGCAGGTGGAGCGCCTGGCCGCCGAGGGCGATGCCTCCTCCTTCCCCCTCCCCCGTCCCATGCTCCGACGGGACCAGGCCCCTGGCGACCCGGACTACCTGGATTTCTCCTTCTCGGGGCTGAAGACGGCGGTGGCGGGGGTGGCGGCCGACCCCGTGGCCATGGATCGTCCCAAGGCGCGGGCGGATCTGGCGGCGGCCTTCCAGAGGGCCGCGGTGGACGTCCTGGTGGCCAAGACCCTTCGTGCGGTGGAGCTCACCGGCTGCCCCCGGGTTCTCCTGGGCGGAGGGGTCTCGGCGAACCGGGGGCTCCGCGAGACCATGGAACGACGCCTCCTCCGGCGCTTCGGATCGGGGGGCCGGCTCTTCCGGGCCTCTCCCCGCCTTTCGGCCGACAACGGGGCCATGGTGGCCCGGGCCGCCCGCTTCCGTTTCGACCACGACGGCCCGGCGCCCGACGACCTCACCGCGAATCCGGCACTCCCCTTTCCGGGGCTTGTCCCTCCCGGAGTTCACCCGCAGGCGGATGCGCCCGATGGGGCGGAAACGCCGGGTTCGGTCTCCCGCCCTACCGGGGTGGAGGGCTGAGCCGTGGTAACCCTCGTGCATGGTTCCGACCTCCACTTCGGAACGCCCCACGACGCGGCGGCGGCGGAGGACTTCCTTGCCACCACCCTCGACGTGGCCCCCGATGCCGTGGTCCTCTCGGGCGACTTTACCCAGCGGGCCAGGGTCCAGGAGTTCGAGAACGCCCGCACCTACCTCGATCGCTTCGCCCCCACCCCCGTGGTGGTGACACCGGGGAACCACGACGTTCCCCTGTACAGGGTGGTGGAGCGGCTCTTCGACCCGTACCGGAACTACCGGACCCACATCTCCGAAGCGCTCGACACGGTGACCCGGATCCCGGGCGCCACCCTCGTGGCCCTGAACACCGCCGCCCCCCGCCGGGCCATCGTGAACGGGCGGCTCCGCCCCGAGCAGGTGGCCTTCGCCCTCGAGGCCTTCGCCGATGCGCCGGAGGGCGATGCCCGGATCATCGTGGCCCACCATCACCTGGCGCCGGCCCCCGACTACGAGGGCGACACCCCCCTCCCCGGATCGCGTCGCATTCTCGACGCCTTCGAGGCCGCCGGGGTGGACCTGGTCCTGGGCGGCCACCTCCACCGGGCCTACATCGGAAACTCCCTCGACGTCTACCCGGGAGAGGACCGGAACCGGGGGATCGTCGTGGTCCAGAGCGGGACCACCACCTCCCATCGCGGGAGGGCCCGGGAGCGGGAGAAGAACTCCTTCAATGTGATCCGCATCACGCCGGAGACCTTCCGCATCACGCACCACATGCGCTTTCCCGGAGGCTTTCGCCCCTTCTCCGAGCATCACTTTCCCCGGCATCCCCACCTCTGGCTCGCGGGGCACGGATGACGTCGCCCCATCCGTCGTGGGCTCTGCCGGCACCCCCCCGGGGGGGCCGGGCGCGCACGGGATCGCCCCTCCGGCTTCTCCCCCGCCTCGCGCCCCACCTCGCCCTGGCCGGGCTCCTCGCCCTGGGGCTCCTCCTCCCGCCGGCCCTCCTCCCCCCCGCACAGGGCGGGGTGATGGCCCAGACCCAGAACCGGCCCGAGATCACCAGACTCCGCTTCGAGGGGAACGAGACCTTTCCCGATCGGCAGCTCCGCAACGCCATTCTGACCCGGCAGACGGAGTGCCGCTCCTTCCTCTACAACTGGGTCGTTCCCCTCTGCCGCTTCGACGTGGACTTCGCCCTCGATCCGGCCTTCTACAACCCGCGCACCTTCCGGAACGACTTCTTCCGCATCGAGGCCTTCTACCGGGCGCAGGGCTTCCGGCAGGTGGAGGTGGACACCCTCATGGTCCGGCCGGCTCCCACCGAGCTCGAGATCACCTTCCGGATCCGGGAAGGGGAGCCCGTGCGCATTGCCGAGCTCCAGGTGCAGGGGCTCTCCGACCTTCCCGGAGGAGCCGAGCTGGCCCGGGATCTTCCCGTGGGCGTGGGGGACCGTCTCGATCGGACTGCGCTTCGGGCGGCTTCCGACACCCTCGTGCATCGCCTCCAGAACCGGGGGTACCCCCGGGCCGAGGTCTTCCTCGACCTCTTCGTTCCCACGGCCTCGCTCGAGGCCGAGGTCATTCTCGACGCCTTTGCCGGAACCCGGGCGACCTTCGGGGCCGTCGAGGTCCTGGGGAACGAGGCCGTGTCGGAAACCGTGATCCGGCGAATGCTGGGCTTTCGCGAGGGGGATCTCTACGCCCGGGAACGGATCTTCGATGCCCAGCGGAACCTCTATTCCCTCGAGATCTTCCGCCATGCGGCGGTGGAGCGCGCCCCCGACCCCCCCTCCGACTCCATCGTTCCCCTCCAGGTCCGGGTTACCGAGGGCAACCAGCGACGGGTCCGTGCCGGGGCCGGGTGGAACACCGCCGACTGCTTCGGAACGGAGGTCCGGTGGGCGAGCCGGAACTTCGTGGGGGGGGCGCGGCGCCTCGTGCTGCGCGGCCGGGTTTCCAATGCCCTTGTTTCCTCCTTCGAGGACTCCATCTGCTCCAGCGCGGGGAGGGGGGAGTACGCCCGTCTCAACGGTCTCGTGGCCGCCGAGTTCACCCAGCCCTGGATCTTCTCCCCCCGGAACACCCTTGACGCCGCGGTCTTCGTGGAGCGGCAGAGCGTCCCCGACGTGTACATCCGGGAGTCGCTGGGGCTCAACCTGGGGCTCACGCGCATGGTGGGACGAAGCACCCCCGTCACCCTCACCTACGAGCCGCAGGTAGGGCGTCTGGACGCGGCGGACGTCTTCTTCTGCACGAACTTCCTGGTGTGCGACACCGCCGAGATCGAGGTCCTCGCCTCGGCGAACGTCCTCGCGCCCCTGGGGATCCGCGCCGCCCGTGACCGGACGAACCGCGCGGTGGCCCCCACGGGGGGATACACGGTGGCCATGGATGCGGAGTTCGCCTCCGCCGTGACCTTCTCGGACTACGACTACCAGCGCGTGGTGGCCGAGGCCACCACTTTTACCGCTCTCCCCCGCGACATGGTCCTGGCGGGCCGCCTCCGGGGGGGATGGCTCGGTGCCTCGGCCTTCCGCGGATTCGATCGCACCCTCCGGGAGGGGATCGCCATTGCGCCCCCGCAGAAGCGCTTCTACGCCGGGGGCGCCAACTCCGTCCGGGGGTTCGCCCAGAACCAGCTCGGGCCCCGGGTGGTCACGGTGGGGGTGGAGGAACTCCTCTTTCCCCGGAACGGGGACGACCTCCCGCTCTGCGCTCCGGAGGAGATCGCAACGCTGACCTGCGATGCCTCCCCCCTGGCGGAAGGGGAGTTCGAATCCCGCCCCACCGGGGGGAGTGCCGTAATGGAGGGGAGTGTGGAGCTTCGCATCCCCCTTTTCCAGCCTTACCTCGACGGGGGGCTCTTTCTGGACTTCGGGCAGGTCTGGGCCGAAACCCAGTCCTTCCGAGTGGGCGACCTGGCCTTCACCCCTGGCCTCGGGTTCCGCTACTCGACCCCCATCGGTCCGGTGCGTCTCGACCTGGCCTACCGTCCGGCCGCCCGCCAGGAGCTTCCGGTGGTGACCTCGGCCATCCGCCGCTGGGTGGAGGGGGAGGATGACCCGGAGATCCGGATCCAGGATCCCATGACGGGGGAGCGTATCGACTGGATCTTCGTCGATGCCCTGGCCCGCCTCGAGACCCCCGTCACCTTCCGGGAAGAGCGTGGCCTCTCCCTCCGACGGGTCCAGTTCCAGTTCTCCATCGGGCACGCCTTCTGATCATGGCTACCCTGGCGCGCTGGTTCGTCCTCCCTCTCCTGGCCCTCCTCCTCCTTCTGGGGATCGGCGCCTTCCTCCTCCTCCACTCGGGCGCGGGGCAGCGCCTCGTGCTGCGCACCGCCCTGAACGTGGTGAATGGCCAGATCGACGGGACGATCCGGGTGCAGGGGATCCGGTCTCCGGGGCTGCTCCGGGGCTTCACCCTCGAGGGGCTTTCCATTGTCGATGCCGAGGCCCGGCCCTTTCTCGAGGCGGACTCGGCGCGGGTGGGGTACGGAGTGCGCGGCATCCTGGCCCGGCGCGCCGTCCTCGAGCCGGTGGAGCTCTGGAGCCCGCGCGTCACCCTCGAGACCCTTCCCGGCGACACCCTTCCCAACGCGGCCCGGATCTTCGGTCCCGATCCGGACGAGCTGCGGGATGAAGACCCGGCTCCCCCGAACTTCCACCTGGAACTGCGCCGCGTCCGGATTCACGACGGGGACTTCCTCGTGCGCGCCCCCGACGTCGATGACATCCGGCTCCGGGGGATCGATGCCCGGATCCCCCGGGCGATCCTCCTCGACCCCGACACCCCCGGAGAGCGGGTCTGGGTCGACCGCCTGGCCTTCGAGCTCACCCTCCCGGGCGAGGTGGCCCAGGCCCCCCTCGTTCTCGACGACTTCCGGGGCGAGGTGGTCCGCGCCGGCACCGCTCTGACGCTGGAGGCCCGGACCCTCCAGCTCGTGCACTCCAGGGCCTCCGGGCGTCTGGCGCTGGACTGGGAGGAGGCGCTGGCGCTGGAGATCGACCTCGTGGCCGATCCCTTCGATGCCCGGGATCTGGCCTGGCTCGAGCCCCGGATCCCCGAGGCCCGCGGGCGTTTCCACCTCCAGGGCGAGGGACCCCTCGAGACGGCCGTCTTCCGCCTCATCGAGGTGGATCTCACCACGGGGAGGGACCGGGTGCAGGGCCGGATCGGGGTGGCGCTGGGACCCCAGCCGCGCCTTCTCGACACCGATGTGGAGGTGGAACTCTGGTCCGACCTCCTCGACCCCTGGCTCGAGGACCCCCTCCCGGTGGAGGCGCGGGCGCGGGGGTCCCTCCGCCTCGCCGGGGCCCTGGACGGACTCCAGGTGGAGGGGCGGGTGGCGCTGGACGATCCCAGGCGGGGGGTTCCGGCCACCGAGGGAACGATCGAGGGGCGCCTCGACCTGGAGCGCACCCGGGTCCAGGGGCTGCGCCTCCGGCTCGACCCCCTCCGCCTCGCCACCCTCGACCTCTTCCCGGAGCTGGAAGAGGCCACCGGACTTCGGCTGGCCGGTGAGGGCTCGCTGGAGGTGGAGGCCACGGGGGGGCTCACCGACGGTCTCGATCTGCGGGCGACCCTCCTCCATGCCACGACGGGCGACGATCTCTCCCGGATCACGGCCCAGGGGCGCGTCACCCAGGTGGGAGAGACCTTCCGCCTCGCCCTCGATACCACCTTCGACCCCCTCGACTGGGAAGGGGTGGCCCGGGGGACCGGGCAGTCCCTCCCCCTGGAGGGAACGATGGCAGGCGCGCTTCGCCTGGAGGGTCTTCTCACCGATCTCACGGCCGAGGGCGAACTGGAAACGGAAGGCGGCCCGGTCCAGGTCGCCGCCCGCCTCGATGTGACCGATCCCGCCCGGGGGTACCGGGTGGCCGGAAGCACCGAGGCTCTTCGTCTGGATGCCCTTCTGGCCGATGCCCCCGAGGGGTCGGTCCTCTCCGGGGAGTTCACCGTCTCCGGGTCGGGGTTCGACCCGGCCACCCTTGTCGCCGACGGGACCGTCCGGGCCCGGGATCTCCGGTGGGGACCCTGGGAGGCCGGGGCCCTGGCCCTCGACGCCCGGGCCCGGGAGGGGCGGCTCCTCCTCGACACCCTCGCCCTTCGCTCCATGCTGGGAGAAGTCGATGGAGAGGGGGATCTGGCCCTCGTGCAAGCGGCCCCCGAGGGTCGCCTCGATCTGCGCTGGCGCCTCGACGACCTGGGCGCGCTCCGCCCCGCCCTCGTTGCCGGCATGGAGGTGGATGCCGACACCCTGAGCCTCTTCGAGCGGAATCTCCTGGCGCTGGAGGGTTTCGAAGGGGACGAGGGAGAGTCGCCCCTTCCCCTGGGTGGCCGGGCGGAGGGCGAGGTCCGCCTGGAAGGAAGCCTCCCTGACCTCCGGATCGCGGGTGAGGTGCGGGGCGAGGAGCTCCTCTGGCGGGAGGCGGAGGCCCGGCGCGTCCACCTCGTCCTGGTGGCTCGCGGGGGAATGGACGAGGGTGAGGCCGGGGATGCGTGGGAGGTGGAGATCGCGGAGGAGGGGGAGGAGGAATCGGGAGGGTGGTCTCTTCACTCCATCGAGGTCCAGGCGCTGGTGGAAGAGGCCCGCTGGGATCGCTTCGCCTTCGAGGGTGTGCGGCTTGCCGCCGAGGGGGTCCCCGAGGCCATGGAGGTGACGCTGGAGCTCGACCGGGAGGGGGAGGAGCACTACCGCACCGCGGGCGTGGTCTCGCTGGGCGAGGGCGCCTTCGCCTACGCCCTGGAAGAGCTCCGCCTGGACCTGGGCGATGTGACCTGGTCGCTGGCCCGGGAGGCCCGCATCGCCTGGGAAGCGGGGATGCTCCGCGTCGACTCCCTGGAGATCCGGCGCCCCCCCAACGGGGAGGCTGGCAGGGGGTCCGGCTCGGCCGGTGGGGACCCCCCCGAGGTTCGCATCTTCCTCGACGGGGCCCTGGACTTCGAGGGAGCCCTCGACCTCCACGCCGAGGCCCGCGGCGTGGATCTCGGGCGGATCTTCCGGATCGCCCAGGTCGAGTCCGACCTCGAGGGGTTCCTGGATCTCGACCTCCGGCTCCAGGGGGAGGCTGCCGCCCCCCTCCTCGAAGGAGAGCTCCGGATGGTGGAGGTGGAGGTGGCCGGCTCCCGTCTCTCGCGCGTCCAGGGGGAAGTGGCCTACGCCGACGAGTCCGCACGGGTCCGGCTCGAGGTGGACCAGAATGGCACCCGCCTCCTCACCCTCTCCGGTCGGTACCCGGTGAACCTGGCGCTGGGCGAGGTGGAAACCCGGTTCCCCTCGCGCGAGGTGGACCTCCAGGCCGTCATCGAGGAACTCCCGGCGGCGACCCTCCTGGCCCCCCTCGATGTACTGGAGGAGGTCCGGGGCACCCTGTCGGGAGAGGTGGCCCTCCGAGGCCGCCCCGACGACCTTCGCCCGGAGGGTAGAATCCTCCTGCGGGGCGGCGCCTTCTCCCTCCCCGAAGTGGGACTCTCCCTCTCCGAGCTGGAGGGGGACTTCGCGGTGAATCCCGATGGGGTGGTGGAGGTGCAGGGGTCGGCCCGGAGCGTCGGGCCGGTGGAGCTCTCCGGGACCGTGGACCTCTCGAACCTCCTCGATCCGGCCTTCGACCTGGCCATCGACGCCCGGGGCTTCCAGGCCGTGAACCGCCGCGACATGGACGGTCGGGTCACCGGCACCATGCAGCTCCGGGGGCGCTACCAGGAGCCCAGGGTCACAGGAAACATCCGCGTGGATCAGGCCAACCTCTTTCTGGAGGAATTCGCCCGAACCGCCGAGGTGGTGGATCTGACCGACCCCCTCTTCTTCGAGCGGGGGTTTCTCGAGGAGGAGGCCTCGGCCGCGCTCCGTCCCGTCCTGGAGGCGGCCCGGAACCCCTTCCTCGACAATCTCCGGGTCGACGCCGAGCTCTCCCTCCCCCGCGATGTCTGGCTCCGCAGCCGGGAAATGAATGTGGAGATCGGGGGAGACCTCCTCGTGACCTTCGACCGCCGGTCCCGGGAGGTCCTCCTGGTGGGGCAGGTGGAGGCGCTCCGCGGGAACTACAATGCCTTCGGACGGCAGTTCCAGGTGCGGAGCGGCACGGTGGATTTCGTGGGTACGCCGGGGATCAACCCCGCCCTGAACATCGAGGCCGTCCATCGCCTCCGGCAGCAGGGGGGGGAGCCCCTCGACATCGTGGCCACCCTGGAGGGGACCCTCCTGGCCATGCGCATCTCCCTTTCTTCCGATGCCGGGGTGAACATTTCCGAGTCGGACCTCATCAGCTACCTCATTTTCGGACGTCCCTCGTACGCCCTCGCCTCGGCCGAATCCCGACTCCTGGGGGATGCCGCCATCAGCGCCGGGATCGGGGCCGCCGCAGGCCAGCTCTCCACCCTGGTGGGGCAGCGAATCGGGCTTGACTTCTTCAACATCACCCAGGCGCAGGACCCGGTGGCCGGGCTGGGCGCCCTCTCCAGCGAGGGGCTGGTCGACACCGAGGTGGAACTGGGGCAGTATCTGAGCGACAATGTGTTCCTTGCCCTTGTCCTTCGTCCCCTCCGGGGAATCGGTGGCTCCCAGGCCCAGATCCCCGGGGCCCGGCTGGAATGGCGCTTCACCGATCTCTGGACCCTCAACGCCTACCTGGAGGACCGGTTCGGTCGGGAAGGGGTTTTCACCTTCGGAGAGGCCGGGCTCCGGGTAAACCGGATCTTCGGGCTCGAGATCTTCCGGGAGTGGGGGTATTGAGGGGGGTACGGTGGGGTGAACCTGGGGGCACCCCGGGGGGTACCCCGAACGAAACCCGGCACTCGTCCGCCGGAAGCCGGTCCGGCCGAAGGGAAGGCCATGACCCTTCCCCCGGGGCGGACCCGTTCGCAGTCCACGCTTCAATCCAGCACGAGGTCGGTGGCATCGCCCTTTTTCGCGGTGCGTACTCCGGTTCCTCGATCCTGCATTCGAACCTGTCTTCCCGTCAGGAGGATTCCCATCCATGAGCTACCTCAAAGTCACCCTCCTCATGGGTGCCATGACCGTCTTCCTCGTCCTCCTCGGGAGCACGATGGGGGAGGGGATGGCCCTTGCCTTCTTCGCCGGTGCGGTGGTCATGAATGTGGGGATGTTCTGGTTCAGCCATCGCCTCGTGCTCCGCATGTACAAGGCGAAGGTGATCCAGCGGGAGGACGCTCCCCAGCTCTACGACATGGTCGATGATCTCCGGCAGCGGGCCGGGCTCCCCATGCCCATCGTGGCCATCGCACCCCAGCAGCAGCCCAACGCCTTCGCCACCGGGCGGAGCCACAGGCATGCCGTGGTCTGCGTCACCACCGGCCTCATGCAGCTCATGGACCGGAAGGAGCTCGAGGGCGTCATTGCCCATGAGCTGGCCCATATCCAGCACCGACACATGCTCGTCTCCACCATCGCCGCCGTCATGGCGGGCGCCATCGCCCTCGTGGCGCGCTGGGGGTATTTCCTCGGAGGGGGGGGCGAGAACCGGAACCCCGTGGTGGGAATCCTCATCATGATCCTCGCTCCCCTGGCGGCCGTGATCCTCCAGATGGCCATCAGCCGGACGAACGAGTTCGAGGCCGATGCCACCGCAGCCAGGATCGCCGGGACCCCCGACGGGCTCGTGAGCGCCCTTTCCCGGCTCGAGTCGGCAGCCCAGCGGATTCCCATGGACGTGAACCCCGCCGGGGCCCAGCTCGCCATCGTGAATCCCCTTCGCGGGGGCGCCATGTCGGGCTTCACGAAGCTCTTCCGGACCCACCCCCCCACGGAGGACCGGATCACCGCCCTCCGTCGACTCCCCGGCTGACCCGGATGGGGCAGGAGACCCTCGTCGTTCGGGGCGCACGGGAACACAACCTCCGGAACGTCTCGGTGGAGCTCCCCCGGGAGCGCCTTGTCGTCTTTACCGGGATTTCGGGCTCCGGCAAGTCGACGCTGGCGGTGGGCACCCACAAACCCCCAAGGCCGCGCCGGGACGTGGGGGGCCGCACCCCCGGTGGCCCGCAGGTACGGGGGGGGAA
>JBJHCG010000012.1:0-84743 GCA_050485885.1 Gemmatimonadales bacterium | reverse complement strand
GATCTACGCCGAAGGCCAGCGACGCTACGTGGAGTCCCTCTCCGCGTATGCCCGGCAGTTCCTGGGGCTCATGGAAAAGCCCGACGTGGATGCCATCGAGGGGCTCTCCCCGGCCATCTCCATCGAGCAGAAGACCATTTCCCGGAACCCCCGTTCCACCGTGGGAACGGTCACCGAAGTCTACGACTACCTCCGCCTCCTCTGGGCCCGGGTAGGGGTTCCGCACTGCACGGGGTGCGGCCGCCCGGTGGCGCGCCAGTCGGCCACCCAGATCGTGGACCGGCTCCTCGAGCTTCCCGAGGGGACTCGCATCGAGGTTCTGGCGCCCCTCGTGCGAGGGCGAAAGGGAGAGTTTCGCGAGCTCTTCGAGAAGGCGAAGAAGGACGGCTTCGTCCGGGTCCGGGTCGATGGGGAGACCCACGACCTCTCCGACCCGCCGAAGCTCAACCGGTACGAAAACCACGATGTGGCCGTGGTGGTGGACCGTCTCGTGGTCCGGGCGGCCGATCGGTCCCGCCTGGCCGATTCGGTGGAGACGGCGCTCCGGGCCGCCTCGGGGATCCTGGAGGTGCTCGAACACCCGGGCCGGGGCGAGGAGCCCCGGGCCCACCTCTTCTCCGAGCAGTACGCCTGCGCGCACTGCGGCACCTCCATGGCCGAGCTGGAACCCCGCCAGTTCTCCTTCAACTCGCCCTACGGCGCCTGCCCCGAGTGCGACGGGCTCGGCACCCGCCGCGAGGTGAGTGCCGACCTCGTCCTGGCCGACCCTTCCCTCTCCATCCTGGAAGGAGTGATCCTTCCCTGGGGCGAGCCCTCGGGTCACCTGAAGAAGTCGGTGATCCCGGCCCTGGCCGAGGCCTACGAATTCGACCCCCGTCGCCCCTGGTCCGAGCTCTCGGACGAGGTCCGGCATGCCCTTCTTCATGGCTCGGGGAAGATGAAGATCCTCTTTCCCTACACGCGGGGCGGAAAGGACCGGAGCTACTCCGAGCCCTGGGAAGGCGTGGTGGCCTCGGTGCAGCGGCGCTACGAGGAGACTTCCTCCGACGCGGTCCGGGAGCAGCTCACCGAGTACATGACGGCCCTCCCCTGCGCCGCCTGCGAGGGGACGAGGCTCCGCTCCGAGTCACGCTCGGTCACGGTGGCCGGACGGGGGCTGGGAGAGGTGGGGAAGCTCTCCATCGAGGAGGCCCTGGCCTTCTTCGAGGGGATCGAGGTGGAGGAGGAAAGCGCCTTCGGACGGGTGGCCGGACCCATTCTGAAGGAGGTGCGGGAGCGCCTCCGCTTTCTCGACGACGTGGGACTCCGCTACCTCACCCTGGGGCGCTCGGCCGAGACCCTCTCCGGGGGCGAGGGCCAGCGGATCCGTCTCGCCACCCAGATCGGGAGCCGGCTGGTGGGGGTTCTCTACGTCCTGGATGAACCCTCGGTGGGGCTCCATCAGCGCGACAACGACCGCCTCCTCGCCACCCTGGAGGCACTTCGCGACCTGGGGAACACCGTGCTCGTGGTGGAGCACGACGAAGACACGATCCGGGCCGCAGACTGGGTCGTGGACCTGGGACCGGGGGCTGGGGTGCATGGGGGCGAGATCGTGGCCTCGGGGCCGGTGGCGGCGGTGGAAGCCGAACCCCGCTCCCTCACCGGAGCCTACCTCCGGGGCGAGAAGCGGATTCCCCTGCCCGAAACCCGGCGGCCCGCCGACCCGGAGCGCGCCCTTCGCCTGATGGGGGCCCGGGGGCACAACCTTCAGGGGGTGGACGCCGTCTTCCCCCTGGGGTGCTTCGTGGCGGTGACCGGGGTCTCCGGCTCGGGGAAGTCCTCCCTCGTGAACGAAACCCTCTACCGGGCGCTGGCGCGGCACTTCCACCGGGCCCGCGACCCGGCCCTCCCCTTCGACCGGCTCGAGGGGCTCGAGCGCATCGACAAGGTCATCGAGGTGGACCAGGCCCCCATCGGCCGTACCCCTCGCTCCAACCCCGCCACCTACACCGGGGTCTTTACCCCCATCCGGAGCCTCTTTGCCGAACTCCCCGAGTCGCAGATCCGGGGGTACGCCCCCGGACGCTTCTCCTTCAATGTGAAGGGGGGGCGGTGCGAGTCGTGTTCGGGCGACGGGCTGGTCAAGATCGAGATGCACTTCCTCCCCGACGTGTACGTCCTCTGCGACGTCTGCCGGGGAAAGCGCTACAACCGGGAAACGCTGGACGTCCAGTACCGGGGAAAGACCATTGCCGACGTCCTTGCCATGACGGTGGAGGAGGCGCTGGAATTCTTCCAGCCCGTGCCGAAGATCCGGGAGCGGCTCCAGACCCTCTTCGACGTGGGGCTGGGTTACCTGGGGCTCGGGCAGTCGGCCACCACCCTTTCCGGGGGAGAGGCGCAGCGGGTGAAGCTCGCCACCGAGCTGGCCAGGCGGGCCACGGGCCGGACCCTGTACATTCTCGATGAACCCACCACCGGGCTTCACTTCGAGGATGTCCGGGTCCTCCTGGAGGTTCTCCATGCCCTCGTGGACCGGGGGAACACGGTGGTGGTCATCGAGCACAACCTGGAGGTCATCAAGACGGCCGACTGGGTCGTGGACCTGGGGCCGGAAGGGGGCGAGGGGGGCGGGCGGATCGTCGCCGCCGGGACGCCCGAGACGCTGGCGGAGAACCCGGCCTCCATTACCGGACGCTACCTCGCGCCGATGGTTTCCGAGGCGGCACGCGTATAAGTTGGGAGAAGGGAGCAGGCAACCCGGAGGACTCAACCACCCTGGAGGGGACGATGGTGACGACGGAGGACCTGGAGAGCTACCTGATCCGGATGGATGTGGACTACCAGGAGGTGGCGGAGGGGATGTACCTCGTGAGGAGTCGCACCGACGACCTCCCCATTGTGGTGAACCACTCTCCCCCCCTTCTCATCGTGCGGATGAAGGTCATGGAGCTGCCCCGGGAGGTGGACGCCTCCCTCTTCCGCACCCTTCTCGAGCTGAACGCCACCGACCTGGTGCACGGGGCGTACGGGATCGAGGAGAACGAACTCATCCTGAGTCACACCTTCCTCTTGGAAACGCTGGACTTCCAGGAGCTCCAGGCCGCCCTCGAGAGCGTTCAGATGGCGGCCTCGAGCCACATGGAGCGGATCCGGCAACTCGCGCCCTCGGAGGCCTGATCCATGAGCATCTTCCAGAAGATCTCCACCCTCTTTCGTTCGAACATCAATGATCTGATCGCCCGGGCCGAAAACCCGGAGAAGATGCTGAACCAGATCATCCTCGACATGCGGGACCAGCTCGCCAAGGCGAAGCGGGAGGTGGCCGCCGCCATTGCCGACGAGCGGAAGCTCCGGGCCCAGCTCGACGACGAGGAGAAGCAGGCCCGGGACTGGGAACGGCGCGCCATGCTGGCGGTGCGCGAGGGGCGAGATGACCTGGCCAAGCAGGCCCTCCTCCGCCATCAGGAACACGCCGATCGGGCGGCCTCCCTGGACCAGACGTGGCAGGCCCAGTCCACCGAGACGGAGAAGCTCAAGGCCTCGCTGAAGCAGCTGAACGACCGCATCGAGGAGGCGAAGCGGAAGCGCAATCTCCTCATTGCCAAGCAGAAGCGGGCCCAGGCGCAGAAGCGGATCCACGAGACCATGTCGGGGCTCTCCGATTCCTCCGCCTTCGATGCCTTCAACCGGATGGCCGAGAAGATCGAGGAGTCGGAGCGCCGCTCCCTGGCCGCAGCCGAGGTCTCGGAGGCGCTCCGTGGCGACACCCTGGAAGACGAGTTCAAGCAGCTCGAGTCCGGAGACGCCGGAATGGATGCCCGCCTCCTCGCGCTCAAGCGCGAAATGGGCCTCCTCCCGGCCGGATCCGGGCCGAAGCAGCTCGGGGCAGGCGAGACCGTGGAGGGCGAAGCCGAGGTGGTGGAGGCGGAGACCCCGGAGGCCGAGGCCGCGCCTGCGGGGAATGGGGAGTCGGTCCGGATCAGGGAGGCCGAGCTTCTGGAGGAGTTCGACCGCCTTGAGCGCCGCGAATCCCACTGACGCATCGTCCTTCGAGCATCCCTGCCCGCCGGCACCCCACCCAGGTCGAATTTCATGTCGGACATCGTCTATCTCAACGGTCGCTACCTCCCTCGCGAGGAAGCCCTCCTCCCCGCCGATGACCGGGGCTTCATCTTCGGAGATGGCCTTTACGAGGTAACGCCCTTCTACGGGGGGCGGCCCTTCCGGATGAAGGCCCATCTGGACCGGATGATGCGTGGCTTCTGCGAACTGCGCATCACCCCCCCGGAGGTGGACCTGGTGGCGGTGCACCGGGAGCTCATGGAGCGAAACGGGCTCGAGGAGGAGCCCATGGCCATCGTGTACCTTCAGGTGACCCGCGGGGTGGCTCCCCGGACCCACACCTTTCCCGACCCGGAGGTGCCGCCCACGGTCTATGCCTGGGCCCGTCCCTTTGCCCGGGCCTCCCGCGATGCGTGGGAGGCGGGGTACGCGGCCATCACCGTGCCGGACCGACGATGGGCCCGGGCCGACCTGAAGACGGTCCAGCTCCTCCCCAACGTCATGGCCCAGCAGGAGGCACGCGAACGGGGGGCCACCGACGCCCTCTTCGTGCGCGACGGCCTGGCGCTGGAGGGGGGACAGACGAACCTCTTCGTGGTGTCGGGGGGGACCCTCGTCACCCACCCCGCCTCGAACCAGATCCTCCACGGAATCTCGCGGGGGGCGGTGCTGGAGCTTGCCCGGGAACTCGGGATCCCCGTGGTGGAGCGCCCCATTCCGGTGGGAGAGCTGGCCCACGCCTCGGAAGTCTTCTTCACCGGAACCACGGCCGAGGTTCGCCCCACGGTGCGCCTCGACGACCGTCCGGTCGGCGACGGAAGGGTGGGTCCGGTGGCCCGGCGCCTCCACGAGGCCTTCGAGGCCCTGGTGGCCAGGGAGTGCGGGCTCCACGCCTCGGTCTGAGGGAGGTGTGGGAAGGGGGGGGAGAGGGGAGGTGAGCGGGTACGGGCTCGCGGGTCCGGGCGCAGGGGGCACCCGCAGCACGGGCCCTCGCCCCTTCCTCCCGGGCCTCCTCCTCCGCGCTCGCTCCCTCGTTCTTCCCGCCCTCCTCCTTCTCCTCCCCGCCCTCCCCCTTCGCGGAGCGTCCCCGCCGAAGGGGGGCGTCGTGCCCGATTCCATTGCCCTGACCTACCTGGGCACGGGAGGGTGGCTCCTTCGCCATGGAGAGGCTTCCCTCCTCACCGCCCCCTTCTTCTCGAACCCCGGGGTCGTGGAGGTGGGCGTGGCCCGGCTGGTGGTGGACACCGCGGCGGTGGATCGGCACCTTCCCCCCGTTTCCGACGTCCGGGCCCTCCTGGTGGGCCATGGTCACTACGACCACCTCATGGACGTTCCGTACATTCTCCGGAAAAAGGCTCCCGAGGCCCGGGTCTACGCGTCCTCCACCGTGGTGAACCAGCTCCGCGGAGATCGGGAACTCGACCCTGCACGCCTTGTGGCGGTGGAGGAGGAGGCCGGCGATGCCGAGTCCCCGGGGCGCTGGTTCACCACCCCCGACGGTCGGATCCGCTTCATGCCGCTGCGCTCGGAGCACGCGCCGCATGTCCTGGGGATCCGGCTCTTCCACGGAGAGGTGGAGGCCCCCATGACGGCGCTCCCCACCCGGGCCCACGAGTGGCTCGACGGCCCCACCCTGGCCTGGCTCATCGATGTGCTGGACGACGACGGCGAAACCGTCCTCCTTCGCATCCACTACCAGGATGCCTCCTCCCGCCCCCCGTACGGCTTCCCCCCGGACGACGGGATCCCGGTGGATGTGGTCATCCTCTGCCCTGCCGGGTCAGGAGCGGCGGAGGGGTATCCCGATGCCCTCCTGGAGCGACTCCGGCCCCGCGTGGCGCTCCTGGGCCACTGGGAGGATTTCTTTCGCCCCCTCTCGGCCCCCCTGCGCCCCGTTCCCGGCACCGACATCGCGGCCTTCGAGGCCCGGCTTCCTGCCCTCCTTCCCGAGGGTGCCCGGGTCATTCGACCCCGTCCCGGCACGACCTACCGCATCGCTCCCCGCACCCCGGATCACCCCTCCAGCTCGTAGCGGGCGATCTTCTGAAGGAGGGTGGTCCGGGCGATCCCCAGGGCCTTCGCGGTCCGGGTCCGGTTTCCCTCGTGGTGCCGAAGCATCTGCTGGAGGTGACGGGCCTCCACGGCCTCGAGGGGCTCGGGACGAAAGCCCCGCCGCCGCTCCGCTCCCATGCCCCGGCTCCCGGTGCGCACCTCGGGAGGCAGGTGGCGGGGAAGGAGGGCTTCGGCTCCCGCCCCGAAGATCACGGCGCGCTCCAGCACATTCCGCATTTCCCGGATGTTTCCGGGCCAGGGGTAGCGGAGAAGGATCCCCACCGCATCGTCGTCGAGGACCTCCGGGGCCCGGGGAATCTCCGTTCGGAGCCGTGCCAGGAGGTGATGCAGGAGGGCAAGCCGGTCCCCTTCCGACCGGTCGCGAACCGGGGGGAGGTGAAGGGGCGCCACCCGCAGGCGGTAGTAGAGATCCTCCCGGAACTGGCCCTCCGCCACGGCCGCTTCCAGGTCCCGATTCGTGGCTGCCACGAAGCGGACATCGGCGGAGAGATCCCGCGTGCCCCCCAGTCTCCGGAAGCTTCGGGTCTCGAGCACGTTGAGGAGGCGGGGCTGGAGGTCGAGGGCCAGCTCCCCGATCTCGTCCAGGAGGAGGGTTCCGCCGTCGGCCTCGGTGAAGAGCCCGTCCCGCCGAGCGCGGGCATCGGTGAAGGCTCCCTTCTCGTGCCCGAAGAGTTCGGAGGCGAGAAAGGGGGAGGTCAGCCCTGCGGCATTCACCTCCACGAAGGGGGCCTCCCGGCGGGGGCCCAGGGTGTGGAGGTGCCGGGCCACCCACCCCTTGCCCGTTCCGCTCTCCCCCGTGAGGAGGACGGTTGTGCGGTCCGACGCGGCCAGGAGCTCCACCTGCACGGCGATCTGTCGCATGGCCGGGGAGGTGCCCAGGGGGTCTGCACCCTCCTCCGCGCCCCCCTTTCCCCGGAGCCGGGCGTTCTCCCGCAGGAGGCGCCTTCGCGATACCGCCCGCTCCAGAACCGCGCCCAGGTGCTCCATTTCCACCGGCTTCGTGAGGAAGTCGTCGGCCCCGAGGCGCATGGCCCGGACGGCGGTGGGAATGTCGCCATGCCCGGTGAGGAGGACCACCGACGCCTCCCGGTGCCGGAAGGCCTCGAGCACGGAGAGTCCCTCGGCGTCGGGAAGCCGGAGGTCCAGGACCACCACCTCCGGGCGCCACGCATCGAAGGTGGCGAGTCCCTCCTCCCCCGTGGCTTCGGAAGCGACCTCCCATCCGGCATGTTCGAGCCAGCGTCCCACCGACTCGAGCACCGCCGGATCGTCGTCCACCACGAGGACCGTCCCCCTCATGGTTCGCGCTCCGGCACGAGACGGAAGGTTACGCCCGATCCCCAGACCTCCCCTGTGGGCTCCACCACCAGGTTCCGGCGGGGGTACTCGGGCTCGAGGCCGAGCCCGCGCAGGATTCCGGGGGTGAGCCGGATCTCGTATCCACCGGGGGGGATCCCCATGAAGTAGAAGCTCCCGTCACGGAAGGTGGTGGCTTCGTGAATGCGACCGCGTCCGCCGAGCTCGATGAGGAGGATTTCCGCGCCGGCGACCCCGATCTCGCCTCCGCCTCCACCGGGATCCGTCTGGACCACCCTCCCCATGACCTCGCCGGTGCGCACGAGGGGGAGGTCGACCCGACGGTACGACGAGGGCGGAAGGGGCACGTCGAGGGAGCCCATGGCCGGTTTCCAGGTGGGGTTGGGAAGGGAGGGTTCGTGCACCGAGAGTCGGGTCGTTTCGAAGGGGAGAAGGTGGTCGGCGGTGAAGCGGCCCTCGGCATCGGTGATCACGGCGCGTCCCTCCACGAGGACCCGGACCCCGGCCACCCCGGGCTCTCCCGGGTCCCGGACCCCGTTCCCGTTCTCGTCGAGAAAGACCACCCCCGAGACGCCAGCGCGCTCCAGCGAGGGGAGGGAGGCGGTGCGGAGGCGTCCTTCGGCCTCGTCCCAGAGAAGGGATCCCTGAAGGTACTGCACCACGTCGCCCCGCTCACCCTCCGGGGCGAACCACTGGCTCACCGAGCGGAGGGCCGAGAGCTCGGCCGTGAGGGAGGCGGTGAACTCGGTCCCGAACCGCCGGCTCCACCGGGTTCCCACCTCCAGTCGCCCGTTTCGCCCCAGCGATCGCCCCACCTGGGCCCGGACGCGGTCGGGGGCGAAGGCCGGGGTGAACTCCGCCTCCACCCGGACCCAGGGGGCACGGGTCCCCTTCCCGAGCCAGGGGACCCAGGTGGCAAGCGACCCGACGGGATGCACGCCCTGCTCCTCCAGGGTCTCTCCCGAGAGGGTTTCGAAGCGGGTCTCCCGTGCCTCGACGCCTCCCTCGATCCGGAGGAGGGGGCGTTGCACGGTGGCCAGGGCTCGTCCCCGCACGATGCGACCGTCGTCCCGGTCCTCCCGGACGAAGGCGCCACTCAAGCCCAGGCTTCGCACGCCCCGGAAGGGACGCACCTGTGCGTCGGCCTCCCAGGTGGCGCGACGCCCCGGGTCATGGAAGAGGGCCCGGACGGAGTCTCCCTGGAAGGCGGTGGCGGCCGCACGGAGGCGGACGTCCGCGGTGGGCGTGAAGAAGAGGCTTCCCCGGGTGGAGCTCCCGGCCAGCCACTCCACCGTCAGGTTCAGGGGGCGAAGGGGGGCACCGGAGAGCTCCAGGTAGGGGAGGACAACCCCGGGGAGGGAGTCCGCAGGCGGGCGCTCCACCCCTTCCATGCCGCCCCGTACCGTCCACCGCCGGGTCAGGCCGTAGCGGAGGTCCAGGTTGGCGGCGGATGCGCAGCGGGACCCGGTCCGGCACACTCCGGCACTGACGCCCCATTCCAGATGGCCCCGGGGGAGGCGGTCCGTTCGGAGGAGGAGAAGGCGGTCCATGGTCACGACCTCGCCGTGGGGCCCGTACCCCACCACCTCCAGGGCATTGTCTCCGTAGACGAGGGGAATGTCGAGGGCGAACGCCCCCTCCTCGTCGGCCCGGCGCAGGTCCACCGTCTGGCCGAACTGGCGGAGCTCCACCTCCCACCCCGGACCCAGGCGGCCCTGGAACGACTCGAACCCGAAGAAGGTCTCCCGCACGTAGGGGGCGTTCGTGAGGTGGACGCCCGCCAGGGTCCGGGGCCGGGGGCCCGAGGCGAACCCGTCTCCCAGCCGGAGCTGGCGGAGCGCTCGACCCCGGGGGCGGGCCAGGTGGTAGCTCGCCCCCCAGGCCCCACGCCCCTGGGCCAGGGGGCCCTCGCTCCGGGCCGAGAGCTGGAGGGAGCCGCCGAGGAGCTGGGCGCCCAGGGCCAGCGATCCGGCCGCCGTCCCTCCCGGGTCTCCGGCGTTCGCGGCCACGGACCAGTCGGCGACGAAGCCCCCGGCCCGGTACGGCGAGGCGGCCAGGCTCCACTCGGCCGGCCCCCGGACCCCCGGGATCGGGACCCCGGGGCGGAAGGCGGACCATCGGGCCTCCCGGGCCACCCGGAGCCCCACCGGGAGGTGGTCCGGGTCCAGAACGGTGACGGTCAGCTCGCCCCAGTCCAGCGCGAACCGGAGATCGAAGTCCCGTTCCAGGCGGGCGAGGTGAACGTAGAGACGCCCGCCATGGCGCGTGACCTCTCTCATGTCGGCGGGGGAGCCTGCCCCTCCGTCGCGACCGGGGGCCTCCTGGGGGCGGTAGGCGAGGGGGAGGTTTCCGGGGTGTCTCACCGCCCGCACCCGGTCTTCCTCCTCGGAATAGCGGACCTCGGCCAGCTCCAGAAACTCCACCACGGGGAGAAAGGCCTCTTCCCCCCGCGCCAGGGCCGGGACCAGGCGACGTCCGAGGCGGCCCATGCGGAGGTCGAGGAGCACCTCTTCCAGGTCGTCCGGGGACACGCGGGTCACGCTCGCCCCCTCTCCCTCGTGCCATGCCCCTGCCGACGGGGCCGATGCCAGGGCCGCCAGAAGCCCCAGGGCAAGGGGCAGGAGGGGAAGGGGACGGAGCATCAGCGCAGCTCCACCTCTGCCGTGAGCACCACGTCCGGTGCCTCGAGGCGGAAGGCTTCGGGCACGTCCTCCCGGTCGGTGGTAAAGCGGGCATGGAGCTGGTAGGTCCCCGGCGGGAGGGTCTCCAGGGGAAAGGCGAAGGCCCGGTCGTACCGGTCGTACACGGCCACCTGCTCCTCCCACGCCTGGACGGCGGCGCCCTGGGCGTTACGGAGTTCGAGCTGGAGGAGCCCGATCCAGGCGGCGGTGCCCGAACGTTCGAGGCGGGAGCGAAAGCGGAGGGCCCCTTCCTCCTGGCGGGGCTCGAAGCCCACGACCTCGAGTCCGGTGGCCACGGCGCCCTTCCGATAGGTGGCGGCAATCACGGTGCGTACCTCGAGGTCGAGCCCCACCTGGACCCCTCCGGCCCCCGGAGGCGCATCCACGGGGAGGCTCTGCCCGCGAGAGGTGAAGATGAGCCGGGTCCAGTACTCTCCGTCGGGGAGGTCGGCGGGTGGCTCGCCCAGAAGCCGGACGGTGCGCCGTTCCCCCGGGCCCACCACGACCTGGCGGGGAAAGGCCCGGATCCAGGGGGCAGCGGACCTGGGATCCTGGGCCTCCTCCTCCAGATGAAGGTAGAGGGTGCCGTCGTCACCGGTGGTGGGATACCCGAGAACGGCCTCCACCGTGACCTCCTCCGGCTCCGTGCCCGGATTGTAGAGGACGACGGAGGAGGCGCGGGTCTGATGGTCCAGGTAGACCGCCGTGGGGGCCACCACCACGGAGCCGGCCTCGATCACGAGGAGGCCGGCGCCCAGGGCGAGGGTCAGGGCCGTGGTGCGGAGGAGGGTGGGAAGGGGGCGCATGGGGGGAGGGGGGTGGCTTCGAGGAAGGGTGGGGATGTCGTGGGGGGCGGGGGCAGAGCCGCGTCAGTTCCCGAGGTCGGCCAGGGTGAGGACCACGGCGGCCCGGTAGCTCCCGGCCGGAGCATGCACCGGCGGGAGGACCGTCCCGCCCAGGCGGATCTCGCTCCACCCGGGGTTGTGACCCGACACGACCCAGGGGGCGGTGGGGTCGAAGTGCTGGGCCGCGGGCTGGGGCCCTCCTCCGGTGGTAAAGAATGCGTCGCCGGGGCCGAAACTGAGGGGGAGTTCACCGCCGCCCTGTCGCACGAGGGCGGAGGGGAGGAGGAAGCTGACCTGGACGGTCCGCCGATGGACTCGGACCCGGTAGTGGGCGGCATGGATGGGGTCCGTGGGGGCCACGCTTCGGGGCACCCCGCCCAGGAGCTCCCCGAAGGCCAGGGACTGCTGGCCCTGGGCCGCCAGGGGGGGAGCGGCCTGCCCCGCGCCTCGGTCCGGGAGTGCCAGGATCAGGAGGAAGCAGGCGAGGGCGAAGCGCACCGATCGAAGAACGGGGGCCATGGGACGGGTCGGGGAGTCGGACGGGGAGGGAGGGTGGCCCTGCACGAAAGGGGGCCGGAGGGTGAGTTCCCCCCGACCCCCTCTTCGTGGCGGCAGGGTCAGCTTCCCGAATAGCTGACCTGCAGGGTCACGGTGCCGGAGTAGCTTCCGGCGGTCTGCGTGGGGGCCGGCGAGGCGGTGCCGCCGAGCATGATGTAGAGGGTTCCCGTCCCCATGGACGCGACCTGCGCAGACCCCGGGTCGAAGGACTGGGCCACCGTGCGGGAGGCCGGTCCGAAGCCCGCGGCGGACGAGGAGAAGGCCACCGGGAGGGTGGCGCCGCCGGGTCCTGCGAGGGAGGTGGGGAGGGCCGTGAAGACGAGGTTCACGGTGGCTCCGGGGGCGCCGGCCACGACGAACTGGGCCGCATCGGCGTCGGAGTTGAATACGGTGCGGGCCACGCCGGGAACAAGCTCCCCGAAGGCGAGGTCGGTGTCCGGCCGGATCTCGAGGCCGGCCAGGATCGTGGCGGTGGCGTTCACCGACTCCGTCACGGACGACTGGGCCTGGGCGAAGGAGGGGAGGGCCAGGGGGAGGGCCAGGAGGGCCGCCACGGCGACGCTCTTGAAGGGTGCACGCATGATCATTCTCCTCGGGGTTGAGTTCGACCACGGGGGGTTCCGGTCCCATCTGGGCCGGCCGGGTCGGGAGTGAGTCCGCCGAGGGAAGGGGCAAGGGGAGGGCCAGATGCGTCGTGAATCCGGACAGCTGTTCAGAATCGCGACAGTCTAGGAAGTGTGGCGCAGGGCCGCAAGTGTGCAGGAACGATCCAGCAGGATGTTCGGAAACCGGACAGTCCCGGGCGTCCCACGGAAGGGTGCGCCGGAAACGTAACGCCATGGAGGGCAAGGGGATGCGAAGAACACCGGGCGGCGGCATGTCGTGTGCTATCCTGCGGAGCGACTCCCTCTTCCAACGAGAGGATGCCATGCGAGCCTTGGATGACCCGACCCTGATGCGGGCTGCGGGCCTCGTTGCCCTGGGGCTGCTCTTTCAATTTGCAGAACCTCTTTCGCTTTCCGGGCAGGGTCCGGAAAGGGAGGATGTCCGGACCCGGGTGGAGGCCCCCGCCGGGGGGGCGGCCTCGGTCAGGGTCGTGGCCACGGTGCGCTTCCTCCCTGGCGTAGCCCAGGAGGCCCGGGCCCTGGAACGCCTCGTCCTCCGCCTGCGGCACGAGGGGAGGGTGGCCCCGTCCGGCCCGGCGCCGGACGTGAGGATCCAGGAGGGCGGGGTGGTGGGCGAGATCCGACGGACCCCCACGGGGGCTCGGATCACCCTGGCGCACCTGGGCAACTGAGGGCGCCTTTCCCGCGCATCGCCTCCCGCGCCGTCGATCTACCGGTAGAGGAGGGCCGGTTCCCGGAGCCGCTCGAAGGTCTCGAGGGCGGCCCCCCACCCGGCGGTGAGCGCGTCCAGATCTCCTTCCCCCCCTTCGATGGCCACCCGCAGGGCATCGGTTCCGGCCAGGCGGTCGAAGTGGGACGCCACCCACCCCCAGGGGTCGGTACCCTCCTGCCCTGAAGCGCCGGCCGGTGTCGCTCCGCCGGACCCCCCAGCGGCGCCCTCGCGGGCGCGCGACAGGGCCCGCGCCTGGGCCCGGGTCTCCACCAGGAGCGCCACCCCCACACGGGCGGGGTCGTAGCGGAGTGGATCGGTGACCCGGAGCCGCACCCCTTCCACCTCCTCGTCGGGGAAGCGGCCGTCTCCGGGGTTCAGGGGGGTGAAGCGAACGGCCTCGAAAGCCACCCCTTCGAATTCCCCCGCATCCCGCCGGGCCTCCAGGGCACGAACCAGGGCCTCCCCATCGATCCAGGGAGCTCCCACCTGCTGGAAGGCCCGGTCCGTGCCGCGCCCCACCGAGAGGTTCGTCCCCTCGAAGAGACAGGTGCCGGGGTAGTGGAGGGCACTCTCCAGGTCGGGCATGTTGGGGGAGGGGGCACGCCAGGGGAGGCCGGTGTCGGGAAAGAGCATGCTGCGTTCCCACCCGGCCAGGGGGACCACGTGGAGCCGGGCCTCCACGCCGAAGGCGCGTCGGTACAGCCGGGCCAGCTCCCCCGGTGTCATCCCATGGCGCATGGGGAGGGCGTACATCCCCACGAAGGAGGCGAAGGCAGGGTCCAGGACATTCCCCTGCACGAGCGTCCCCCCGACGGGGTTCGGCCGGTCCAGTACGACAAAGGGAATGCCCGCCTCTCCGGCAGCCTCCATGGCCAGGGCCATGGTGTAGACATACGTGTAGTACCGTGTACCTACATCCTGAATGTCGAAGAGAAGGACCTCCACCCCCTCCAGCATGGCCGGGGTGGGCTTCCGGGTCTGCCCGTAGAGAGAGTGCACCGGGAGCCCGGTCCGCTCGTCCACCGACGAGTCCACGAGGACGCCGGCTTCCGCATCGCCACGGATTCCGTGCTCCGGCGAGTAGAGGGCCACGAGGTCGATGCGGGGGTGCTCGGCCAGGCGATCAATGGCGTGTCTCCCCCGGGCGTCGAGGGCCGTGTGGTTCGTGACCAACCCCACCCGGCGCCCCTCCACCAGGGGAAGGGAGTCGGCAAGGAGCACGTCGATCCCGGGCCAGACGCCGGCGCCCTCCCCCGGTCCGGCCTCTGCCCCGGGATCCCCGCCCGTCCGGCCGCGGGGCGTGGGGGTGAGGACGGGAAGGGTTCCTCCAGGCACGGCCTTCCCCTCGGCCGCCGCGCTGTCCAGCGGCCCCTCGGCCCCCCGGGCCGTACCCTCCCCTCCGCATCCGGAGGTCAGAAGGAAGAGGCCTGCGGCCCCGACCGAACGGAGGAGGTGCAGACGACCACCACGGAAAGGTTCGGCCATGGGAGGGCGGGGTGGGGGGACGCGGGGCGGAGGACCGGGAGGCACGAGGCCGCCATGGACGAAGGGTACCGAACCCCGGGGGACGGCGCGAGCCCGGGTCCCGTTCGCGTCGCCTCTCCCGGCCGCTCGCCGCCGGCCCCGGCTGCGTCCCTTCGGCGCATCGCGGGCGATGGCGTCCGGCCCTCGCCGCCGGCCCCGCCGGCGTCCCTCCGGCGTACCGCGCGCAGCGGCGTCCGGCCCCGCCGCCGGCCCCGAGGGCGCATCCCCCGTACCATTGCGCGGCGGGAAACCGGGGCCCATCGTGCCCGCTTCCCCCTGCCCACGCCTCTCGCCCCGACGCACCATGGCCCCTCTCCGCCCCCGCCCCCTCCTTCGCACCGCTCCGACCCCGCCGCCGGTGACCCTTCTCCTCCTCGTGCTGCTCGGGATGTCGGGGTGGGCCCCGGGGCCGACGCCGGCCTCCCCTGCAGCGCTGGGTGTGCTGGGTGGTCTGGGTGTGCAGGGGGTGGCCGCCCAGGGCACGCCCCCGGCGGACCCCCAGGCCGCCCGGGCCCCTGCCGCCACGGCCGAGGCACCGCGCCCCATGACCTTCCTGGACGTGCAGCACTTCCGCTCGGCCGGGAATCCCACGCCAAGCCCCGATGGCGCCTGGGTGGTCCACACCCTGAGCACCCCGGACTGGAAGGAGGCCCGCTCCCAGACCGACCTCCACCTCGTCTCGACCACCGAGGGGGTGGCCTCCTCGCGCCGGCTCACCTTCACGGAAGATCGGAACGAGACCTCCCCGGCCTGGCTTCCTGATTCACGCCACCTCCTCTTTCTCTCGAATCGCGAGGCCCCGCAGAATGCCCAGGGGCGAAACCAGCTCTACCGTCTGGCCATCGACGGGGGGGAGGCGCAGCGGGTCACCGATGCCTCGAACGGAGTCTCGAACTACCAGGTGAGCCCCGATGGGGCCTGGGTGGTCTTCCGGGCCGGGCCCTCGGGGCGGGAACAGCTCCACCGCCTCCCGGTGGAGGCGCTGGGAGAGGCCGAGGCCGAGGCGGTGACGTTGCATGCCGCCCCCGTGGGGAGCTGGGCCTGGTCCCCCGACGGGGCGCACCTCTGGTTCATTGCCCCCGATTCGGTGGATACCCGGGAGCGGGAGCGCCGGGAGCGTGGCTTCACCGTGAACATCCGGAACCAGGAGACCCCCCTCACCTCCCTCTGGCGGATTCCGGTGGGAGGGGGAGATGCAGAGCGCATGGCCGGGGGCGACGGGGCGATTGCCGTGACGAACTTCACCCTCTCTCCCGACGGGCGCTGGGTGGGCTTCGCCGGGGGGTCGGCGGAGCGGTACCAGCGAAACATCACCCAGGCCGGTCTCTACAGCGACCTCTACCTCCTGGAGGTGGCCTCGGGCGGGGTGGAGCGTCTCACCGAGACCTTCGAGGCCTCCCCCGGAGGACTCACCTTCTCGCCAGACGGCCGGTGGATCGCCTTCTCCGCCCCTCTCGAGCTTGACCGCTACACCATGGGGAACCGGCACCTCTACCTCCGCGAGGTGGGGGATCGGGGCGGGGAGTTCCGGATTCTCGGGCGGGACTTCGACGGGCACATCGGAGCCGCCTTCTGGTCCGACGACGGAAACACCGTGTACTTCAACGAGGGGATGCGCGCCACCCGCCAGCTCTTCGCCCTGGACGTGGTGCGCGACGAGGTCCGTGCCGTGACCACGGAGGACGCCTCCCTGGGGGCGAGCCGCGACGACGACACCGGAGCGATCCTCATCACCTACCAGGACCCTGCCACCCCCACGGTGCACTTCCTGGCCCCCTCGCCCGAGGCGGTGGGAGACCGTACCCGCTGGCTCCAGCTCACCGATCCGAACCCCCAGGTGCAGGACTTCCAGCTGGGACACCAGGAAGAGATCACCTGGACCTCGTCCGACGGGGTGGAGGTGGGCGGGGTGCTCACCCTTCCGGTGGGGTACGAGCCCGGCACGCGCTACCCCCTCATCGTGGCCATTCATGGAGGGCCGGCCTCCGCCGATGTCCTCTCCTTCAACGGCGGGTACGGGAGCCAGGTCTATGCCGGGGCCGGGTACGCGGTCCTCAAGCCCAACTACCGGGGCTCCACGAACTATGGCGAGGCCTTCCGCACGGGGATCGTGGGGAACTACTTCCCCCCTGGGTACGAGGACATCATGGCCGGGGTGGACCACCTCATTGCCGAGGGGATCGTCGATGGCGACCGGATGGGGGCGCTGGGGTGGAGCGCCGGAGGGCACTGGTCGAACTGGATCCTCGTGAACACGGACCGATTCCGGGCCATCAGCTCCGGTGCCGGGACCTCGAACTGGATCTCCATGTACGCCCAGAGCGATGTGCAGCGGAATCGCCAGTACTACCTGGGCGATCAGCTCCCCTACGTGGACTTCGACGCCTACTGGGACCAGTCGCCTCTCAAGTACATCACGAATGCCCGCACCCCCACGATGATCCATGTGGTGGAGGGGGACCCCCGCGTGCCGAGTCCCCAGTCGGTGGAACTTCACCGGGCCCTCGTGGATCTCGGGGTGCCCACCGAGCTCTTCCTCTATCCGGGGAATTCCCACGGGATCCCCGACCCGCGAAACCGCCTCCTCAAGTCCATGAGCGAGATGGCCTGGATGGACTACTGGGTGCGGGGAATGGGCGACGGTTTCCGGTGGGATCCCATTCTGGAGACGGTCCCGGGGGGGTGATGCGAGGGGGGGAGGCCCTGGCCGAGGGCGGGGCGCTGCGTGGCCGGAAGGGCACGGCGGGCGTCAGCGCAGACGAACGTCCTTGACCATGGCCCCGAGGGGCACGGCGCGGGTCGCTTCTCCATCGAGGAGGAAGAGGATCTCGCGCGTGGACCCGATGAGCTTCCCCCTGATCTCCTCGTCGTCGGCAAAGCGCACGATCACATCGCCGCTTCCCCGCACATCGGCCTCGGCCCACTGGGCGTAGCGGTTTGCCGCCGCATCGGCGGTCACGGTCAGAAGAAGGAAGAAGCTCCCGACGCGGAGCCAGCGGTACCAGGGGCGCCCGCTCGCCCCCAGGCTCCACTTCCGGTGCGAGCCCGGGCTTCGGCGCTCCCACATCAGGTCGATCTGGTACCCCGAGAGGGTCACCACCACCGCCGCGGCCGAAAAGAGGAGGATCCGCACGTCGGCGAAGGGCGCCACCAGGAAGTGCAGGACGTCGGCATGCTCGAAGATGTCGATGCCGAAACGCGCGTGCCGCCGGTGGTTGAAGAGCATTCCGACGCCCACGATCAGGAGGTAGCATCCCGTGATCAGGAGCGTCGAGCTCCGGTTCAGGAAGCGCCAGGCGCGCTGCACGCGGTCGTCGGGCACCGCGGTCCCGGCAGGGGCGATCCCGGCAGGAGGAGAGGGTGGGGGGACCTCGGGGGGCATGGCTGCGCCGGAAGGGAGGGGGGAGGGGAGCCGGGCGTGTGCCCGGGCGTGTGCTTCGGGGCGTGCGTCGTAGCGTGCTCGGGAGGGTGCTCGCCAGCGTGCCCGGAGGCGTGCGGCCGGAGACGTGCACGGAAACGTCCCCCGGGAGGATGCACGGCAGCGTTCCCGGCAACGAGCCCGGGAGCATGCCCGAGGAAACTGGCTTCCCCCGCGCGCCCCGAGCAACCCCGCGGGCCGGGGCGGGCCTGCGCGCTCCGCCTCCACGGCTTACCCCAGTGCCTGCATCCCCCTTGCCCGAAGGCATGTTTGCTTATCTGCGCGTACAAGCAAACATCCCCTGAGCCGCGGACCGCATCGCCCCTCCAGCCGGACCGGTCCAGGGCAGGACCTACCGCCACGGGTGCCACCTTCGCATCTTCCGCTCCACCGGGGCCCTCCTCTCTCCTGCCGCGCGCCGCATCGACCCTTCACCATCCCCTCGGCACGCCTCCCCGAACGCCCCTTCGCCATGCCTCGCCTGCGGATCCTCTACGCCGTGAGTTCCATGGGGCTGGGGCATGTGCAGCGTTCCCTCCCCCTTCTTCGGGCGCTCCTCGGTCGCGGCGACGAGGTGGTGGTGGTGAGCCATGGGCGTGCCCTGGAGGCGCTCCGGATCGAGCTGGCGGAGCCGGAAGGGCGTCCCGGGAGCGTCCGGTTCCTCGCCTTTCCCGACTATCCCCCCCTCCAGCGAGGGCGCGGGGTGGCGCACTACCTTCGGTTTCTTCCGGATGTGATCGGGATGGAGCGCGTGATGGCCCGGGAGGGTCGGCTCCTGGCCCGGCTTCACCGGGAAACCCCCTTCGACCTCGTGGTGGGCGACGGTCGTTTCGGGTTCCGGACCCCGGGGGTGCCCTCGATTCTCCTGAGTCATCAGCTGCGCTTCTTCCTCCCCCCCCTCCTGCGACCCTTCCAGGGGCTGTCCGATGCATGGCAGCGGAAGCTCCTCCGCAGCTTCCACCAGGTCGTGGTTCACGATCTCCCCGACCCCGGCGCATCCCTGGCGGGGCTCCTGGCCCACAACGCGGTGGCCGATGCGGTGGCACCCCGGTATATCGGACCCCTCTCCACCCTTGGGGAGCAGGGGGTCATGGAGGAGGAGGGGGCCAGGCCGGAGGAGGGGGGCCCAGGGGAGGGGGGCCGTGTGCACGGGAAGGCGGGGGATGCTGTGGAAACGACCGGTCCCGAGGTGGTCTTCGTCATGGGGGGGTTCATCGAGGCCGAACGCCGCCGCTTCGTCGAAGCGGTTCGGCGGGTGCACGAGGGGGCCTTCGGCGGTGCACCTCCGCGCATGGCCTTTCTCCTGGGCGGGGGGCAGTGGGAGGAGGCGGCACTCCCCACCGGGGTCGAGGTCCATCGGCTCCTGGTGGGGGCGGCACGCCGGAGGCTCCTGGTGGGGGCTCGCCTCTGGGTCGGACGGAGCGGGCAGACCACCCTCATGGACCTCTGGGCAACCCGGTCGTGCGGCGTTCTTGTCCCCACCCCGGGGATGACCGAACACCTCCGGCTCGCGGAGATGGTGCGCGGCTGGAACCACGCGCCCGAGCCGGGGAGAGACGCCGAACTGGCCCGACCCTTCCTCGCTGCCCTCCCGGAAAGCGTCTATTTCGATGGGCGCCGCCTCCCCCCGACCCTCCTCTCCTGGCGGGTGCGCGATTCGGTGGAAGGCTTTCTTCGCATTGTGGACGCGGAGGCCCGGCCCTGCTGAGCCGAAGTCCGTGGCATCACACCTCGAAGCGGATCCCCTGTGCCAGGGGGAGCTCGGTGCCCCAGTTGATCGTGTTCGTCTGGCGGCGCATGTAGGCCTTCCAGCTGTCGGAGCCGGACTCGCGCCCACCCCCGGTCTCCTTCTCGCCCCCGAAGGCCCCGCCGATCTCGGCGCCGCTCGTTCCGATGTTCACGTTGGCGATCCCGCAGTCCGAGCCCAGGTGCGAGAGGAAGGTCTCGGCCTCGCGCAGGTTCAGGGTGAAGATGGCCGAGCTGAGCCCCTGCCGGACCCCGTTGTGCTTGGCCAGGGCACTCGCATCCGACCCGTTGGCGTGGGTGGCCGCCTCGGTGGCCTCCACGAGGTTCTCGTAGCGGATCAGGTAGAGAATGGGGGCGAAGGTCTCGGCCTGGACGATCTCGTAGTGGTTCTCCGCCTCCACGAGGGCCGGGCGCACGTACGAGCCGGCGCGGTCGGAGAGGGCTTCGCCTCCGAACACGACCCGGCCTCCCTCCTCCTGCACCTTCCGGAGCGCGGCCTGCATGGCCTCCACCGCATCCTCGTCGATGAGGGGGCCCACCAGCGTCCCCTCCTCCAGGGGGTTCCCGATGGGGATTCCCTCGTAGATCTGGACGAGGCGGTCGCGGACCTGGTCGAAGATGCTCGTGTGCACGAGGAGGCGACGGGTGGTGGTGCACCGCTGCCCCGCCGTGCCCACGGCGCCGAAGACGGTGGCACGAATGGCCATTTCCAGGTCGGCCTCGGGCGTGATGATGATGGCGTTGTTCCCGCCCAGCTCGAGGAGGGACCGCCCCAGTCGCGCGGCCACCCGCTCACCCACGGCCCGCCCCATGGCGGTGGAGCCGGTGGCGGAGACCAGGGGGAGTCGCCCGTCGGCGCTCATCCACTCCCCCACCTCGCGCCCGCCGGTGACGAGGTTGAAGACCCCTTCCGGCACCCCGTTCCGTTCGAGAACCCGGGCCACGATCCGCTGCACGGCCACCGAGCAGAGGGGCGTCTTCTCCGAGCCCTTCCAGATCACCACATCTCCGCAGACGGCGGCGATCATGGCGTTCCAGGCGTAGACGGCCACCGGAAAGTTGAAGGCAGAGATGATGGCCACCGGCCCCAGCGGATGCCACTGCTCGTACATCCGGTGGCGCGGCCGCTCCGAGTGCATGGTGAGGCCGTAGAGCATCCGGCTCTGCCCCACGGCGAAGTCGCAGATGTCGATCATCTCCTGCACCTCGCCGAGCCCCTCCTGTTGGATCTTCCCCATCTCGTAGGCGACAAGGCGTCCCAGCGCCTCCTTGCTGGCCCGGAGCTCATCGCCGATCTGCCGCACGATCTCGCCCCGCTGCGGCGCGGGCACCATGCGCCATTCCCGGAAGGCCGCCTGCGCCGTCTCCACCACCTGGTCGTACTCGGCCCGGGTGGTGGTGGCCACCGCGGCGATTCGGGATCCATCCACCGGCGTGTGGCTCTCGATGGGGGCCCCCGACGCGTCGCTCGCGGCGTGGAAGAAGCGGGTCCCCGTGGCGGTGCCGGGGTTCAGGTCGGAAAGTCCCAGAGATGCGAGGAGATCGGTCATGGTGTCCGGCGCAGGTGCGGAAAGGGGAAGGGAAGGGGGGCGCCGCGGGACGCCGCAGGGCCATCACCGACGGGGGCGGGAGGGGGGGCTTCGCCCCCGTGCCGGCGCCTCCGGGCAGCCCCGGGACGCTAGAGATTCCGGGGAGGGGGGGCAAGGGGCCCACCCCTCCCGGGGGGATGCGCCATGGCACGATGACCGGCACCCCGGGGAGGACGGGCGAGCCCCACGGGGGCGGGGCGGAGGTGGCACGCCGGTTGCCCTTCCCGGAGGGTACCCACCCCCCTTTTCACTTCTCCCAGGGAGGTTCCCATGCGGTATTCCTTCGAGGGCCGGGTGGCCCTTGTCACCGGGGCCAGCGCCGGGATCGGCGCGGCCGTGGCCCGTGGGTTCGCCCGGGCCGGGGCCTCGGTGCTCCTCTCCGACATCGACGACACCCGGGGCGAAGCCCTGGCCTCCGAACTCCGGGAGGCCGGTGCCCAGGCCCGGTACCGGCGCTGCGACGTCTCGAACCGGGACGAGGTGGCCGCCCTCTTCAACTTCGCCCGGGAGGCCTTCGGCCGCCTGGACTTCCTCATCAACAATGCCGGGATCGAGGGAACCCCCGCCCGGACCGAGCACTGCACCTTCGAGAACTGGGACCGGACGCTGGCCATCAACCTGAGCGGCAGCTGGTACGCCATGCGCCACGCCATTCCCTTCCTCGAGGAAACGGGGGGCGGGGCCATCATCAATGTCTCCTCCATTGCCGGGCTCAAGGGGCTGGACGGGATCCCGGCCTACGTGGCCTCGAAGCACGGGCTCGTGGGGCTCACGAAGACGGCGGCCCTCGAAACGGCCCAGCGGGGGATCCGGGTCCATGCCATCTGCCCGGCCGCCATCGACACCGAAATGATCCAGCGCTTCTCCGGAGGCGACCCCGAGGCGCTGGCCGGAATGAATGCCATGCAGCCCATCGGACGCATGGGGACGCCCGAGGAAGTGGCCGATGCCACCCTCTTCCTCTGCGATGACCGCTCCTCCTTCCTGACCGGGGTCATCTTCCCCGTCGATGGCGGGGTCATGGCCGGAGGATAGGCTGGCCCGTGGAAGCCGCTTGCCCTTCTTCCCACGGCACGCCCGGGGCGGGAACGGTGTATCTTTACCGAACCTGGGCCCGAAGGAGCGCCCCGGGCGTAGGTCGAACCCCGCCGTACCCCTGCCAAGGAGTGCTGCGGCCGTGCGCCTGTCGTGCCTCGCGCCTTCCTCCGGACCCTGAACACCCTGTCTTCCCCGGGCCTCCCCCCACGCTCCCTCTTCAAAAGGACGAATTTCCGTGCAGATCCAGGTCAATACCGACAATCAGATCGATGGCAACCAGGAGATGAAGGCGGCGGTGAAGGGCATCGTCGAGCACCACTTCGCCCGTTTCGGCGACCGGATCACCCGGATCGAGGTGCATCTCACCGATGTGAATGCGAACAAGGGGGGGAAGGACATCCGGTGCGTCATGGAGGCCCGGGTGGGAGGGCTCCAGCCCATTACCGTGGACGAGCTTTCCCACGAGTGGGAGCGCTCCACCCGGAACGCCGCCGACAAGCTCGTTCGGGCCATCGACTCCCGGCTGGGGCGCCTGGGGCGGACCTGACCCTCGGGGCCCGGACCGGGCAGAAGGAAAAGGGGGCGGTTCTGCGGGGGTTCCGCGGGGCCGCCCCCTCGTTTTGCCGCGGGGCACCTCGGAGAGAAGGCATGGCACTGCGCAGGCACCTCAGGGCGCAGGCCCCTCCGGACGCAGACCGTCACCCGAGGGCGCGCGCGCCTCGAGGGTTGAGCAGGGACCGGGTCCGCCGCGCGAGGGGAACGATCCTCAGTGGGTGTCCTCGGGCATGGGCATCCCGGTGAGAACCGCCGTGAGGGCCAGAACCACGCAAGCCAGCCCCACCTCCACCCACCCCCGGCGGCGGAGGGCGGCCGCACCCTCGGGGGTGTGGGCCACCGGGAGGCCCCGGCGCCAGTTGATCCCGCCCACGGCCATGACGCCCAGCGCCACCGCGACCTTCAGCGAGAGGACCCGGCCGTAGGGAGAGATCCAGAGGTTCTCCCAGGTCACCACGTGCTGGGTCGAAAGAAGGAACCCGGCAAAGACAAGGACCCCCACCGAGACCATGGCCACCGGGGAGAACCCCCGGAGCTGGGCCGCGAAGGCCTGGGGTCCGGCTCCCCGCCCCACCCCGAGAAGGAGCGCAAGGGATCCGATCCAGGCCCCCCCCGCCAGGGTATGGGCCCCGTCGAGGGCCACGGCGAGCCACCGGTTCGTGGGGACGCCCATGGCATGGCTCTGAAGGGCCAGGGTGGTCACAAGGAAGAGGACGCCCACCCCCAGCACCTTCCACCCCGGGGAGATGGGTGTTCCCGGGTCCGGGTCCCCGGGCACGGCCCGGGGGCCGATCACCGGCGGGCGGGCCCGTTCCCCCCGGGCCACCAGGGCGAAGCCCGCGGCGAGGAGGACCAGAAGCGCCCCCTGGGCCATCCAGCTCCATCCCCAGAAGGTCTCGAGGACGAGGAAGGAGAGGTCTTCCATGAGGGGAGCGAAGGGGTCCCGGAACCCCTCGAGCTGGGCGTGCAGCCGGAGCCCCCACACCGGAAGGAGGGCCAGGGCGGTGAGGGCGGCGACCCTCGCCACCCGGGGAGAGAGGGGCGCCAGGGGATTCTCCCCCGGTGTGCCTCCGCCCTCACCCCCGCCCCCGTTCCCGGCCTCCGCCAGGAGGCGGGCCGCGCCGGGCGCAATGAGGAAGCGCCACGCCACAGCCCCCCCCAGGAGGAGAATGCCGGCAAGGAGAAGGCCCCGCCCCAGGGGAGGAAGGACGGTTCCGAGAAGGACCTCTGTCACCGCCGGGCGGCCTCGCCCTTCTCACCCCGGGTGCACGCGTTTGCATCCCACGCCTCCCGGAAGCCCTCGCCTTCGCCCTCGGCACCCGCACCGGCTTCGCCGCCCGCCATGGCCTCGGCTCCCGCCACCTGGAAGACGAAGGTGCCTCGCTGGGTATGACCGTCCTGCGCAATGACCCGCCAGTGGACCGTGTAGCCCCCGGGGGTGAGAGGAGCCTCCGGCCGGATGAAGACCTGCCTGGGATCTTCGGCGTAGGCCACGGCATCGGTGCTGGCCACGAGCTCCTCGGCGCCGCGGGTGAGGCGAACCGAGGTGCCCCGCATCTGGGGGGGCTCGGAGAAGAAGAGGCGGATCTCTTCCGGGGAGCCCGTCACCGTGGAGTCGGCGGCCGGGCTCGACCGCTCGAGCCGAAGGTGGGGCACGGCATCGGAGGCCTCGGCCACCGCAGGCTCAGGGGTCAGGGAGCGCTCTCCCACCGGGAGGCCGGCCAGGAGGAGCCCGGCGGTGCCGAGAAGGAAGAGGGAATGAAGGGGACGCTGGATCATGGGTTGAACCTCGTTCGAGTACAGGATCGGGAAGCAGAGTCCCGTCGGAGCTTCAGGTTGCGGTTCCGGGTCGCGGGTGTGGTCTCGGGTCGCGGGAAGGGCGGATGTCTTCGCAGGGGTCGCCTGGCGTCGCGGAAGGAATCGGGGGCGCGCACGCTCAGGGCGCCTCCGACTCCCGGAGAAGCGTTCCTACGCGTTCCAGGACCTCGGGGTCCATGGGGTCGAATTCACCGATCCAGCGGTGGGCAATGGTGCCTTCGCGGTCGATGAGGAAGGTTTCGGGCACCCCGAGGGTGCGAAAGCGGTTCATGACGGACTGATCGGGGTCGAGGGCAATCGTGAAGGTGAGGCCCAGGTCTTCGGCGAACCGGCGTACCTCCGACTCGGCCGAGCCCCGGTCCACACTGGCCCCCACGATCCGAAGCCCCTCGTCGGCAAAGCGGCGCCCCAGGGCCTCGAGCCCGGGCATCTCCCGAATGCACGGGGTGCACCAGGTGGCCCAGACATTGATGATCACCACCTCGCCGCGCAGGTCCGCCAGGCGGATGGGATCGCCCTCCAGCGTCCGCGCCTCCCAGGTCGGGGCCGGATTCCCGGGGAGGGGGGGGAGGGGACGGGTGCGCTCGGTCTCGGCATCGCCTCCGCATCCCCCGAGAAGGGGCAGAAGGACGAGGGCGAGAAGCGTGGTCCCTCCCGCAAGGATCGATCGGGGTGTGGGCTCGTGCATCGGGGATCTCCGTAGTCTCAGGGGCCGGCTCGTGGGTCGATGCGAGCCAGCTGAACACGCTGGATGCCGCCGCGGCTTGTGGTCCATGCAGCCACCACGCCATGTCCGGGTACCTGCACGAGCTGGGGGTGGGTCCCCCCATCCGAGTCCGGCACCCGGTGGGTCTCGACCACCTCGCCCGAGTCCGAAATGTGCAGGAGGAGAATGACGCGCTCTCCCATGTCGTCCACATTCGTGGCCACCACGGCGCCCCCGTCCGGAAGGGCCACCACGGCCGGGTGGGCGATTCCCACCGCGGGTCCGGCCACCACCGGGAGGGGCGCGGAGAAGCGGGAGGCGCTCCCTTCGGGGGCCCCGGAGGCGGGGGCGGTGGCTTCATCCCCCTGGAGGGGGAGGGCCGCCGAGCGGGCATAGTAGACCCCCAGGCGATCATCGGCACCCGTGTACCAGGCCGCATGGATGGAGCCATCGGGGGCCAGATCCAGCGCGGGACCCGAGTGGGGGCATCCATGGAAGACCCAGCCATCGTCATGAATGCGGTGGACGGGGGTCTCCTCCCCGCCCATCCCATCGGCTCCGTTCGAGGCGCCCGGGGTCGGCTGGAAGCGCGCCACCACCGGGTCCCGCACACTCCCGTCGAAGTGGCGGCGCCAGCTCCCGAGCACGCTCCCGTCGGGTGCGGCCACCAGGCTCACCCGGCAGCAGGGGCAGGTGGCGCCGGCGATTCTCCGGTTCGAGGCCTCCCAGCTCTCTCCACCGTCGTGACTGATGGCGGCGAAGACGGTGGCATCGCCATCGCGGGGGTCGTCCTCGTGGGCGAAGTGCTCGGGGGTGCGGGCCGCTTCGTCCATGGGGAGTCCCTCCTCCACGGCCCGGGCCAGGCGGCGCGCGTCCCGGTCCCGCCCGTCGAGCCAGGCCACCACGAGGGCGCCATGGGCCGTCCAGGTGGCGCCATGGAAGGTGTGGGCCCTTGGGGGGAGGGTGGCCGGCTCCAGGGGGTCCTGGAGCGAGGTGGTGGGGCTCCAGGTTTTTCCGCCGTCCACCGAGCGGCTGAAGCGCAGGTCGGAGCCGGCAAAGCGCCTCCCCTCGGCCTCGACCCGGTTGTTCCAGAACACGGCCAGCGTTCCCGGTCCGGCCACGAGGCGCGGGGCACCCTCGGCGTGGGGGTGCACATCGCCCGGAACATCATTCACCCGGACTCCTTCCGAGAAGGTGGCGCCCCCATCGCTGGATCGGGCCACGAAGAGGTTCCATACCCCGCCCTCCTCCTCGCCAGCCCCTTCGCCCTCGCCTCCCGCGGCGGCTGCGGCCCAGACGAGGAGGAGGTCTCCGGTATCCGGGTCCACTGCCAGCGACGGATCGGCCCCTTCCCGCGCCTCCACACCCCCCGGAAGACCGGGGGGCGGGAGGAGGTGCAGGGTGCTCTGCTCGGGTGGGGTGTCCTGGCAGCCGGCGGTCACCCCCAGGAGGACGGCCAGGGCGAGGGCCCTGGTCATGCCGGACTTTCGCATGCCGGACCTGGGCATGCCGGACTCGTGAATTCCGGCTCGGCGCGTGAGGGTCCTGAGCGTACGGGCCCTCGGCATGCCGGGCGCGAACATGCGAAACCGGGACCTGCGGGTCCTTCCGACCTCGAACCTCCTGTCCGCCGCCCTCATGGCGACCACCCCCATCGCATCCCCAGTGCAACGGCCCGCGGCCGCCCGGGGCTCAGTTCCTCGCCCCGGAAGGCGTTGAAGCTCGCGCGATCGGCGTAGGCGCGGTCGGCCAGGTTGGTAATCCGGAGGAAGAGGGAGGCATCGCCCGCCAGGGGAAGTTCTCCCCGGAGGTTCCAGACCACGTGCCCCTCGTACCGGTTCGTGTTCTCGGGGTTCATCCAGAAGCTCCCCATCCGCACCCCTTCCACCTCCAGGTGGCCGGTCCGGTCGGCGAGAAGGGCGGGGAGGGGGGCGCGAAGCCGGGCCGTGCCCAGGTTCCGCGGCGCGGCTTCCACCCGGTTTCCGTCGAAGGAGAGGTTGGAGCGGGGGCTCCAGGTCAGGTACCGGTGGGAGGCCCGGGTCCAGGAGAGGTCGCCGACCAGCCCTGCGGGGAGGCGCGCCGTGACCCCGAGCTCCACGCCCTGGTGGCGGGTCCGGCCCGCGTTCACCGACTCGGTGGTACCATCTTCCGGGCGAACGAAGTTCAGGATGTCGTCGCGCACGTCGAGACGGAAGAGCGCCACTTCGTACCCGAAGCGGTTCGCCACCTCCCCCCGGAGCCCGGCCTCGTGGCTCCGGGCCCGGACGGGGTTCAGCGTCACACTGCTTTCGGCGGCCCCCTGCCGGAAGAGCTGGCCCTCGGAGGGCGCCCGGAAGGACTCCCGGAAGGAGGCGAAGGCGTTCACCTCGGGGCGGAGGGTGAGGGCGGCACCGAGGGAGGGACCCAGGTTGTCGTAGCGGACCGAGCTGTCTTCCGGGCGCCGGTGGGAGCCGGTCTGCACGGCCGGGAGGCGACTCGCGTAGTCGAAGCCCACCCGGTCGTAGCGAAGCCCTGCCGACAGGTGGAGGACCGAGACCGGACGCAGGGAGAGCTGGGCATAGGGGGAGATGCCGAGGAAGGTGGCATCGTAGTCGTACAGGAGGTCACCCCGCTCCCAGGCCACGGCAAAGGGGCCCTCCCGGGTCAGGGCGATCCGGTACTCCTCCCGGCTCCCCGGGCTCCGGTCCACATCGAGCCCCACGGTGAGGCGCCCTGCCAGCTCGGGGAGGAAGGCCCGGTGGACCCGGGTCATGATCCCCAGCGACTGGTGGCCGGTCTGCCAGACCACCGGGTCGAACCCGAGCATCCAGGAGGGCATGAGGTCCAGGGTGTTCCACCGGAAGAAGGGGGTCACCTGCACCACCGTGGCCTCGCCCCGGCGCTCGTAGCGCGACTGGACCCGTACCGCATCCACCGTGCGGAAGGTGATGGGGTGGTAGTTCACCGCCGGATTCGTTTCCAGGTCCTCGCGCGAGACCACCGAGGGGTCCTCCTGGTAGACGCTGGACCAGGCCACCGTGGTCAGGAGGCTCTGGCCGGGGGCCAGGATCCGGTCCCACCGGAGGGTGGCGCTCTGCCGGTCGTAGCGGGCGTCGTCCCGCCACCGGTCGCCCTCCGTGAGGTTCAGGTCGAGGCGAAGTCCATCGGCGCCCCGGGTCCCCGAGGCCGAGGCCAGGAGCCGCCCGAAGCGCAGCGCGTTCCCCTCCAGCGTCCCCTCCACCCGGGTGGCCTCCCCCGCTGGACGGGTGGACACATCAATGACCCCCCCGATGGCATCACTCCCGTACAGCGACGTGCCGGGCCCGCGAATCACCTCGATGGCGCCGGACTGGGGAACGTTCACCTCGTAGAGGGCATTGTGGTTGAAGAATCCCGGGGAGCGGGTGGGCACACCGTCTTCCAGGAAGAGATAGACCGGCTTCGTGGTAATGGGCTGGCGGATCGCCGTCATGTGCCCTTCGGTGCTCGTCGGGCTGACCCAGACCCCGGGGACCCGGTTCAGGATCTCGGCCGGGTGGGTGGGGACGGCATCCCGGATTGCGGCCCCATCCACGCGGGAAATGCTGGCCGGGGTCTCGACCCGGCGCTGGAACTCTCCGGAAGCCGAGGCCACCACCCCCTCGAGGAGGAGGGCCTCGGGGACCAGCTCCACCTGGAGGGTCAGGGGCGCCCCGTCAGCCGGAAGGTCGACCCGGAGTTCCCGGGTCTGGAATCCAAGGCGCTCCACCCGGAGGGTGAGGGAGCCGGAGGGGACCCCCTCGAGCCGGAAGCGGCCCGAGGCATCGGTGTACGTGGTGGGGCCCCCGTTCCCGGTTCGGACGAAGGCGGCGGCAATGGCGCTCCCGTCCTGCGAGGAGCGGACCGTGCCCTGAATCGTGGCCTGTGCCCCGGGTGTGGCGGCGGCCAGGGGAGCGCCGGCAAGGAGGGCCAGCGAGAAAAGAAGGGCAATCGCGAGCGAGCCGACCCGTAGGGGGCGGCCGCGGAAGGATCGGGCAGGGATGCCCGGAAGGATGCGCATGGAAAGACTCCCGTTCGCAGTCGTCGGATGAGCCCGAGAAGACGCGCTCCCCCGTGGGTACGGGGAGGCAGGTCGTCCTGGACCGGATCAGAGACGGGACGCGCCTGTCACCCGGGTTCGAACCCGGGGCTTCGACAAGCCGTCAGAAGGGGAGGGGAGGGGCCTGCGAGAAGGGGAGATAGTGCGGGATGGCCGAAGGCTGGTAGAGGGGATCCTCCGTGCGGGTCCGCTCGATGCGCGGGGAAGCGGGCGCCTCGAGTCCCGGAACCGAGAGGGCCGGGACCGGCTCCACCGGAGGGGGCCCGGACATGGCCACGCAGAGGAAGCCACAGTCGCACCCGGCATCGGGGGCGTGCTCTTCCGCGGCGGCGTCGCCTGCGGGCTCGGAGTCGCCGGTGGACGGAGCGTGCCCGACCGGGTGCGCGTGTCCCGCGTGGTCCGCGTGCCCGGCATGTCCATCTCCGGAAGGACCATGACCCGCGTTCCCATGCGCTCCGTGCCCGTGGCCCGGGGAGGGGAGGGCGGCATGCGCATGTCCACCGTGCGCACCCTGGCCTTCCGCTGCGACTTCGCCGGAGGGGCCGGCGACATGGTCGCAGTCGTCAGCAGCGGCAGGGGCGCCGTGGGAGGCCCCGTGGGCTCCATGGTCGCCATGGGTGTGATGCGCGCACGCCCTCAGCCCCGCCGCGTCGGAGGTGGCCGACAGGGCGAGGAGAAAGGCCGCAAAAAGGGCCACGAGGGGATGACGAAGCCGGCGCATGATGGGGGCTCTGAACCCATGGAAGTTCGTGGCCTGCAGGTGAGGATGCAATGTGTCCCGTCCGTGCACCTTGTAGCCACCCTCCGCCGAGGGTAGGATCTCCACGGGGATGCCTCCCGGGCCGGGCGCCCCCCTGGCGCCTTCCGACGCCCCGTTCATGCCCCGGATCCCCCCGTTCCTGCCTCCTGCTGGCCCGCCCCCAGCGGGTCATGACCCGCATGCCCTCTTCCCGCCCTCCCACTCCGCATCGTCCAGGCCTCCGCGCCTCGGGGTTCCCGGACCCGCTGTTTCATGCTCCGGCCCCTCGGGCCCATGGCCCTCGATGGACCCTTCTCCCCCTCCTGGCGCTGGGGGTCCTGTCAGGGTGCGCAGGGGCCCCGGCATCGGGGGTGGATCCGGAGCCGGCGCCTCCTTCGGAGCCTGCAGCCGAACCCCTGGCCCCCCCGCCGGGGGGTGCCATCCGGCCCGGAGACTCCATCCCGGTGGACTGGCCCGATGCCGGACTCCCTCCGGGCCCGCTCCCTGCACCGGCGCCCCCCCCTGCGGAGGCACCCCCCCGGCCCCCGGCCACCCTCCCCGGCGCGTACCCCGGGCTGGACGGGGTGGAGGGCCGGTGGGCCGACTCGGTCCTGGCCTCCCTCTCCCTCCGGCAGAAGGTCGGGCAGATGGTCATGCCCTGGGTGCTGGGAGACTTTGCTCCCGAGGGGAGCCCGGGGTTCGAGCGCATTGTCCGGATGATCCGGGACCAGGACATCGGGGGGGTCATCGTTTCGGTGGGGACTCCCCTCGATGTGGCCGCCAAGCTGAACGCCTTTCAGCGGGCCTCCCCCCTCCCCCTCCTGGTGGGGGCCGATCTGGAAACGGGGGCCGGCTTCCGGATGCGGGGCGCCGTCTACCTCCCGGGGCTCCACGACCTGGGCGGGGCGACCCAGTTTCCCGCCCTCATGGCGGTGGGCGCGGCCGACGACCGGGTCCTGGCCTACGAAATGGGGCGGGTCACGGCCCTCGAGGCCCGGGCGGTGGGGGTGCACCTCCCCTTCGCCCCCGTTCTCGATGTGAACTCGAACCCCGACAACCCCATCATCAACACCCGTTCGCTGGGGGAGGACCCCCTCCGGGTGGGGGAGCTGGGGAGCTGCTTCGTGCGCGGGGTGCAGGACCACGGGGCCATTGCCACCGGAAAGCACTTTCCCGGGCACGGTGACACCGAGACCGATTCCCACCTGGCCCTCCCCGTGATCCGGGCCGGCCAGTCCCGCCTCGATGCGGTGGAGCTCCCCCCCTTCCGTGCCGCCATCGAGGCCGGGATGGGGGCGGTGATGACGGCGCACATTGCGCTTCCCGCCATTGCCGAGGAGGGGCGGCTCCCGGCCACCCTCTCCCCCCGGGTCATGAACGGACTCCTCCGGGGCGCCATGGGGTTCGAGGGGCTCGTCTTCTCCGACGCCCTGGACATGGCGGCCATCGACCGGCTCTTCAGTCGGGAGGAGGCGGCGGTGCGGGCCGTTTTGGCCGGGGTCGATGTGCTCCTCATGCCGCCCAACCCCGAGGCGGCCATTCGGGGGGTCATGGATGCGGTGCTCTCGGGCCGGATCCCGGAGGCGCGCATCGACGCCTCGGTGCGCCGGATTCTCCGGGCCAAGGAGGGGCTGGGGCTGCACGTGGCGCGGGAGGTCCCCCTCGATGCCGTGCATCGCACCGTGGGAATTCCTTCGCACGCGGCGGTGGCCCGGGAGGTGGCGGAGCGCTCCCTCACCCTCCTTCGGAACGAGCGCGCCATCCTCCCCCTGCGGGGAACGAGCACGGCCGGCGTCCTCTCGGTCACCTACCGGAGGGCCAACGACCTCCTGGCCGGCCGGGCTTTCGATGCCCGCCTCCGGCAGACCTACCCCCGCCTCCAGAGCGCCACTCTCCTTCGCGATTCCTCCCAGGCCGAGCTGGACCAGCTCCTGGCCCGGGCGCGCCAGAGCGACCTCGTCGTGGTCTCTCTCCATGTGACCGCCGTTTCCTCGGCCGGGAGTGTGGCCATTCCGGCGGCCACGGCCCGCTTCATCCAGGCCCTGGCCCGGGAGGGGATCTCCCACGTGGTCGTCTCCTTCGGGAATCCCTACCTCCTTCGCGAGTTCCCCCAGGCCCAGGCCTACCTCCTGGCCTGGAGCGGGTCCGAGGCGAGCCAGCAGGCCGCTGCCCGGGCCCTTTTCGGGGAGGTCCCGGTACAGGGAAGGACGCCGACCCGCATCCCCCCGGGGTTTGCCATCGGGGCTGGCCTCGAACTCACCGGGGGGCGCATTGCCACCGCGCCCCGGAGCCCCGGGGCCATGGGAGGATCAGGGTGCCCCGGTGAGCGCCCGGCTCAGAACCCGTAGCCGCTCCCGGGCCTCCCCATCGGAGGCCTGGGCATGGGGCTCGGCCCGGGTGCGGCCCTGGTAGAAGGCGCCGGGCTCCACATCGTCTTCCAGGACTAGGCGCAGGAGGGCATCGAGCCCTTCCTCCACCGAGGCCCGGGGGGCGATCCCCCGGTCCCGGACCATGCCCGTGTCCATGAGGGTGGCGGGGTGGAGGCTCACCGAGAGGACCCCCGTCCCCTCCAGCTCCTCGGCCAGGTCCCGGGCCAGGAGGATCTGGGCCAGCTTGCTCTGGCCGTATCCCCGGGCGTGGGCGCCCTCGGCCTCGAGCATCACGTCGTCGAAGTCGATGGGAGACTGGGCCACCGAGGCCACCTGGATGATCCGGGCCTCCCCGGCGTCGGTGGCGGTGGCCTGGAGCCGGGGGAGGAGGATCCGGCTCAGGAGAAAGTGGGAGAGGTAGTTCACCTGGAAATGGAGCTCATGGCCCTCCGGGGTGGCCTGCCGCCCCGCTTCCGGGTCGAGCCAGATTCCGGCATTGGCCACGAAGGCATCGATCCGGGGGCACCCGGCGAGGAGGGCCTCGCCAAGGTCCCGCGTGGCCTCGAGGGAGGCCAGGTCCGCTGCGAGGAAGGCGGCGCTCCCCGGACCGGCCTCGATCTCCGCCACGAGGGCGGCCCCCGCCTCGGCATTTCGCCCATGCACGACCACGTGCCACCCGGCCTCGCCCAGGGCCCGGGCCGCCTCTCGCCCCAGCCCCCCGGTGGAGCCGGTGATCACCGCCACCCGGGCCTCTCCCGCCGGGCAGAGGTCCGGGCTCGATGTGCGGGCGCCCTCCGGCCCCGCAGCGTGGCCGAAGCTCCCCGGACTCCATGCCGAACCCGGGGCCGAAGCCCCCGCCAGGGCCGGGAAGGCCGCCAGGGGGAGGAGGAGGGCGGCGAAGCTCAGGAGGGAAAGGCGCAGGGGAAGGGGAACGGGCATGGCGTCGAGAGCGGCTGCGGGCATGGGAGAACCGGGGATGGGGGATGCGAGGATGGGAGCGAACAGGGTGCGGGAGTGGGGCGATGCGGGTGAGCGGGGCGAGTCGGGGGGAGGCGCTCGGAGCCGGTCCGGTCCTGGTCACGGGGGTGCGCGGGGCGGCCCTCGCCACGCACCCTTCACAGTATGCGCCGAGCGCCACGTCCGAAACGCCGACCCGCCGAAACGCCGATCCGCCGACCCTCCGAAACGCCGACCCGCCGATCCGCCGACCCATTGGACACCTGCCGAGCCCTCCGGGTTTCGCGGGCACGCGCCCCCCGCGAACCTTCCTCCCCCGAATCGTCCCCTCCATCGTCCCCTGGATCGTCCCTGGATCCTGAGGCCCCCTCCGCGGGTTCATCTCCTGGGGAGGCCCGATGCGCCGGAAGCCGAACACCGGGCCGGAGCGCCGGCTCGCCACCGCCGGGAGAGGCCGCACCGGGCGGGAGCGCCATTCCGACCCGGCCACCTTGGGTGCGCCGGGCCTCCTCCCTTCGCGTTCGCACTCCCTTCCCTTCTCCAAGCGAGCCTTTCCATGACGCACCCCTCCACATCCGAGACCCGCTCCGGTGCCGACACCCAGCCCGTGGTCGATGCCCTTCGCCAGGTGGTGGCCGACAGCTACGCCCTGCTGGGGCAGACCCATCTCTGCCACTGGAATGTCCGGGGTCCCTCCTTCTTCTCCCTCCACCAGGCCTTTGAGGAGCAGTACACCGAGCTCTTCACCGCCATCGACGAGATCGCCGAGCGGATCCGGGCGCTCGGGGCCTACGCCCCCGGCGGGCTCCAGAACCTGGCCCGCATGGCGGGGATGGAGGAGATCGCCGAGGATGCCCCTGCCGACATGATGGTCCGTCATCTCCTGGAGGCGAACGAGCGCCTGGTCCGCGACCTGGCCCGCGCCCGGGACGTGGCGGCGGAGGGGGGCGATGCGGAAACCGAGGACCTCATGATCGCCCGGACCCAGGTGCACGAGAAGACGATCTGGATGCTCCGGAGCTTCCTGGGGGGGTGAGGCCGCGCCCCCGGGGCGGAGTCCCGGAGGCGGGTCCCGGCGACGGCCCCCTCCGGGACGGGGTCTCCGTGCCGGATGAGGTCAGTGCCCCTGCGCAGCCCCTTCGCGGGGCTTGCGAAAGAGGGTGACCCGCGGTTCCACCCGGTCCATGGACCACCCGTGCGCGCGGGCGATCCAGCCCAGGGTGCGCTCGCGATAGAGGACCACGTGGGTGGGATCCCGGAGGTAGTACCAGGCCAGGGGGGGCGGGTCGTCTTCCTCCCCCGGCACCACCTCGGTCATGACCCCCAGGATGCCTCCGGGTCGGAGGAGGCGGTGGAAAGAGGCAAAGACCGCGCCGGGGTGGAAGAGGTGTTCGGCCGTTTCCGTGCAGGTGATCCAGTCGTACCGCTCCGCCCCCTCGAGGAGGTGGGGGGCCGGTGCGAAGAAGGGGTCATGGATGTGGGCGGGAAACCCTCCCTCCTCCATGATCCGGGAGAGGGTGGGGCCGGGCCCCGAGCCGAAGTCGAGGCCCTCCGCCCCCGGGGGGAGGGCCGCCATGAGGGGGCGCGTCACCCGCGAGAGAAAGGCCCGGTAGCGCGGGTCCTCGGGGTCGTTCTCATGGGTCTCGTAGCGCGCCCGCTCCGCTTCGGGCCCCAGGCGATCGGCCGGGTGGAGAAAGAGGAGTCCGCAGGGGGAGCAGCCGAGAAAGCGCCGCCCATGCGCCTCGAAGCATGCCGCCGTCGTTTCGCTCGAACAGAGAGGGCAGGGGAGGAAAGGGGCCACCCCTCACCCCCCTCCGGAGCCCGCTGCGGCGCCCACCTCCACCGGGGGGGGAACGCCTGGAAGGGATGCGGGGGCGTCCCCCTCCGGCGCGGAGTTCTCGCCCCTGACCGGATCGGCTTCGTCCCCCTGCAGCGGGACACCCTCCTCCGCCACGAGGGGGAAGAGGAGGCGGAAGCGTGCACCCTCGCCCGGTGCGGTCTCGAGCTGGACGAACCCCCCGCTCTGATCCACGATCCCGTGGACCATGCTGAGCCCCAGCCCCGATCCCTTCCCGGGTTCCTTGGTCGTGTAGAAGGGGTCGAAGGCGCGCTGGGCGGTGAGCGGGTCCATTCCGGTGCCCGAGTCCGAAATCGAAAGGACCCCGTAGGCACCGGGGGTCACGGGACCGTCAATGGCCTGGGCGATACGGACGTCCTCGCGCTCCAGGACAAGGCGGAGCACCCCCCCCGAGGGCATGGCGTCGCGGGCATTGATGGCCAGGTTCAGGAGGGCCTGCTCCACCTTCCCTGCGTCCACCCGGATCGGGGCCCGGGTATCGAGCCCTTCGACCACGAGCTCCACGGTTTCGGGGAGGGCCCGCCTGAGGAGCCGCCGGCTCTCCTTCACCACGTCCCCCAGTTCCACCACCTGGGGGAGAAGGATCTGGCGCCGGGAGAAGGCCAGAAGCTGCTCCACGAGCTCGGCCGCCCGCCTGCAGGCCCGCCCTGCATCGTCCAGCTCCACCTCCACCTCGTCCGGGAGGGCGGGGTCGAGCCTCGCCAGTTCCAGGTGCCCGCGGATGACCGTGAGGAGGTTGTTGAAGTCGTGGGCAAGGCCGCCGGCGAGCTGGCCCACGGCCTCCAGGCGCTGGGAGACCACGAGCTGTTCCTCGAGGCGCATCCGTTCGCTGATGTCGGAGGCGATCCCTCCGATCCGGTAGACCTCCCCCTCGTCGTTCCGGATGCTGTAGGACCGGTCCAGGACCCAGCGCACCTCCCCGTCGGGACGAACGATGCGGTACACCTCCTCGAAGCCCCCCACCGGATTCAGCCTCCGGGACTCCCGGGTGCGCTCGCGATCCTCGGGGTGCACGGTGTCGAGAAAGGTATGGCGGCGGGCCATGAGGTCGGACGGATCGCGCCCCCAGATGAGCTCGTAGCCGGGGCTCACGAAGAGGAGCTCCAGGGTCGCTGCATCCTGCATCCAGACGCAATCCCTGGAGTTGGCCAGGATTTCCCGAAGCCGGGTCTCGGCTTCGATTCGACCCTTCTCGGCCTCGACCCGGGCCGTGACATCGAGGGCGAGCACCAGACAGACCGGAAAGCCGTCGAGCCGGATGCTCCGCGCCCGAAGCTCCACATGAATCGGGTGACCCTCCCGGTGCCGGTGGGTCCAGCGCTTCGGCTCGGGCCCCCTCTCTCCCTCCTGCGCCTGCGCGAAACAGGATCTGGCCCGGGCCCCGTCCTCTCCGGACCCGAGGTCCAGGCAGGTCATCTGGAGGAGCGCCTCGCGAGAATACCCGTAGAGGGATGCCATGGCCCCGTTCACATCGAGAATCTGGAGGGTGTCCGGATCATGGATCCACATGGCGTGCGGGCTCTTCTCGAAGAGGTCCCGGTACCGGGCCTCGCTCTCGAGGAGCGCCTTCCGCGATGCGGCGGAGGCCTCGTGCGACGACTCGAGCCCCTCGGCGAGCCGGTTGAAGGCCCGGGACACGGGGAGGAGTTCGGCAGGGAGGGTCGAGGCATCGATCCGGACCGAGAGATCGCCGGCTGCGAGGACCCCCGAGGCCCGGGCAAGGGTGGCCATGGGCGGGAGGACGGCGGCTCGGAGCCAGAGGAGGATCAGGACGAACCCCACGAGGAGAAGCCCTCCCCCGACGGCGGTGTTTCGCACCGCGACCCCGGCTGCGGGGGTGAGACGGTGTCCCTCCCGGACGCCCACCAGGAGGAACCAGGCCGAGGGATCGGCCCCCTCCGCCAGGGACTCGCCCGGCGCGAGCCAGGTGGCCGTTTCGAGCTCGGTGATCCCCCAGGCGGCGGCCACCTCGGAGGCGGGCGCTTCCAGGGGCGAGGGCCGGGGGTCGCTCGGGGGGGCGAGATCGTGGGGAAGCCGGAGGCCCGGTCTCCCGTCGGCATCGAGGAGGAGAAGCCCCAGGGCCTGCGGCCATCCGGGGAAGAGGGGGGCGTCCTCGCCGTCGAGGAGGATGCCAAGCATGAGGCCCCCTGCATCTCCGTCGACCCCGCGGGTGTAGACCAGCATGGAGCGCGATCCGCCATCCACGAAGGCCCCGGTGAGAAAGAAGGCCTCGTCCCCCTCGCGCACACGGCGGAGGGCCTCCCGGGTGCGAGGGCCGTCGCGAATTCGGGTTTCGGGAAAGGGGCGAGCCGAGCAGAGAATCCGCCCCATTCCGTCAAACCGGAGGATGTTGTCGAACCGTGCGCCTTCGGGCCGGATGCGGGCGAGGGCTGCACCGCAGGCTTCCTCTCCCGCCACCACGTCCGGATCCTGGACCGCGAGCTGCGTCAGGATCCGGGCCTCCCGCTCCGCCACCGCGAGGGAGCGGTGGACCAGGTCCTCCGCCTCCCGGGCGAACCCCGCCGCCTCGTCCTCGGCGAGCCGCTGGATCTCCCGCGCCGTGACCAGGAGGAGCCCCGTGGCCAGGAGTGCGAGAAGGGCCACGCTCCAGAGAACGCGGGCACGGAGGCTCGAAAGGAGGGTCATGGGCGGGAGGAGGAAGAAGAGTGCCGGACTGAGTATCGGCAGGAAAGGGCTCGAAATGAAGGCCGGGACCCTGCGCGTTGCCCTCCCTTGCCGGCCCCCGTCATCTTCCCTTGCCACCGGGAGCGTTCCCGCCCTCCTCCCGGACGCCTTCCCGGGACGTCCCGGGGGTTCACATGCTTTTCTGCTCCATCGGCCTGTCCCTCCCACCCCCGCATCCATGCGCGTCCTCTCCCGTCGGCCCTCCTTCCGGTCTCTCCGTCTCCCGGCCTCCCCCCTTTTCGTGGTGGGCTTCGCCCTGGTGGCGGGGTGTGCCCCCGGGACCCCGGGCCCCGGCGTTGCACCAGCCCCTGGGGTCGGTCCGGAGATGGCCCCCCCCACCCCGGCGCCGCCGCCCACCCTGCACGCCCCTGACCCGCGATGGGTGGAGGCCACCCTCGCCTCCCTGACCCTGGAGGAGCAGGTGGGGCAGCTCGTCTTTCCCTGGATCTCGGGGGCGTACGGGGCGGCGGACGACCCGGAGATGCTCGAGGCCCTCCGATGGGTCGAGGAAGACCGGATCGGGGGGGTCGTGATCAGCATCGGCACGCCGCTGGCCTACGTGCAGAAGCTGAACGCGCTCCAGGCCCGGGCCCGGGTCCCCCTTCTCGTGACGTCGGACTTCGAGAACGGCGGGCCGGGGATGCGGATCGCACACCTCTACGCCCTCCCGACCCTCCTTTCGGCGGGCGGGGGGACGAGTTTCCCCCCCACCATGGCCTTCGGGGCGGTGGCCGACGAAGGGGTGGTGGAACGCTTTGCCGCCGCCACGGCGCGCGAGGCCCGGGCGGTGGGGGTGCACGTGGTCTTCGCTCCGGTGCTCGATGTGAACTCGAACCCCGAGAACCCCATCATCAACACCCGGGCTTTCGGGGAGGACCCGGCCGAGGTGGGGAGGCTGGGGCAGGCCTTCGTCCGGGGGGTGCGGGCCGGGGGCGCCCTGTCGGTGGGGAAGCACTTTCCCGGGCATGGCGACACGCGGGTGGACTCGCACCTGACCCTCCCCGAGGTGGATGCGGATCGGGCGCGGCTCGAGGCGGTGGAGTTTCCCCCCTTCCGGGCCGCCATTGCCGAGGGGGTGGACGGGATCATGACGGCGCACGTGTCCATGCCCGGGGTGCTCGGTCCCGGGGCACCGCCCGCCACCCTTTCGTCGGTCTTCATGACCGAGATCCTGCGCGGGGCCATGGGCTTCGAGGGGGTGGTGTATACCGATGCCCTCCGGATGGGGGCGATTACCGAGGCGTACGGCGCCGGCGAGGCGGCGGTCCTCTCCTTCGAGGCAGGGGCCGACGTTCTCCTCATTCCCGCCTCGGTCCCCGAGGCCATCGAGGCCATGGTGCGGGCCGTCGAGGAGGGGCGCATTCCCCGGGCCCGCCTCGAGGCCTCGGTGCGCCGGGTGCTCGTCGAGAAGACCCGGGTCGGCCTCCACCGCGAGCGGATGGCCCCCTGGGACGGGGTGCCCGCCACCGTGGGGATCGGGGCGCACCGCGCCCTCGCCGACTCGGTGGCCGCCCGCTCCATGACCCTGGTCCGGGACCATGAGGCCCTCCTCCCCCCGGACCCGGAGCGGCTCCGCCGGGTGGTCTCGGTGACCTGGGCCGCCCCCACCGACCTCGTGGCAGGGCGGGAGTTCGATGCAGTCCTCGGCGCCCTCCTCCCAGGCGCGGTGACCTCGGTGCGGGTCGGGCCCGACACCCCTGCGGCCCGGTTCGACACCCTCCTCACCGAGGTGTCGGGGGCGGATCGGGTTCTGCTGAATGTGTACCTTCCCCCCCGGGCCGGAGCCGGCTCGGTGGCCCTCCCCGAGGATTTCCGTGCCTTCGTGGGCCGGGTGGCGTCGCGGGCGCCCACCGTCCTCGTCTCCCTGGGGAACCCCTACCTCCTTGCCGCCGTCCCCGAGGTGGGGAGCTACCTTGTGGCCTGGGGCGACCGGGAGGTGAGCCAGCGGGCGGCGGCCCGGGCCGTGGCCGGGGCCGAAGCCATCGGGGGGAGGCTCCCGATTTCAATTCCTCCCCTGCACACCCGGGGGGAGGGACTGGACCGGGCAGCCGACCCCGTCATGGCGGCTCGGGGGGCACCCCGGGGTGACGCCCTGGACGAGGCGGGGCTCCTGCGGGCGCCTCCCCCGGGGGAAGAGCCCAGGCCCGACCCTTCCGAGGAGGCGCGCGGCCCGTGGGGTGGCGCACCCCATCCCCTCCCCCCCGGGTGGGAGGCGCTTCGCGTTTCCCCGCTCGAGATCCCGGATCCCGGGTTGGCCGGAATGGACCCTGCGGCCCTCGCCGCCCTCGATGCCCTCATCGAGGCTGCCATTGCGGACTCGGTGGCGCCCGGGGTGGCGCTGGCCGTGGGGCGGGGGCACCAGATCGTCCGTCTCCGGGGCTACGGCCACCTGGACTGGGACCCTGGCAGCCCGCCGGCCACCCCGTCCACCCTCTGGGACCTGGCCTCCCTCACGAAGGTCGTGGGGACCACCTCGGCCGTGCTTCACCTCGTGGAGCGGGGGGAGGTGGCGCTGGATGCGCCGGTGACCCGCTACCTCCCGGGATGGGACCGGGGCGACCCTCGAAAGGGGGAGGTGACGATCCGGGACCTTCTCCTCCATCGGGCGGGGCTTCCCCCCTTCCGCCAGTACTTTCTGACCCACCCGGGCGGCGAGGGGATCCGGGAGGCCGTCTACGACCTGGCCCTTCAGGTGGCGCCCCGCACCGAGACCGTGTATTCGGACATCGGCTTCAAGACGCTGGGGTGGGTGGTCGAGGAGGTCACGGGGGAGCCCCTCGACGCCGTGCTCGCGGCCCGCTTCTGGGGTCCCCTGGGCATGCCCGAAACGGGGTTCAATCCCCCTGCGGCGCTCCACCCCCGCACCGCCCCCACCGAGGTGACGGCTGACCGCGGTCATGTTAGGGGGGAGGTCCACGACGAGAATGCCGCGGTCCTGGGTGGGGTGGCGGGCCATGCCGGGCTCTTTTCCACTGCGCAGGACCTTGCGGTCTTCGCAGGCACCCTGGCCCGGGGGGGGGAGGCGCCCTCCTGCCGTCCCCTCCCGGGGAGCGGAATCCCCTGCGTTCAGGAGCGGGATCAGGGGGTGCGTCCCTTCGAGGAGGCCACCCTCCGGACCTTCGTCCGGGCTGAACCCCTCCCCGACGGCACCCCTTCGAGTCGGGCGCTGGGGTGGGACACCCCGTCGGGCCGATCCTCCGCCGGGGACTACTTCTCCGCGGCCTCCTTCGGCCATACGGGCTTCACCGGGACCTCGATCTGGATCGATCCGGTCCTGGACCTCTGGGTGGTCCTCCTCACGAACCGGGTGAATCCCACCCGCGAGAACACCCGTCATGTTCCCCTTCGAAGGGCGGTGCACGATGCCGTGGCCGGCGCCCTCCGCGACCGGCCGGTCCGCCCCCGTTCCCCTGGATGACACCCTTCCATGCCTGCTTCTCTCCTGCACGCCGGTCTCGTGGCCCTCACCTTCACCCTGGCCCCGCTCCCGGCGGAACCCACCACGGACGAGGCAGCCGTCCTCGCAGTGGTCGAGCGCCTCTTCGACGGGATGCGGGCCCGCGACGCTGACATGGTGGCCTCGGTCTTTCACCCGGAGGCCCGCATGGTCCGCACGGCGCCCGGGCCCGACGGACGCCCCCGGGTCCAGGTCACGGGGACCGACTCCTTCATCGCCGCGGTGGGATCGGGGACCGAACCCTGGAACGAGCCCCTTTCCGATACCGAGGTGCGGGTGGATCAGCACCTGGCCCAGGTCTGGACCTACTACCGCTTCTACGCCGGAGAGACCTTCAGCCACTGCGGGTACAACGGGATCCTCCTCGTGCGGGACCAGCTCGAGGGGGAAGAGGCACCGAGCTGGCGGATCATCCAGATCGCCGACACCCGGCAGGTGGAGGGGTGTCGGGGGTAGATGCCGGTTGCTGGATGTGGAAGAGGAAACGCCCCCCTGCGGCACGAAGCCGCAGGGGGGCGTCCTTTTCTTGAAGAAGGGGCCCCCGCCATCAGGGGGCGACCCCGGGGGGGCCGGCCTCCTCGGCGAGAGGGCCGGGCCCGTTTCTTCAGGGTCCGCAGCGGGCGAGCTGTGACCCCGGCGGGCACCGATGGTGCTGGGCCGCCGGCGCCGAACCCTCGCTCCCCGGGCCCCCGTAGGTGTAGATGGGAAGCCCCAGGTTCTCGAGCTCGAGACCATTCACCGGGAAGTGCACCAGCGTCCCTTCCATGAGGGTGCCCACCCCACGGGCGTGCCACCACATCATGGCGCCGTCGGTCACCGCCACCTCCATGTTGCGCTCGTGCTGGAGGGCGTCCCAGAGCGATCCGCATGCGCCGCTCGAGAACTTCTTCGGAACGCAGTTCGCATCGTTGGGCGGGCCGTCCACCGTCACCGGCGGGAGCTGACCGTTGGCCACCCGGGTGGCGTTGATGAGGGGTACGGCCTCGGCGGCCCGACCCAGACGGAGGAGTGCCTCCGCCTTGAGGAGGTCGATCTCGGCGCCGGCAATGAGAACCTGGCTCCCGGTGTTCCAGGAGTCATCGAGCCCGAACCGGTGGAAGAAGTAGTGCGACCAGCGGTACGTACCCCGATCCGCCGGCCAGATGTTGTTCTGGGAATACCCGAAGTAGGCTCCGCGACTCCCCGGGCCCCCCTCCCCCTGGATACGTCGATCGGGAGAGTCCATCCGGAAGGGGACCCGGGCTTCCGGGTCGGCATTGAACCAGGTCTGGAACCCACCGGACACATCGCCGGGACCCACGGCCATCATGTTCATCCGGACGTGGTCCCCGGGGTTCGTGGAGACCCGGACCCGGGCCGTGAGGCGGGCCATGTTGTTCTCGTACACGTTGAGGAGCCCGGTGGGCCCGAAGTCCCCCTCCCAGCCGGCCTCGAGAAGCTGGAGGACGAGGTTCCAGTCCACGGCATCGCGCTCCGCCACCGTCCGTGGGGCGTAGGCGCGGATCCGGGCCTCGAAGGTGTTGATGAGGCGCACCAGGTCCTGGTTGGAGAGGGGCACTCCGAGGATCCAGTCGGAAGTCCCGGGAATCTGGAAGGTGTTCGCCTGGGCAATGCTCCGCGCTTCGGCGAGCTGGTCGAGGGAGGCCGCGATCACCTCCTCCCAGGGAACGAAGGCCGTGGGGTCCAGCGTCTCCAGGTCGGTGTTCTCGTCGACGATGAGGGCCTGGTCGTTGTGCAGGGCGATGTAGGCATGGGAAATGCCCTGCACGAACTTCGCGAAGGCCTGCGCCCGTTCCGTGTTGTCGGCCCCGCTCGCTCCGATGATGCGGAGCCCTCCGTCCATCACCTGGAGGGCATCGTTCACATTCGAGATCACGGTGTAGAGCCGGTCCCAGGGAAAGCGGGCCAGCGCCCCCCGGGTGTTCAGCGGGGAGTTGTCCCACACCGTCCGGGGAATCGTGGTCACATCATGCACGGCGAAGTCGAAGAAGCCCCCGGTGAGGCTCTCGGCCATGGCCGAGGTGGGAATCCCCGGGTTTGTCTGCGCCGCATTGTTGTAGTACCCGCGGAACGAGGTGGAGATGAGCGACTCCACATCTTCCGGGTCCGCCAGGACCCGGTCTCGGTCGGGGTTGTTGGGGTTCGTCACATCCAGGTCCACACATCCGGTCACCAGCACGAGGGCGGCGGCCAGGGGGACCATCCGAAGCATCTTCATGAGGCTGGTCTCCATCAGAAGCGAAGCTCGACGCCGGCGGTCAGCGTACGGAACTGGGGGTACACGAAGTCATCGATCCGCTGGAGCGGGCTGCCCACCTCGGGGTCAAAGCCCGAGTAGTCGCTGAAGGTGAGGAGGTTGCGTCCCACCGCGAAGAGGGTCAGGTCGTTGATCCGCGCCCGCTCCAGAATCGTCCCCTCGAGGTTCGGAAGCCGGTAGCGCACCGAGAGTTCCCGGAGCTTCAGGTGCGAGGCATCCTCGATGAACCACTCGTTGATGAGGTTCGCGGCGTAGAGGGCGCTGTAGTAGTCCGTGGTCTTCTTCAGCTCTTCCGGCCGGCCGGACTGGTCGGTGTCGCCGGAGCGGAAGTACTGGTACATCCGCTGGTTCGTCCGGTTGTAGATATCGCCCCCGATCTGGGCGCTCATGAGCCCGTAGACACTGAAGTTCCGGTATCCGACGCTCGCCGAGAGCCCCAGGTTGAAGTCGGGGTTCGAATCTCCGATCCGCGAGATCGTGGAGCTTCCCGTTTCGTCGACCTCGAGAATGGGAATGCCCCATCCGAAGCTCCGTCCGTCCAGACTTGCGGAGGTCCCCCACTGGTGGTTCCGCCAGTCTCCCCCCTCTCCCACCCAGACCAGGAGTCCGTCGTCATTCACCTGGAACTGGTTGGCCGGCAGCCCCGCCGGCAGCTCGTCGGCCGAGCGGAGGAAGCGGGTGCCGTACATGGTGCCGAGCGTCTCGCCCCCGCAACGGAAGAAGAGGGAGGAGGGACCGGTCCGGAAGCAGGCCCGGTTGAACTCGGTGATCTCGTGGCGTGAACGGTCGGCCACGAGCCCCATCCGGAGGGAGAAGTCCGAGCGCTGGATGATCGAGCCCTCCACCGTGGCCTCCCAGGAGGTGCCTTCCACCGTGCCGGCATTCTGCCACTGGTTGTTGAACCCGAAGGCACCGGGGAGGGGAATGGCAATGAGCTGGTCGGTGGTCCGGTTGCGGGCATGGGAGAGCTGGACCGAGAACCGCTCCTGGATGATCATGTCGAGCCCGAACTCCTGTTCGGTGGCGAGCTCGGGGCGGAGGAACCGGTTCCCCAGGTTCCCCTTCGACACTCCGCCGCCTCCGGTGAAGGAGTAGGTCTCGAACCGGTCGGCGAAGTTGGGGCGGCCCCCTGCGGTCCCGATGGAGTAGCGAAGCTTGAACTCGTCGATCGAGGGCCAGCGCCACCAGTCCTCCTCGGCCATCCGCCATGCACCGGAGGCACGGAAGTAGGTATGCCAGCGCTCCTCGGGTCCGAAGAGGGAGGAGCCGTCCCGACGCACCAGACCGTCGAAGAGGTAGCGACCCTGGTAGTCGGCGCTTACGAGCGCGAAGAAACCCTGGGCCCGGATCTCCTGCGAGGAGGAGGACACGGTCTGGGTGGTGCCTCCATCCAGGTCGGGCACCCCACCCACCGAGAAGCCCACTGCCTGGGCCGAAAAGAACTCCGTGTCTTCCGTTTCCTGCAGGGCCCGGAAGGTCAGGCGCCCCGAGAGGTCATTCCACTGACCACGGAACTGAACGGAAGAGGAGGCGTTGATCGCCGTCGTGGTCCCCGAGCCGCGGGAGGAGATTCCCGTGACCCAGGTCTGGTTCACATGCTGGCTCCCCCGGGGGAAGAAGAAGCTGGTGTTCCGGTCTGACCGGTCGTAGCTCAGGTTCGCATCGACCGTGACCCACCCCACCGGGCTCCACCGAAGCTCGGTGGAGGCCAGGGTGCGGACCCGGCGCTCCATGTCGTCGGCCACCACGATCTCGTGAAGGGGGTTGGGGGCAACGCCGCTGGGGTCGGGCTGGTACATGTACCGGGCCCCGTCGATGGTGTCCGCCTGGAGCAGGTTCACATCGGGAGCCTGCTGGGCCAGCCGGAAGAAGGTGTCGCCCGGGAGCTCCTCCCGCTCCGACCGCATGTGCGAGCCGCTGAAGGAGAACTGGAGGTTGGCTCCGAGTCGATGGTCCAGGTTCAGGCGCAGGTCCTGCCGGGAGTAGCCCCCGTGGTCCAGGACCACCCCCGCAATGCTCTGATCGGAGAAGGAGGTGAAGAAGTTCGTGTCTTCGGAGTTCCGCGCCAGCGTTACCGAGTTCGTGGCAAAGCTCCCGGGGTCGAAGACCTGGGTGATGGGGTCGAAGACCTCCTGGTACGGCTGGTCCAGGAAGCGCTCCGCGGCGGGACGCTCCACCCGGTTCTCTCTCGACACCGTGCTCCCGTCCAGCCCGATCCAGTTCCCCTGGGCGTCGACCCGGTAGTGGTGGTGCAGTGTCCGGGTGGGTCGGTTCGCGAGCTGGTTCACCCCCAGCTCGGAGCGGGCGGTGATCCGGGTGACCCCTGACTCCATCCCCGCACCCCGCCGGGTCCGGATCTGGATGACGCCCGCCGAGGCACGGGAGCCGTAGAGGGAGGCCGCGGCGGCACCCTTCACCACCTCGATGCTCTCGATGTCCAGGGAGGAGAGGTCGGCGGAGGAGCGCCCGAAGGTGGAGGCCAGGACCACCCCGTCCACCACGAAGAGGGGCGTGTTGGAGCGGTTGATGGAGGTCGGTGTCCGGAGCACCACATTGATCCCCCCCCCGGGCTGGGCCGGGGCGGTGATGTTGGCGCCGGCGACCTTCCCCTGGAGGGAGGCAATGGCGTTGGCCGAGGGGACCTGGAGGTTGTCGGAGCTCAGCCGGGCGATGGTGAAGGGCACGCGCCGGGCCGAGGTCGGATCGGCGAGCCCCGTGACCACCACTTCATCCAGGGCCAGCGCCGTGGTCCGCATCGTGAAGTCCACGGTAGCGGTGGCACCGTCCGTGACCTGCACATTTTCCCGCTGGGTCTGGGCGTGCCCGATCCGCGTGACCTGAATCGTGTAGAGCCCGGCCGGGACGTTGGAGATCGTGTAGTTCCCGCTGGCGTCGGTGAGGGCCCCGAAGCTCGTGCCCACCACGGCGACCTGCGCGGTGGCAAGGGGCTCACCGGAGGCCGCGTCGGTGACCCGGCCGCGGATCGTCCCGACCCGGGCCTCTTCCGTGAAGGTGACCCCGTCGACCCCGGTCCCCCCGGGGAGGGCAGGGGCGGGGGGGGCGTCCGCGTGGCCGGCCACCGGCGCCAGCGCCAGGGCGAGCCCGAATGCAACCCCGTACAGTAGTTCTCGTCTCATGCAAGGCCTCCTCGAAGGGCGTTCTCGTCGATCATGCGAACCGGGCCCCGATGGCCCGGGTGGACCCCGCTCGGCCGGGCGCAGCGCTTTGGCCGAGCCGTACAGAACTCGGTGGCGCCGCCGCGATCCGGCCACGGCGTTCCGTGAAAACATCTGGTTTGGGTAAGGGGGCAGGATGCGGCAGGTCACCCCGATTTGTCAATGGATACACACTCGTATACAAGTCGTGGCACGGAGCGCGGCTCCCCCCTTCTGTCCCCATCGGGGCCCACCCCCTACCTTTCCGGCCTTTCGCCCGGGCCGCGCGGTCGAACCGCGTGGCCGGCGCCTCCCCCGGGAGGCGGGCCAACCTGTCCTTCTTCCAGCGCCCCGAGGTCATGAGCGGATTCACTCCCCTGGACACGGCGGTCCTCCTCCTCTACCTGGGTGGCGTGACCGCGTGGGGTGCCTGGCTCGGTCGGGCCCAGAAGGGGGGTACGGACTACTTCCTCGGGAACCGGGACCTCCCCTGGTGGGCCGTCTCCCTCTCCGTGGTGGCCACGGAAACGAGCACCCTCACCTTCCTCTCCATTCCCGGGGTGGCCTACCTGGGAACGCTGGAATTCCTCCAGCTCACCCTGGGGTACCTGGCGGGACGGATCGTGGTGAGCCTCGTCCTCCTTCCGGCCTACTACCGGGGCGACATCGCCACGGCCTACACCCTCCTCGAGTCCCGCTTCGGCACCGGGACCCGGCGCTTCACCTCGGCAATCTTCCAGGTCACCCGCCTCCTGGCCGACTCGGTCCGCCTCTTCGCCACCGCCATCCCCCTGGCCCTCATCACGGGCTGGCCCTACGCCCTCTCCATTGCGGTGATCGGCCTCCTTACCCTGGTCTATACCTACTTCGGGGGGATCCGGGCCGTGGTCTGGGTCGACGTGGTCCAGATGGTCCTCTATGTGGCCGGTGCCGCCATTGCCATTGCCGCGCTCCAGACCCTCCTCCCGGGTGGGTGGGGGGGGGCCTTCGCCGAAGCCTCCGAGGCCGGGAAGCTCACCTGGATCTCCTTCTCCACCGATGTGACGGTGCCCTACACCATCTGGGCCGGCCTCCTGGGGGGCGGCTTCCTCTCCATGGCCTCCCATGGCACGGACCAGCTCATCGTCCAGCGTCTCCTCACCTGCCGCGATCTCCGCGCCTCCCAGAAGGCGCTGGTGGCGAGCGGGTTCGCCGTGGTGGTCCAGTTCGCCCTCTTCCTCCTCGTGGGGATCGGGCTCTGGGCCTACTACGAGGGGGCCGCCTTCTCCAGCTCCGATGCCATCTTCCCCACCTTCATCATCGAGGCCCTCCCCCCCGGCATTACCGGCCTTCTCATTGCCGGGGTCTTCGCGGCGGCCATGTCTTCCCTCTCCTCCTCCATGAATGCCCTGGCCTCTGCCTCGGCCTACGATTTCTGGGCCCCGCTGGCAGGGCGGGTCGGCGATGAATTCGCCCTCCTCCGGGCGGGACGGGTCTTCACCCTGATCTGGGCCCTCCTCCTCGTGGGTGCTGCGATCCTCTACATCCCCATGTCCGAGGGGGCGGCGGCGGTGGAGGTGGCCCTCACCATTGCCTCGCTCGTCTATGGCGGCCTCCTGGGAGCCTTCTTCCTCGGGGTCCTCGACCCCCGGGCCCGGCAGTTCGGGGTGATGGTCGGGATGAGTGCCGGGATCACGGTGGTCACGGGAATCTGGGTCACCGGCATGTGGATCGTGGGGACTCCCCTGGTGGGGTGGCCCTGGTTCGTCCTCATCGGCACGGCGGTGACCATGAGCGTGGGTGCCACGGCGAGTCGTCTGGGGAAGGCGACCGCCCGGCCCGGAGGCGGGGGCGGACCCGGGGCCCCGGCACCGAAGGAGAATCCATGACACCCCCCGAGGCGTTGCCTGCACCGGCCCCGGTGGTGGTCGGGGTCGATGGCGGCGGGACGGGCTCCCGGGCCGTGGTCCTCGATGCCAACGACCAGGAGCTGGCCCGGGAGAGCGGGAGCGCCGCCATCGTCATTCCCGGCGCCGAGACGGCCTCTCTCGAGGCGATTCGCGACCTGGTCCGCCGCGCTCTCCGAAGCGCCGGTGTCCCCGAGGGAACCCCGGCCCGGGCCCTCGCCGCCGGACTCGCCGGGGTGGGCCGGGGAGAGGATCGTGCGCGCATGGAGACCATGCTCGCCACCTCCATGCTCTCCGGCCGGATCGCCGCCTCCGTTCTCGTGAGAAACGATGCCGATGTGGCGCTGTACGACGCCTTCGGCGAGGGGCCGGGAATTCTCCTCGTGGGGGGGACCGGGTCCATTGCCCTGGCCCGCTTCCCCGACGGGACCCTCCGGAGGGCGGGGGGATGGGGCGCCCTGGCCGGCGACGAGGGATCCGGGTGGTTCGTGGGGCTGGGGGCCGTGCAGGCCACCCTCCGTGCCCTCGACGGGCGGGGCCCGTCCACCGCGCTCGTGGAACTCGTCACCGACCTGTACGGGACCTCCGACCCGCCCGAGCTCGTGGACCGGCTCCGGACCTCGGCCAAGGGGCAGGTGGCCTCCCTCGCCCCCCGGGTGGCGGCGGCCGCAGACGCCGGTGACCCGGTGGCCCACGCCCTGGTGGAGTCGGCGGCCCAGGCGCTGGCGGACCACGTGGCCCCCCTTCTCCGGGGGTGGCGGGAGGTCGAGGCCCTTCCCGCATCGGCCACGGAGGGATCCCGTCCCCTCCGCGTGGCCCTGCTCGGGGGACTCATCAAGCCCGGTGGCCCCCTTCGGGAACGCCTCCTTCCCCGCCTCACCGCTCTCGGGGCCGATCCCTCCGGGACCTCCCCCGACCCGGCTCGGGGCGCCGCGCGGATGGCCTGGGCCTCGGTACGGACGTCCGGGTAAGGGGTGCACCCACCCCTTCATGGCGTCGGTCGAGGTGGCAGTTCGGGGGCGAAAGGGAGGCAGAAGCGGGGCGTGTCGTGCGCCAGAATGGCCGACTCTGACCGGGCTCGCAGTGGCATGGCGCCTGCATTTCCGGCGGCTGCCACTCTCGCAGTGGCATGGTCTAAGGATCCGTCCGCCCTCCCCGGCCCGAGGGGAGGCGGGCTTCGAGAGGTGGGGCCTCCAGCCCCACCACCGAACCACGTCGGGCAACCTGCTTCCCCTGGAGGTCACCATGGCGATGATTCGCTACCTCAGCCGTCCCGGCTCCCTCTTCGACACCCCGTCCACCTTTCCCGCGGTGAACCCCGCGACGGACCGCCTCTCCCGGCTCATGGACGACGCCTTCCTCTTCGGCCGTCAGGGCTCGGGGCGCCGTGCCTCGGATCTGGCCTGGGTCCCGGAGGTCGATGTGGAGGAGACGGAAGATGCCCTCCTCCTCACCGCCGATCTCCCGGGCTTTGATCCCTCCGAGGTGGAGATCTCGGTGGAGAACCAGGTCCTCACCCTTTCCGGGTCGCGGGAGCGCATCCGGGAGGTGGCATCCCCGGAGGTCGGCCAGGTCGGATCCGGACGCACCTCGGAGGATGGGGGGACCACGGAGCGTGGTGCCGAGGATGGGTCCGGCACCGACCTCACCCACGACGGCAGGGAGGCTCCCGAGTCCACCCCGCGCCGTCTCCACCTCCAGGAGCGCCGGTGGGGGAGCTTCTCCCGGGCCTTCACCCTTCCCCGAACGATCCGGGCCGAAGACATCACCGCCTCCTTCGACCGGGGGGTTCTCTCCGTGAGGATGCCCAAGTCCGCCGAGGCCCGTTCCCGGAAGATCGAGATCCAGACGGGAGCCTGATCCGGAAGGGAGGTCGGTCCAGAGGGGCATACCCCTTCCGCGACCGCTTCCCCGACCCCTTCTCCGGTCCCTTCTCACCCCTGCGGCGCGGCGCGGCCCGCCAGGAGGGGATGGAGGGCCCGGAGAAGGGGTTCTCCGTTGGCGGCTCGGAGGGGGCCCCCGGCCACCACGTCGTAGGGCTCGCCTTCGGGACCGGACCAGCGCCCGCCCGCCTCGGCGAGAATGGCGAGCCCTCCCGCCACATCCCAGGGGGCGAGGGTGCCCTCCCAGAAGGCATCGAAGGTTCCCCGGGCCAGGAGGCAGAGGTCCAGCGCTGCGGCTCCGTCGCGCCGCACCCCGCCGCTCCCCTGGAGGACCCGTCCCAGCTGGGCCAGGTACGCCGGGATCTCCTCCGGGCGCTTGAAGGGGAAGCCGGTTCCCACCAGGGCCCGCCTCAGGGAGGAGGTCGGGGAGGTCCGAAGGCGGGTGGGGGTCGGACCCAGGCTCCCCGGGCTCCGCCGGTTCGCTCCCCCGGAGGAGGCTTCCCCCACGACCGAGGAGGGGGCACCGCCGCGCCCGTCGACCGCAGGCCGAGCTCCTCGCCATCCCCAGGCGCCCATCCCCGCGCGGGCCAGGTAGCGTTCCCCCGTAAGGGCCGCCACCACGGCGCCGGCCACCGGCTTCCCCCCTTCCACCACCCCCACCGAGGCGCAGAAGGCCGGGTGACCGTGGAGGAAGTTCGTGGTGCCGTCGAGGGGGTCCACGATCCAGAGGGCCCCCCGCGCCGCCGCCTCCGTGCGCCTCGCCCCGATCCCGCCCCCTTCCGCGCCCCTGGCCTCTATACCGGCTGCCCCCTTGCCTCCCTCCGGAGCCCTCTCCTCCAGCCCCTCCTCGGCGAGGATCCGGTCATCCGGACGTTCGATCAGCAGGAACGCCTCGATGACCTCGAGCGCCGCCGCCTGCGACGCCAGGTCCACCTCGGTGACGAAGTCCGCGATCCCCTTGTCCACGGCGGCCTCGAGGGAGACCGTGCCCAGGCCTCGAAGGTGCACGGCGGCCGCCGCTTCGGCAGCGGCGAGGGCGGTGGCGGCCACCGGATCATCGAGCAGGGAAGGGAGCGACATCGAGTCCCGGGGCAGGGGGGGCGGGCGACGCTCCGCCCGTGGTGCGGAGCGCGAGCAAGGAGAACGGCAGGGGACGCCACGGCGCGTTGCGATCCCGGTGGAAGGAAGGGGGGAGGGGAAGACCAGGCAAGGAAGGGGGGCGGGCCTGGTGGGGGAAGGTCCGCCAGGGAGTGCGGTGGGGAGGGATGGAGACTCGCCCCCTTCCGGCGTCCCGGCTACCTTTCTCCGTCTCCTCCGGTCCACGCGTCGTCTCCTCCGGTCCCTGCCCAACGGCGCCCGACCGGCGCGTCGGCCGGCCCACTTCCCCGACGGCTCCCGACCCTTCCCCTCTCCATCATGCCCGACGCCGCGCCCCCGGCCCCGACCCCTCCGTCCGCCGCCACCCCGGACGCCGCGAGTCCGGCTCCCTCCGACCGGGCCTCGTCCGCTCCCCTCTCCGCTTCGGGCGCCCCGCGCACCCGGGTCTTCAGCGGGATGCAGCCCTCGGGAGAGGCCCACCTGGGAAACTACCTGGGCGCCCTCCGCCAGTGGGTGGCCCTCCAGGAGGGGCACGAGTGCTTCTTCTGCATCGTGGATCAGCACGCCCTCACCGGAACGTTCGAGCCGGGCGATCTCCCCCGAAGGGTTTTCGATCTGGCGGTGAGCTTCCTCGCCGTGGGGCTCGATCCGGAGCGGAGCACGATCTTCGTCCAGTCCGACGTTCCCCAGCACACCGAACTGGCCTGGCTCTTCAACGCGGTGACGCCGGTGGGGGAGCTGGAGCGCATGACCCAGTTCAAGGACAAGTCGTCACGCCTCGAGTCCATTCCCGCCGGGCTCCTGAACTATCCCATCCTCCAGGCCGCCGACATCCTGCTCTACCGGGCCGGCGCCGTTCCGGTGGGAGAGGACCAGCTCCAGCACCTGGAACTGGCGCGGGAGGTTGCGCGCCGGTGGAACGCCCGCTTCCGCGAGGGCTTCTTCCCCGAGCCCGCCCCCATCCTCGGCGATGCGGGCCGCATCGTGGGGCTCGATGGGGGGGGGAAGATGTCCAAGTCCATGGACAACACGGTCCGCATCCTCGCCGAACCCGACGAGATCTGGTCCCGGGTTCGAACGGCGGTGACCGATCCCCAGCGGGTGCGGCGGGATGACCCCGGTCGCCCCGAAGTCTGCAATGTCTTCACCCTCCACGGCCACTTCACGGCCCCGGACCTCCTTCCCGACATCGAGGCCCAGTGTCGGGGCGGGACCCGGGGATGCGTCGACTGCAAGCGGATCCTCGCCGCCTCCCTCGCCGAACACTTCGAGCCCGTGCGGGAGCGGGCCGCCACCTATGCCGCCCACCCCGGCCGCGTTCGCGAGATCCTTCATGCAGGGGCCGAACGGGCCCGGGCCGAGGCCGAGGGCACGATGGAGGTCGTTCGGGGTGCCATGGGCCTCCGGTGGCGCGACGCCGTTTCCACCCCCTAAGTTGGGCGAATCATGATCGAGATCTTCAAGGCCGCCATCGCGCGCGGCGCCAGCGACATCCACATCAAGTCCGGGGACATGGTCCGGGCCCGGATCCATGGTCGGCTCGTGCCCCTGACCCGGGAACGGGTCTCTCACGACCAGGTGAAGGCGCTGGCGCTCAAGTTCATTCCCCACGAGCGCGACCGGATCCGGATCGACGAACTCACGGACTACGACTGCTCCTGGGGGGCATCGGGGCTGGGCCGCTTCCGGGTCAACATCCTGAAGCAGCGTGGCTCCTTCATGATCGTGCTGCGCGTCATCCCCTTCGAGGTCCCCTCCTTCGAGGAACTCCGCCTCCCCTCGGTCCTGGGGAAGATCGCCGAGAACGAGCGGGGGCTGATCCTCGTGACCGGGGTCACGGGTTCGGGAAAGAGCTCCACCATGGCGGCCATGGTGGAACACATCAACCAGAACTTCGAGCGGCACATCGTCACCCTGGAGAACCCCATCGAGTTTCTCCACCGCGACCGGAAGTGCTCCATCACCCAGCGGGACATCGGAACGGACACCGATTCCTTCCAGGCCGGGCTCCGGGCCGCACTCCGGCAGGACCCCGACGTGATCCTCATCGGGGAGATGCGCGACACCGAGACCATCGACACCGCCCTCAAGGCGGCAGAGACGGGCCACCTCGTCATTTCCACCCTCCATACCCAGAACGCCGTCCAGACGATCTCCCGCATCATCGCCGTCTTCCCCCCCTCCGATCAGGAGATGATCCGGGTGCGCCTGGCCGAGTCGCTCCAGGCCGTGGTCTCCCAGCGCCTCCTTCCCATGAAGCACGACGAGGGGCGGATCGTGGCGTGCGAGGTCATGAACGTCACCGGCACGATCCGCGACTGCATTCTCGACATGGAGCGCATGGTGGAGATCCCCGACCTCCTGGAGGAGGGGCGGGAGGCCTACGGCTCCCAGTCCTTCGATCAGCACCTCATCGAGCTCCTGGCCCAGGACAAGGTCACCTTCCAGGTGGCCAAGGCCGCGGCGACGAACCCCAACGACCTCGACCTGAAGGTCAATTTCTACGGCGAGGGCGGAACCGGGGGGAACGAGGGGGCTGGAGGGATGGGTGGGGGCGGACGCGGGGGCGATGCCATGGGATCGACCATGGATCCGAGCCTCCTCCGGGGGGGGAGCCGGACCGGGGGGAGGCCCGGCGCGTGATTTCGCTGGCTGGGGTGCTCCTTCCGGCGGCCACCCCCTTCGACCCGGTCACGGGCGAGGTGGACCCGGTGGCCTTTCGAGCCAACCTCCGGGAATGGCTGGCCCACCCCCTGCGCGGGGTGGTGGTGGGAGGCTCCACGGGGGAGGCCGTTCTCCTGGACGAGGACGAACTCCTCCTCCTGCTCGAAGCGGCCCGGGGGGTGATCCCGGGCGACCGACTTCTCCTGGCCGGCACCGGGGCCGAATCCACCCGGGCCACGATTCGTCGAACCCGGAGCGCGGCCGAACGCGGTGCCGACGCGGTCCTCGTCCAGCCCCCGGCCTTCTACCGCGGGGCCATGAGCGACGACCGGCTCCTGGCCCACTACCGGGCCGTGGCCGATGCTTCCCCCGTTCCGGTCATCGTGTACCAGGTGCCCCTCCGCTTCAGCACCCTGGAACTGGGCACGGGGCTCGTGGGCGAGCTGGCCCGACATGGGAATGTGGCCGGGCTCAAGGACTCCCGGGGCGACCTCGCCCTGGTGGGAGACCTGGCCAATGCCACTCCCCCCGACTTCCAGATCCTGGTGGGGACGGGTGCCAAGCTCTACGCCGCCCTCCAGGTGGGGGCCGTGGGAGGAATCCTGGGAGTGGCCAACCTGGCCCCGGCAGCGTGTGCAGGGATCGTCGAGGCCGCCTCCCGCGAGGAAGGTCCCACCGCGGGGCGGCTCCAGGAACAGGTGGCCCCGCTCCACAACGGAATCGTGGGTGCCCTCGGAGTCCCGGGTGTCAAGAAGGCCCTCGATCTCCTTGGAATGCACGGGGGTGACCCCCGCCCTCCCCTCGCCCCCCTCCCCCCCTCCGGCGAGGCTGCCGTGCGCTCGCTCCTGGAGGAGGCCGACCTCCCCCTGGGATAGCTCCCGGGGGAGGCGGTTCGCGGAGCGAGGGTCGATCCTTCAGGGGGGGCGTCGGTTCTTCTGCTTCCAGCTTGACCCCCTCCGGGGGCTCGGGTAGCTTCCACCAAAGGATAGAGGATCCATCGCGGGCGCCCCCTCCCCCCAGGGACGGGCGCCCTTTTTCGCGCCCCGCAGGCCTTCAGTTTCCTTCGTTCATGGAGTGGGATCTCGTGTCGGATGCTCGGGAGAGGGATCGTCGGAGTCAGCACCGCTGCACCGTGGTCGTGGGATGCCAGTGGGGGGACGAGGGGAAGGGCAAGATCGTCGATGTCCTGGCGGAAGACGTGGACGTGGTGGCCCGCTATCAGGGGGGCGCCAATGCCGGCCACACCGTCCATGTGGGGGAAAAGGAGTTCATTCTCCACCAGATCCCCTCCGGAATCCTCCACGCGGGCAAGCGCTGCCTTCTGGGAAATGGTGTGGTCCTCGATCTCCTCCAGTTCTTCGAGGAACACGACGCCCTCCTGGCCCGGGGGATCGATCTCTCCGGCCGGGTGGGGGTGAGCTGGCGGGCCCACCTCCTCCTTCCCTGGCACCGGGTCCTGGATCGGGCCGTGGAGGCGGGGGCTGCAGAGAAGATCGGTACCACGGGCCGGGGGATCGGGCCTGCCTACGAGGATAAGGCAGGACGGAGGGGGATCCGGGTGGCCGACGCCGCCGATGCCGAGCGCTTCGACCGGCTCCTGGCCGAAGGTGCCGAGCGGGCCCGGGCACGCCTCGTGGCGCTCGGCCACCCTCCCGACGGGGAGGAGGCCCGGGCCCTCGAAGCCGACATCGCCCGCAGTGCCGCCCTTCGCCCCCGCATCCTCGAACTGGCCATGGACACGGGGCTGGAGGTGGACCAGGCGCTCAAGGGGGGAAGCCGGGTCCTTCTCGAGGGCGCCCAGGGAACGGCCCTCGACCTGGACCATGGGACCTATCCCTTCGTGACTTCGTCCAACACCACGGCGGCCGGAGCGGCCACCGGAATCGGAATCGGCCCCACCCGGATCGATGCCGTGCTCGGGGTGGTGAAGGCGTACACGACCCGGGTGGGGAACGGCCCCCTTCCCACCGGCTTCGACGAAGAGATGGATGCCCGGATGCGCGAGCTGGGTGGAGAGTTCGGGGCCACCACGGGGAGGCCCCGGCGGTGCGGGTGGTTCGATGGGGTCCTGGCCCGGTACGCGGCCCGGGTCAACGGCCTCACCGGACTCGCCGTGACCAAGCTCGACGTGCTCGACACCCTCCCGGAAGTTGGCTTCTGCACCGGGTACCGCCTCCCCGACGGATCGGTGGTGGAGGAGTTTCCCGCCGACACCTGGTCGCTGGAGGGGGTGGAGCCCGTGCTGGAGTGGATGCCCGGGTGGGAGGAGAACACGGGCACGGCCCGGACCATGGAGGACCTCCCCGCGAAGGCCCGGGCCTACCTGGACCGGATCGAGGCCCTCACGGGCGCCCCCATCCGGATGGTGTCGGTGGGGACCCGCCGAAGCCAGATCATCCACGTGGGTTGAGTCCTGCCGGGGATGCCGGTATCTTACCGATCTTTGCCGGTGCCATATCTCCTCCCCACACCGGGGGATGGGAGGCGCCGGCCTTCCCGGAAATCCGGCAGACTGGCCGGGTCAGGCATGGCGGGTGAGGCATGTTCGATGAGCTGAGCGACAAGCTGGATACCGTCCTGGGACGGTTCCGCCAGCGCGGCGTGCTCACCGAACCCATGATCCGGGACGGGCTCCGGGAGGTCCGCCGCGTCCTCCTCGAGGCTGACGTCAACTACCGGGTCACCCGGGAGTTCCTGAACCGGGTGCAGGAGCGGGCCCTGGGCGAGGCCGTCCTCACCTCGGTGTCTCCCGGGCAGCAGATCGTCAAGATCGTCCACGACGAACTCGCGGCCCTCCTGGGCGAGGGGCGGCCCACGATCCAGTGGGCCTCCTCCCCGCCCACCGTGGTCCTCGTGGTGGGGCTCCAGGGGTCGGGAAAGACCACCACCGTGGGGAAGCTGGCGCGCCGGTTCCTCCGCGAGGGGCGTCAGCCCATGGTGGCCGCCTGCGACCTGGTGCGCCCGGCGGCGGTGGAGCAGCTCACCACCCTGGCCGAGCGGGTGGGCGTACCCATCCACGCCGGGACCCCGGGCGGGGATCCGGTGGCCACGGCCCGGGCGGCCCTGGAGGCGGCCCGCGTCGAGAAGCGTACCGTTCTCCTGGTGGATACGGCCGGGCGGCTCCAGATCGACGAGCCCCTCATGGACGAGCTCCGTCGGGTGAAGGAGGCCGTCCGACCCGACGAGATCCTCTTCGTGGCCGACGCCATGACGGGGCAGGAGGCGGTGACCATCGCCCAGGGGTTCGACGAGGCGCTCGACATCTCGGGTGTCATCCTCACGAAGATGGATGGCGACGCCCGGGGCGGTGCAGCCCTCTCCATCCGGAGCGTGGTGGGGAAGCCCATCAAGTTCGTGGGTGTGGGCGAGGGGCTCGATGACCTGGACGCCGCCGATCCCGAGCGACTCGCCGGGCGGATCCTCCAGCAGGGCGACGTGGTGGGGCTGGTGGAGCGGGCCCAGCGCGCCATGGAGGACGAAGACAGCGAGGCGCTGCAGAAGAAGATGCTCGGAAAGGGGAAGTTCACCCTGGAGGACTTCCTCCTGGCCATGCGGCAGATCCAGAAAATGGGTCCCCTCGAGCAGCTCGTGAAGCTCATTCCCGGACTCGGGAAGAAGCTCCCCATGGCCAATGTGGACCCGAAGCGAATGAAGCACGTGGAGGCGATCATCCTCTCGATGACGCCCGAAGAGCGCCGGCGCCCGGAGATCCTCAATGGATCCCGGCGCGCCCGCATCGCCCGCGGAAGCGGACGATCCGTGGCGGAAGTCAATCGCCTGATGAAGCAGTTCAAGGACATGCAGAAGATGATGAAGCAGATGCGGAACATGCAGGGGCTCATGCCCCGGTAGGTTGCGCATCCCCGGGCCCCGGACCATGTCGGTCCGCGCCGGCCCTCCCCCTGGGAACTCGTCCCGAACACCGGAAGAAGACATGGCCGTCAAGATTCGCCTCCGCCGCATGGGCCGGAAGAAGGCGCCCCACTACCGCATCGTCGTTGCCGACAGCACGGCTCCCCGCGATGGTCGGTTCGTCGAGAGCGTGGGCTACTACAAGCCCCTGGAGACCCCCGCCCGCCTCGTGGTCGACCTCGAGCGGGTGGACTACTGGATGGGTCAGGGTGCTGCCCCCTCCGACACCGTGAAGTCGCTGGTGGAAAAGGCCCGCAAGGGTGGAGATGCCAAGGTGGCCGTGGGCGAGGTGGACCCGGAAGCGGCCCGCAAGGAGAAGGCGGACGCCGCGGAGGCTCGCCGCAAGGCCGAAGCCGAGGCGAAGGCAAAGGCCGAGGCTGAGGCCAAGGCTGCTGCCGAAGCCGAAGCCAAGGCCGCTGCCGAGGCGGAAGCCGCTGCCGAGGCCGAAGCCGCCGCTCCGTCCGAGGAGGGGGAAGCCGAAGCCGCCGCCGAGGGCGAGGCCGAGACGAAGGACGCCTGAGTCCCTTCTCCCTCGAAGGGCGCGATTTCCCGCAGCGGGGCCGTTTCAGCATGACGACCGAAGCCGAGTCTCCCCCCTTCGTGGTCGTGGGGCAGGTATCGAAGCCTCACGGCACGAAGGGGGAACTCTTCGTCTGGCCCCTCACGGACCGGCCCGAGGAGACCTTCATCCCCGAAGTGGAGCTCCTGGTCGCCGACGCCTCCGGGAATCTTCCCGAGGTCGGCTGGCCCCCGGTGAGGATCACCGGGGTGCGTCCCTTCAAGCGGGGGTACCTCCTCGTGGTGGAGGGGGTCCGCGACAGGAACGAGGCCGACCCCTTCCACGGGCGCTACCTCCTGCGCGCCTTCGGGGAGCTCCCTCCCCTCGCGCCGGACGAGATCTTCCATCACCAGCTCGTGGGGCTTTCCGTCCACACGGTGGAACAGGTCGTGGTGGGGGAGGTGCTCGAGGTCTACGAGGCCCGGCCGGTGGATCTCCTGGAAGTCCGGAAGGGGGAGGGAGAGACCGTGCTCGTGCCCTTCCACCGCGACATCGTCGTGGGGTGGGACCTGAAGGCCCGGACCCTCACGATCGATCCCCCCGAAGGCCTCCTCGACGTCTGAGTCCGAGGGGCCCCGGCGGCCCCGCATCCCTTCCCGATCCATGCGCATCAACCTCCTGACCCTCTTCCCGGAGTTCTTCCGGGAACCGCTGGCGACCAGCATTCCCGGGCGGGTGGCGCGAGCGGGGCTGGCGAGCTACCAGGTGGTGGATCTTCGCGACTTCACCCACGACCGACACCGGACGGCCGACGACATCCCCTACGGAGGCGGTGCGGGGATGGTGCTCAAGCCCGAGCCCTTCTTCGAGGCCGTGGAGTCCCTGGCCCCGGCGGGCCCGGTGATCCTTCTCTCGCCCCGGGGGAGGGTCTTCCGTCACGAAGATGCCGTGCGTCTCTCCCTGGCCCCCGAGATCACCCTTCTCTGCGGCCACTACAAGGATGTGGACCAGCGGGTGGCCGATCACCTGGCCACGGAGGAGATCTCTCTGGGGGACTTCGTGCTCTCGGGGGGAGAGATCGCAGCGCTGGCGGTAACCGATGCCGTGGTACGACTCCTCCCCGGCGCGCTCGGGGACCACGACTCCGCCGCCTCCGACTCCTTCTACGACGTTCCCCTCCTGAGCCCGCCCTCCTGGACCCGTCCCCGGGAGTACCGGGGGCATGCGGTCCCCGAGGTACTCCGGAGCGGGGATCACGCCCGGATCGAGGCCTTTCGAAGGGCCGAGGCCGAACGGATCACCCGGGCGCGGCGCCCCGACCTCTGGGCGCGGCACGAAGGGGAGGAAGGGAAGGAAGACGCGCGGGAAGGGGGTCGGCGTCCCGCCCGCGGAAGTCGGGGTTCGAACCCGCGCTGAAAAGGGCGCTTCGATCTTCCCACTGTGGCGCACAGCCGTTATCTTTTGGATCTGTACCCGGACCCTCAGCCGGGCGAACCCCAGGACGTTGGAGACCCCCATGACCGATCTGCTGCGCGAACTCGACAAGGAACAGCTTCGGGACGACCTCCCCGATTTCGCCCCCGGCGACACCCTTCGCGTGCTCTACCGTGTCCGCGAGGGTGAGAAGGAGCGCATCCAGGCCTTCGAAGGGGTGTGCATTGCCCGCCGCGGTGGGGGCATGGGCGAGACCTTCATGGTCCGGAAGATCTCCTCCGGAATCGGGGTGGAGCGGGTCTTCCCCTTCCACTCCCCCTTCATCAAGGGGATCGAGGTGGTGCGCCGCGGTCGGGTCCGCCGTGCCAAGCTGTACTACCTCCGCGGTCTCCGCGGGAAGGCCGCCCGGATCCGGGAGAAGCGCGTCGGCTGAGTCCGATCCCAACGCCCCGGTCTCCGTGGAAGAGGTCCACGCCACCCGGCCCCCGAGCCCCCTCGCCTACGAGGAACGGTTCTGGGGCCGGGGTCTTTTGCGGGTGGCGGGGGTGGACGAGGTGGGACGGGGGCCCCTTGCCGGACCGGTGGTGGCCGCGGCAGTCCTCCTTCCGCCGCACCGGTTCGTGGAGGGGGCGGGCGATTCGAAGGCACTCTCCCGAAGCGCGCGGAGTCGCCTCGACCGGGAGATTCGCCGGTGGGCCGTAGGGGTGGGGGTCGGTGCAGCCTCGGTTCGCGAGATCGACACGGTCGGGATCGCCCCAGCCACCCTCCTGGCCATTCGCCGGGCCCTGCAGGCTCTTCCTGTCCCCCCGGACCATGTGGTCCTCGATGGCCGTCCCCTGGCCCGCCTCGAGACCCCGCATGAAGCCGTGGTGAAGGGAGATGCCACGATCCATGCGGTGGGATGCGCCTCCATCGTGGCCAAGGTGGTGCGCGATGCGCTCATGGACCGCCTGGCCGCGCGCTACCCCGGGTTCGGGTGGGAGCGCAACGCCGGGTATGGCACGGCCGAGCACCTGGCTGGCCTGAAGGCGCTGGGGCCCACCCCGCATCATCGGCGGAGCTTCGCCCCCCTTCGATCGACCCTTGGGTCCGACGCCGCGGACCCGTAGATTCGTCCCTGCGCATCCTGGCCGTGCCCTGCCAGGGTTGCGCATCCGTGGTGCGAGCCGGTAGCTCAGTTGGTAGAGCAACCGACTTTTAATCGGTAGGTCCTGGGTTCGAGTCCCAGCCGGCTCATGCGGAACTCCCGGGCGCGCTCGGGGGTCGAGAAGGAGGCGCGAGGAGGTCCACTTCCGCTCGCACGAGCGGAACCACCGGAAAGGGAGGGGGAAGATGGCGGACGCGAAGAACGTCTTCGTACCAGGGGCTGTGGCAGGGCTCGTAGGCGCTGCCCTCCTTGCCGCGTGGTTCCTTGTCGTCGATCAGGTCCTGGGCGCCCCCTTCCGTACCCCGGCCATGATCGGGTCCGCCCTCTTCGGAATGGAAGGGCTCGAAAACTCTCCCGGCCTCATCACCCTCTTCACGGTCTTCCATTTCGCCGCCTTCGCCCTGACCGGGATCCTCCTTGCGTGGGCCCTCTCCAAGCTGGAGCGCGCCCCCAACCTCCTCTTCGGCCTGGTCACGGGATTCATCCTCTTCAACGGCGTCTTCTTCATGAGCGCCTTCGGCCGGGGGATCGATGTCGTGGCCGAGCTGGGGTGGGTCGAGGTCCTGGGAGGAAACCTCCTGGCCGGGATCGCCATGGTCTCGGTACTCCATGCCTTCGGGGTCACCGAGCGAATGGACTGGAGCGCAGCGTTCCGCGAGGGAGCCCTGGTCCGCGAGGCGACCATTGCCGGGATCCTCTCGGGCTTCGCCGTGGCCACCTGGTTCCTCATCGTGGACGCGGTCCAGGGGCGTCCCTTCTTCACCCCGTCGGCCCTGGGATCCGTGCTCTTTCTCGGGGCCGAGTCCCTGGCCGAGGTGAATGTCTCCCTCTGGATCACCGCGGCCTACACCCCGGTCCACTACGCCATTTTCCTCGCCATCGGCTTCGTGGCCACGGCCCTCGTGCGCCAGGCCGAGCGGCAACCCCCGGTGCTCATCGGGGGATTCCTCCTCTTCGTTGCCTTCGAGGCCTTCTTCCTCGGGGCCATCGCCATCCTGGCCGAGTTCCTCCTCGGGCCTCTTGCCTGGTGGAACATCGCCCTTGGAAACCTGGTGGCCGTGATCGTCATGGGGGGGTACCTGTGGAAGAAGCACCCCACCCTCTCCCGCGCCCTCGCCACCGAGCCCATCGAGCGCCCGGCCTGATACTGCGGAGTCGCGACCCCTCGCGCGAGAAGGGGGTGGGGCGGCCCGGTCGGCCGCTCCACCCCCTTCTTCCGTTCCGTCCAGAGCTCGGCCCTCCCCGGAACCGTCCGGGCCGGATGCCCGGGCCGACCCCCTCCGAAGCGGCAGGGCGACGACCGGTGCCGCGGGTTCAGGTCACCGGCTGAACTCCCGCACGAAGCGCTCCTGCAGCAGGTACACGAAGCGCGGGGAGAGGGGGGGGAGGTTCTCCACATTGTTGAACCGCTCGTCGTACCCCCAGTCGCGGATGGGGGCGCCATAGTAGTGCCCGCCCCAGGCGCCGGTGGAGCGCGTCGGGAGTTCGAGGCTCACGAACGACCCCCGGTAGAAGAAGGTCTGGCTCCCCCAGTTCTCATGGAAGATGGGGTAGTTCTCGAGTCCGCCGTTGTAGGCGCCGCCCTGACCGCCCACGCCCTCCTGGTTCCCGGTGGTCCGGGTTCCGGAGAGGAAGGCTGCCTGGACCACGGAGGGGGTCGCGGCCCGCATTCCGTGGCGGTGGTCCATGAAGAGCTGCCGATGGTTGTTCGAGAGAATGTTCAGGGCATCGGTGAGGACCGCTGCCGGGCGCCACTCGAGGCTGGCGTTCGTGAGGTTCGGGGTGTTGCCGGGATTTCCCAGCGTCATTCCGGCGTCGAGGTTGTAGTCCCCCTCGATGAAGACGGCCTGATCGCTCACCACGGTCAGCCCGTTGATCTCCGGTGCACCCAGGCTGGGAGTGGCCCCGAGGTAGGCCCCGTTCCGGAGCCGCACTCCGTACCCGGAGGACGCGCTGTTCGAGTGGGGGCCCAGTACGGTGAAGTACCAGACGAGTCCCCCACCCGACGTGTCGTGGAGCCCCCGCTCGACGCTGGGCCCGTCGTTGAAGAGGTCGGGGTTCGCATGGAGACAGTCCATGAGCCCCCGGACATCGATTTCCAGCATGAGGCGCCCCGCATTCCGGGCGCCGGCATTCGTGTTCTCACGCCGGTCCCGGAAGGAGTTGGACCATTCGGCCACGCGCTGGGTGGCCCCCAGGGTGGGGAAGCCCCGGATCTCGGAACTCAGCTGGTTCTGCGTGGCCCCTGAACCCCAGTACTGGATCACGTCGTACGACCGGGGTGCGACGGAGAGACAGGGGACCCCGCTCGCGCCCTCGAGGATCCCGGTGAGGGTCTCGTTCACGGTGATGTTCGCGAGATTCCCCCCGAAACCCGTGCGGTTGGGAACGATGACACGTGCGTTCCCATTCCCGCTGCGGAGGTCGAGTGCCAGGACGATGTCGGCCTCGCGCCAGTAGAGCCCTCCGGGGGCGAACTCCTCCGCCGGGGGCACGGTGATCGTTTCGAGCTCGGTCTCGATTCGCCCGTTCCAGGCATCGAGTTCGGACTGGGGCACGCGGCGACGCCCGGAACAGGGGATGGGGCGATCGAGGGGGCTGGAGCCCGGCGTGTTCCGGACGAGAACGGCACCCGTGCACTCGTTGGTGTTCTTCCGGCCCCGCCAGAGTTCCCCTCCTCCTCCCCCGGCCCGCTCCGAGACCGTGACCTCGCCCAGGATGCTCAGGGTGGAGCCGTTGTTCGAGTTCAAATACAGATCCCCGTTCACGTGCACCGGACCCGCCAGCGTCATGTTCGGGCCGGGGAGGATCTCCAGATCCTTGTTGTAGAAGGCGGCGAACTGGAAGAGGGGCACGAGCCGGGTGCGGAAGACCATTTCCAGAATGGCCTCCGGGCGACCGTCATTGGGACGCAGGGACTCGGAAACCACGCTGTACCGGTACTGGATCGCGTTCAGCCCGGCGAAGCGCTCGCCCGGCGGGATCGTGATCATCCGGTCCGCGTCGTCCGGGTCGTTGTTCCGCGCGTCCTCCACCACGTAGGTCTGGATGTTGCGGGCGTTGAAGGTGAAGCTCCGGCACCGGAAGTCGCCCGAACCGTTGTTTCCGGTCACGCAGGGAACCTGGCCCGTCGGGCTCGTGCCCGAAGGCCGGGAGTAGCCCTGGAAGACGGCCCGGATCTCCTCACCGCGAATGTTGAGCCCGGCCTCGGCCGAGTAGAACCCCGTGGCCGAGTCGGTGGAGGCCCGGAGGTTCGTCAGGTCGAGCAGGGTGGTGGCGGCGAAGGCGGCCGCCAGCACCGAGATCACGAGGAGGGCCATGATCACCGAGAAGAGGGCGAACCCCTCTTTCCGGGCGCCTCTGAAGCGTTCGTCACGCATGGAAAACCGTCCTTCTCTGGGAGACCTTTCCTCGCCCGTCATCGGGAGAGGACGTTGCGGGGGAAGAAGGTCGAGGCAAGGGTCCGGTCGGTGGCCTCACGCCCCTGCTCCTCCGCGCTCGTGAAGGTGACGGTGACCCCCCGGATGTTTCGCCAGCTCGCATCGGAGGGAAGGACGTCCACCACCGAATCGTCGTCCAGGACGTACTGGGCCACCATCCCCGTGATCCCGGCCACCGCCCGAAGGGCGCCGTCCTCATCTCCGTTGATGACAAGCTCCAGCACCTCCCCGCTCAGGCGGTACCGGCGCTCTTCCAGGATGTAGATGCGGGGAAACTCCACGCGCAGGTGCGTGTGCTGCCAGCTGCCGCCACCCACCCGGCGGAGCTGGCGGTTCTGCCCCTGCCCCTGCCCCGTCCCCGCCGGGACCTCGAAGCTGAAGAACTCGCCTGCACCCGCGCCGTCGTTCAGGGCGGGGTTCCAGATATAGCCGCGCAGGACCCCGTCCTCGCCGATCTCGTCGGCGAGATCGCGGACCTCGGCAAGGTTCCGCGGGAAGTCGTTCTGGAGATAGGGCTGAATGCACTCCGGATAGGCGTTCCAGCTCGAATTGGGGTTTGGCGGCGCCGCGACCGTGACATTCTGGCTGTTCCCCGAGAGGTTGTTCTGGCAGAGGGGAAGGGTCCCCTCCCAGAGGTTTCTCCGGAGAACGATCTGGTCGGGCAGTCCGTTCGTTCCCTTGACGATCTCGATGGGCTGGAGCTGGAGGGCCGAACGGTTGGGAAAGCGCTCCCCTGCGGTCCGGATGTCGGCGCCCACCAGGTCCGAAGCGGAGCGGAGCTGCTGGTTCACCCCCACGCGGAGCTGGTCGGCCTCGAGGGACTGACGGGCTCCAAGGAGGAGCGGGACCAGGAGGGCGGCGATGATTCCCATGACCGCCATGGCCACGAGCATCTCCAGAAGGGTGAAGCCCGCGCCCTTCGTCGACGCGGAGACCGGTCCCCGTTCGGGGGTCGTGCGGTTCGTGGCGATCATGAGTCGAGCGCCGAGCCGTCCAGCGAGGTGAAGACGGTGGTGGCCCGGTAGAGCGCGCGCCCCCGATGCCGAACCTCGATCTGGACCTGCCGGGCACCCTGGAAGCACGTCCCGTCGCGGCAGTAGAGGGCGTAGGTCAGTTCGGTTTCGTAGGTGGCCAGCTCCGTCACCACTTCCCGCTTCGTCCCCGTGGCAGGCCAGTTCCCCACGGCGCGGAGGCGGTCCATCTCGACCTGGGCCACCGCCACGGCATCGGTTCGAAGCTCGCTCTGCGTGTTGACCTGGATGTTCTGAACGAAGGTGGGGAGGAGTACGGTGAGCATGACCCCGAGGAGAGCCAGGGCCACCAGGGCCTCGACGAGGGTGAAACCGTCCCTGCGACGGATCCGGTGCAGGCCCGGCCCGGTGCGATTCGATGCGGTAGGGAGCATGACTGCCTCTGGGAAGGAAACGCGGGGCATCATTCGGGATTCTGGCTTGGCGGGGCTTGGGCCCCGTCGGTGACGAGCACCCCCCCTCCGATGAGCGCCTCCACCTGGCGATGATCGCCGCGGAGGTCCTCCAGGATCAGGGTGGGGTTGCTGTTCCCCACACCGCGGGGGTTGAAGCAGGTAAGGACGGTCCCTGCCACCGCGTTGGGTCCCACGAGGACGACGCCGTCGCGGAGAACGAGGCGCCTGGAGGCATCGGGAGCCCAGTCGTCGTCGGAAACCCCGGTGCAGGCCCGTGCGGTTTCGGTTCGGAGTGCGCGGTCCGATTCCACGATGACCCGGTATGCGGAGGTCGTGGTGGTCGCCTCGGCCCGAACCAGACGGAGAAAACTTGCCGTTTCCCGCGTGGCATTCTCCAACTCGTTTCCCATGCCCCGGAACCGATTGCCGGCCACGGTCACGAGAATGCCGATCACGATGATGACAATGAGGAGCTCGGGAAGGGTGAACCCCTTCCGGCTCTTCCAACGGGTTTCCGGCAACGAACCTTGCATCTCGCGATTCCCGGGGCTGGTCAGGGCTGGACCTCGACCGAGCCGGCAAGGGTGGAGAGAAGGGCGGAGGCGCGTCCATCGCCCCCACCCCCCGTCAAACGTGCGACTACATTTTGCACGAAGCGTGCCCAGACTCCCTCCACCTTGTTCTCGGCTTCTACCCGGGTAGCTTGAGCGCATGACCCTCGACCTTTTCCTCGTCCTCCTCCTCCTCGCAGGGGCCATCGTCGTCCTCGTGGGAGGGGTCCTGCGGACCGATGTGGCGGCCCTCGCCATTCTCGTGGTCGTGGCCGTTCTGGGGCTGGCACCGACGGAGCGGGTCCTGGGCGGGTTCGCGAACCCGGCCGTGCTGGTGATTGCCGGAATGTATGTCATCTCCGCAGCGCTCTCCCGAACCGGGGTGGCGGACTGGCTCGGGGACCGGGTGCTTCGGTGGTCCGGTGGCCGGGAACTCCGGCTTCTTGTCGCGGTGGTGCTCGTTTCCGGGACGCTTTCCGGGTTCATCAACAACATCGGGGTTGCGGCGATGATGCTCCCGGTGACCATGCGACTGGCCCGGATGGCGGAGATCCCGCCCTCGCGCCTCCTCATCCCCATGGTCCTGGGGGCCCAGCTCGGAGGCTTCACGACGCTCCTGGGGACGTCGGCGAACCTCGTGGCCTCCGACCTCCTCCTCGATGCGGGCTTCGAACCCTTCGGGCTCTTTGCCTTCACCCCGGTCGGAGGCGTGGCCCTGGTGGCCGGGGTGGCCCTCCTCCTCCTCCTGGCACCCCGTCTCCTCCCGGAACGCACGCCCTCCCGCGAAGGCCCGGTTCGTCCGGGACTCCTCGACAAGGCCGAGCTGGGGGAGCGGGTCTTCCGCCTCGTTCTCCCCCCTGCGAGCCGACTGCAGGGACGAACCTTGGCAGAGAGCCTCGTCGGCTCGGCCCTGGGGGTCCATGTCCTGGCGGTGGAGCGCGACGGACGCCGGATCCTGGCGCCGGGGCCGGAGGTGACCCTCCTGGCGGAGGACCGGCTCGTGGTGCAGGGGAGGCCCGAATTCTTCCTCGAGCTGCGTGGACGCCGGCACCTCGTTTCCGACGGGGAGGAGGCCCCCGTGCGCTGGCTCGAGGCCCAGGGGCAGGCCCTGGCGCGCGTGCGGATCGGTCCGGAGGATCCCCTTGCCGGAAGCAGCCCTAACGAGGCCGATCTCCATCGGCGGGAAGGGCTCCTCGTCCTGGCACTCCAGCGCCCGGAGCTCCAGCGCAGGACCCATGTGCAGGACACCCCGGTGGAGGCGGGCGACTGGCTCCTCGTTCAGGCCGAGGAGGCGCGGATCGAGGCGCTGGCATCCGAGGGGCGGTTCGCAGCCATCGAGCGCCTCTCGGCTGCGGAGGCGGTGCGCGCCTTCGACCTTGACCGGAGGCTCTGGTCGGTGCGGGTCACCCCCGATTCCCTCCTGGCGGGTCGTCGTCTGCGGGAGACCCGCCTGGGGGATGCCATTGGGCTCATGGTCCTCGCCGTGGGGCGGGAGGAAGAGGGCGGGGAGGAGGCGATCCTCCTCCCGGGTCCCGAGACCGAACTCCAGGTGGGGGATCACCTCCTCGTCAAGACCCGTCCCGAGGATCTCCTCGTGCTGCGGGGACTCCAGCGCCTCGAAGTGGATCTGGCATCCCCGGTGGACCCGGCTGACCTCGCATCCGGATCGGCGGGATTCCTCGATGTGGTCCTCGCTCCCCGCTCCACCCTGGTGGGGAAGACCCTGCGCCAGATCGGGTTCCGCCGGCGTTTCGGCCTCCACGTGGTGGCAGTGGTCCGGGAGGGGGAGACGCTCCTCACCCACCTTCGGGATCACCCCCTGCGCTTCGGGGATGCCCTCCTCCTCCACGGCCCCCGCAGGCGGATGCGCGCGCTCCTCGAGGAGCCCGACCTCATCCCTCTCGAGACCCCCGGGGTGGCTCCACCCGACCGCCGGTTGGCTCCCCGTTCCCTCGGCGTCCTCGCCCTCGTCCTCGGGTCGATCCTTCTGGGGTGGGTTCCGGTGGCCACCGGGATCCTGGCGGGCGTGGCACTCATGGTGCTTACCCGGTGCCTCACGGCGGAGGAAGCCTATCGGGCGGTGGAGTGGCCGGTGGTGGTGCTCATTGCCGGCCTCCTCTCCCTGGGGGCAGCTCTGGAGGAGACGGGCGCTGCATCCCTTGCCGGCGGCATGCTCCTCGACGTTCTGGGGGGCGTGGGCCCCCTGGGGGTCATGGCGGCCCTCATGGTGGCGGCATCGCTGGCGGCCCAGCTCATTCCCGGGCCCGCAGTGGTGGTCCTGTTCGGGCCCGTGGCCCTCGCAGGTGCCGCCCAGCTGGGGGTGGCGCCCCATGCTCTGGTCCTGGGGATCGCCATGATGGCGACCTCCGTGAGCAGTCCCATTTCCCAGCCGGCCCTCACCCTTGTCATGAACCCTGCCGGCTACCGGCGCCGGGACTACCTCAAGCTGGGGATTCCCGTCACCCTCCTTCTCTTCTTCATGACCCTTCTTCTCGCACCCCGGGTCTTCCCCTTCTGAGCCTCCCCTGCTGCGGCCAGATTGAAGGGTCCCTCCTTCTGCCCCGGGGCGAGAGGGTGTCACGGAAGAAACCACTGGTTCGTTCCCTGGATGTCACCGGCTCGCGGGAGGCCCGGTCCTCCCGGTTCCCGCTGCCCCCCACACGAGGGATTCGTGGAATTCGATCGACTCTTCGATGATGTCTACCCTGCCCTGGTGCGGTACTGCCACCGGATCACCGCCGATGCGGACCTGGCGGAGGACGCCGCCCAGGAGGCCTTCGTGCGCTTCCTCGACCGGAAGCCACGGGGGGAGCCCGCCGGGCTCCGGGCCTGGCTCTACAAGGTGGCCACGCATCACCTGCGGGACCGGGCCCGGGTCGAAGACAACCGCACCCGCCTCCGACAGACCCACCCGATGGACGTCCTCCCCGAAGGCAACGGGCTCGGGGAGGGAGGAGGGGAACCTCACTCCGAACCCCTCGACGTGGTGGATCGCCTGGACCGGGAGGCCCGGGTGGCCAGAGTCCGGGAGGCCCTGGCGCGCCTCGATCCCCGGGATCGCACCCTCCTCCTCCTTCGCGAGGAGGGGTTCGCCTACCGGGAGCTGGCCGATGCCGCCGGGGTCCAGGCCTCCTCGGTGGGAACGCTTCTGGCCCGTGCGCGACGTCGTCTGGCCCAGGAACTGACCCGCCCCTCCGGATCCTCCTCCCGGTGAACCTGCAGAGAGCCTGACCATGACGGACCAACTCGACATCCTCGAAACGACGGACCCGGGGACCCACCCCGATGAGGGAACCCTCCAGGGGTGGCTCGATGGAGAGCTTCCCCTGGCGAATTCGGAAGGGGTGGCAGCCCACATCTCCGAGTGCGAACCCTGCGCCGCGAGGGTGCGGGAGCTGGAGTCCCTGGCCCATGCCACCCGCCGCCTCCTCGACGGAGTGGGAGAGGAGGTGGTGCCGGAAGACCGGGGGGCCCTCGATACCGTTCGGTGGAGCGTGCGTCGGAAGCGGGCCGCCGGTCGGGGGCGAGGGATGGGCCGGAGGAGTGCCGCCGCTGCCGCCGGGCTCGTGCTTCTTGCCACCGGGGTGGCGGCCGCCATTCCGGGGTCTCCCTTCCGCGCCCTCTTCACGGGAGGCGGGGGCGATGCGGATCTCTCCGGTTCGGCCTCTGCCGTCGGAGAGACCGTCTCTCCCATCGCGGGAATGGCCGGGGTTGCCGTGGGATTCCGGGAGGCCCGGGTCGAGGTGGTCCTGGAGGGGGCAGCGCCGGGTTTCTCCGTGGAACTGGAGGTGGGGGTGGGAGAACGGGTGGAGGTCCTCGCTCCCGACGGGACCCCCTTCCGGGCGGGGACCGGGTCCGTGGTCGTTCAGCTCGAGGGCGTGGAGCCGGGCCACGTGCGGGTTCGCATCCCTCCCGGCCCGGGCGAGGTCCTGGTGCGCTCGGGGCTCCGGAACCTGGCCCGCTGGAGTGCAGGCGCCTTCCATTTCGGGGAAGGCGTGGTGGCCGAACCACGATCGGACGGGGTCCGGGTGGAGGTGCCCCCTTCATGAAGCCGGTTCGCGGGCTCCCGCTTCCGGTTCTCGGCCTCTTCCTCCTCCTTCCCCCGGGAGGAGCCGGGGAGGTGGGCGCCCTTTCCTCGGGGATCCCCACGAGCGGCGCGTTTCCGGCGGGCCTCCTCCCTGCCGCCGACACCACCGGCCCTGTCCTCTCCGGCCGCATCGTGGCCAGCGGATTTCGCGAAGGGGAGGGGCTTCCGGGCGCCCTTCTCGAGATCCGTCAGGCGGGGCGCCATCAGACGGTCCTCACCGATGTGGACGGGCGCTACCGGATCGCCGGGCTCACCCCGGGTCCGGCCCGGATCCGGGTCTTCCACATCGCGGCCCGGCCGGCCGATCTCGAGGTTACCCTTCCGGCCCAGGGCGTGCTCCGTCTCGAGGTGGAGCTGGAGCGTCGCATCCTCACACTGGCGCCCCTCACGGTGGAGATCCCGGGCGTGCTCGCGGGCCCACCGACCCCCACCGCGCCCCTGGGGGAGGCGCGAACCCGGTCCGCCCGGGTCGCTCAGGTGGCCATGGGCTCCACCACGGGGATGGTGGAGTCGGGGCTCGTCCAGGGGCCCTTCCGGGAGCCCCACGACCCGGGCGATGCCGGGAGTGTGCTCTACATGCGGGGGTCCACGGTGGACTCCCGCCAGGTCCTTCTCGACGGCGCTCCCATCCTCACCCCCTTCCACCTGGCCGGACTCCTTCCCTCCTTCGATCTGGGAGTTCTCGGCGACGCCCGCTACCATGCGGGGGGGGCCACGGCCCGGCTCGACGGAGGCCTCTCGTACATCCTGGAGCTCGAGACCCGGGAACCCACGGGAGCCGATCCTCACCTCGAGGTGGCCCTCGATCCGGTGGCCGGTCGGGTCGGAGTGGAGCTTCCCCTCGCTGCGGGGGTGGGGTTCCTGGGCGTGGTTCGGGGGCTTCACGGCCTGGCGGGCTCGGGGTTCGGCGAGGGCGCCGAACTCCCCTATCTGTATCGCGATGCCACCCTGCGGCTCGCCATGCGCCCCCGCCCCGGACTCGGGTTTCACCTCACGGCCTTCCGGAACCGGGAGGGGGTCTGGCTCGGGGCCCTGGGCCGATCGCCCCACGCCCCGTCCCAGGCCGAGTTCGACGAGATGGGAGACGTGGTCCGGGGGGCAGGGTCAGGGTGGTATCACGACCGCGCCCTCTGGGGGAACGAGGCTCTCTCGGCCCGGGGTGCCTGGGAGGGTCCGGTGAAGGGGGGCAGCGACCGCAGCCTCCGCATGGAGGGAGGGGTTTCCGTCAGTCGCTACGAGGCCACGCTCCCCATTCCCTGGATCGATCCCCTCCAGGCCCGAACGGGAACGGAGGTGATCCGCGGAGAACTGCTCCTCACCCATCGCCGTTCGCCTTCCGGGCGCTTCCGGTGGGGGGGGAGCGTGGAGCGGCGCGACTTCGCCTGGGACCTCCTTCCCCTCACACCGGCGCCCGCCACGTCGGTTGCCATGGACGGAGCCGAGGCCCGCTCCACCCGGGCCGGCGTGTTCGGGGAGGTGGCCCGGGACCTGGCACCGGGACTTCACCTGCAGGCCGGCGTCCGGGCCGAACACTTCAGCGCCGATGCCTCCCTGCGCATCGCCCCGCGGATCGCCGTGCGCCAGTCGCTGGGCGATGCCGCCACCCTGACCCTCTCTGCAGGCCGGTACCACGAGGTCCTCCCCCTCTCCTCCCTTCGCTCGGAGGGGACCACGCTGGAAGAGGCCTCCGTGTTCTGGGCACCGGTCCTGGGCGTAGGCACCTCCACCCATGGGATTCTCACCCTGGACCAGCTTCTCTCCGACGACCTCCGGATGGAGGTGTCGGGGTTCGTGAAGCACTTCGACGGCACCGTGCACGACCCGCAGTCGCAAGCCGCGAGAGCGGTGCATGCCTCGGGGACGGAGCTTCGGGTGCTCCGGGAGGGACCGCGCTTCGACGGCTGGATCGGGTACGCCCTCACCTGGGTCTGGTCCGCGGGTTTCGATGACTTCGCCGGGCGCCACCTCCTTTCCACCGGGGGGACCTTCCGGCTCCCCGGGGGCGGGGAGGCCGGGGTGGTGGTGGGGTACGGGGCCGGGCTCCCCCTGACGGGGGTAGGGGTCGCCGCGGCGGAACCGGACGCGCCCGGCCGCACGAGCGGAGACGTGCAGGTTCCCCGGTTCGGGGCGGGCACCGAGGTCCGCAGCCTGGCCACCGCCTCCCCCTCGAACTCCCTTCCGGTGACGATGGAGGATGCCTTCTTCCGCGTGGATCTGGACGTGGCATGGTCCTTCGAGCCTGTGGTGGGCGGGCGCACCACGATCCTTCGCCCCTACCTTCGGGTCCTGAACGCACTCGATCAGCGGGACGCCCACTTCCACTACTTCGATCGATGGCGAGACCAGGAGGTGCGCCCCCTGGCCTCTCGCCCCTTCCTCCCCCTTGCCGGGGTGAGCTGGCGGTTCTGAGGGAGGTTGCGCGGGGTTCGGGGTCGGAGCTTCACGTCGAGCCAGGCACCGGGCGAAGGGGTCGGCCGTCGCCGGTCGGGACCCGGAGAGGGAGCCGGGCCGGCCCCGCCCTCAGGGGCCGCCGGGCGCGTACCGGGCCGCGATCCGCTCCAGCCCCTCCCGGATCTCCTCTCCGGAGAGCCAGCGACCCTCCACCATGACCCCGGCCACCGACTGGAGGGTTGAGAGGTCCTCCAGGGGGTTCCCCTCCACGAGAAGAAGGTCCGCGCGCATCCCCTCGGCCACCTGGCCGAAGTCTCCGTCCTGGCCGAGCGAGGAGGCCACGTACTCGGCCACGGAGCGGGTGCCCGAGAGGAGGACCTCGTAGGGTGACATCCCTGCATCCACCATGAGGGGGATTTCCCGGTGGAGGGCGAAGCCGGGCACGTTGAAGAGCTGGGGAGAGTCCGTTCCCATGAGGATGGGGACCCCGGCTTCGTGCGTGGCCCGGAGGAAGGTCTGGCGCATGGCCCTGTGGGCAGCGTCGGACTCCGGGGTGATGGCCGGATTTGCGCGCCGCTGGTTGGCCTGGTTCCGGTACCCCATGCGCTGCCCCTCGGAGATGTAGCGGAATTCGGGGAGGGCCAGGAGTTCGTCGGGGTCCACGTACCCGTTCAGGTGGTTCCAGAGGTACTGGGTGGGGACCTGCCAGACCCCGGCTTCGGCCAGGCGCGCCATGAGCGCCTCCAGCCGTGCGGGGTCGGTGGCGGCAAAGCGCTCCGCGGGGGAGGCGTCGTCGGAGAGATCCTCGCGCCGGGTGGCCTCGAGATAGCCGTCCAGGTGGTCGATGGTGGCCATTCCCGTGGCCACGGCGTGTTCGATTCCCACCGCGGCCGGAATGTGCCCGGCGTAGGTGATCCCCACTTCCTGCGCCACCTCCACCATCCGGTTCCAGCTCTCGAGGGGAACCCCCGGGTGGATCTTGAGGAAGTCGTACCCCGCCTCGTGATGCGCCCGGACCAGGGCCTCGGCGGCCTCGGGGGTGGGGGCGGAGTTCCCGTTCACGGAGGGGGCACCCACGATGAAGTGGGGGCCCAGGACCTCTCCCCGGGCGATCTGGTCCCGGAGCTCGAGCTGGTAGGGGGCCCCCAGCATCCCCCGGATCAGGGTGATCCCGTTGGAGAGATAGAGAAAGAGGGTCTCCCGAACCAGTTCCCGAGGCGGATCCTGCCCCGGGGGGACATGGGCATGGATCTCGGCAAGTCCGGGGAGAAGGGTCCGCCCCTCTCCGGAAACGCGCCGGGCCCCTTCGGGCACGACGACGGACGCAGCGGGACCCAAGGCCAGAATCCGCCCCTGTCCCACCACCACGGTCTGACCCTCGAGGATCGCCGCCGAGGGATCCGCCGCCACCGCGTCGGCCGAGGCGGTCATGGGAAGAACGCGAACGTTCTCGATGACCACGACTTCCTGGGGACGGGCCTGGGGGAGGAGGCTCCCTTCCTGGGGACGCTCCTGTGCCAGGAGGCCCACTTCGGCAAGGGGAAGGGCGAGAACCCCGAGGGAAAGCACGAGGAGCCGGCGGCAGGAGCGGCCGGGGGAGGGGATCGGGCGAGCCATGGAGGACCTCGAAACAAGGGGGGACAGGCACCACATCGGGGTACCTCGGCGCCCCCCGGCGGTTCCCGTTCGATGCCTGCCTTGCGTGGGCGGGGCGGGAAGGGGATGTTCCGCCCGCCGGCCTTCACCGGCATGGATCCCATCCTTCCCCTCCCGCCCCTTTCCCCGACCCGCATGCCGCGTCTCACCGCCCGGACCCTTCTCCGCTTCCCGACCCCGGCCCCTTCCCCGGCACGGCGTCACCCCCGCAGCTGGCGGGTTCTCCCCCTGGCTCTCCTCACCACGGCGGGTCTCTTCGTCCCGCTGGCGGGCGCCTCCCAGCTCCGTCCGGCCGCACCCCTCCAGGACGCCTACTTCGCATGGGATGAGGGGCGCTATCTCGACGCCATGGAGGGGTACCTCGCCGTGCTGCGGGGGCCGGAAGGAGAGACCCATCGCCAGGAGGCCGCCCTCCTCACCGGAGAGCTTCACCCGGTTCGCGAGCTGGATGACGACGGTCGCTTCCTCCGCATCTCCCCCGATGGCCGGTGGTTCTCCTGGGCGCGGAATGTCGGGGGGGAGTGGGAGACCCGGGTGGAGCCGGCCGAGGGCGGACCCCGGATCACGGTCCAGGCCCAGCAGACGGCCCTCTCCAGCGGGGGTTCCGGGGGCGGGGCCCACCTCGCCTGGGGCGAGGGGAGTGGCGGGGACGCATCCCTCCTGGTGCGCCGACTGGGAGAAGGAGGCGGGGATCCGGTCCGCGTCCCCCTCCCGGGGGTGCGGATCCAGTCCCTTCAGTTCGTCCCGGATGCCCCGGTCCTGATCGTTGCAGCGGCACCGGACCCGGGGAGCGACCGGGTCGTCCTCCACACGGCCCGGGCCCCGGAGTGGATTCCCGAGCCCGTCTCCCTCCGAGATGACCTCCCTGTTCTGACGAATCCCGTGCCGGCCGCCGGAGGGCGGGTGGTGCTGGCCACCCTTCCTCCCCGCTCTCCCTACGCCGCATCCGGTGCCGAGGCGACCCCCACCGGGGGGCCTGCCCTGGCCCTGGTGGACCTGGACACGGGTGCGACCCTCCGCCTCGGGGGAAGCCAGCCCTCCCTCGCGCGCGACGGGAGCCGGATCGCCTTCTACCAGGCCCCGACCGGGGGAGAGCGAGCCGGTCGAATCCTCACCCTGGACCTGGCCGCGGGGGTGCCGGAGGGAGAGGCGGCCCTTCGCCAGGCTCTCCGGACCGTGGTCTCCACCGAACTTCGCCTGGGCGATCCCGCCCTTTCTCCCGACGGACGCCGGGTGGCCTTCAAGGCCATGCCCCACACCGACTGGGAGATCTTCCTCGTGGATGCCGAGGCGCCCGAGCCCCTGGATCCGGGAACGGCGGCCAACCCCCCGGAAGGGGTGCGCCGGGTCACCCGGGAAATCCAGCACGATCAGTTCCCGGAGTGGATCGACGACCGCCACCTCCTGGCCCTCAAGGGGGAGGCGCGCCACCGCCGGGCCTACCTCTACGACCTGGAGGCTTCGGACTTTCCCGGGGGGGTCCAGGCCTACCGCCTCTTTCACAACAACACCCTCCGGACCATTGCGCCCGAGTACGAGTGGGTGGTAAGCCCCGACGGCTCCGCCCTCCTGATCTCGGCCGAGCGCGACGGGAACACGATCTCCCCCGAGCGGGGGGTTTTCCGGGTGGATCTCTCCCGTGAGGTCTCCCTTGCGGACCTCGTGGCGCGCCTCGAGGCCAACCTCGAGCACGAGCAGGCGCTCCAGGCCGAGGGGGCCGCCCGCTTCGCCCCCCTCCACGAGGAGGTGGCGGCGGTTGCGGCCGCGGTGCAGGTCGGCCGTGTGCACCACTACGCCGACCAGCTCTACCGGATGGGGAGCAAGTTCATCGGCTTCGAGGGGAACCTGGAGGCCACCGAGTACCTCGCCGAGACCCTGCGCGGATGGGGGTACGAGGTGGAGTACGAGTGGTTCGAGCCCCGGGGGATCCGGGCGGGCAACGTCATTGCCCGCCTCCCCGGCACGGCGAACCCCGAGCTGGTCTACACGATCTCCTCCCACTTCGACTCCGTTCTCCCGGCCCCCGGCGCCGACGACAACACCTCCGGCACCACGGCCCTTCTCGAGGCCGCCCGGGTCCTGGCGGACCACCCCCGCCGGGCCACCCTCGAGTTTGCCTTCCTCACCGCCGAGGAGGTGGGACTCCTGGGGGCGCGGGAGTACGTGCGCCGCGCCGTGGAGGGGGGAAAGCAGATCGTCGGGGTGCTCAACAACGACATGATCGGGTGGACCCGGAGCCACCGCCTCGACAACACGATCCGGTACTCGAACCCGGGGATCATGCGGATCCAGCACGCCGCCGCCCAGCGCTACTCCGACCTCATCACCTACGACGCCCTCTACTACCGGGGCACGGATGGGGCCGTCTTCTTCGAGGCCTACGGCGACATCGTGGGGGGGATCGGCTCCTACCCCGTGCTCGGGAACCCGAACTACCACCAGCGCACGGACCAGGTGGAGACGATCAACCACCGCCTGGTGGCCGAGGTGAGCCGGACCACGGTGGCGAGCATCATGCTCCTGGCCGACGCCCCGAGCCGCCTCGTGGACCTCGAGATCGAGGGTCGCTCGCCGAACGGGATCACGGTGTCGTGGCGCCCCTCTCCCGAGGCCGGGGTCACCGGGTACCGCATCCGGGCCGTGGCCCGCGATGGCGCCATTCGTGAGCTGGGCGTGACGGAAGAGCCCCGCTTCCTCGTGACCGGGGTGGGCCCGGGGACCCGGATCGAGGTCCGCGCCCTGGGGGCCGGGGGCCTCGAGGGGTGGGACTGGGCGGGGGTGGAGATTCCCTGAGGCCCGAGGGGGCCGCGGTGGCTGGATTCCGGCTCCCTCCGGACCTCCGCACGCCTGCCGCATGGCCGATCCCCTCCCCGGGACCTATCCTCGGGACCTACTCGAAGGCCAGGACCCGCCGCATCCCCTCCCAGAGGGACAGGGCCTCGGCGATCCGGTTCCCCGCCGGTGGCGCCGAGCCATCGTTCGAGTGCGCGAAGAGGCCGGTGAGGGTGGTCTCCACCCGTGGCGCCCGGGGCCGGAGGGCGGTGGCCAGGGCCCGGGTCTCCGTCCAGGGAATGAGGTCGTCCTGGAGCCCGTGAACGAGGTGCGCCGGCGCATGGAGGCGCCCCAGGGTCGGGAGGGGATCCAGGAGGGGGTGGTGGAAGGCGGCGGCCCGGGCGAGCAGGGTGACCAGTCGTTGCGCGCCCTCCGTCTCCGGGGGGTGGCCCTGCCGGGGGACGAAGAGGTCGAAGAGCCCCCGGGCTTCCGGGGGGAGGGCTTCGCGCGCCTGCGCCCGGGCCTCGGGGAAGGCCGATCCCTCCGGATCCAGTTCCTCACGCCCCCACCGGTCGGCCAGTTCGGAAAGGGCGCCGGCCAGGGACCGAAGCGCCCTTTCGGAGACCCCGACCTCCCCTTCGGCTACCGAGGGAAGGAGGTTGGCCCCGGCGATCCAGCGGCCGTACGGATCGGGCCGGTCCGGAGGGAGAGGGGGGCGGATCGCACCCCCCGCCGCCTCCGCCATTCCGGGGGGGATGGCGGCCTGTCCCCTGAAGGCAAAGTGGAGCGCCGAAGGCAGGTGGGCGTAGCTCCCCCAGAGAAGGACCTTCCGGACCCTTCGCTCGAGCGATGGATCGGCGGCGGCCACCAGGGCCTGGGGCCCCCCGAAGGAGAAGCCGGCCACCCCGACCCCCCCGGGAAGTACGCCCGGTGCCCGGGCCTGCCACAGAACGGCGCCCCGCACGATCCGGCGAGCCCCCTCCGGATCGAGGGTCAGCCGGGTCCAGCTCCCGACCTCGGGCACGAGGACCCGGGCGCCACTTCCGGCCAGGGCCCGGACGAACCGGAGGAGGGAGGGGTGCTCGAGGCCGAGCACGGTGATCCCGTGAAGGACCACCCACCCCGGGAGGGAGGCGGAGCCGCCGGGCGCTGCCTCGAGGACCCGCAGCGGTGCCTCTCCCTCGAAGCCGGGGAGGGATCGTGGAACGACCCGGAGCTCCACGCCCTGCGACGCGCCGACTCCCGGGGGGGGGAGGGGGGAAGCCCAGGCACGGGCCAGGCGGAGGGTGGCGAGGGCGGCGGTGGGCACGGGAACGGGTCGAAGGGCGCGGGGGGCCGGATCCGGAGGCCAGGGAGGGAAGAGCGGCAGGGGGCGGAGGGGAAAGCCGATCCGGAGCCGGAAGGGGAGGGGGGAGGGAGCGCGGGAGGAGCGCCCGGGAGGTCTCCCGGACCGGTTGCCGCAGGCGAGGGGTTCGGGGGAGGGCGCTACCCCTTCCACAGCCGTCTCCCTCCCCTTATGCTGTCGGTTCTGTGCCCGCGTGTCGAGCCGTACCGTACACACGGCCCCCAGGTCATGTCGCGCCCGTCTTTCCGGACACCTCCACGCACGCCGCGGGCGCCCAGGGCGCGCCGGTGGGAGGCAGCCCCGCGGACCCGAGCCCCTGGCCGTCGTGGAGGGCTGGGCCCCTGGCCCCCTTCCACGTACATCCCGGTTGGGCCGCCCGGCTTCCGGGGCCTTCCCGGGGAAGAGGCTTCCCCGGGCGCGCTCCGCACACATCGACGACCTCCCTCCGGCCCTCTACTCCCGGAACATGAGCTCCCACCGGATCCATGACGCCCCCCCCTATCTCCAGGCCGTGGGGGCCGCCGCCGTCGCCCTTGCCCTGTACGCCCTCACCCTGGCCCCGACCATCTGGTTCTGGGACACGAGCGAGTACGTGGCCACCGCCCACATCCTGGGAATCCCCCACCCTCCGGGGAACCCCCTCTTCGTGGTGGTGGGGCGGGTCTGGAGCGTGCTCCTGGGGCTCACCGGCCTCTCCGTTCCGGTCCGGATCAACCTCCTGGCAGCGACGACCTCGGCGGCGGCCACCGGCTTCTTCTTTCTCGTCACCCACCGGGTCCTCCGGGCCTGGTTCGAGCGGGACGAGACGCTGGACGAGCGCTGGCGGGCCCGCCTTCCCCTGGTGGGAGCCTGGACCGGGGCCCTCCTGGCCCTGTCGGCCTACACGGTCTGGAACCAGTCCAATGTGAACGAGAAGGTCTACACCCTGAGCGTGCTCGTCATTGCCGTGGTGTCGTGGCTGGCGCTGCGGTGGCGCGACCGGAAGGACGAGCCGGGGGCGGGATGGTACCTCATCCTAGCCCTGTACCTCATGGTGCTGGGGACGACGAACCACCTCATGTCGGCCCTTCCCGCCCCGGCCATCGGGGTCATGATCCTCCTGGAGAAGCCTCGCATCCTCCTGGACTCCCGCATGCTCACCCGGGGCGTGATGGCGGTGGTCCTGGCACTGTCCTTCAACTTCTTCCTCCCCCTCCGATCGGCGCAGCAGCCCATGATCAACGAGGGCGAGCCCATCTGCGAATCGATGGTCGGGGCGGCGGTGGCCATCTACACGAATGGCCGGACCGGGTGCGAAGCGCTGGCCTTCAACCTTCGGCGCGAGCAGTACGGGAAGCCCTCCGTCTTTGCCGATCCCACCGACATAAGCGGGCAGACCCCCCGGGGCGCGAGTCTCATCGCGCACCAGTACCTGAACTACTTCCAGTACTTCGACTGGCAGTGGGCCCGGGGGCTCGACGCAAGCCCCACCCTGGGGAACGCCCGCCTCCCCATCACCCTCCTCATTCTCGGGCTGGGGATCTGGGGGATCGTGGTGGCCGTGCGTGCCGGACCGGGGCAGGGGGCCTATCTGGCCACCCTGGCGGTGACCCTCACCCTCCTCCTTGTCTTCTACCTGAACTTCAAGTGGGGATACTCCCAGGCGGGGGCCTCCATCCCGCGGGACTGGCGAGAGGTGCGGGAGCGGGACTACTTCTTCATCGCCTCCTTCCACCTGTGGGGATTCCTGGCGGGGATGGGGATCGCCGCCGCCTGGCGATGGACGGCGGGGCGCGTCCCCTCGGACCGGGGCTTCCTCTACGGCGCCCCCCTCCTCCTCGTGGCCTTCGTTCCCCTCGTCCTGAACTGGGGGTGGGCCGATCGCTCCGACGACTGGTCCGCCCGGGACTGGGCCTGGAATCTCCTGCAGAGCGTGGAGCCCTACGGGATCATCTTCACGAATGGAGACAACGACACCTTCCCCCTCTGGTACATGCAGGAAGTGGAAGGGGTGCGGCGTGATGTCACGGTCATCGTGACCCAGTACCTCTACACCCCGTGGTACCCCCGGCAGCTCGCCTTCCACACCGCGCCCGAACGCCAGCGTCCGTACGAGCCGGAGCGCGGCGCGCCGGAGGGGTACCGGGCCCCCTGGCCCGCCCCCGACACCCGCCCCACCCGCTCCATTACCCGTCTCACGAACGAGGAGATGAACGCGGTGGAGGGGGTCGTGGTGCCACAGGGGACCACGATCACCCTGGGAGACCAGCCCATCCGCTACGGGCAGGACATCTGGCTGGGCCGGGGAGAACGGCTGGCCCTCACGATCATTCGCGACGCCCTGGGCGATCGCCCCATTCACTTCGCCACCACCGGCGGGCTGGCCGAAACCCTGGGCCTGGAGCGGTGGGCCGTGCGACAGGGGCTCTCCCACCGCCTCCGCTTCGAGGATCTTGCGGAGGATCCGGCCCTCGTCCGGACCGCTGCCCAGCTCGGGGGGGAATGGGTCGATGTGGAGCGGACCCTCCGCCTCGTCGACGAAGTCCATTCCTATCGTTCCCTGGTCCTCCGGATTCCCTGGCAGGACAACGCCTCGGTGAACATTCCGGCCCAGTTCTACTGGATGTACGCTCAGCTTTCCGATGGCGTCCTCCGCATGGGTGACGAAGCCCGGTCCGACGATCTGGCCCGGAAGGCCATGGAGTTCCTCTCCACCTTCCAGGGCGAGGTCGTGGAACTCCCCGACCGGTAGGCCTGCATGGATCCTGCGCGCTACGCCCGGCACCTCGTCCTCCCCGGGGTGGGCCCCGAAGGACAGGCCCGCATCGGGGCGGCCCGGGTCCTCGTGGTCGGGGCCGGAGGACTTGGCTCTCCGGCGGCCCTCTACCTGGCCGCTGCCGGGGTCGGGACGCTGGGGCTTGTGGATGGGGACCGGGTCGCGCTCTCGAACCTGCAACGCCAGGTCCTCCATGCCACCCCCGATGTGGGGCGCCTCAAGGTGGAGAGTGGGGCGGCGCGCCTCCGGGCCCTGAACCCCGAGATCCGGGTGGAGCCCCACCCCGTGTGGCTGGATCGGTCGAATGCCGCCGATCTCCTGGCCGGGTACGACCTCGTGGTGGACGGCTCCGACAACCTCCTCACCCGGTACCTCCTGAACGAGGCGGCCCTGGCCCGGGGCATCCCCTGGGTCTATGGTGCCGTGATGCAGTGGGAGGGGCACGTCTCCGTTTTCGGCGCCCCGGGCGGACCCTGTTACCGGTGCCTCTTCGGCGATCCGCCCCCCCCGGATGCGGTGCCGGGGTGCGCAGAGGCGGGGGTTCTGGGGGCCCTCCCCGGCGTCGTGGGTTCGCTCCAGGCGCTCGAGGCCCTCAAGTGGATCCTGGTCGGGGCGGGGGTGGCCCCCGGCTCGGACGAGGATTCCGGGCGGGCGCGGGGGGCCGCATGGGAGGGCATGGCGGACCCGACGCCGCGCCTCCCCCTCGAGCCCGCGGTGGGCCGACTCCTGGTCTGGGAGGCCGCACGGGCCCGCCTTCGGACCCTTCACCCCCGGCGGCGCCCGGAATGCCGCGCCTGCGGGACGGGTGCCGAGGCGGGATCTCCCGTCGGGGACGAGCCGGAGGAGAGGACCTGCGCCGCGGGTCAGGAGGGGAGGCGGGAACCGGGTCGGACCCCCGGGGAGGCTCCGGGGTTCTCCGTCCGTCGCATCGCCCCGGGTGCCCTTCGAGCCCGGCTCTCCGGGCCTGATGCCCCCCTCCTGGTGGATGTCCGCGAGGGGTGGGAGTGGGAGGCTGGGAACCTGGGTTCGCTGGGGGCACTCCATCTGCCCCCGTCGGTTCTCGACGACGAGGAGGCGCTCCGGGCCCGGCTCCCACGAGACCGGGAACTCGTCCTTCTCTGCCGGGCCGGCGGGCGGAGTCTGGTGGCTGCGCACCGACTGACAGCGCTGGGTTTCGGGCCGGTGGGAAACCTGGAGGGGGGGCTCGTGGCCTGGGCCGCCCAGGAGGACCCGGGGCTTCCCGTGGCCTGAGGTCGAGGGTGCCGCCTTCGGGCGATGCGGCCCCGCCGGGAATCGACCCCGGGGGGGCCGCCCCGCGCTCCCTCCCGGCACTCCGCCCCCGCACATCCTCCGGTGGGGGTGCGTCCGTCGCCTTCCCTTTCCTCTCCTCCCTCGAAGGAGCGTTCCCGTGTCCCGACCCCGCATCCTCATCGCCGGCGCAGGGTTCGCCGGTCTCTGGGCCGTGGAGCGCTTCCGGGACCAGGAGGTGGATGTCGTGCTCGCGGACCGGAACAACTATCACACCTTCCTCCCCCTCCTCTACCAGGTGGCGGCGGCGGAGCTGGGACCCACCGAGATCGCCTATCCGGTGCGCTCCGTCCTGCGGAAGGCCCGGAACGTGAGTTTCCGGATGGGGGCCCTCACCCAGGTGGACCCTGCCAGGAACATGGCCTGGATCGGCGCCGATCCCCTCCGGTATGACCACCTCATCCTCGCCCTGGGGGCCACGACCCACTTCTTCGGGGTCCCCGGCGCCAGGGAGCACGCCTTTCCCCTGCGGACGATGGAGGAGGCCGTCCCCCTCCGGCATCATGTCCTGGGGCGGTTTGAGGAGGCGTCGTCGGAATCGGATCCGGAACGGGTGGCGCGCCTGCTCACCTTCACCATTGTCGGGGCCGGCCCCACCGGGGTCGAGTTTTCCGGGGCCCTGGCCGAGCTGGTTCATGGCCCCCTCGGGAGGGACTTTCCCCACCTCGACATGGGGCGTGTCCGGATCCTTCTCGTGGAGGCGGTGGACCGGGTCCTCCCCGAGATGCCCGAAACCCTTTCGGACTATGCCCTCCGGCGCCTCGAAGATCGCAGGGTCGAGGTGCGCCTCGGAACGCTGGTCGAGGAGGTCGCGCCCGGTCGGGTGACCCTTGCCTCCGGCGAAACCGTGGCCACCGACACCGTGGTCTGGACGGGTGGGGTTCGGGGCGCCGACGGGCCCGAGGGATGGGGCTTCCCCATGGGGCCGGGGGGACGGGTCCGGGTCACCCGTGAACTCCGGGTGGAGGGCATGGAGAATGTCTGGTGCGCCGGCGACCTGGCCTACCTGGAGGATGCAGGAGAGCCCCTCCCGGGCGTGGCACCGGTGGCGCTTCAGCAGGGGACCCTCGCGGCTCGAAACATTCTCCGGAGCCTGCGGGGGGAGCCCCTTCAACCCTTTCGGTACCGGGACCCGGGAATGCTTGCGGTAATCGGAAGGAATGCAGCAGTGGCAAGGGTTTCCGGGCGAAACTTTCGCGGATTCCCCGCCTGGGTGGTGTGGCTCGTGGTCCATGTCGCCAAGCTCATCGGCTTCCGGAACAGACTCCTCGTTCTGGTGAACTGGGCCTGGAACTACCTCTTCTTCGACCGGGCGGTTCGCCTCATTCTTCCCTACGCCCGGTCCGTGCCGCTCCCGGTGCGTCCGGAGGGGGAGGAGGGTGCCCCCGTGGAGGAGGCGGGCGAGGGGGAGGTGCCGGGGAGCGGGGAGAAGGGTCCCACGCCCGGAAACAGATTTTCCTGACCGCGGTCGTAAGTGCCCCGGGTCGGCGCGGGGATTTGGAAGGAGCGCCAGTATTGTGCGCCTTCTACGCCTTCGATATATTCGTCGCGACCAACTGGCGAGGGACGGGAGGGCCGCCACCATGGCAGGCTCTGCCTCCTGTAACCCCGACGGGCCGCAGCACGCTGGGTCGGGGCGCTGAACGCGGATCTCAACCGAGTTCCTACCATTCAGGGAGGCTCCATGAAGGGACGTTACATC
>JBJHCG010000011.1:0-128119 GCA_050485885.1 Gemmatimonadales bacterium | reverse complement strand
GGATGTGGGAGGTGCGGGGGCTCCTCACGCCGGAGGTGGGGGCGGCGCTCCTGGCAGCGGTGGAGGAAGCGGCGGAGTGCATCTTCCGGGAGGGGCGGCCGGGGTCGGCGTACGCGGCCCCCGACCCGCGGAAGAACCCGCACCTCAGGATCGACGGGGTCCCGCTGGCGGAATGGGAGGCAGCACGAAAGGCCGAGGGGAAGGAGGTCCCCGCCCAGGTGGCCGCCATGCTGGGAGAGGGAGACACGGCGGCAGCCGCACCGAGGCGGCGGGCCGATGCCCTGGCCCTTCTCTGCCAGTGGGCGCTGGTGGGGGCGGGCGCCACCGGGGCAGGCGCGGCGGGTGCTGCGGGCGGGACGGGCGCGGCAGGCGACGAAGCCGCGGATGGGAAGCCCGGCGGCCACGCCACGGGCGAAGCGGCTGGGAAGGGCGAAGGAGCGCGGCAGGCCGAGGCGAGCCCAGGATCGCCCCACCCCGGGCCGATCCGCACCTCCACGCCCACCCCCACCTCCGGACTCCGGGCCGCCACCACCCAGGTGGTCCTGCACGTGGACCTCGCCGAACTCCGGCGGCGGGAGGACGGGGCGGCGAAGGAGGCGGACAGAAGAGGTGCGGAGGGGGCAGAAGAAGGGGGTGAGGGCACGGCACAGGAAAGGGGAGGCGCGGGGTCCGACCGCGGTGCGACTGCCTCACCGCCTCCCGGCCTCTCCCACCTCCCCGGCGAGGTGCGCGTTTCCGCGGAAACGTCCCGGCGCCTCTCCTGCGACGCGGCGGTGGTCCCCCTGGTGGTCCGCAAGGGACTGGGGGAAGGGAAGATGGCCGTGCTGGAGGGGATGGCGGAGGGAGTGGCGGAAGGAGTGACGCGAGGCGGAGCCCCCTCACCTTCCCCCGAGATCGTGGGACTTGGAGCCGCCACCCGCACGGTGAGTCCCTCCCTGCGCCGGGCCCTCGATGCCCGGGACGGCGGGTGCCGCTTTCCCGGATGTGACGGACGCTTCACCGAGGCGCATCATGTGGTCCACTGGGCCGAGGGCGGAACGACCACGCTGGCGAACCTCGTACTCCTCTGCCATCACCATCACATCCTCCTCCACGAGGGCGGATGGCGCATGCGGTGGACCGTGGGCAGCCAGGGCGGGGAGCGTACCCCCCTCTTCCTCGACCCCCGAGGAGGGGTGCACCACGAGGGACTCCTCCGCCGGCCCGGGGCCGGCGCCCACGGGGTGGAGCGCCTCCTCCAGGGGAATGCAGCGTGGCAGCGGGCCGGGTGAGGGAGAACGGATTCAGGGAAATCCGGAACCCCTCTCCCCACGGAGGGTGACCTACGGACTTTCGCGCGACCCCACTAGATTCGCCTCCATGAACGTTCCCCCAACGCCGCCTCCCCCTGCCCTGGATCCGCCCCCACCCGGCGGCCGGAATGCGCTGTGGGCGAGGACCCTTCTCGACACCCTCGCCCGGTGCGGCGTGCGGCAGGTCGTGGTGGCCCCCGGGTCCCGATCGACCCCCCTGGTCCTGGCGCTGGCGGAGGACGCGCGCTTCGAGACCGCGGTCCAGATCGACGAGCGCTCCGCCGCCTTTCTCGCCCTGGGCGCAGGGAAGGCCACAGGGGTCCCGGCGGCCGTCATCACCACCTCGGGGACAGCGGTGGCGAACCTCCTCCCCGCCGTGGTGGAGGCCTCCCAGTCCGGGGTGCCCCTCCTCCTCCTGACAGCCGATCGCCCTCCGCGGCTGCGGGGCGCCGATGCGAACCAGGCCATTGTCCAGCCCGGGATCTTCGGAGGATACCTCCGCATGGAGGCCGAGCTCTCTCCCGCCGAGTTCTCCGAGCGGACCCTGCAGCACCTCAGGAGCGTGGCCGCCCGAGCCGTGGCCGCGGCCGTGGGGGACCCGGCGGGCCCGGTTCACCTGAACCTCCCCTTCGAGAAGCCCCTGGAGCCGGACGGAGACGCCGGGGCGGACCGGGGGCTGGCCGGCGGGACTGGCGGAGCGGGGGCCCTGACGCCTTCCCTTCGCATCCATCCCAACCGCCCCCTCCCCCCCGACGAAGCGCTGGAGGCGCTTTCCACCGCGCTGGAAGAGGCCGCCGCACCCCTTCTCGTGGCCGGTCCCCTCCCCCGACCCTGGGAGGCCGGCCCCTCCCTCCTCTCGCTGGCGCGTGCCCTCGGCGCGCCCCTCCTTGCCGACCCCCTCTCCGGAGCCCGCCTCGGGAGGGGACAGGTGCAAGAGGCTCCTGGCGAGGGCTCGCCCCCACCGGGGATCAGCTACGACTTCGCCCTCCGGACCGTGGCTCCCTCCGGCCCGACCCCTGAGCCCGATCTGATCCTTCGTTTCGGGGCGACCCCGTCCTCGGCGACCCTCGCCGGCTGGCTCGCCCGCCTGGCCCATGTACCCCAGGTGGTAATCGACCCGGGGGGGCGCTGGAAGGACCACCTGGGGGTGGCCACCGAGGCCATGGCCGGGGACCCTGCCCGGGTGGCCCGGTGGCTCGAGGACCGGATCCGCTCGGCACCTGCCCGACTCGAAACGCGGCGGGAGGCCCGCGAAGCCGCGGGAGGTGCGACCCATGCATGGCGCTCCATGGATGCCGCCGTGGCGAATGCGGTGGCGCGATTCATGGCCGGCAGGGCGGGCGAAGAAGGGGGAGATCCCAGGGGGAGAGCGGGGCGCAACACAGGCGCCGACAAAGGTGCCGAGGCAGCTGCCGACGCAGGGAGCGTCGAGGAAGTCGAGGAGGCTCCGCCCCTCGCCGAGGGACTCGTGGCCATGGCCTGCGCCCGCCACGCGGTGGACCGCGAGGCCCTTCTCTTCGTGTCGAACTCCATGCCCGTACGTGACCTCGATGCCCTCTGGCCCGTGGGATCCCTCGCGCTGGAGACCCTGGGAAGGGATGCCACCCTTGCCCTTTCTCCGTCGCTTGCAGGGGGGGAGGCCGACCCCGGTGCCCTTCTCGAAGCCCTCGGGAACCGGGGGGCCAGCGGGATCGACGGCATCACCTCCACCGCCCTCGGGGTGGCCTGGGGGAGCGGTCGACGGGTGGTGGCCCTCCTCGGAGACCTTGCCCTCCTCCACGACCTGAACGGGCTCCTCCGGGCCCACGGGAGCGGCGCCGTGGGCGCACCCCGACTCAAGGTGGATTTCGTGGTGGTGAACAACGACGGGGGCGGGATCTTCCATCTCCTCCCGGTGCGAAACCACGAACCCCATTTCACCCCCTTCGTGGCAACCCCCCACGGCCTCGAGCCCAGCCGGATGGCGGCCCTCCATGGCCTCCCCTTCCGGCGGATCGAGGCGCGCGGCACCGCCCTGACGAACGATGCCGGCACCCACAACGCCCCCCGCGCCACCTCCACCTCCACCCCACCCTCCCTTCTCGCAGCGCTGGAGAGCGCCCTCGCCTGGGCCGCCTCCCAGCCCGGCTCCACCCTCCTCGAGGTGAGGAGCGACCGGAACGAGAACCACCGTGCCCATGAGGCGCTCCACGCCGCGGTGGCCCACGCCCTCGAAGGCCTCCTCCCGGCGGCATCTCCGTCCGGCGTCCCTTCCGAACCCTCGCCTTCCCCCAACCTCACGCCCGAGTGACCATGACCGACCCTCGACACGACTCCGTGCTTCCCACCGCCCCCCGGAACTCCATGGATCTGGAGCGCGAACGCCTTCCCGAGCCGACGTGGGAGACGGTGCGGAGCTATCAGGACATCACCTACCAGCGCGCGGACGGGGTGGCCCGGATCGCCTTCGACCGACCCGAGGTCCGGAACGCCTTTCGCCCCGAGACCCTCCTCGAGCTTCAGGATGCCTTCAGGCACGCGGGGGAGGACCCGGAGATCGGGGTCGTTCTCCTGACCGGAAATGGCCCCGCCGCCGACGGGAAGTACGCCTTCTGCTCGGGAGGCGACCAGCGGGTGCGGGGGGACGAGGGATACGTGGGGGGGGACGGACTCCCGCGCCTCAATGTGCTCGAGCTGCAGCGCTACATCCGGAGCATGCCCAAGCCCGTCATCGCCCTGGTAGCCGGGTACGCCATTGGCGGAGGGCACGTACTCCACGTGGTGTGCGACCTGACCCTGGCCGCCGACAATGCCGTGTTCGGGCAGACCGGACCGAAGGTGGGGAGCTTCGACGGGGGGTTCGGCGCGTCGTACCTGGCAAGCATCGTGGGGCAGAAGAAGGCCCGGGAAATCTGGTACCTCTGCCGCCAGTACGGTGCCGAGGAGGCCCTCGAAATGGGGCTCGTCAACAAGGTCGTTCCCGTGAAGGAGCTCGAGCGCGAAGGGTGGGTCTGGGCCCAGGAGATCCTCTCCAAGTCTCCCCTCTCCATTCGCCTTCTCAAGAGTGCCTTCAATGCCGCCGTCGATGGACAGGCCGGGATCCAGGAGCTCGCCGGGAACGCCACCCTCCTCTTCTACATGACCGAGCAGGCCCAGGAGGCGAAGCGCGCCTATCTCGAGAAGCGGAAGCCCGACTTCCGGAAGTATCCCTGGCTTCCGTGGTGAGGCGCCGGTGACGGCCAGCGCCACGGCCAGTTCCCCGCCCGGCCCCCCCCGGCTCGGCACCCTCGGGGCATGGGTCCTGGCCATTCGACCCCGGACCCTCCCGGCGGCGGTGGCCCCGGTGGTGGTGGGAGCGGCCATGGCGGGCACCTGGGGGCTCTTCCGCCTGGGGCCTGCCCTGGCGGCCCTCGTGGGGGCGCTCCTCATTCAGGTGGCCACGAATCTGGCGAACGACTACTTCGACTTCCTGAAGGGGGGCGACACCGAGGCCCGGGTGGGACCGACCCGGGTCGTGCAGGCCGGGCTCCTCCCCCCGAAGGCCGTCTGGCGGGCCACCCTCCTCACCCTGGGGGCGGCGCTCGGGGTGGGCGTCTACCTCGTGATCGAGGGGGGATGGCCCATCGTGGTCATCGGGCTCGCCTCCCTCGTCTGCGCCGTGGCCTACACGGGGGGCCCGTTTCCCCTGGCCTACCGGGGGCTCGGCGATCTCTTCGCCTTCATCTTCTTCGGACCCGTGGCGGTGGCGGGAACGGTGTGGGTACAGGGGCGCTTCTTCCACCCCGAATTCGTCTGGGCCGGGGTCGGCGTGGGGGCGCTCATCACGGCCATTCTCGTGGTGAACAACCTCCGCGACCGGGAAACCGACGCCGCAGCCGGAAAGCGCACCACCGCCGTGCGCTTCGGGGTGAAGGGGACCCGGGCCTTCTATCTGGGGCTGCTCCTCCTGGCCGGTGTCGTCCCTCCCCTGGGCATGGCCTTTCTGGGATGGCACGCCTGGACCCTCCTGGCGCTGGCGGGGCTGGGACTGGCCCTTCGACCCCTGGAGGCGGTGCTGACCTTTGCCGATCCCCGGGAGCTCCTGGCCGCCCTGGGCGGGACGGCGCGGGTCGTCACGGCCTACGCGGGACTCGTGGCGGCTGGGTTGGTCGGGGGGGGGTGCGGCGCCTCACCCTTCCGGGGAGGGGGCCTGGGTGGCGTACCCCCGGAGCATCGGGTACGCGGCGCGCTGCTCCTCGGTGAGAAGGGGGTCCACCGCCAGGTGGGTCACGAGGTGGATGGCGCGGATCTCCCCCTTCAGCCGGGCGATTTCGGTGGTGAGTTCCCGCACCACCTCGGGGTCCACATGGCGGTGCGCGAAGCGCCGGTCGAGGGTCCGTTCCAGCTCCACGACCCGGCTCCCCAGGGACGAGGTCTCGGCCCGCATCGACTGGAAGAGGCCGCTGATGGCCTCGACCTGTTCGGTACTGAGCGCCAGCTCCTCCCGGAGTTCGAGCAGGTGGAGGGGGCCGGCAATGCCATTCAGCTCGGCCGCGAGGGCGAAGCCCATCCCCTCGCCGGCCAGGAGGGCGGCCACCTCCTCGTCGGAAAGGGCCTTGATCTCCCGGTCTGCCAGCGCTTCGTAGCCTGCGGAGGCCGCGGCGTCTCCGTGGCCGGCATGACCGGTGTGACCGCCATGGCCGGTCTGGGCGGCAAGGGGACCGCTTGCGAGGGCGAAGGCGAGGGCGGCAGGGAGGACGAGGGCGGCAAGGGGGGCGAAACGCATGGTTCGAGGTCCGGTGGCGTGTGGGGGGCAGGGGGGGAGGGCGCCGAACGGCACGACAACGCTACCCCCTCGGCCGGGGTGCGGATCCCGAAGGGCACCCGCGGGGTTCCGGGAGAACCGCCCCTCTCCTCTCGTCTCGCGAGGTCTTCCCATGCGAGGTCTTTCCATGCACCGCTCCACCTCCTTCCCGGCCCTCCTTGCCGGGTTCGCGCTGCTCGCGTTCGTTCCCGCCGGATGCGGCGCCCCCGACGCCCATGCCGGGCACGAGGCGGGGAGCCGCGCTGCGGCATCTCCCGCCGACTCCCTTCCTCCCGCCCTTCTGGGCCAGGCCGGCCCTCCCCGGGGGGACGCGGTGAGCTACCACGCCGAGAACCCGGCCTCCTCCGGATACCTGGTCGTGCCCGAGGGGGAGGGCCCCTTTCCGGCCGTGATCCTGATTCATGAGTGGAACGGCCTGGTGGACCGGGTGCGGCAGGTGGCCGACGCCCTCGCCGACGAGGGGTACGTGGCCCTTGCCGCCGACCTCTTCAGCGGGCGCACCGGGTCGAACCCGGAAGAGAACCGGGCGCTGGCCTCGGAGGCCCGGGCCAACCCCGAGGCCATGATCGAGAATCTGAATGCCGCCGTCGCCTTTCTTCGGAACCGGCCCGATGTGACCGGGAGGATCGGTGCCATGGGGTGGTGCTTCGGGGGGGGCGTGGCCCTCTCCTTTGGCCTCGACGGCGAGCATCATGAGGCCACCGCCATCTTCTATGGCCAGCTCCTGGACGATCCGGAGGCCCTGTCGCGCCTGCCCCACGAGGTCTACGGCACCTTTGCCCGGGAAGACCGGGGCCCGAGCCCCGAGCAGGTGGAGCGGTTCCGCGAGGCGCTCGATGCCGCCGGGGTGGCCCACGACCTCCACATCTACGACGAGGTGAACCACGGCTTCTGGCTCCACGTGGACCAGGATCCGGAGCGCCGCGCCGCCCCCGCCCTGGATGCGTGGCAGCGCCTCCGGGCCTATCTTGCAAGGACGCTGCACTGATTCGAGGCAGCGCCGCAGCCCCGTTTTCCCCTTCGAGCGATCTTCCCATGGCCTTCCTTCGTCGTTCCCTCCCCGTGGCCTCGGCGTTCCTCGCCGGCGCCCTCCTCCTCCCTGCGGCCTCGGCCGAGCTCTCCGGGCAGGCGGTCCAGCTCCGGTACGGCTTCACCGAGGGAATGGACCTCCGCTACGAGGTGGTCCAGTCCTCCTCCACCGAGATCCCCGGGATGGGGAACATGACCCAGGAGCAGCGCCAGGTCCTCCGCATGGAGGTCCTCTCGGTGGATGCCGAGGGGAATGCCCGGATCCGCCAGACCATCGAGCGCATCCAGATGGACATGGACTCCCCCATGGGGAACCAGTCGTGGGACTCGGACGACGAGGGGACCGCCCCGGCCGCCGAATTCGCCGGGGTGGAGGCCATGATCGGGCTGGGGATGGAGGTCACCATTGCTCCTGACGGTTCCCTCGTGGATGCCGGGGACATGGGTGCCTGGATCGATGCCATGCTCGCCGACGCCGATCCCGAGGTCCGGGCCATTCTGGAGCAGACCATGGGCGAGGACGCACTCCAGAACATGATTTCCCAGTCCTTCCAGCCCCTGGGACCCGCCTCGGTGAACATCGGGGACTCGTGGGACCACACGGTGGAGGTCCCCCTCCCCTTCGGCCGCATGGCCTCCACCACCACCTACACCCTGGAGCGGGTCGAGGAGATGGATGGCCGGCAGGTGGCCACCCTGGGCCTGACCGGGCGCATGGGTGAGCTCATTCCCGAAGAGGGGAACCCCATGGCGGGGATGATCCAGATCGAAGGGGGCGACATTACCGGGCGGGTCCACTTCGACCTGGACCGGGGGCTCTTCCTCACGAGCCGCACCGAAACGGGAATGCGGATGTCGGCCATGGGGCAGGCCATGCAGAGCACCACGCGCATGGAGATGCGCCTCCTCCCCTGACGAGGCGGGCCCGATGGACCCCCTGAGGGAGAGGGCGCGGGCGGATCCCTTCGGGGAAGCCGTGGTGATGCACGGGGGGGAGGCCCCCGAGAGCTGGAGCTGGCTCGAGCTCGATGCCCGGGCCGATGCCGCCGCCCTCCTCCTGGGGGAGGCTGGGGTCCTTCCCGGGCACCCCGTGCTCACCCTCCTCCCCCCCTCTCCGGAGGGGCTCGTCCTGCTTCACGCACTCCCCCGGATCGGGGCCTTCCTCCTCCCCCTTCACCCAGGGTGGCCCCTGGGCGAGGTGGAGCGGGCCGTGAGCCGGGTGAGGGGCGGGGGGGCGCCCCTCTTTCTCCTCGTGCCGGAAGACCAGGCCCCCGAGGTGGGGGTGGCGGCCCGGGGGTGGGCGGCCTCGCTGGCCGTACTCCCGGTGGAGGAGGTGGTCCCCCGGGGACCCCTTCCGGAGGCGAGCGTGGCCCACCGGCCGGCAGACCTCCCCCTCGACCCCGACGCCCCCCTGGCGGTCCTCCTCACCTCGGGGAGCACGGGGGCGCCCCGCCCCGTGCCCCTGACTCGCGAGAACCTCCTGGCCTCGGCACGGGGGGTGGCCGAGCGCCTTCGCCTCGACCCGGCCGACCGGTGGCTCGCCTCCCTGGCGCTGGCCCATGTGGGCGGACTCCTCCTCCTTTTCCGGGGGGCGGTGGTGGGTTCGGCCACCGTCTTCGATGCTCCGGGGCGCTTCGACGCCCACCGCTTCCTCGACCTGGCGGATCGGGGGGAAGTGACCCACGCCTCCCTTGTCCCGGTCATGCTCCAGCGCCTTCTCGAAGCCCGGGGGGGGGCGCCCGCACCCCGTGGGCTCCGGACCCTGCTTCTCGGGGGGGCGGCCACCCCCCGCCCGCTTCTGGAGGAGGCCCTCCGGCTCCGGTGGCCCGTGGCCCTCACCTGGGGGATGACCGAAGCGACCTCCCAGGTGGCCACCGCACCCCCGGACCAGGTGCGGCGGAAGCCCGGCACGGTGGGTCGCCCCCTCTCCGGCGTGTCGGTTCGGGTCGTGAAGGGGGCGCTGGAGGTGGCGGGTCCCACGGTGGCCCCCCTTCCCGAGGTGGCACAGCGCGGGGGATGGCACGCCACCGGCGACCTGGGGCACATCGATGCCGAGGGCGATCTCTGGATCACCGGACGGGCCTCGGACCGGATCATCTCGGGCGGGGTCACGGTGGAGCCCGGCGAGGTGGAGGCGGTCCTCGCCACCCACCCCGAGGTCCGGGAGGTGGCGGTGGTGGGCCACCCCGATCCCACCTGGGGGGAGCGGGTGGTGGCTCATGTGGTCCCGACCGGGGAGGGCCCTCTGGACGAGACCTCGCTGGATGCCCATGCCCGGGCCGGACTCGCCCCCGCCAAGCGGCCCCGGGAGTGGGTCCGGGTGGAGGCCCTTCCCCGCAACGCGAACGGAAAGGTGGACCGACGGGCCCTTCAGGCGTCGTCGCCCCCTCGGTCCGGGTAGGCTGCGGGCACAGGCACAGGCACAGGCGCGGGCGCGGACGGGGTGGCCGGGGACGCCGGCTGCGCCCCCCGGCCCCCTTCCGCCCGCGGGTCCAGTCCGGCGGCGCCGGCCATTCCCATGATCCCCGGAACGTTCAGGGAGTCGGCCAGCCCCGAGGGGACCACCATGAGCGATCCCCGCTTGGCAATGCTCTCGTAGAGCATGTTCATGGCCCGGAGGTTCATGGCCTCGGGGTGGTCCCGGTAGAGGTCGGCGGCTTCCACGAACTTGTGGGCGATCTCGGTTTCGGCGGTGCCCAGGATGATGCGGGCCTGCCGCTCGCGCTCGGCCTGGGCCTGGCGCGACATGGCATCTTCCAGCGCCTGGGGGATGCTCACATCGCGGATCTCCACCGACTGCACCTGGATTCCCCAGTCGTGCATCTTCCGGTCGAGGGCTTCCTGGAGGGTTGCTCCCAGCTCCCTCCGCGACTGGATGAGTTCGGCCAGGTCGTGCTTCCCGATGGTGTCGCGGAGCGCGGTCTGGGCGGCAAGAATCACCGCCTGCCGGTAGTCCTGTACCTCGAGCGCCGCGCGCTCGGCGTCGTAGACGACCCAGAAGGCGATGGCATCCACATCGACGGGGACGGTGTCGCGGGTAAGGCAGGATTCGGCGCCGAAGGCGGTGGTGCGGATTCGCTGGTCGATGTGGTAACCGACCCGGTCCACAATGGGAATGAGGGTGAAGAACCCGGGGCCACGGAGCCCCCGGTACTTCCCCATCCGGAGAACCACGGCCTTCTCCCACTGGTCCGTGTACTTGAGGGCCGACCCGGTGAAGAGGGCGAGGGCGGCGCCCACCCCGGCGGCCACGGCCACGGGGAGCCCCGCCAGGAAGAGGGGGAGCCCCACCACGGCGCCCACCCCCGCCCCGGCCGCAAGCGCCACCACCGGGTACCGGTCTTCGGTGGGGCTCGAGTCGGACGGGGTGGAGGCGAGGATGATGGGGCTCAGGGCGGGCTTTCGGCTCATGGTGTGTCTCTCCGGCTCAGGATGGGTCGGATTCGGGGGGCGGTTCCCCTCGCCACTCGGCCACCGCCTCCAGGAGGTCGTCGGGGGCGTACCCCAGCCCATGGGCCCGGGCCACCGCCTCCCGGGCAATCCCGGCCAGGGCCACCATCCGGCGTCGCTCCTCCTCTGGCGGGGGGGCCAGGCTCACGAAGGTGCCCTCGCCCGGGCGGGGATGGGCCACCCCCAGGCGCTCCAGCCGCAGGTAGGCGCGCTCCACCGTCCGGGGGCTCGTGGCCAGCGCCACGGCAAGCTCCCGCACGGTGGGAAGGCGCGCCCCGGTATCGATCTCGCCCTCCACGACCCCCTCCCAGATCCGCTCGGCGAGGCGGGCGGCCAGGGGACGGTCATCGGCGGTGGGGCCACGCAGCTCGGCGGCCAGGGTGGCCAGGAGGAGGTCGGAGCGGGACACGGGGGCCTCCACGGGGTGGGAAGGGGAGGGGGAAGAACGCCCCCCCTCCCCTGTACGCCTCACCCCGCCGAAGGCTTCACCGGCGGCTTCCGGGTCCCGAACCAGAGAATGACACCGAAGAACGACACCACGAGGGCCAGCGCCACGAGGGAGGCCGGGTCGGTGGGGAGGGCCTGGACGATCTCCGAGAGGGTCAGCCCGTCGGAGGTACGGTCGGCCGGAGGGGTGCCCGGGGTGGCCTGGGCGAGAAGGAAGGGAAGGGGGGCAGCAAGGAAACGCATGGGATCTCCCGAGGCGGTCGGGGCCGAAGCCCCGATCGAGGTGCACGAAGACCGGGGCCCGGAGAGGTCCGGACCCGGCAGGGCGCAGCTCGGGGTGAAGAGGGCTTCACCCCGTCGGGAGAGGGGGAGGGGGGAGGGTGGTGGTGAAGGGGGGGAGGCGTGTGGGGCGCTCCCGGAGGGGGAGCCGGAACTCCGGGATCCGGACCCGGGCGTGCCCGGGATCGATTCCCTCGAAACCGGAGCCGTGGAGACGCGCGCCCCCTGCGTCGCCCCCCCGCTCTCCGGATCGCTCCGAGCCCCGCGTCGAGGTCCGGTTCGAGGCCCGGTCCGGCGCCCGGTCCGGGGCGAACTCCACCCCGGTCCACCCCACGGGGGCGGAAGCCTCGGAGGCGCCCGTCCACACCCCTGCGGCCCGGTCCATCGCCGACCCCGGAGGGGCCGCGAAGGCCAGGGTCGCCAGGAGGGCGACAAGGACACGGAAGAGGGCGGAGCGCATTCCCATGCCGCAATGCATCGCGGCAGGGGAAGACGGCGTCAATGGGGCCCCGTCACCCCGCGTCGAGAAGGGCCCGGGCCTCGTCGGAGGTCATGACCGGGTTCTCGTATTCCAGCCCCAGCGCCGCCGTCATGACGGTGAAGAGCTCGGTGTTGTCGACGACCCCCAGGTTCCGGGACTCGGTGCCCGCGCCGTAGATCGCGGTGGGGACGAACCCCGCCGTGTGATTCCCGGTGGCAAAGGAGATTCCGGGGCGGTCGGGGTCTCCCGAGGGGCTCATGGTGAGAAGCTGGGCCATCTGGATCATGCGGCCATTCCCCACCGCATTCCGGTGCCCCCACCGCATCCCCTCGCGGTCGCCTGTGAGGACCCGGGCCAGGAGGGTGGCCTCTTCGGCATCCACCGGGATGCCCAGGTACTCCCGCACCACCTCCCCGGTCTCGGCGGGCGAGGGGTTCCGGGGGAGGACCTCCCGGAGGAGCCACTCGTGGGAGGCCCGGAGGCCCCCTGCGGCGAGGAGGGAGGGGTCGGTGTTCCGGTATCCGCTCCCCCACCCGAAGGCCACCCCTCCCCCGGTGTCGTGGTCGCAGGCGAAGAGGACGAGGGTGTCGTCGCGGGCATCGGCGTAGTCCAGGACCACGCCCAGCGCCTCGTCGGCGGCTATCCAGTCCCAGAGAAGACCCCCGGGGTCGTTGTTGTGGTTCGCGTGGTCGGGGCGTCCGGCCTCCACCTGGAGGACGAAGCCCTCCTCGGCGCCATCCAGGCGCTCCAGCGCCGCCCGGGTGAGGGCGGCCAGGGAGGGGGCGGGGTGGTCCTGGTAGCGCCGGTCGATCTCGTAGGGGAGGTGCTGCTGCCCCGGAGTGAAGGCCCCCAGGAGCTTCGATCCGGTGGAAGCGGCGAGTTCCTCGGCGGTGCGGACCACATCGTAGCCGGCGGCCCGGTACTCGGCCCAGAGGTCCCGGTCGTCGAAGCGGGAGCCCGGGTCGAAGGGCCCCTGCCCCCCGCCGAGGAGGACGTCGGTCCCCGAGGCCAGGTACTGCTCGGCAATGGTCTCTTCCATGTTCCGGCTTTCGACCTTCGCAACCCACCCGGCCGGGGTGGCGTGGGTGATCCGGGCACTCGTCACGAGCCCCGTCTTCCGACCCCGGGCCCGGGCCAGCTCGAGGATCGAGGTGAGCTCCGTCCCGTCGGGGAAGACGCCGAGCTGCCCGTTCACGAGCTTTCGCCCCGTGGACCAGGCACAGCTCGCCGCCGCCGAATCCGTGACCCAGGAGGAGAGGGAGGCGGGGATCATGGAGCCTGCCGCCCCCCCCCCGAGGAGGTCATGGAAGCGGAGCCGGGTTCCCACCACCTCCCGGGCAAAGAAGTCGGCAGTGGCCAAGTCCTCGTACCCCGTGCCGTCGTAGGCCACGAAGATCACGTTCCGGACGCGCCGGGGCTTCCAGGGGGTGATTCCCCGGGAGAGGGCCTGGGAGAGGGAGCCGGCGCCCAGGGGGGCGGAGATCCCGGTGGCCAGGGCGGCAGTGCCCGCCAGGGCGCCGAACTTGAGGAGGTCGCGACGGTGCATGGAACGCTCGTGGGGGTGCGGGAACAGGCTCATTCGGATGCGGAGGGGAACCTCCCCGGGGAAAGATACCCCGATCCGGGCCTCGGCTCCGCCACGAGAGGGTAACAGGGGGAGCACTGCACGTCACGGCGTGGCGGCGGGGCCTCGTCCCCCCGTCCCCTTCCGCCGCCCGGCCCGCGGCGTACCTTCCGAGGAGTCCGCCACCCCTGCCTTCCCCTCAACCCCACCGGGTCCTGCCATGGCTCCCCTGGAATCCGCCGACACCCCTCCCCTCGCGACCTCCCTCATGGAGGAGTACCGGTGGCGGGGGATGCTCCACGACGCCACCGAGGGGGCCGCCGAGGCCTTCGAGGAGGGGCCGCAGAAGGCGTATGTGGGGTTCGATCCCACGGCGGATTCGCTCCATGTGGGGCATCTCCTTCCGGTCATGGGGCTCGTGCACCTGCAGCGGGCCGGGCACACCCCCATCGCCCTGGTGGGGGGCGGGACCGGGCTCATCGGGGATCCGTCGGGGAAGACGCAGGAGCGGCAGCTCCTGACCCGGGAGCAGTCGGCGGAGAACGCCGAGGCGGTGAAGGCCCAGCTCGCCCGCTTCCTCGACTTCGAGGGGGTGCCGAACCCGGCGGTGCTCGTGAACAACCTGGAGTGGCTCGGGACGATGCAGGTGCTCGACTACCTGCGCGACGTGGGGAAGCACTTCTCCGTGAACGTCATGCTCCGGCGCGACACGGTGCGGCGGCGCCTGGAGGAGGGGGGCGACGGGATCTCGTACACCGAGTTCAGCTACCTCCTCCTCCAGTCGTACGACTTCCTGCGCCTCTACCAGGACCGGGGGTGCCGCTTCCAGTTCGGGGGGAGCGACCAGTGGGGGAACATCGTGGGCGGAACGGACCTGATTCGCCGGGTGGCCGGGGGGAAGGCGTGGGGGGTGACCTTTCCCCTCATCACGAATGCCGGCGGGACGAAGTTCGGGAAGACGGAGGCCGGCGCCGTCTGGCTCGATCCGGCGCGGACCTCGCCCTACCGCTTCTACCAGTTCTGGCTCCGGACCGACGATGCCGATGTGGGGCGCTACCTGCGCTTCTTCACCCTCCTGGACCGGGAGGCCATCGAGGCGCTGGAGGCCGAGGGAGCGGAGAACCCCGGGGCCCGGATTCCCCACCGGGCCCTGGCGGAGGATGTGACGCGGCGGGTCCATGGCGAGGCGGGGCTGGCCCGGGCGCTGGCGGCCTCCGAGGCGCTTTTCGGGGGGGCCCTCGCCGGGCTTGATCCCGACGAGATCGCCGATCTCTTTTCCGAAGTCCCCTCGAGCACCGTGGACGTCGCCGCGCTGGAGGGCGAGGGCCTGGGAGTCGTGGAGTTTGCCGCCGACTCCGGGCTCTTCCGCTCGCGGGGGGAGGCCCGGCGCTCGGTGGAGCAGGGGGGGCTCTACCTGAACAACGAACGGGTCACCGACCCGCTCCGGCCGGTGACCCGTTCCGACGCCCTGGGGGGGCGCTTCCTCGTGCTTCGCAAGGGAAAGCGGAGCTACCACCTGGTTCGGGTGGAGGGGTGACTCAGGGGCGTCCGCCCAGGGTGTATCCCCACTGAACCGCAGCACCCCAGCTCGACCGGAGCTGGGGGCCATTCAGGTCCGAGTGCACGGGAACGACGAGCTCGGCCTTGAGCCGGTGCCCCTCGAGCCCGCCCTCGGCGAAGCGGAGGTTCATCCCCACCGGGATCTCCACCCGGGTCCCGCCATTGGCCGTGGGCCAGTGGAGGGGGGAGGCGAAGGGGTCGAGGTTGGGGTCGGCGCCCGAGATCGTGGAGATGTTCTCCATGGTGACCCGGGCCGAAACCCCGAGCCAGTCGTTCAGGCGGGTCTGCATGAAGAGGTGCCCGCGGAAGAGGGAGCCCGGTGCCCAGTCGCGGCTGTTCTCGCCCAGGCTGGCACGCCCCTCGACCTGCACCCCGGTGGTTCCATAGCGGTTTTCCAGCGCCACCTGGGCCACGGGGAGGAGGGCCACCACGCCGCCCCCCGGCTGGAGGTCGTAGGGGAGGATGCGGGTGGCGGCCGGCTGATCGGGGGTGGAGCCCGTGACATCGATGGATCCGGTGGGAAGGGCCACGCCGAGACCCACGTGGGCCCGCACGGGCCAGGTCCGATGGAGGCTCGCCAGGGCGTGGAGCTCCACGTCGCCGATGCCGGAGTTCGTCACCGTGCCCACGCGCTCGAAGGTGGCGAACTGGGCCTCGTTCCGGAGGAAGGGGGCACGGGCGGTCACGGCGATCCCGTCGGTGATTCCGAAGGTGACTTCGGCGGTGACCCGCTGCCGGGTCCGCTCCAGCGCCACCATGGACCACTCCTGGAGCACCAGGAAGGGCTGGATCTCGTCCCGCCCGATGAGGATGTCCTGGAAGGTGGTGTGTTCAAAGCGGAGGCGGAAATCCAGGGCGCCGGGGCCCGGGAGCCGATCGCCCAGGAGCCCTGCAGGGGCATGGGCGTCGGGGCGCTCCGTCCAGTCCGTGTCCATGACCTGGGCCGAGAGGTCGGCACCGATCAGGAGGAAGAGGCCGCCGGCGAGGCCGGCCGTCGCCGTGCGAAGCGCGTTGCGAAGCATCGGGTTCTCCTCGGGTTCGGGGGTGCATCCCGCGACCTGGCGGACGGGGGACCCCCAATGTAGGGGGGGAAGGGCTCACTCAGAAAGGCCGCAGGGTGACCGGGGGATGCGGGGGCCCACAGGGTACGGATTCGCCCGGGGTCGGGCGGCACGTTCCCGGAGGGGCCGGGTACCCGCGCCCCCGGATCCCGGAACTGCATGCAGGACCCGGACCACCGGGAGCCGGAAACGAGGTTCGAACCCAGGAGGGAGGGGCGGATGGCGAAGGGGAAGGGGCGGGACTACGACCTCGTCGTGGTGGGGGCCGGGCACAATGCCCTGGTGGCGGCAGCCTACGCCGCAGCGGCCGGGTACTCCGTCTGCGTCCTCGAGCGCCGGGCCATGGTGGGGGGGGCCGTCTCCACCACCGAGATCGTACCAGGGTACCGCTTCGACCTGGGGGGGAGCGCCCACATTCTCATTCGCCTCACCCCGGTGGTGGAGGAGCTGGGGCTCGAGGCCCACGGGCTCGAATACCTGGAACTCGATCCCCTCTTCTTCTCGCCCACGGTGGACGGGGACCCCCTCTTCTTCCACCGCTCGGTGGATCGCACCGCCGCCGACCTCGACGCCCGGTGGCCCGGCCGGGGGCAGGGGGAGGCCTACCTCCGGTTTCTCGACGACTGGACTCCCTTCGCGAACGTGGTGAAGGAAGCCTTCCTCTCGGTGCCCTCGCCCTGGGAGCTCGGCAGGCGCTTCGTCTTCAACCGCTCGGGCGGGGCGTGGAAGACCATGCTCCAGAAGATCTTTCGCCCCTACGGCGAGATCGTGGACGCCTACTTCGACGAGGAGGGGCTGAAGACCCCCCTGGTCTGGATGGCGGCCCAGTCCGGACCACCCCCCTCCGAGCCCCTCTCGGCCCCCTTCGTGCTCTGGCACCCCCTCTACCACCAGGGGGGAATTGCCCGCCCCCGGGGCGGATCCGGGGGGCTCACCCAGGCCCTGGCCCGGAAGATCCTCGCCCACGGGGGGACGATCCGCACCGGGACGCCGGTGACCCGCATCCTCCTCGAGGGGAAGGAGGTCACCGGGGTGGAGGTGGCCCTCCCGCCCTCCGACGTCGACCCCTCGAGGGCCGGGTGGGCGGCGCCCTCGCCCGAGGCGGTGGCCCATGCCCCCCGGGAGCGGATCACCGCCCGGGCCGTGCTCTCCGGAGCCCACGCCATCGAGACCCTCGTGAAGCTCCTCCCCCCGGAGCATCATCCCCCGGGGGCGGGCTCCATGCGTACCGGAAACGGCTTCGGCGCCATTCTCCGGGTGGCCCTGGACGGCCCCGTACGCTACACCGACGCCCCCGGGCCGCAGGCCCGCACCGGGCTCCAGCTCCTCTGCCGGGACCGGGCCCAGATCCATGCGGCCTACGGCGACTACCTCCGGGGCGAGCCCACCCGGGATCCCCCCATGGTGGCCATGACTTTCAGCGCCGTCGACGACACCCTCGCACCTCCGGGGCACGAGGTCCTCTGGATCTGGGGGCAGTACTACCCGCATCGCCTGGCCTCGGGAAGCTGGGACGACATTGCCGAGGCCGAGGGCGATCGCCTCCTCGACGCCTTCGAGCGCTACGCCCCCGGGACCCGGGATCGGGTGGTGGGGAGCCTCTTCCAGCACCCGGCCTGGCTCGAGCGGGAACTCGCCCTCCCGGGCGGGAACGTCATGCACCTCGAAATGGGGCTCGACCAGATGTTCGCCCTTCGCCCCCTTCTGGGGATGTCGGGGTACCGGGCCCACCGCCCCGGGCTCTACCTGACCGGGGCCTCCACCCACCCCGGCGGTGGCATCATGGGCGCCTCCGGCCGGAATGCCGCCCGCGTCGTCCTTCGTGACCTCGACCGCAGGAAGGTCTGAGCCATGACCTACATGCAGTTCCATTTCCTCTTCACGATCCCCCCCATCCTTCTCCTCCTGGCGCTGGCGCCAAGGATCCGCCCCTTCCTGGGGACCCGGGGATTCACGGGCGTCCTGGCCGTTCCGCTCATCGCCTTCCTCTACACGACCCCGTGGGACAACTACCTGGTCTGGCGGGGCATCTGGTGGTACGGCGAGGATCGGGTCATCGGGACGATCGGGTACGTGCCCGTGGAGGAGTACATGTTCTTCCTTCTCCAGCCCATCCTCACCGGGCTTTTCACCCTCCACGTGCTGGCGCGGCGGGAGGGGGCGGTGGCCGAGGCCGTGGGGGGCGGCGCCGGCCGGAGTGGTTCCGGAAATGCGAAGCTCCGGACCCTCCCCGGGCTCCGCCTCGAGCCTGAACCGGCCAGCCCGACCCGGGTGCGGATCGTCGGTGCCCTCCCCTGGCTCCTCCTCACGGCGGTGGGGGTGGCGCTCCTCTTCACCACCCCCGGGCTGTACATGGGGCTCATCCTGGCCTGGGCACCCCCGGTGGTGGCGGCCATGTGGCTCTACATGGGCCCGGCCCTCTGGCGCCATGTGCATGTGCTCGGGCTCGCGGTGGGGATCCCCACCCTCTGGCTCTGGGTGGCCGACACCCTGGCCATTCGCTGGGGGATCTGGATGATCTCGCCCGAGTACACCTTCGGGATCAACCCTTTCGGACTCCCCATCGAGGAGGCCACCTTCTTCCTCATCACCAACGTCCTCTCGGCGGTGGGGGTCCTTCTCTTCACGATCCCCGGGCTCCCCGAGCACCGCCGCCCCGCGGCGTGAGCCCAGCGCCCTCCGGACCCGACCTCCCTCCCATCTCCACCCCCTCCTCCATGCGCCCTCCCGCCTTCCGCACCTTCCTTCCGGTGCTCCTCGCCGCAGCCCTCGCCCCGGTCCTCGCCCCGGCGCTCCACGCCCAGGAGAACGCCCTCTGCCCCGAGCGCTTTCATGTGGAGGTGGAGGGGGAGCGGCTGAGCCTTCCGTACTGTGCGAACCGCCCCATCGACCGGGCGGACCCGAATGTGCGCCGGGTGGTCTTCTCCCTCCACGGGGTGGGGACGAATGCAGGGGACTACTACCGGAACATGATGGCGGCGGCGGAGAAGGTTCCGGGGGCCCTGGAGGAGACCCTCGTGATCGGGCCCAAGCTCATGACCCGGGCCTTCGCCAACGATCACGACCTTTCTCCCACCGATGTGTTCTGGAACACGAGCAGTGACCGGTTCTGGGGCGGGGAGTCGGGGACCTCGGAGCGGCACCCCCGCACGGTCACCATCAGCGCCTTCGAGATCTACGACCGGATGCTCGCCGAGATCGCCGATCCGGAGCGCTTTCCGAACCTGGAGATCATCGTCCTGGCCGGGCATTCGGGCGGGGGGCAGTTCATGAACCGGTACGCCATGGCGAGCCCCTTCGAAGACGAGGTGGCCCGCCCCCGGGGGATCCATGTGCGCTACGTGGTGGCCCAGCCCTCGACCCACACCTACCTCACCGGCGAGCGTGTGGATGCCGGAGATCGGACCCGGCAGCGCTTCCGCACCCCGCCGGCGGAGGAGGTGGAGGGATGCAACGCCTGGGACGTGTATGGATCCGGGCTGCAGGGGCTCGAGAACTGGCCCTACATGGCCCGGGTGGGGGCGGAGCGGATGCGGGAGCGGTACCGGGAGCGCGATGTGGTGTACTTCCACGGAATGGACGACTCCGACCCCGAGGATTCCCAGCTTGCCCGGGGGTGTGCCGCCATGCTCCAGGGCGCCCACCGGCTGGAGCGGGGGATCACCTACCACAACTACATCCACCACCTGTACGGAACGGGGAACCACAACCACCGCATTGCCTTCACGGCGCGCGTAGGCCACGATCATGCCCGGATGTGGGCCTCCGACGAGGGGCTCCTCTTTCTCTTCGATCACCCCCCGGTCACGCCGGGGCGCTGACCTCCCCTCTGGACGCGCCCCCTACCTCACCGACCTCCGCGAGAAGCCCCATGCGCACACGATCCACCCGATTCTTCCCCTCCCGTCCCCATGCCGCCCACCTCCCGGCCTTCCAGGCTCTTCATGGAGGCGGGTTCTTCGTGGTCCTCCTGGCGGCGCTGGCGGCCCTCTTCCTCGCGGGATGCGGAATGGGGACCGATGCCGAGGCGGCCGACGAAGCCCGGGTGGGTCCGGAGGGTGAAGCGGGTACGGTGGCCGCTTCCACCCGGACCCCCATTCCCCTGGATCATCCCGATCCCATTGCCATGCGGGTCTACGCCAGCCCCACCTGCGGGTGCTGCTCCCTCTGGGTGGAGTACCTGGAGGAACGCGGGTTCGAGGTGGAGACAGTCTACCGCGACGACATGGTCATGGTGAAGCGGAACTTCGGGATCACCGACCGCCTCGCCTCCTGCCACACCGGGGTGGTGAACGGCTACGTCATCGAGGGGCATGTGCCGGCCGAGGACATTCGCCGCCTCCTGGCCGAGGCGCCGGAGGTCCGTGGGATCGCCGTGCCCGGCATGCCCATCGGTTCGCCCGGCATGGAAGTGGGCGACCGGATCGACCCCTACGACGTCCTCACCTTCGATGCCGAAGGGGCCACCACCGTGTGGGCTTCCCACGGTCGCTGAGGCGAGGCCTCGACCTACTCCACCCCCGCCCCCCGGGCCGCCGGGGCCCGGAGCACCTCGGGCGGGATCCCGAAGGCATCCACCAGGGCGCGGGCTTCGGGGCGCAGGGTGCCGCAGAGTTCGTTGACCTGCGCCCGGATCGCCTTCGTCTGACCCGGTTCCATCCACCCTGCTTCGAGGAACCAGGCCCGGTCGGCCTCGAGGCGCGAGAGGGCCCAGAGGGCGGCCAGGTCGGTGAGCACGGCCCGGATCCCCCCCTCTTCCGGAGCCTCGGCGGCCCCTTCGTGGAAGCGCTCCAGGAGCTCGGCCTCCACATGGGCCAGCGCCAGGGAGACGAGGTGGTCCTGGCAGGCGTTCATGGCCTCGAAGGAGTCCATCCCGTCGTCGATCCGGGCCTTCAGGCGGCGGGCCACGGTGTGGAGGAGGCGGGCCTCCCGGAAGCGGAAGGCATCCACATGCGTACCCGGGTCCATGAGGTGACCCTCGGAGGTGCGCCGGGAGCGGACCGGGTTCCGGCGGGTGGCCTCGGTTCCGGCCCGCTCGGCGAGGACCCGGACCATGCGGCGGAGGGTGAGGTCGCCCATTTCCTCGCGGTACCGCGAGAGGAGGCCCCGGGCCACGAGCTGGAGGAGGACGACGTTCGCCCCCTCGAAGGTGGTGAAGATGTCGGTGTCGGCCCGGAGCGCGCCGAAGCGGTTGTCGGCATGGTACCCCCGCCCCCCGCACGCCTCCCGGCTGGCCTGGATCGTGTCCACCGCGTGCCGGCTGGCGTAGGCCTTGAGCCCGGCGGCCGTCACCTCGAGGCGGGCCCGCTTCGCCGCATCGTCTTCGGAAGAACCCTTCCCCCCCTGCGCCGCCGCGTAGCTTCGCATGAGCTCCCGCACGGCGAAGTGGAGGGCGTAACTTTCCGCCAGCCGGGGGAGGAGGAGGCGCTGCTGGGTCAGGTACGTGAGGACCGGAACCTCCGGGGCCCCGGAGGGCCCGAACTGCCGGCGGGCCTCCGAGTACGGAATGGCAATGGCCAGGGCGGTGCGGGCGGCGGACCCCGAGGCGGCGGCAATGGAGATCCGCCCGGTGACGAGGGTGCCGAGCATGGTGAAGAAGCGGCGCCCGGAGGAGGGGATGGGGCTCTCGTAGGACCCCTCCTCGTTCACCTTTCCGAACCGGTCCAGGAGATGATCCCGGGGAATCCGGACCTGGTCGAAGGTGATGCGCCCGTTGTCCACCCCGTTGAGCCCGACCTTGGGGCCCGAGTCCTCGATGGTCACCCCCTCGCAGAGGGAGCCGTCGGGGTTCCGGATAGGCACGAGAAAGGCGTGGACCCCGTGCTCCTCCTCCCCCACCCGGAGCTGGGCGAAGACGGTGGCCATCTGTCCGTGGAGCGCCGCATTTCCGATCCACTCCTTCCGGGCCCCGGGGTGGGGGGTGTGGACCTCGAAGGCCTCGGCCTCCGGAAGGTAGCGGGCCACCGTTTCCAGGTCGCGCACATTGGAGCCGTGGTCCACCTCGGTCATGGCGTAGCACCCGGGAAGCTCCAGCGTCCCGATGGCCGGGAGGAAGCGGGCATGGTGCTTTTCGGTCCCGAGCTGATAGACGCTTCCCCCGAAGAGCCCGAACTGGACCCCGTACTTCACGAGCAGGCTCAGGTCGCCGTACCCCAGCGTCTCGAAGACGACCATGGAGCCGGCCACCTCCCCCTCACCCCCGTGGCGGACCGGGTAGGCGAGGCGTCCCAGGCCGTCGTCGGCGATCGTTCGGAGGCCCTGGAAGGTGCGCTCCCGGTGCACCTCGGTGGGCTCGTGCCCCGGGGGGTGGGCGGACTCCAGCGCCGGGTCCGAGAGGAGGCGGAAGACCCGGGCCCGCACGCTCCCCCAGGGGCCGTCCAGGAGACGCCGCATCCGGGCCACCTCGAAGCGGGGCTGGGGATCGGGGAGGAGGTCGTCGGCATCGGGGAGCGGGGTTTCTCCTTCGAGGAGTGCCCGGGCGGACTCGCCTCCCAGGACCCCCAGGAGTTCCTCGATGGCGGCCAGCGTCTCCATTCCCTTTCGGGTGGACCAGGGGGTGGCCCCCTCTCCTTCGGCCCGGGCCAGGGCGGCGCCCAGACGGGCCAGGGAGGTCCGTTCCTCCGGGGGGACCCGGGCGCCCACCTCCCGGATCCGCTCCCGGAGCCCCTCCAGCTCCGAGGGGGAGGGGGGGGCTTCCGGATCGAGCCACCGCTCCAGGAGTTCGAGCCCCCGGGGAGTGAGGTGGGGATCCCCGGCCATGGCCTCGCGGATCCGTTCCAGTTCCCCCGGCGAGAGGGAACCATCGGCCCAGGCGACCCAGACCAGGGGGAGGAAGGGGACAAGCTCGGGCTCGTCGCCGGGCCAGGGGCGAGGGGGAGCGGCGGAGGGGGAGGCCATGGCAGGGAGGGGTCGAGGGGAGGGGAGGGTCGTGTGGAGTACGGCTGGAGGCGGCCCTTCGTTCCCCGGGAGGGGAGCGCGCCTTGACCCGGCCCCAGAGGACCCCCACCATGGGGCTCCGCCTCCGCCGCCCACTCCCGGGCCGCCGGCCCCCTCACCACCTCCCCTCCCCGCCCTCATGTCCGACGACGCCGGCACCGTCCCTCCCGCCGAAACCGCCACCACTCCCCTCCACGGTCCCGGGGGAGATCCGGCCCCCCTCGTGGGGGTGGTCATGGGCTCCCGGTCGGACTGGGAGACCCTGGTGCACGCCGTGGAGACGCTGGAGCTCCTGGGGATCCCCCACGAGGTCCGGGTCGTCTCGGCGCACCGGACCCCCGACCTCCTCTTCGAATGGGCCGAGGGGGCGGAGGAGCGGGGCATTCGGGTGGTGCTCGCCGGGGCGGGAGGGGCTGCCCACCTCCCGGGAATGGTGGCGGCCAAGACGGTGCTTCCCGTGCTCGGGGTGCCCGTCCAGTCCCGGGCCCTCCAGGGGCTCGACTCCCTCTTCTCGATCGTGCAGATGCCTGCCGGAATTCCGGTGGGGACGCTGGCCATCGGGCGGGCCGGAGCGGTGAATGCCGCCCTCCTCGCCGCCGCCATGCTCGGGGCCGAGTTTCCCCGGGTACGGGAGGCGCTCCGGGACTACCGGGACACCCGGACCGCGGCGGTCCTTGCCGATCCGGACCCCCGCCTCCCCGATCCCATGGGGGGGAGCGAGAGGCGGTGATCGGAGCCGGGAGCGGGCCCGTGCGGGTGGGGGTCCTGGGGGGAGGTCAGCTCGGCCGGATGCTTGGCCTGGCCGGGATCCCCCTGGGGCTCCGCTTCCGCTTTCTCGACCCGGCGGGAGACGGCGCGCCGGCGGCGGCCACCGGCCCTGTGGTGGAGGGCGATTTCGGAGAGGCCCGGGCGCTGGAGGCACTGGCCCGGGGGGTGGACGTCATCACCTGGGAGTTCGAGAACGTCCCCGTGGCGGCGGTGCGCTCCCTGGCCGCACGGGTCCCGGTGTACCCCCCGCCCGAGGCGCTGGAGGCGGCCCAGGACCGGTGGGTGGAAAAGGAAACCTTCCGTCGGCTGGACATTCCGGTGGCGCCCACCGCCCCCGTGGACGATCGGGCCTCCCTGGACCGGGCGGTGGCCCGGGTGGGGCTCCCCGCCGTCCTCAAGACGCGCCGCTTCGGGTACGATGGGAAGGGGCAGGTGGTGATCCGGGAGCCGGGCGAGGTGGAGGGGGCATGGGAGGCGCTGGGGGGGCGGCCCCTCGTGCTCGAGGGCTTCGTGGACTTCCTCCGCGAGGTCTCCCTCCTCATGGTCCGGAGTTCCACGGGGGAGACCCGGGCCTGGCCCCTGGTGGAGAACGTGCACCGGGAGGGGATCCTCCGGACGAGCCTTGCCCCCCTTCCGCCGGGCCCCGATCGTCACGCCCTCCAGGCCCGGGCCGAAACGTACGGCTCCGCCCTCCTCGAGGCGCTGGGGTACGTGGGGGTCCTGGCGGTGGAATTCTTCCAGACCCGTGACGGGCTCGTGGCCAACGAAATGGCGCCCCGGGTGCACAATTCGGGGCACTGGACCCAGGAGGGGGCGCGGACCTCCCAGTTCGAGAACCACCTCCGTGCCATCCTCGGACTCCCCCTGGGACCCACGGGGCTCGCTCACCCCGGGGGGGCAGCCGCCATGGTCAACTTCATCGGGGAGATCCCGCCCAGGGAGGCCGTGCTCGGCCCCGAACCGCAGGGGGAGGAGGCCGGGGCGATGCCCGGGACCCAGGTGGCCCTCCACCTCTACGACAAGGTGCCCCGCCCGGGACGCAAGGTGGGGCACCTGAACCTCCACGGACCCCATCGGGCGGGGGTGGAGGCGGGGATGCGGAGGGTGGAGGCGCTCGTGGAGGGGTGAGGGGGGCGGTCAGGCCGCCACGCACCCCACGCAGAGGCCGTAGAGCACGAACTCGTGCCGCTCCAGCTTGAACCCCGACGGGGTCACGGAGCGGAGATTCCCCGGGCATCCCTCCACCTCGAAGACCCGGTCGCACTCCCGGCAGTGGAAGTGGTGGTGGTGGTCCTTCCCCGCCACCTCGTACCGGGGGGGTTCACCGGGGAGCTCCACGGGAACGAGAAAGCCGTCCTCGTGCAGCGCCTTGATGTTGCGGTAGATCGTGGCGATCCCGATCCCTTCCACCCGCTCCTGGGCCGCATCGTGGAGTTCCCGGGGGCTCAGGGGGTGGCCCGCAGTCTCCAGGGCCTCGCGAATGGCGCGGCGTTGACGGGTTTCTCTCTGCATGGGGGACCTCGTGAGGCGGGATGCGTCGAACGGTGGGACAGGACGGTGGGGACAGGATGGCGCAGGGCAGGGGCGCTCTGCGGAGGTCTCAGTTCGGGAGGCCAACAGGGGGCGCCGCGGGCGCAGCCAGGGGAGCGTCGGGCTCGGCCCCCTCGGCGGACCCGTGAACACTGCACTCCCCACAATGTGCCACTTCACCGGTGGCGCAGTCCATCCGGGCGTTCCAGATGAGCCCGGCCGCCACCGTGAGGGCGGCGGCCGCGGTGGTCACCTCTTCGGGGATCGGGTGGAACCCGTGCATGAGGGAGATGGCCCAGGCCACCGTTCCCGCGAGAATGGGGAGGGCCGGACGCCAGTTGCCGTGTCGGCGAAGGCCGCTCGTGAGGGCCCATGCCACGAGCACCAGGGTCACCCCGAAGAGGGCCCACTCGGCCGTTTCTCCCACGGCGAAGGCCGGGGCCGCCGCCACGAAGAGGGGGGTGGCGGCACAGTGGATGGCGCAGATCACCGGGGCCACGCTGGCCCAGCCCCAGGGGTGCGGGAAGAAGCGGTTCATGGCGGGCACCTGGGGGTTGGGCGCGAGACTTCGCGGCACCGGACAATCATGAGGGAACGTGGCCGGAGACGAACTCGAAAACGAGGTCGACACCGCGCCTTAACGAAAAGGGAATCTCATTACCTTCTCATCTGGGGTCAACCCCCCGGCCATGCCCCCGGCGATCCCCCCGGCCATCCCCCGGCCACCTCCAGGCCATCTTCCGGACCTGGCCCGGAACGCGCCCTCCGCGCCTGCCGGCTCGGGGGCTGACCCCTGCACGCACCTTTCCCCGGGGCCCGCCCTCCGCTATCTTTCACCTCATACATCGTGAGAGGACGCTCCCCGGTCCAGGCACCGCCGAATTCGCTGTCGGCCCTGCCCCGGGAGCGGCGGACCGCAGGCCCGTCCGTCCGACGCCCACGCGCTCGGAGGAAGGCGGGCCTTCGGTGTTTTTTGCTTATCCCCCCGCCACAGCCGTGCCCTCGCGACCTTATTTTCTCGAGGAGACCGATCCATGATCGAACAGATTCGTGAGCGCCTGGAGCAGGAGATCGAGACGCTGACCCGCGAGCTCAATGTGGAGCTTCCGGAGCGGATCTCGAAGGCCGTGGAACTGGGTGACCTGCGGGAGAACTCCGAGTACAAGTCCGCCCTCGAGCGGCAGCAGTTCATCCAGGCCCGACTGGGTCACCTCACCACCCGGCTGGCCGAGCTCTCCAAGATCGATGTGGAGGCCATGCCGGCAGACCGGGTGGGCTTCGGTTCGAAGGTCACGATCCGTGATACCGAGCTCGACGAGACCATGACCTTCACCCTCGTGGCCGGGGACTACATGGATCTGGAAGGGGGGCAGGTGTCCATGGCCTCCCCCATCGGGTCGGGGCTCCAGGGGGCCCGCTCGGGCGAAGTGGTGAAGATCCAGCTCCCCCGCGGGGAGCGGACCTTCGAGGTGGTGGAGCTCGTCACCCTCCCCGAGCAGCTCGGGGTGGACTGAGGGGCGGTCCGGAGGGGTGAAGCCGGGGATTCCCCGGGGTGAACCGGGCGGGGTGAACCGGGGAAGGGATGGCGGGTAGGGGATCGCCCCCTGCTTCCCTGACCCCGGCCCTTCCCGTGCCCCCCGTGTCCCCCGCGCATCCCTCCTCCGCTTCCGCGTCTCCCGTCGCTCGCACCACCTCCTCCCCCCCTCCCCTCCTCCGCCTGCGCGGGGTCCGGAAGGGGTTCGAGGAGGGCGGACGGGTGCGGGCCGTGCTGGAGGAGGTGGCCTTCGAGGTGGAGGCCGGGACCATCGTGGCGATTCTGGGCCCCTCGGGCTCGGGCAAGAGCACCCTCCTGAACCTCCTGGCCGGGATGGACGCCCCCGATGCCGGCGAGGTGGAGGTGGCGGGAATCGCCCTCCATGCCCTGGGGGAGCGGGAACGGACCCTCTTCCGGCGCGACCGGATCGGCTTCGTCTTCCAGTTCTTCAACCTCATTCCCACCCTCACCGTGCTCGAGAACCTCCTCCTCCCCCTGGAGCTGGGAGGAGGAGCCACCGAGGCCGACCGGGCCCGGGCCCGGGAACTCCTGGCCCGGGTGGGGCTCGCCGACCGGGAGGACGCCTGGCCCGACCGGCTCTCGGGGGGAGAACAGCAGCGGGTGGCCGTGGCCCGGGCGCTGGCCCACCAGCCCGAACTCATCCTGGCGGACGAGCCCACCGGGAACCTGGACCAGGCCACCGGAGCCGAGGTCCTGGATCTTCTCGAGGCCCTCGTGCGGGAAACGGGCACGACCCTCCTCATGGTGACCCACAGTGTGGAGGCCGCCGCCCGGGCCGACCGAATCCTCGAGGTGCGCGGGGGGCGAATCGAGGAGGCGCGCCCGTGAGGGGACTCCTGGCCCGGGCCACCCGCCGGCACCTCACCCGACATCCCTGGCAGCTCCTCCTCACCCTTCTGGGGGTGAGCCTGGGGGTGGCGGTGACAGTGGCCCTGGACCTGGCCATCCAGTCGTCCCGCGAGGCCTTCCGGGTCTCGGGAGAGACGATCACCGGGCGCGCCACCCACCAGGTCCTGGCGGGCCCCACCGGGCTTCCCGACGCCCTCCTCGTGAGCTTCCGCGTGGATGCCGGAGTGCGGGAGGTGGCGCCGGTGGTGGAGGGGTGGGGGATGCACCCCGACGACCCGGGCCGCCCCCTGCGCATTCTGGGGGTCGACCCCTTTGCCGAGGCCCCCTTTCGCCCCTGGCTCGCCGGGGGGCCGGGGTCGGGGCTCGACGGGACCCGGCTCCTCACCGAGGCCGGGGCCCTCTTCCTCTCGGAGGGGACCGCCGCCGACCTGCGGGTGGGGGAAGGCGACTCCCTCCCCCTGCGTCTGGCCGGGGGGGAGGCCTCCCTGGTGGTGGCCGGGATCCTCGAGCCCGCAGACGGACTTGCCCGCCGAGGGCTCCGGGACCTTCTCGTGGTGGACCTGGCCGAAGCCCAGGACCTTCTGGGCTCGGTGGGGCGACTGGACCGCCTCGACCTTCGCCTTCCAGATCCCCTACCGCCGGAGCGCCTGGCCGAGCTCCAGGCCCTTCTCCCCGGCGATGCCCGCCTCGTGGAAGCCGGCACCCGGGAGGCCACGATGCAGGAGATGGTGCGGGCCTTCGACCTGAACCTCACGGCCCTCTCCCTCCTGGGGCTCCTCTTCGGGGTCTTTCTCATCTACAACACGATGACCTTCTCGGTGGTGCAGCGGCGGCGTCTCTTCGGGACCCTCCGGGCGCTGGGGGCCACCCGGGGGCAGATTCTCCGCGGGGTCCTGGCCGAGGCGGCGGCGCTGGGGGTGGCAGGGGCGGCGCTGGGGCTCTTCCTGGGGGTGATCCTGGGGCGGGGGCTCGTCCGCCTCGTGACCCGGACGATCAACGACCTCTACTTCGTGGTCTCGGTGGAGGGACTCGCCCTTCCTCCCGAGGTGCTCCTGCGGGGGGGCCTCCTGGGGGTGGCCGCCACCCTCCTGGCCTCCCTCCCTCCGGCGTGGGAGGCCACCACCGTCTCCCCCCGGGAGGCGCTGGCCCGCTCCACCGTCGAATCGAGGGTCCGGGCCTTCGTGCCCCGGGCGGCGCTGGCCGGGGCCGTGCTCCTGGGGGCGGGGGCCCTCCTCCTTCTCCTCACCTCCCGCTCCCTCCTCGCCGCCTTCGGGGGTCTCTTTGCCGTGCTCGTGGGGCTTGCCCTCGTGGTCCCCGCCGCCACCGTGGTCGTCCTCCAGGGGATCCGCCCCCTCCTTCGTCGTGTGGGAGGGGTCCTGGGGGGAATGGCCGCTCGGGGCGTCGTGACCTCCCTCTCGCGCACCGCCCCGGCCCTGGCCTCCCTCGTCATTGCCGTGTCGGTGGTGGTGGGGCTGGGGATCATGATCCAGTCCTTCCGGGGGAGCGTGGTCCGGTGGCTCGATGTGACCCTTCAGGCCGATCTGTACATCTCTCCGCCCTCGGTGGTCTCGAACCGGCTGGAGGGGCGCCTTCCCGCAGGGGTGGCGGAGGCGGCCGCAGGGCTTCCAGGGGTGGATGGGGTCAGCACCTACCTGGGGATGGAGCTCGTGACGGAGGCCTACGGGGTGGCCCGCTTCGTGGCGCTGGGGCTCGACCCCCGGGGGGAGCGCTCCCTCGACCTTCTCGACACCGGGGGCACCAGCGAGGCCCGGGCCTTTGCCGGGTTCCGGGAGGGAGAGGGGGTTCTGGTGAGCGAGCCCTTTGCCTTCCGCCATGGGTTGGGGGTGGGCGACGGGGTTGCGCTTCCGGCGGCCACGGAGGCGGCTTCGCCGGCCGTCGGGCGGGGGGCAGGGGGCGAAGGCGTCGCCCTCCCCATTCTCGGGATCTTCCGGGACTACGGGGCCGAGTCGGGCACGGTCATGGTGGCGCGGACCCGATGGGATGCCCTCCAGGGGGAGGCGGCGGAGCCCGACGCCCTCACCTCGCTCGGCCTCTTCCTTGCCCCCGAGGTGGTGGGCGACGAGGAGGCGGAGGCGCAGATCGCCGCCCTCCTTCGCGCGGCCGCCGGCGCCCCCCTCGAGATCCGCGCCAACCGGGAGCTTCGGGCCCTCACCCTTGAGGTCTTCGACCGGACCTTCGAGGTGACCCGGGTCCTCCGCCTCCTGGCCTTCGTGGTGGCCTTTATCGCAGTGCTCAGCGCCCTCATGGCGCTGGAGCTGGAACGGGGGCGGGAGCACGGGGTCCTCCGGGCCACCGGCATGACGCCCCGGCAAACCTGGGGGCTTGTGTCGGCCCAGACCGGGATCATGGGGCTCGTGTCGGGGCTCTTCGCCCTCCCCGTGGGCCTGGCCCTCGCGGCCGTGATGATCCATGTGGTGAATCGACGATCCTTCGGATGGAGCCTCGACATGGAGGTGGGACTTGCCCTCCCCCTCCAGGCCGTGGCCCTGGCGGTGGCCGGCGCGGCGCTCGCCGGGATCTACCCTTCCTGGAAGATGTCCCGGACCCCGCCCTCGGCGGCGCTCCGGGGGGAGTGAGCGGGCATGTCCATGAAGATGCGAAGCACCCGGAAGACGCATGGCGCGCCCTGGATGCGAAGGCTCGGGTGGCTCCTCGCCGGGGTCATCCTCGCGGGGGGCCTGGTCTGGGGCGGGGTGCGCCTCGCCACCCCTCCGGAGCGGCCCCCCGTCACGGCCACCCTCTCGGCGGCGGAGGCGCTGGCCGGGGCCGAGACCGAGGGGTTTGCCCGGGCCGAGACGGTGCGCCCCTTCGTCTTCCCGGACGACCATGGGCCCCACCCCGACTACCGGACCGAGTGGTGGTACCTCACCGGCCACCTGGACGGAGCGGAGGGCGAGGCGTACGGCTTCCAGCTCACCTTCTTCCGGAATGCCCTCGCCCCCCAGGCCCCGGACCGGGCCTCGGCCTGGTCCACGAACCAGCTCTGGATGGGGCACTTCGCCCTCACCGATGTGGGGACTGGGGTCCACCTGGCCGAGGAGCGGTTCGCCCGGGGGGCCGGGGGGCTGGCCGGGGCCCGGGCCGACCCCTTCCGGGTCTGGCTCGAGGGGTGGGAGCTGGCCCGGGACCCGGAGGCCCCGCCCCGGGAGGGGAGTGGGAGCGCCTTCCCCTTCCGGCTCTTCGCATCCACGGAAGAAGGGGCCTTCCTCGAACTGGAGGTGGAGGAGGGGAAGACCCCGGTCCTCCAGGGCGACGGGGGGCTCTCGCAGAAGGGGCCCGAGGTGGGGAATGCCTCCTACTACCTCTCGTGGACGCGAATGCCCCTGCGCGGGCGGGTCCGGATGGGGGGGAGGGAGGTGGAGGTGACGGGGGAGGGATGGATGGACCGGGAATGGAGCACTTCGGCGCTGGACGAGGTGCACCGGGGGTGGGACTGGTTCTCCCTTCAGCTCGACGACGAACGGGAGGTCATGTTCTTCGAGCTTCGCCGGGCCGACGGCGCCCGGGACCCCCTGAACCATGGTGCGGTGGTGGAGCCCGACGGGACGTGGCGGATGCTGGGTCCCGACGAGGTCCGGCTCGAAGTCACGGGGTGGTGGGAGAGCCCCCTCGATGGCACCCGGTATCCCTCGGGGTGGGAGGTGGAAATCGCCTCGGAGGGGCTCCGCCTCACCCTCACCCCCCGGGTCCGGGACCAGGAGATGAATGTGAGCGTGCGTTACTGGGAGGGGGCCCTCACCGTGGAGGGGAGCCGGGGCGGCGTGCCCGTGGCGGGGCGGGGGTACGCCGAACTCACCGGGTACGCCGACACGGAGGGCGCCCCCCGGGGGTAAGAGGGTCCCCTCGTCGGCGGAGGGGGATTGCGGTATCTTGTCCCATCGCAGCGCGTTGCGATGATGATGCACCGTCTTGGTGCACGGGCAAGCGAGAGGTGCACCAGAACGGTGCAGCCCCGGGGCATTTCGGTGCCTGCCCCCGGGAAAACCGCACCACCAGGGGACGCCCCATGGCGAGGATCCTGATCATCGAGGACGACCCGGCCCTCCGGGGAACGATCCGGCGCGTGGTGGAGCGGGGAGGCCACGAGGTGCGAGAGGCCGAAGATGGCGTTGCCGGGCTCCGGGAAGTCGCCCGGGAAGCGCCGGACCTTGTGATCACCGACCTCGTCATGCCCGAGAAGGAAGGGATCGAGACAATCATGGAGCTCACCGCCGGCTACCCCGCGGTGCGGATCCTGGCCATTTCCGGAGCCGGGGGCGCCGACGGTGAGGACGGCCCCCTCATGGATGCCAAGCTCTTCGGGGCCCACGACGTCCTGGCCAAGCCCTTCTCCATCGAGGCGCTCCTCCACGCGGTGAACCGCCTGGTCTGAGCGCCCTTGGGCCCGCGCGCGGCTCGCGCCCGCTACGGGGTGACCCCCTTCAGGGCGTGCCATCCCCTCAGAAGCACCCCTCCTCCACCACCTGGCCCTCGAGGATCACGGCGCAGACCCGGGTCAGGTACTCGAAGGGGTCGCCGTCGAAGAGGACCAGGTCGCCGTCCTTTCCGGGCTCGAGCGACCCCACCCGGTGGTCCACCCCCAGGATGCGGGCCGGCGCCAGGGTAATGGTACGGAGCGCCTCGTCGAAGGGGAGCCCCCAGGAGGCGGCAATGGCGGCCTCGAAGAGGACGACCCGGGACTTGGGCACGTAGGGCTCGTACCCGGCCTGGAGCGAAACCTCGACCCCCGCCTCGCGGAGGACTCGCGCCGTCTCGAAGGTGGCATTCTCGAGGGATCCGGCGTGCCGCGCCATGGTGGGGTGAAGGATCACCGGCACCCCGGCCTCCACGATCTCGTCCACCAGGAGGTAGGCCTCGGCGGCCCCGTCCAGGATCAGGTCGAAGCCGAACTCCCGCTGCAGGCGAAGGGCGGTGAGGATCTCGGTGGAGCGCTGGGCCGTGAGGAGAACCCGGACCTCGCCATCGAGGACCCTACGGAGAATCCGGGTGCGGAGATCCCCGGTTCCGGACTCGGCGGCGGAGGCCCGGAGGAACTCGGCCCGGAGGAGCGCCGCCCCCCTCGCCCGGGTGCCGGGGCGCCCGGAGAAGTTCGCCACCACCTCGGGTCCCAGCGTCATGGCCACCGTGGTCACCGAGTCCACCATGGCATCCTCCACCGACCCTCCGCGGGTCTTCACCACCATGGTCTGCCCGCTCATGAGGGCCCCCGGCGCGTGCCCGGTGTGGAGGGTCGTGACCCCCATGCGTCGCACGTACCCCACGAGATCCTCCCGGGGGTTGTAGGCATCGAAGGCCCGGAGTTCGGGCTGGATCGCCTCGGTGCGCTCGAGCTGGTCCTGGTCGTGATCCACGTTGAGCGCCCCGGCGAGTCCCACCACCGAGCGCCCGTCCACGAGCCCCGGGGTCACCACTGCCGCTACCAGAACGCGCCATCCTTCGGGGATGCGAAGCTCGGCGGCCGGCCCCACCGCCTCGATGCGACCATCCGCCCCGACCAGGACAACGCCCTCGGGGATCGCGGGGCCTGCCATGGTGTGGACCACCCCCCCGCGCACCGCCACCTGCGCCGAGGCGGGGTGGGGGGCGAGGGTGGCGAGGAGGAGGAGGGCGAGGAGGGGGGCGGCCGGCAACGCGGTCCGGCTGGCGGCCGGCTCCAGGGCGGGCGCGGCGGCGAGGCGAGCCGCCCCGGGAGTCAGGCGCTTCACGGGTGGCCTCCGAAGCCGTGGTGATGGTGGTGGCTCGTGTTCCGGAGCACGCCGAAGCCGCCGGTGGCGTGGGCCCGGTGCTCGGGGTTCGCGAGGTCGAAGACCTTTCGCCCCTCGATCCAGGTTTCCTCCACCCGAGTGTAGACGCTGAAGGGGTCGCCCGAGAGGACGATGAAGTCGGCATCCTTCCCCGGCTCCAGCGAGCCGACGCGGTGGGCCAGGTCCATCATCTCGGCACCGGCCAGCGTCATGGCGCGGAGGGCGAAGTCCCGGGACATCCCGGCCCGCACGGCCAGGGCGCCCTGCCGGAGGAAGAGGCGGGAGTCGGTGATCCCGTCGTCGGTGTGGAAGCCCACCACCGGGGCACCGGCGGCCTCGAGGGCGCCTCCCGAGACGAAGGAGACGTTCATGGCCTCGAGCTTCCCGCCGGGCGCATCGATGATGATGAGGGACGAACCCACCACCTCGGGAGCGGCGGCGATCTCGTCGGCCACGATCCAGGCATCGGACACGTGCTGCAGCACCACCCGGAACCCGAACTCCCGGGCCAGCCGGAGCACGGTGATCACATCGTCGTGGCGGTGGGTGTGGAAATGAACGATGCGCCGGCCGTCCAGGATTTCCACGATGGCCTCGAGCTCCAGGTCGCGGGCCGGTGCGGTGGCCGAGGGATCGGCGGCGGCGGCCTCGAGCTTCTCCTGGTACTCCACCCCCCGAAGGAAGAGGGCGCGGACCTGGGCGGCGGCCCGGGCCCGGGTGCCGGGGAAGGGGGGCGGGCGCCGGGGGTTCGTGCCATTCGCCATCTTCATTCCTCCGCAGATCTCCCGCTCCGGATCGTCGCAGAAGAGGAGGTCGTAGATCGTTCGGCCGTCGCGGAGCTTGAGGTAGGCCGTCTGCCCGCTCATGAGATGCCCGGAGCCGGGCATGACATTGACGGTGGTGACCCCTCCGGCCCGGGCGGTGAGGAAGCCGTCATCCCGGGCATCGAGGGCATCGAGGATGCGCACGGAGGGGTGAAGGGCCGAGGTCTGGTCGCCCCCATCCCCCCCGCCGATGTGGGAGTGGGTGTCCACCAGCCCGGGCATGATCCACTTTCCACGGGCATCCACACGCTGGGCGCCCTCGGGGATCTGCACCTCGCCCCGGGGTCCCACCGCCACGATCACCCCGTCCCGCACCACCAGGGTGCCCTCGGCGATCTCGGGCCCGGCAATGGGGAGGATGCGCGCACCCTCGAAGGCCACCGGGGTGGACTGGGCGGCCAGGGGAGGGGGTGCCGCGGTGCTGGCGAGGAAGGAGGCGGCCAGGAGGGAGGCGGCCGCCAGGGGGAGAGCGGGGGCCGGGACGGCGGGTTGGGCCAGGCCGAGCCGGGTCCGCGCAGACCGAAGGGTGGGGAGCATGATCGCCTCGGAGCGGGAGAAACGGGGGGCGGTCAAGGTGCGCGGCCCCGGTTCGGGGTGTCAAGCTTCGGCGTGCCGGGGCGATGCGTCGGGCGCCCGCCTCCCCCTGACCCGCCCGGGGATCCTCCGTTCAGACCGGAGGCGGCTGCATGGGGCGGGACCTGGCCCGCTGGATCCAGGCGTCGAACCGGTCGGGCAGGAGGAGGTCGTCGGAGATCGCGGCCAGGTTCCAGTTCCGGCATCTGCGACAGAGCACCCAGAGGCGCCCCCGCGCCGGATCATGGGCGAAGTGCCGGCCTACCGGGAGGGGTTCGAGCGACTCGTTGCGACCCAGGAAGGCGCGGCAGTTCAGGCAGCGGGTGTACATGGGCTCCCTTGCATCCTCAGGGAGAAGGGTGGCCGGGCGGTGGTCGCCACACGAGGAGGTTGGCAAGGAGCTCCACGACGAACTCCTCGTGGACTTCGGCTGCCAGGGGGGGAGGCCCCACATGGCCCGAGACCACGAGGAGATTCTCCACCCGGGCCGAGGCCAGGCGGGCCACGATTCGCTGGCCCTCGGCGTTTTCGAAGTTCCAGCTCAGGCGGCGGAGGGGCTGGGGTCCGTACAGCGTCCAGACCTCCTCCGGGGCAGCTTCCTCGGGGGATTCCGTCACCGGCTGGAACCCCTGGCCGCCCAGCCCCTCCCGGACACTGCCGGCCCACCCCTCGCGGTTGGTCTGCCAGGTGGCCTCCACCCGGGCCGGGTCGACGGGCCCGGAGGCGTCGCCCTCGTCGTAGAGGGGACGGAGGTAGACCTGGAGCGGGGGGTTGTACCCCTGTACCTGGTAGACCGCCACGATCCCGTCGTCCCGGTCCGGAAAGCGCTGCTGCCCCGCCAGGACAAAGCCGAGGGGGAGGCGAGGGGGGAAGAGCCACCCGAAGGTCTCGGGGATGCTGTCGGGGAGGGGGCCACGACGGGCCGCCTCACGGTCGTACCCTGCCATGCCGGGGCGGTCAGCCGTCTCGAAGGCCTGGAAGACCGCATCAAGGAAGGCTTCATCGGCCCCTTCCCGCTCCGGGGCGGCGTCCACGGGATAGGTGGTCCGGAGCTTCACGAAGGCGCGGCCCACGGCCCCTACCACCACGCGGGTGTCCCGGGGGTTGTCGCCCTCGGCTTCGTAGCGGAACATCTGCTGGCGGAACCGCACCTCCCCCGAGGGCCCCTCCCGGACCCCGTCGGTGGGAGAGGATCGCTCCTCCACCGTCCATTCACGCTGCGCGGCGAGGGTATGGACGTCGCGTGCGGCGCTCTCGAACTCCCGGGCCAGCCGCTCCGCAAGGGTTTCCGGCGGGAGGGGTTCGCCGTCGGGTACCACCGGGTAGATGTAGAGGTCCCAGATGGAGTCCGCCCCGTCGGCGTAGCGGAGGGCATATCCCAGCGAATGGGCCAGGAGGTGCCTCGCCACGACCCGCTCGTGCGCCACGCCCGGGAAGGCCTCCGGGAGATGGAAGCCGAAGTGAAGGGCGCCGGGGTCGGCGCCCCCGACCGGGAGTGAGGGTGCCGCTGACTGCGCCTGTGCCTGTGCCGGTGCCGGAGTGACCTCCGCCGGGGCGGGCGCCCCCCCACACCCTGCCAGGAGGAGGGGGGCCGGGAGGAGGGCACCCAGGGCCAGCCGGTGGAGGCGGGTGGGGAGGACAACCGACATGGGCGGGACTCCAGCCAGCAGGGGGCGAAGCGGCACCGGGATCGGGCCGGACGACGGGAGCCATCGTACCCGCCCCCCGGGCGGCTGGGCAAGGCGCGGTGCGGACGGGCGAGGGGTCACCGCGGTTGGCGGGGCGTGGCCGGGCCCGGGAATGACCAGGGCCCGGCCCTTCGGGGGCTCAGCTCCCCCATCCCTCCGGAAGGAAGAGATGCGCAAGCCCGTCCGGGCTGCGGACGAGGCGGGGGGCCTCCTCGCTCCCGGGAATCACGAGGGCCACCCAGGCCGTCTGCCCCACCCCCTCGCGGCCACGGTAGTCCGACCCGGGCCACCCGAAGTGGGTCATGGCCGAGGCCGGTGCCACCTCGCGACCGTCGTAGGCGGCCCAGAGGAAGTGCTTCGTCTTCGCGTCGTCCTGATTCGCCGTCTGCTTCACGAGGCGGAGGCCCGGGTCCCCCGTGTAGAAGGCGTTGGCCGCGTCGAGGTCGTCGGTGATCCCGGTCACGTGGTGGATGTGGCCGATGCGCATGGCATCATCGATCTCCTCCACCGGCTCCGGGTGGGTGCGGGCCGCGATGGCGGCTTCGTCGCGGTGCCCTCGCACCCGGGCATCGGGCGGGGAGATGAATCGCTCGCCCAGGGCATGGGCGGGCTCGTCAATGGCGTAGCCGGGCCCGTCGGTGGCGAGCTCCAGCACCTGCCCATCGGGATCCTGAAAGTAGAGGCTCGTGAAGTAGCCCCGGTCGTAGGGGCCGGTGGTCCGGACCCCGGCGTCTTCGAGGCGGCGCTTCCAGCGAAGAAGGGCTGCCTCGTCGGGAACCGAGAGGGCAATGTGATGCACCCCCCCCACCCCCCATCGCCCGCGGCGGCCGTCGCGGTCCACCTGGAAGGCGAGGAGGGAGCCCGCACCGCCATCGGCCGTGGCAAAGGCCAGCGCCGGGGCGCCCATGGGGCCCTCGAGGGCGCGGAGCCCCGCATCGTCGAGGGGGGAGAGCCCCAGAAGGGAGGCATAGAAGGCATCGGTCCGGGGGCCGTTCCCCGAGACGAGCCCCACATGGTGGAAGCCACGCCCCATGGTCTGGGGGGCGTTTCGAGGCCCGGAGGAAGCAGCGCCCGAAGCGGTGGAAGTCGCAGCGGAATCAGGAACGATGGGCATGGGGCCCTCCGTGGAGGTGGGTGACGTGTTAACGCTTCAAGTTTAAAGGGAGTTCCCGGTGGGTCAAGGGGGGGACGGTCTGCACGAGGGTGCAGGGGGATGCAGGGAGGGTGCAGGTGGGGACGGAGCCGGAGGTTTCCGCGGAAACGTTTCAGCGGAAACATTCCCGGCCCGCCCGGTGCCCCGTTCCGGGCGCGGGATCGCTGCGGCAGGTACCCAACGCCGGGTTCGTGCAGGGTCGACGAATCGATGGCACGGTTCGATACCGTATAGGTACCCCGCGCCGGTTTCGTGCGTCCGGCGAAGGAACGATGGCACGGTTCGATACCGTATGGGTTCCCAACCGTGCCACCGCGCCGCAGAGGGGTGCCGAACCCGGGAATGGGAACCTGTCCTGGTGGGTAGGGCCCGCCATGAAGCTCTGCAGCGGCCCCCGGCCCCCGTGCCCCCGGCACCTTCGTCACAACCCCTGCCTCGACACCCCTGTCGCGGGGCTTCTCATGGAAGGCGGAATGTCGACAGCCCCACGGGCGACACGCGGGATGCGACTCGAGTCTCCTCGGCTGGAACGCACCCTCTGATACGTTTCAGCGGAAACGTCCGCCCCCCTCCCGCACCGCCCCCACCACCCGCCGAAGCGCCCCGAGCCCGTCCAGAAGGCGGGGGCCGGGCCGCCCCATCCAGGCCTCGGGAATGCGGAAGACCCGTCCCTCCTGCACGGCGGGCACCTGGGCAAAGGCCGGGTTCCGGTAGACCACCTCGGGGCGGTACCGGTCGGGCTCGACCCCGCACCAGCTCAGGACAATGGCATCGGGGGCGAGCTCCACCACCTCCTCATCCTCCAGGGGACGGCTCAGCCGGTCCTCGGTCCCGAGCACATTCTCTCCCCCCGCCAGGTGGATCATCCCGTCGACCCAGCTCCGGGCCCCCGGGGCGATCACCGGCCTGGGCCACCACTGCACGAGGATGCGCGGGCGGCTCGAGGGAGGCTGCGTTGCTCCGGAGGGGTCCGACGAAGGGGGGAGCGAATCGTCGGTGGCGCCCCCTTTCTCCCGCCCCGTGCCCGGCCCCCCGACCGGCCCCCCGACCGGCCCCGCACCCGACCCTGCGCCCGGCCCCCCGACCGTCCCCCCACCCGGCCCTGCGCCCTCCCCCCCGCCCGCCCCCGTACCCGCAGTCAGCTCCGGGCTCCCCTCCTCCCCCCCGAACGCCTCCCGCAGCCGCGCCGCCAGCGCCGCCCCCCGGGCCCCCACCCCGGGGATCCCCGGATCCAGCGCCCGGGCCAACGCCTCCACCGAGGGGGCGACCTCGTCCAGGCGCTCGGGGCCCAGGACGAGCACCGGAAGCCCCGCCGCCTCCACCCCCTCCACCACCGTCTCGTGCCCGGGCACGGTGAGGGAGGCGAGGACGAGGTCGGGCTTCAGGGCCGCCACCGCGCCCACATCGATCTCGAGGTCCGGGCCCACCCGGGGGAGGTCGGCGAGGGCCGCCGCCGGAAAGTCCGAGTGATCGTCCACCCCCACCAGGTGCGAGGCACACCCCAGGGCGGCGACGATCTCGGTGTTCGAGCAGGCAAGGGAGACGAGGCGCATGGGATCCCGGGCGCGGGTGAGGGGTCGGGAAGGGTCGCATCCAACGCCCTTTCACCCCACCTGCACACCGGAGGTGCCGCCATGCCGGCCGTGGAATCGACCATGCTCCCCCTGGGAACGCCCCTTCCGCCCTTCACCCTCCCCGACACCGAGGGGAATCCCGTGAATGTGGAAGACGTGGGAACAGGCGCCGGAACCCTGGTCATGTTCATCTGCAACCACTGCCCCTACGTGAAGCACCTCCGGCATGCCCTGGCCGACTTCGGGCGCACCTACATGGGCCGGGGGCTGGGGATCGTGGCCATTTCCTCGAACGACGCCCAGGCCTACCCCGCCGACGCCCCCGACGCCATGGCCCGGGAACGGGAGGAGGCCGGCTACCCCTTCCCCTACCTCTACGACGAGACGCAGGAGGTGGGAAAGGCCTACCGCGCCGCCTGTACGCCGGACTTCTTTCTCTTCGATGCGAAGGGTCTGCTCGTGTATCGGGGCCAGTTCGATGGGAGCCGTCCCGGCAACGATGTGCCGGTGACCGGAGCCGACCTCCGGGATGCAGCGGAGGCCGTGCTGGCCGGTGAGGCTCCCCACGGGGAGCAGCGTCCCAGCGTGGGGTGCAGCATCAAGTGGAGGCCCGGGAACGCGCCCTGAGGCCGGGTCCGGCTCGAGGCGGGCCTGAGGCAGGTCTTGGGCGGGCCTTGAGGCGGGTTGGCGGGGGAAGACGGGGGCAGGTCGAGTGGCACGCGGGATCGCGGCCGGGCCAGGCGAGCCCCCCGGGGGATGCCTCCCGGGCGCGCAGGGCATAGGTTGGACCCCCAACCCCACATCTCCGCCCCACGTCCGGGGCGGCCAACCCCGGCACCGCTCCCCTCCCGGGGAGGGCGGTTCCGTCGCTGCTCCCCCTCGCCACCCGAGGCCATGCCTGCATCCTCCGTTCGACCCGCCTCCCCCCTCACCCTCCTTGCGGCGCTGGCCGCCCTTCTGGCCGGGGGCCCGGCCGCAGTCCAGGCCAGTGCTGTGGCTGGAAGCGGGGGCCTTCCCATTCCCCTCTCCGAAGACTTGGCCCGGAAGGGGGGCGCCCCTGGCGATTCCCTTCCGTCGGCCCACCGGCCCTCGGGCGAGCGCCTTCGGACGCCGGCGGAGGTGCGGGGGTACGAGGGGATCACCGGGCACGAGGCCATGGTGGACTTCTACCGTGCGCTGGGGGCACGCTCGGAGCGGGTGCGGATCCGGGAGTTCGGGCGGAGCGCCGAGGGGCGGGCCCTCCTGGAGGTGGTGGTCTCGGAGCCGGCTCTTTCCGACCCCTGGGAGGCCCATGCGTCGGGGCGGCCCATCGTGCTTGTGAACGCCCTGGTCCATGGCGATGAGCCGGCCGGGATGGAGGCGCTCATGGCCTTTGCCCGGGACCTGGTGGAGGGTCCCCTGGAGGGGCTGCCGGAAGGGGCGGTTTTCGTTCTCTCGCCGGCGCTGAACCCCGACGGGGGGGAGGCGGGCCCGTGGGGAACGCGAAACAACCCGGCAAACCTGAATGTGAACCGGGACTACCTCCGCCTGGCCACCGCCGAGACCCGGGCCTGGGTACCCGGGGTGATCGCGGCCTGGCAGCCCCATGTGATCGTGGATGTGCACGAGCTCGTGGGGCCGCCACGGATCTACGACTTCTACCTGAGCTATCCCCTCGATGTGGCGGGCCCCACCCTGAACTGGACCCTGACTCGGCACGAGCTCGTGCCCCACCTGGTGGAGGCGCTGGAGGGCGCGGGGTTCTCGCACTTTCCCTACCACCGGGTGCCGCCCGGGCTCGTGGAGAACCCGGACCAGGGGGTCTCGGCGGGGAGCTACGGGGCCCAGGCCCTCTCCTCCTATGGCGGCGCCCGGGCGGCCATGACCGTGCTCTTCGAGAGCATGCGGCCGCGCGATGCCCGGGAAGGGCTCGAGCCCCGGGTGCGGCGGCAGGAGGTGGCGCTGGGGGCCCTGGCCGAGTGGGTGGTGGAGCACGCCGACCGGGTGGTGGCCACGGTGGCGGAGGAGCGGGGGGAGCTCGTGGCCCGGGGGGCGCGCTGGAACGAGGCGGACTCGGTGGCCCTCCAGGTGGAGCAGGTGGCGAGCCGGGTCCTCCCCTACCGGCTCCAGGTCGAGGGGGAGGTGGTGGAGCTGGAGGTCCCGGTGCTCGACAGCGCCCGCATCGCCCTGGGGCGGGTGCGGCCGGTGGGGTACCTCCTGGCCCCCCATCGGGAGGAGGTGGCCCGGCACCTGGCCCTGCACGGGATCCAGGTGGACCGGATCCTGGCCCCCGCCACGGTGGCCGGCGAGGGGTACCGGGTCGTTTCGGTGAGTCGCGGGGACCGGGCGTACGAGGGGTACGTGCCCCGGGAGGTGGTCACCGCGCTGGAGCCCGGATCCCTCGAGGTGGCCGCCGGCTCCTTCCTCGTGCGCATGGACCAGCCCACGGCCCGGATCATCGCGCACCTCCTGGAGCCGGAGGATGCGAACTCCATGGTCTCCATGGGGTGGTTCACCACGGAGGAGCGCCCCGGGGTCCGGCTCTCGGTGGCCCGCCTCCGGGAGCTTCCGGAGGTCGCCATGGAGCGGGTCACGGCTCCCGACGCCCGGGGGGCTCCCCGCTGGCGGGGAGGGGCGCAGGTCCGCGGGGAGGGGTGGTCTCCGGTGGAGGTGGAGCCGGAGCGGGCACGGGCCCTCGTGGGCCGGTCGCTGGAGGCCCTCACCCCCCACGAGGAGGTGGTCCACTTCTTCCGGAGCCTCTCGGCCCGGTCGCCCGACGTGTCCATGCAGGAGATCGGGCGGAGCCGGGAGGGGCGCCCCCTCCACCTGGTGACGCTGGCGCGCCCCGGGGTGGGGAGCCCGGCCGAGGCCCACGCCTCGGGGCGGCCCATTCTCTTCGTGGGGGCCCAGGTGCATGGAGACGAGCCCGCCGGGAAGGAGGGGCTCCTCCGCTTTGCCCATGACCTGGTCGAGGGCCCCCTCGCCCCCCTCCTGGAGGATCTTGTCGTGCTCCTCGTGCCCCAGATGAACCCCGACGGGGCCGAGGCCGGCACCTGGGGGATCCGGAACAATGTGGCGGGCTTCAACCTGAACCGGGACTACCTCCGCCTCGACAACCCCGAGGCCCGGGCCGTGGTGGGCGAGGTCCTCCTCCCCTGGCGCCCCCACGTGGTGGTGGATGCCCACGAGCTGGGGGGACCGCCCCGGATCTACGACTTCTACACCTGGTTCCCCACGAACCCCCATGGGCCGGCGAGCACGGTGACCCTGGCCGCCGAGGTTCTCGTGCCCGCCGTGGTGGAGGCCCTCGAGGCGGAGGGGCACACCCACATCATCTACCACACCCCCGGGGGGCTGAACGAGCTGGTGGAACGCCCCGAGGTGGGGATCTCGGTCCCGGTGTACGGCCGCACCCTGAACGACTACGCCGCAAGCCAGGGGCTGGCCACAATTCTCTACGAGAGCCTCCGGGCCTCCGATGCGCGAGTGGAGATCGAGGCGCGCACCGAGCGGCAGCACCTGGCCCTCACGGCCCTGGCCCGGACCCTGGCCCACGAGGCGGAGGGCGTTCTGGCGGCGCTCACGGAGGCTCGCCGGAGCATGGGAGTGCCCGGGGGGCGCGGAGGGGCCGGGGCCGACTCCCTGGCCGTGCTCCGGGAGCCGGTGGCGAGCCGGGAGGTGGACTACGAGGTGGCGCTCCGGGAGCAGGTCGAGACGGAGGAGGGGCTCCGCTGGCGCTATACCGGCGAGACCACCACGGTGCGCGTCCCCCTCTTCGACAGCGCCCGGGTCACCCTGGCCCGGGCCCGCCCCGCCGGGTACCTGGTGGCGCCCCATCGGGGAGACCTGGTGGAGATCCTCCTGGACCACGGCCTCGTGGTGGAGCGGGTCCTCGCTCCGGCCCGCTGGTCGGTGGAGCACTTCCGGATTCGCGAGCTGGAGGTCCTGCGCCAGCCCTACGAGGGGTACGTTCCCCAGCGCTTCCGGACCGAGCTCGAGGCAGGCGAGGTGGAGCTTCCGGCCGGGGGATGGTTCGTGCCCGGGGGGCAGCCCGGGGCCGCCCTCCTCTTTCACCTCATGGAGCCGGAAGACGAGAACTCCCTGGCGATCATGGGGGCCTTTCTCTCGGAGGCGCGGATCGGGGGGATCCTCCCCGTGCACCGGGTCCTGGAGCCACCCCGGGTGCCCCGGGAGCGGGTGGGGCGGGTGGGGCGGTAGGCCCCCACGCGGGGAGCACCATCGGGTGGTCCGGCGGGAGGCGCCCTTCGGGAGGCGCCCTGAGGGAGGCGCCCTTCGGGTGGCGCCCTCCTACCGCCGGAGGGGGGCGTCGAGCATGTCCCATCCGTAGGCTTCGGCCACGCGGAGGAGGAGCTCGTTCATGACCTCGCCGCCCCGGTCGGCATTCGTGAGAATGGCCACCCCGTAGCCCTTCCGCACGTGCCCCAGGAGGAGGCCGCGGAAGCCCCGGTTGGAGCCGGTGTGGCTGAAGTACCACCCCTCGCCCCGGCGGTCGACCATGAGGCCCACCCCGAAAGGGCCCACCCCCACCGGGGTGACCATCTCGAGGGCCGAGGCCCGGTCGAGCACGGCGCCCTCGGGGCCCCGGACGGCCCGCTGCACCTCGACGACGAAGCGGGCGAGGTCGGCCGAGGTGGTCCAGAGCCCGGCCGCCGCCTGCTCCGGGTAGATGTGCCAGGGTGCGCTCCGGGCCGCCCCCGCCCGGTCGTGGGCCCGGCTGGCCCGGGCGGCGCGCTCCGGCGGGAGGGGCTGCTCGTACGTGCTCCCGGTCATGCCAAGGGGGGCCAGGACGAGGCTCTCCATGAGCGATGCGAAGGGCTCCCCCGTGGACTCGGCCAGGGCGAGCTGCACGATGGTGGAGCCGCCCCCGGAGTACTTGTACGCCTCGAAGGGGGCGCGGGCGAAGAGGACGGGGCCCGTGTTCGAGGGGGAGGCTCCATTCAGGATCCCGACCACGTCGGGGCGGGGGGCCTCGGGGTCGTAGCCCGGAAAGCCGAAGCCGTCATCGGCGCCCGAGGTGTGGCTGAGAAGAGCCCGGGGGGTGACCGGGTTCGCGGCATGCTCGGGGCGGGGCGGGATCTGCCAGCTCCGGAGGTGGCGGTTCACATTGCCATCGAGGTCGAGGCGCCCCTCGCGGGCCAGGCGGAGGGCGGCCATGGCCGTGACCGGCTTGCTGATGGAGGCAGCCTGGAAGAGGGTCTCCTCGGTGACGGGCGCCCCGGTGACCACGTCGGCCGTGCCGAACCCCCGGGTCCAGTGGAGGGCGAAGTCGTGGACCACCGCCACGCTCACCCCCGGCACCCCGGTGGACTCGAGGAGCTCGGCCAGGGAGAGGCTCCCGGCGCCCTCGCCGCCGGGGGTTCTGGGGGCCTCGATCCGCTGGAGGATCTCGGCCAGCGTCGGGGACGGGCTTCCGGCCTCCTGGGCGGCTCCCGCGCCGGGAAGGAGGAGGGAGGCGAGGACCAGGGCGAGCGCAGCCAGGCGGGAGGCGGCGAGGCGGGGAGGGGCGGTGGGGGGGCGGACAACGCGCATGGAGAGGGTGTTCGGGGGGAAGGAAGGGGGGCGGGCCCGTGGGGGAGGCGGCGCGGGGCGGCTCGGGGCGGGAGAGCTCCTTCGGATCCTACCACCCCGGGGAGTTCTTCCGCGAGTCCCTGGTGGAGTCCGGCGGCGAGGTCCCGGCACACCCCGTGGCGAGGTCCTGGCAAACCCCCGCGGCGGGTTCGCGGGTGGATCACCCCTCCGCGTGCCCATGACGACCCTTGCCCCTTGCGTCCCATGTGTACCAGTGTGCATAATACACCATGCTCCCCTTCCGCCTCACCCTGGAGCCGGGGGAATCCCCCTGGAAGCAGATCGTCTTCGCGGCCACCCGGGCCATTCTCTCGGGCGAGCTGCGGGAGGGCGACCCCTTCCCCTCGGTGCGGGAGGTGAGCCAGGCCCTCCGCGTGAATCCCAACACGGCGCACAAGGCGGTGGCCGAACTCATCCGGCAGGGGCTGCTCGAGCCCCTTCCCGGGGTGGGCACGGTGGTGGCCCGGGGAAACCCGGCCCTCCCGGGGGAGCAGGAGGCCCTCCTGGCCCGCGAGGTGGAGGCCCTTGTGGTGGAAGCGCGGCGGCTGGGGATCCCCCGGTCCCGCCTCGAAGGCGCCCTCCGCGCGCGCTGGGAAGAACTCTTTGGAGATGACCATGCCGACGACTGATCCCCCGATCGTGGTGGAGGGGGTGTCCCACCGCTACGGGTCCCGCATGCCCTGGACGCGCCCCGAGGGACCGGCGGCGCTGGACGCCCTTTCCCTCTCGCTCCCGGCCGGGGGCACCGTGGCCCTTCTCGGAGCCAACGGGGCGGGGAAAAGCACCCTCCTCAGGATCCTGGCGGGGATGCAGCGCCCTTCCCGGGGGAAGGTCCGGGTGCTGGGGCACGACCCCTTTCGCCGGGCCCGGGAGGTCCGGGGGCAGGTCACCGTTGCGGCGGAGGGGCTCTCTCTCCCCCCCTGGATGAGGCTGGGAGCGCTGGAGCGGTGGCTGGCCCCCCTGTACCCTGCATGGGATGCGGATCTGGCCGGGGAGCTCCGCGAGCGGTTCGGCCTGGACCCCAACGGGCGGATCGGAAGCCTGTCCCGGGGGGAGCACCGGAAGGCGGCTCTCCTCTGCGCCATGGCCCCACGGCCCCGGATTCTCCTCCTGGACGAGCCCTTCGGCGGGATGGACGTGGGGACCCGGGAGGCGCTGGCCCGGGGGCTTCTTGCCGCCGGCGGGGGCGGGGGATGGACGGTGGTGGTCGCCTCCCACGAGGTGACGGAAATGGAAACCCTGGCCGATCACCTCCTCCTCCTGGACCGGGGACGGCTCCGTCTTCACGCCCCCCTGGAGGAAGTTCTGTCGCGATACCGGCGGGTGGAGGTGCAGCTGGACGAGGCCGACGGGGGGATCCCCGCCTGGGTTCCTCCCACGGCGCTGGGGGCGGAGCGGGCAGGCCGCCGCCTCTCCTTCGTGATGGAGGCCGGGGCTGATGGCGCCCTCCCCCTTCCCTCAGGGATCTCCGGTGAGGCCCGAGCCAGCGCCCACCGGATGGGGCTTCGCGAACTCTACCTGACCCTTGCCCGGGAGGCGGCATGACAGACCGGACCGAAGTGAACGCCGGAGCCTCCGAGGTACGGGCCGGCGCCCCCGGAACGCCTCCGGGGTGGATTCGGCAGCTCGTCCACGTGGCCGGGCGCGACCTTCGGCGCGCCCGCTGGATGGTGGCCGGATGGGCCGTGATGGTGGCCGTCCTGGTGGCAGCGGAGTCGGCCGCTCAGGGCGTCGGAGTGGGTCTCCCCGGGATCGGGTTCCTCCTCTTCTTCGGGGCTGCGGGGATGTCGGCGTGGCTGATCCAGACGGACCCGCCCCGGCGGGAGGCTGCATACTGGGTCACCCTCCCCCTCGAACCCCTGGCGCTCGTGGCGGCCAAGGCCGGGGTCGCCTTTCTGGTGGGCGCGGGGATCCCCCTGGTGGGGCATGCCGTGGCTCTCCAGTCCTGGGCGCTGGACCCGGGTTGGATTCTCCACGGCCTCGGGAGCGGTGCCCTGGCGGCAGGGGCAGGGGTGACGCTGGGGCTGGTGCTCGGGGCGGCCACAACCTCGCTGGCCGGGGCAGCGGCCCTCTTCGTGGGGGCCGCGGTGACGATGCTGGGCATCTCGGCCGTGCACATGACCCTTCTGCGTCGCGGAGCAGAGGCTGCCGGAGACGTGGGGGTCTCCGCTACGTCAGGCCTCGCGGCTTTCCTTCTGGGACCGGCGGGGGCCCTTCTGGCCGGGGTCTTCCTGGCGCTGGTCTACCGGAGTGGCCGGCAGGGGCGCGGAACCCTCCTCGCCGGCGGGATCCTTGCGCTGGGGGCCGCCATGGCCGGGATGGCGGCGGGCGGCTTCCAGGGCGAGCCGGACCCCCGACAGATTCTGCAGGGCGCCACTGCGGGAAGTGCCCCGCAGTCGGTCCTCCCCCTGGCGGACTCCGTCCGTGTCGATGCCCTGAATCTCAATACGGGTAGCGGGCATGCGGTGGTGTCTGGTGGGGTCGGCGGGGCCTCCGGTCAAGACGCCGCCACGCGGGCCAACACCGTGGCCCTGTCGCTCTCCGGGCCTCGGCCCCGAACAGACGCCGTCCACTCGTTCTACCCGTTCATGATGTACCTGCTCGAAGCCTCCGACGGCACCGTGGTTCGCTCGGAGCAGGCCCTGTCCACCCGGTACGTCGGCCCGCCCACTCCCACGACGAACCGTCTTCTCATCCTGCTTCCCCGGTGGCAGGACCATGAGCCTCTGGTCCGCCTCGCACCGTCCGAGCTGGATGCCCTGCGGGCCGGTACCCTCCGGCTGGAACTCGTGGGTCACGAGATCCGCTCCACACGACGGCCCCTTCCGCCGGTCTCCGTCCCCGAGGCCTACCTGGACCGGTCGCGCCGGAGCTTTGCCGGGGGGCAGCTGTCGGTGGGGCCGCTGGCGGTGGGGCAGGCGCCCCCGGGGTCGGGACCGGGCGTCTCCCCTTCGCCCGAGGTCGAGCCCATGATCCTCCGCCTCACCCTTCGTCTGGTCGATGATCCGCGGCGCCCCGCCGCTCCGGGCCACAGGTGGCCGCTCACGCATCGGGTGGCGCCCATGGAAGCCACCCTTTCCATGGGCGGGACCACCCGTCCGCTCCCTCTCCCGTCACGGGATGGGTCGAGCTTCGGCGCAATTGCCGGTGCCGGGATCCTGGCCGGGCTTCCCATCTCCGAAGAGAGCTTCACCCTCCCCCTCCCCGGGCTTTCCGGGGCGGAGCTCTCCGGTGCGATGCTCAACCTGATCTACTGGCAGGTGGAGTCGGCTTCGTGGGTCCGGCTTCCGGTGCCGCAGGAGCTGTGGGAGACCCTCCTCCCCATGGAGTAAGGGGGTGGGGGGGAGGCCGCTCACCCCGCAGGCCCGGCCTGACTCGTGAGCGAAGTCCGGTCCCGCGGCCGCTCAGGGGGGCGCTGGAGCCCCCCACGTGAAAAACCCCCCGCCGGACACAGGGTCCGACGGGGGGCTTCCGTTACGCCGTCCAGCCTGACGCGGTGGCCGCGTGGCTCAAACAGCGAGCGATCGAACTTCGGCGATCAGTTGCCGTTACGGCGACCGCTTGCCCATGCCAGGCTGGAGTGACTACTGGGGCTAGACAAGGGATCACCTCCTTTTTGCGGGTCAACATCGGGCGGAACACCGGCGGGCTCGCGACCCGCGGTCCGGAGGCTTCGGAGCACCCTGGCCCCTCCACACCGGCCCAGTCCCTTCGGGGGACGTTCGGAGTCTACGGAGAGCGCCCCCCATCACGCAAGGGCCCGGAGGGACCGTCACGCCTTCCGATACGCCCGGAGAAAGAGAAGCGCACACACCACGAGGGAGATCGCGATCCAGATCACCCCCCACGCCACGGTGGGAATCCCGGTGAGCTGGGCCAGCATGTAGGCATCGGAGGGGAGGTGCGGCCGGTCGATCACATCGGACTTGATGTCGAGAATGGCGTAGAGCGCACTCGTCAGCCCCAGCCCGGTGAGGAGGGTCCGGTTCCACCCCGGCGAGAGGTACCGCGCCGCCACGATGAGGGCCCCCCCGAAGAGGACGCCGAAAAGAAGCCCGAAGATCCCGCGCACGAAGAGGAGGGAGAGGAGGAGGACCCCGGCCCCGATCCCCTGCACCACCCGTCCGGCATGCCGTCCGGCCCGCTCCCCGGCCTCGAGAATGGCCGCCCCCCAGAGGAGGGAGCCCAGGTACCCGGCCGAGAGGGTCAGAAAGGCATTCCCCCCGGGACAGTAGCACGCCCCGCCCAGCCGCGGACTCAGGGTGATCCGCTGAATGGACCCTCCGGTGGCCACCGCCGCGATCCCGTGGCTGATCTCGTGGAGAAAGACCACGAAGACCTGCACAGGATAGATGAAGGGGGTGTTCCAGAGAAACCAGAGGGCGGTGAACCAGAGGCCGAAGCCCAGGAGGAAGCGGAGCCTTCGCCGATCCCGGGGGGTCATGAGGAGGGGAAGGCCAGGGCCTGGCCTTCGAGGGGGTAGGCAGCGAGAAGGGAGGGAGCGGCCGTGGCCGCGCCCTCCCTCCCGATCCGGGCGTTCTGACCGGTGGCGCGAAGCCCGGCCAGGGCCCGCTCCGCCACCCCTTCGGCCGAGAGACCGGGGGTGAACCCCAGGAGCCCCGCCCACTCCCCGGCCTCCCGCTCCCACCCCCGGAGGAGGGTGGCCTGGTCCGGCTCGGAAAGGGCGATCTCCCGCTCCCGGGCCCGGTGGGCCAGGAGGAAGACCTCGGCCGCAACGCGGAGCTCGGCTTCCATGGCCCCCTCGTCGGCCAGGGAGGCCAGTCGCCGGGCCGGAAGGGCCAGGAGGTGGCGGGTGAAGGCCTCGAGGGTGAGGGACCCTCCAGGCCATCGGGCCAGGACCGGGTCCTCGCCGGAGGTCTCGGGGAGGGCCAGGGGAGAGGGGGCGGGGAAGGGGGCGGGGCGGGGGCGAGGAGCCGCCTCGGGGGGGAGGATCTCGATCCCCTCCCGCCACCCCTCCAGCGTCTCTTCCCAGTAGGCCCCTCCCCCCAGCCCCCGGGCCACCTCCCGCACGACCCGGGGGCGGGCCTCCTCCAGGGGGAGGGGGGACCGGTCTTCCAGGCGGAGTACATGGAAGCCATAGGGGCTCTCCACGACCCCCGAAACCCCGCCCACCTCCAGGGCCAGGGCCGCCTCCCAGAACTCGCCGACCCAGGTTCCCCGGCGGCCGGGGCGGAGGAGGCCCCCCCGGCCAGCGGCACCCGGCTCCTCCGAGACCTCGGCCACCACCGCGGCGAAGTCCTCCCCCCCGCGGATCCGCTCGAGCCCGGCCGCGGCCCGCTCCCGGGCCTCCCGCCGCCGTGCCGCGGGCTCCCAGGGCTCGGCCAGGACCACGAGGTGGCGTACTTCGAGCTCCCACTCGGGGTTTGCGGTGTACACCGCCTCGAGCTGGGCCTCCGTGACCCCGGCGCCCTCGAGAATGACCTCCTCCCGGAGCCGCTCCCCGAGGAGGGCCCGCTCGGCGGCCTCGAGGCGAGGCCCTCCCACCCGCTCCCATGCATCCTCGGACACCATGAGGCCCAGGGCCGCCATGCTGGCCAGCGTCTCGAGCTGCCCCGTGCCGAGGCCCCGGGTATCGTCGTGGGAAAAGCCCACCTCGCCCACCGCGAGCCCGGGGGCGGGCGAATCCCCGCACCCTGTGCCCAGGAGGACGAGGGTGGCAAGGGCGGCGCCGGCCCATATCACCTGGGCCGGTGCCGCCCGGGGGGGAGCCATTCGGGCGGACTCCGGTACGATCGCGCCCTTCGAGGGGTGAGAGCGGGGAGGAAGTGGGGGCATGGAATCCGTCAACGAGAGGGGGTAGCGGGGATCTGGAGAGCTGAAACGCAGAGGCGGGAGGCTTCGGACGTCCACGGGAGTGCCGAACGGGTGTCAACCACCGTGGACGGGGTCATAACCCAGTTCCGGCGCGGGTCAACGGCGGTGGCGGGAGGGCGGTGGCGGATCAGAAAACGGTGGATGAATGGCGTTTGACGCATCGTTAACGGAGGCGCATAACCTTGGAAGTCAGCATTTCCTTCCTCCACCGGCGCGCGACCCCCGTAGGCTGCCCGTCAGCCTGAACCCTGATCCTACCCTGGGTCACCTGCGGCAACCAGAATGTAGCGGTTCCCTCCACACTGCCGCCCTACCCGGTGACCTCCTGTGACGCCCTGCCTTACGTCACGATTCGGACGGTCGCGCGCCGGCTCCCACCTCTCCCGTTCCCGCCCGTTCCTGCGGCGTACGCCTCCTTCCCGTGCGGAGAGGCACGCGGGACTCGGCGCGACGAGCCGCGGCCTCGCGGCCTACTCGGGGGGAAGCCTGCGCTCCCCTTCCCACAGGCTGACCTCCCGGACACCGGCGGTGCCTTCCCGGGCGCTCCCCCCCAGCATCACCTGCCAGGGCGCTTCCGCCGCACCCCGGGGGAGTCGAACCGTGCCCTGGATCCGGAAGGCCCCGTCCACATAGAGGCGAACCCACCCGTCCGGGTCCACGACGAGGGCCGCGGGGATCCACCCCTCGGTCCCGAAGGCCCCGGGCGAAGGCGGCGGCGCATCGGTCAAGGGCACCCGGGTTGCCGGGATGCCCGAGCCGGTGCCCAGGGCGATCCGGGTGCGGTCGAGCCGGGATCCCACGGGGGCCGGGTAGGCGACACAGGCGGTTCCCCCGGGGGAATCCGCCCTTTCTCCCATTCCGGTGCAAAGCTCCACCCGGGCATCCTCTCCTTCGGCCCGGATCATGAACTCCAACGTCACCGACACGTCCGCGCCCACGGCCACGGATTCAAAGAGGGGAAGGGGCGCGCCCCCGTCGGCCGGAACCGAAAGAAACTCGCTTCGCTCCCGGAGAGGGCGCTGCTCCACCTGGTCCGTGACCCGCACCTGCACCTCGGCCTCGAGCCACCCCCCCCATCGGGCCCGAACGGTCGTGATGCCCGGTCCGACTGCAGACACACGCCCTCCAGGGCGGACCGCCACCACGGTGGTATCGTCGGAGCTCCAGGCCAGGGCCTCCCTCCGGCGGGCGCCGGAGCCCAGGAGCAGGACCCCGTCGAGCACACGCTGGCCGCCCAGCCCCAGCTCCATGGGGCCTTCGGGCTCGAGCTGGATCTCGATGGGGGCCATCCCCCGGGGAAGGGCGGAGGCGCCGGTCCGCGAGTGGCCCTCCCCGGCCCGCCAGCGGAGGGCCACCGGGGCCCCCTCTCCCCTCCACCCCAGGGGGAGGACCACCCCGGTGGTGAGATCCTTGAGAAAGACCCCCGGGCGCCCGTCCTGCACCCCCGCCAGGAGAAGGGCACGGCCATCGGGGGTGCATGCAAGGGCACCCCCGGGGGTGACCCGCTCCATGGGAAGGGTCGACGGTCCGCCCTCCACCGGGTTCCAGCGAACCAGGTCAATGCGGGAAGGGCCATGACTCAGCAGGAAGAGCCCCTGGCTCCCGCACCAGGTGCCATCGAGGACTTCGGGGACCACCGCCTCGTGGGCCACCCGCCCGCGCTCCACGAGAAGGCGCACCGTGTCGGGCGGCCCGGGCAGGACAACGGCGAGGAAGCGCTGGTCGGGAGAGAGAAGGGAAAGGGGAGGAGGCCGGTTGCCCCCGGTCTCGATGACTCCCACCCGGTGGACCTCCTCCTCGCCCCGGGCCGAGGTCCGGACGAGCTGAAGGTGGTGGGCACCGCCCGGCTGCGACACCGCGCGTACCTCCGGCCCCGGGGCCGGAGGCAGGGGGAGTTCGGTGGGTTCGAGCTGGGGGGTGGCCCCGCTCCGGAAGCGGAGGAGGTGGGCCTCCCCGCGAGCGTCGACGGCCTCGATGACGCCCCCACCCCAGGGGCCGGGGCCGAAGGGGTCGGGGTTGGCGAAGGCGTAGAGCCCGGCTCCCAGGGTGAGGAGCACGAGGGAGGCCACCACCGCCGTGCGGAAGAAGGACCACTGGGCCCCGCCCCCTGCCGTGAGCCCTACATGGAGCTGGTAGCGCCGGGCCACGGCGGCCCGGAGCTCGTCATGGACGAAGGTGACCGCATCGCTCCCCTCCCAGCGGATCATGCGGCGGGCCAGGAGATCCCCGATTCCGTTCGTCACGGCCGAGGTGCCGAGCCCGGTCTGAAGGCCCAGGACCCGGGGAGAGGTGGCGTGCCCGATCCGGGCCATGTGGGCCGCCACCAGGGTGGCTTCGCGGGAGAGCTGATCGAGCTGGCGATCCACCAGGGCCCGCACCGTGCCGGGAAGGGGGAGGTCCGGAGGGAGGCGGTCGGTGTGAAAGGTCCACCGCCCCTCGTCCTCGATCTCGACGATCCCCTCCTCCAGAAAGACCTTTACCAGCTCCACGATGAAGAGCGGGTTTCCCCGGCTCGTCATGTGGATCCGCCGGATCACGGCATCGGCCCGGGTGGGGTGGGTGAAGTGGAGCCGGCTCCGGAGCGCCTCGGTGGTGGAGGCCAGGCTCCAGGGCTCGAGTTCGGCCACCACCGCCGAGGGGGCATCCTGCAGGAGGGACAGGGTCTTCCGGACCCGGGGCTCGTTCACCTCGCTCCTGGAGGTGAAGAGGAGGAGCGCCGCGGCCCGGTCCAGCCGCGTCGCGGCACGGGCCAGGACGGTGCGGCTCTCGGTGTCGGCCCAGTGCAGGTCGTCCACCACGAGGAGAAGAGGCGCATCATCCGAAACCGCGGTGACCAGGTCCACCAGCGCGTCGGAGAGGGCCGCCGAGGGGGAGGCCCGGGGAATGGCCATGGCCAGACCCCGGAGGGCCGGGTCATCGGCGCGGCTCTCCCCCAGGGCCAGGCTCGGCATGAGGGAGCGGAGAATGGCATCGGAGGCCGGGCTGATCCCGGCGGCCCCCGACAGGCGGAGAAGGCGCTGGATCACCTCGGAGAGGAGTCCCCACTCGATGGGGCGCTCCGAGTCCTCGGCCTTGATCAGGATCCCCCGCCCCCCCTCGGCTTCGGCCACGAGGAGGAGCTCCTCGGCCAGCCGGGTCTTTCCGATCCCGGCTTCACCCAGCACGAGGCCGATGCCGGGGGCGCCCCTCCGCACCTCGCGCCACCGCCGGACCAGGGTGGAGAACTCGTCGGTGCGCCCGACGAAGGTGAGGTGGAGGGCGGCATGGGCCGGATCTGCCGGCCGCGCCCCCCGGGCCAGGGCCTGGCATCGGTCGGAGAGGGCGTCGAGGGCGGCCCGGGACTCGGGGTCGTCCATCCCTTCCCGGGCCCGGATCACCGCCGCATGGGCCTCGTCGAAGGCCCGGAGCTCCAGGAGGGTCTCCACCAGGGTCTCGTGGAGGCGCAGGCGTTCGGGGTGGATCCGGGTCGCGGCCTCCAGAAGATCGATCCCCTCCCGGGCCGTCCCTCCCGGACGGGCTCCCTCCCGCCCGCTCCGGGCCCGGGCGCTGCGACCGGCCTCGACGAGGGCATCGGCCAGGCGGGTGCGCACGCCCTCGCGTACCCCGTCGGCCCACCGCTCCCACTCGGGGGCATCGGAGAGGGTGAAGGTGCCGAAGGGCGGCGCCTTCCACACCTCCAGCGCCCCTTGCATCGACCCCCGGGCCAGATGGGCCTCGAGCTGGTCCAGGTCGCTCGTCAGCGCTCCGGGAGCCAGGGCCACCGGGTCATCGGAGGCGAAGACCGATTCGCCGAGACGGCTGCGGAGTGTCCAGAGGGCATGTCGCACCGAGCCGCGGGCCCGCTCCCGGGTGCTTGCGGGCCAGAGGAGCCCGGCCAGGGTGTCGCGGGGAACGGGCTCATCGGCCAGGTGGAGATAGGCCAGAAGGGCCAGGGGCTTCCCCGCCGGGAGGTCCACCGGCACGCCCTCGGCCGTCTCGACCGAGGGGGAGGGCTGGAGAAGCCGGAGGCGGAGGGGAGAGGACGCGGGCACGGGAGTACGACCAGGGAGACGCGGCGCGGAACGCGCCGGAGGGTGCGAACGCGGATGCGGGGGATGCGACGGTGCAGGGCCTCAGCTTGGGCCCCCGGACCCCCTGCGTCAACGCAGGACCCTGCGGCGCTCCCTCACATGTTCGAGGATCTCCTTCACGCGCTCGGCGAGGGCGTCCTCCACGGCATCGAGGGGAACGCTCCCCTCCTCGAGCTCGACCAGGTAGGGGGAGTCGCCTTCCTCGTCGGGGACCATGCGATCGCGAGCCTCGGCGGCCTTCCCGAGGGCGAAGAGGGCCTTCTGAAGCCAGGTGGCCTCGCGCTGGAGGAGGCGGATTTCCTGGCGCTGGGCACGACGATCGGGTGCGGACATGCGTACTCCCGGAGCGAGGGGGAGGGGAAGGGGGGCGGGGGTCAGGAAGGGGGGAGATCCTCCGGTGCGCGGTACACCTCGAGGAGCTCGATCTCGAAGACGAGGGTCCCGCGGGGGGCATCGGTGCGCGGAGAGTCGTCGTAGGCCAGGGAGCCCGGAATCCAGAACCGGTAGCGATCCCCCTCCGACATGAGGGGAACGGCCTCCTGCCACCCGGGAATCAGCCCGCTCAGCGGGAAGACGGCCGGCTCTGCGTCGGGGCCCTCGGAGGAGTCGAACTGGCGGCCGTCGGTGGTCCACCCCGTGTAGTGAACCCTCACGTCGTCGGCCACCGTGGGGGAGGCCCCACCCTCCGGTCCCTCCTGAAGGACGACCCAGGCAATTCCCGAGGGGGTGCTCTGGGCATCGGCCGGAGGGGTTGCGTGATCGAAGGTGTCGTCGCCTCCGCAGGCTGCCAGGCCCAGGGAGAGGGCGAAGGCGGCGGCGGTGGCCACGGAGCGGCGGAGAGGTCGGTGGTCTGGCATGGGTTGGGGGGTGGTGAGAGAGGAGGAGGGGGCCGGGAGGGCGCCCCGGTGGACCCTTCGCGGTGGACCTTTCGCGAGGGGGTCGGGCGGGGATGCGTCGTGGGGGCGGGATGCCTGGCTGGGATGGGATCCGCAGCGGTGGGGCTCCGGGACGGGCGGGCCCGTTCGGGTCCCGGCGCGCATGTCCGATTTCAGGTGCCGAGGCACAGCGCCCGGTGCGAGGGCGCCGGACCCGATGCCGACAAGGCTCGTAGATTGTTTGCACCGATGGACTTCTGAGCCTAGGACGATCGGGTGCCGGGGGCAAGGCAGGAGGGAGGGGACGATGCGTGCCGGAACGAGGAACGGGCCGGCCCCCTGCCTCGCAGGGAGCCGGCCCGTTCAGGAGCCGCGCCGCGCCGGTGCCGGGAAGGCGCCGGCACGGTCGGGTGTCCGGTCAGTCCCGCCGGCGGGGGCTCTCGACCGTCTTCTCCTTCCCGCGAACGGGGTGGTTCGGAGCGACGAGGTTCAGCCGGGTGCGGGCCTGGTGGAGGGAAGAGGCGCGGTACTCGGGCGCCGTATAGTTCTGGCTGCGGGCGAACCGCGAGCTCTGAGAGGTAAGGATGCGCATGGTCGTTCTCCAGGGTCTTGCGATCTATGTCGATACGGGGCGGGAGCGGAGCCGCCACGGCCCGGTTCGGGTCGCGTTGGCAGGGCTCCTCGCGGTCGGTGTACGTGCACCCCCGTACGAGGTGGGCGGATTCCCGGTTTCAGCGTCGGTCCCCGGCGACGCCCCTGGCGGAATCCCATGAAGGGGACAGCAATGGAAAATAGCGCGTTACGCGGCCGTCACAAAGGCCTTGAGCCCCTGTTCCGGCCTGCCCCTTCGTCGCTCCAAACTTCCCGTCGGGCCGGAGCTTTCGTATCTTTGAAGGGTCCCCCGGAAGCGAGTCAGTCGCGGCGCGCAGCGAGGGGAACCGAAGCACATCATGGGGCCATAGCTCAGTTGGGAGAGCACCTGCTTTGCAAGCAGGGGGTCGCCGGTTCGAGCCCGGCTGGCTCCACTACCCGTAACACAAAGCCCCACCTGCACTTCGAGGCAGGTGGGGCTTTGTATTACGGGCCGACCGGGAGACGGTGTGCGGCGGCCAGAGGCGCCGGGTCCCGGGTCAGAACGCCTGCCGCACACCCACCTCGAAGTTCCGCTCCGGGCCCGCGTAGATCCCCTGCCGGAGCCCGGTGATGTAGCGCTCGTTCGTGAGGTTCTTCACCGCGCCGAAGACGGTGGTGGAGGAGGTTGCCGCCCACTGGGCGGACAGGTCGAGGAGGGTGTAGGCCGGCATGCGTCCCCCCCAGATGCCCCCGGCGGCGTTCGTCGGGATCTCGCGAAGGTTCGTTTCGTCGCCGAACTGGGCGCCGCGGTGGTGTGCGAGGAGGGCGGCTCGAAGGGGGCCGTGGGCCAGGTCCAGCGAGAGGTTCGCCAGAACGCGGGGAGCGTAGGGAATCCGGTTCCCCTCGTGCTCCCCGGTCTGGAAGCGCGACACCGGGACCCAGGTGAGGTTGCCCGAAAGGGCGAACCCCGGGGAGAAGCGGTACCCGGCGGCCACCTCAGCTCCCTGGTGCACGGTCTCGCCGGCGTTGGACCGGGAGAGGGAGGGATCACTGTTTCCGGTCACGACCTGGTTCTGGAAGTCCATCCGGAAGAGGGCCACTTCGTAGTCGAGGGCACCCCGCTCGCCGCGAAGTCCGAGCTCGTAGTTCGTGGAGCGCTCGGCCTCGAGCTTCTGGTCCGTCATTCCATCGAGGGCCACGCCATTCGTGGCGGGGGAGAAGGCGCGGTAGATGCCACCGTAGAGCTGGGCCGAGGAGGCGAGGTCGAGGGTGGACCCGACCCCGGGGAGGAACTCGGTGTTCGAGGTGGAGGCCCGCTCCTCTTCGCCGGAAAGGACCCGTCGGTCCTGGCGGTAGCGTTCGACGCGTACGCCGGGCGTCAGGGCGAACCGGGAGGAGAGCTGAACCCGGTTGTGGGCGTGGAAGGACAGGCTCGTGGCGGCGTCTTCAAGGTGTCGGTCGTTCTCCCCGGTGCGATCGTCGGCCCGGGTGGCCCGGATGCGCCGGTCGTCCGACACCTCGTGGAACCCCCGTACCCCGACCTCGGCGTTTCCGGGCACCCCGAAGAGCCCGTGGTCGAACTGGAGGCGGGTGTCGAGGCCGGTTCGATCGAAGGATCGGTTGTTGCCGGTGAGGAGGTCGGTGTACACCCACCGCCCGGCTTCGTTGGAGGCCGGGGTGTCGACATTGTAGCGCCAGTAGTCCCGTCGCAGGCGGCTCAGGTACGCCACGCTGGTGAGGGTCGCCCGGTCGCTGATTTCGAACCGATGGTTCAGGTCAAGGGACGCCCGGTCGGTGAGGTACCAGTCGTCGGGAGCCGGGTTGGCCCGGACCCCCGCCTCGAACTCGCCCACAAGAAGCCCCCGGTACGAGATGTTCGCGTCGTTCTGGTACCAGGACGCCTTCGCCCCCAGGGTGTGCCGATCGCCCAGGTGAAGGCCACCCTTGGCCATGACGTCGACCATGGAATACCCCCGGTCCATGAACCCGTCGCCCCGGGCATGGGTGGCGACGATCCCCCCGAAGGCGCGCCCGTCCTGGCTGCGGGCACCCGACTCCAGGAGGAGCTCCCGGGTCCCGAAGGAGCCGGTGCGGGCGGAGAGGAGCCACCCTTCGTCCGGGGTGCGAGTCAGGTAGTTCACCACCCCCCCGATGGTGGATGGGCCGTAGCGGAGCGAGGACGATCCCTTGAGCACCTCGATGCGCTCCACCCGCTGAATTCGCGGGTTGAAGTAGCGGTCGTTCCCGATGAGGAGGCCCGGGGCCACGGGAACGCCGTCTTCGAGGATGAGGGACTTGGCCTCGGCCGCCGAGAGCCCGCGCAGCCCGATGTTGGAGACGATGGCCGTCTCCTCTTCCGACTTGGTATTCACCCCGGGGAGGCGCCGAAGGGCGTCTTCCGTGGAGATGGGGCGAAGGATCTCGAGGTCCTCGCGTGTGACGATGTTGACCGTTCCAGTCTGCCGGAGCACGGCACCGGGGCTCCGGCCCACCACTTCGATCACCGGGAGTGCCAGCGGAACGGGAAGGGCCGCGGGCCGGTCGCTGACCGTGTCGGCCGAAGCCGCCGCCGCGGGGGGAGGTTGGGGTGTCTGGGCCTCGACGGCGGGGGCGAGGAGGGGGGCGAGGGCCAGCGCACCCAGGGCGAGGCAGGGTGCAGAACGGAGGGAGTGCCGTGGCATCCTTGAACTCCTGGAAGGGAAAGGTTGAAGCGATGCGCACATAGTATTGAGATTCATTCTCAACCACAAGGCCGGGGTTTCCTCCCCAGTCCAGGTCCCTCCCATGGACCCTCCTCTTTCCGGAACCCGGGCCCTCCTCCCGGAACCCGGGCCCTCGTCCGGGAACCCGGACCCTCCCTGGCGACGGGGGCGTCGATCTCTCCCTGGTGCCGGCGGCCTCCCTCTCCCCTGGGGGACGACCGCACCGCGCCCTCCGCCTTGAAGAAGCTTCCCCTTCCGGCCGTATGCGGGGAAGCCGGACCCGACCCCGACCGTGCGGAACTCCGGGCGCGGGAGAAGCTCGCACGACCCGGGCGGGGCGCCGGTTTGCCCTCCGGGTCGCTTCCGGCCCCCCGTGTTGCCTGCACCCCGCACGCTCCCCGTGCGCAGACCGTCCCCGATGGAGAACCTCCCATGCCAGGCCTCTACTTCGTCGTTGCCCTCGCCGCCGCCCTCCTGACCGGAGCCCTCTGGCGCAGCGCCCTTGCCGGAGCCCTGGTCGGGGTCGGGGTCCTCGTGGGGTGGTACGCCTTCCTCCCCCCGGCCCACCATGGGTTTTCCCCCCTCTGGTGGACGCTGGTCCTCGCGGTGGTCGTCGGAGGCGGGATCCGGCTCGGCGTGCTCGCCGCCCGGAACGCAGGGGAGAAGCGCCCCCTCTCCCTTGCGCCCTCGGACCGGGTGGGAATCGGGGTGGCCTCCGCTGCCGTGGTGGGCCTTCTTTTCGCCTACCTCTTCTCTTCGGGCGTTGTGCACGCCGAGCGCTTCCGGACCCTCCTCGGGCCCGTCGACGAGGTGGCATCCCTCTCCGACATGGGAGCGGTGGATCTGGAGAACCTCCGGGTGGTGGATGCAGCGCTGGCCCGGCGGCTCGCCATGCGCCGGTTGGGGGATGACACCGCACTCGGATCCATCACCTCCATCGATCGCCTCCACCTGCAGAGCGTGAACGGGCGCCTGTACTGGGTGGGCCCCCTCAACCACTCCGGCTTCTTCCGCTGGTTCTCGAACCGGGAGGGGACGCCCGGATACGTGATGGTCTCGGCCACGAACGAGAACGACTTCCGGATCGTGCGCGAGCTCGATGGCGCCCCCCTCCGCCTCCGCTTCAACGAGGGGTCGTGGTTCGGGGATCGCCTCGCTCGCCACCTCCGGCGCGAGGGGCTCGCCACCCGGGGGATTGCAGACCACATCTTCGAGATCGATGACACCGGCCGCCCCTTCTGGGTGACGACGCTCTACGAGAACCGGGTGGGGCTTCGGGGGCCCGCGGTGACCGGGGCGGTGATCACCGATGCCCAGACCGGCGAGGTCTCCGTCCACACCGTCGAGGACACGCCGGCCTGGGTGGACCGGATCCAGCCCATCGACTTCGTGGAGCAGCAGATCCGGTGGAATGGCCGCTACGTGGCCGGGTGGTGGAACCCGGCGCGGCTGGGGGTGGTGGCTCCCACGCCGGGGACGGCCCTCGTCTTTTCCACGGAGGGGGTTCCCCACTACTACACGGGGCTCACGTCCGCAGGAGCCGACGATGGCACGGTGGGCTTCATGCTCGTGAATTCACGCACGGGAGCCGCTCGCTTCGTTCGGGAATCCGGAGCCACCGAGGAGGCCGTCCGGCGCTCCGCCGAGGGGATGTACCAGGCCGAGGGGTACCGGGCGTCCTTCCCCATCCGGTACCAGATCGCCGGGGCGGGCACCTACTTCATGCCCGTGAAGGACCGCGGTGGGCTGAATCGCGGCTACGCCATGGTGAACACCCAGAACGACCAGATCGTGGGCACCGGCGAGGATCTGGGCGCAGCCCTCCGCGCGTACCGGCGAGCCCTGGCCTCGCGCGGGGGGGAGGTCACCCTGGATGCCACCGTGGACGTCCGGGAGGTGGAGGGGCGGGTCCTTCGGGCCCAGGCCGATGTCCGCTCCGGGGAGTCGGCCTACTACCTGGTGGTGGAGGGCGCCGAGGGGGTAGTCCTCACCGGAGGTTCCTCCCTCACTGCCGCCCTCCCCCTGACCCGGGAAGGGGACCGGGTGCGGGTCGCCTTTGTCCAGGGCCGCTCGGGCGTGGTGGATCTCGTGGCCTTCGAGAATCTGGACCTTCCCATTGCAGGGGAATTCCGGGAGGGGGATGCGGGAGATGCGGGAGATGCGGAAGATGCGGAAGATGCGGTGGATGCAGAGGGTGCGGAGGAGGCAGAGGATGCAGAGGGTGTGGAGGAGGCGGAGGGTGCAGGGGGTGCAGAGGACGCGGAGGCTGCTGACGGGGAGGGGAGGGAGGCGGGAAGGTCCTGACCCTCCCGCCGGCCCCGTGCGCGCCCGCCAACGGCAGCCCGGTCGTCTCGCCGCCCCACCACCCCGCCCCACCCCCGCCCGGCCTCGGCCCGCCGGGTCGACCTGCCCCCTCTCTGCCCCTTGCCTCCACGGCGCCCTTGGGTTTCCTTCCACGCTCAAGCCGCCAGGGGTACGCCGCTCGCGCCGGAACAGGGCGCATGCGGGGTTGAGAAAGTCCCTTGGAACCTGATCCGGTTCAGACCGGCGGAGGGAGCGCGGCCCGCGAGGGAGGCGAGGAAGGACCGGGGTGCCCAGGGTACCCCACCCGAGGAAGGCGCCAGAGGCCCGCCCATGAAGGGGGCCGGGCCCGCCTCCCGGGACCACGCCGACCCGGAGGGCGGGAAGAGCTCCGTGAATCGCCAGGCCCCGGATCTCCCTCCAGACCGGAAGGCCGCCCGTGTCGTCGTCTGCCACGCCCGCTTCGTCCCCCGCCGCCCCGAATCCTGCCGCCCCCAGCTCCGCCGGATCGACGGCAGAGGGGGAACGCGCGCCTGCCACCTCGGCCGCGCCGTCCCCGCCCGCAGCGCCCGCCGCCCCGCCGTCCGACTACGGGACCCACTTCCCCTCGTCGAAGAAGGTTTTCGTGGAGGGGACCCGGGGGATCCGCGTGCCCATGCGCGAGATCCACCTCTCGGGAGGGGAGCCGCCCCTCCGCGTGCCCGACACGAGCGGCCCCCGGGGGATCGACCCCCGGGAGGGACTCCCTCCCCTGCGGGCCGACTGGGTTTCGGGCCGGGGTGGGGGGAGCGCGGGCGGGGTCGTGACCCAGATGCACTACGCCCGGCGGGGCGAGATCACCGAGGAAATGGAGTTCGTGGCCCTTCGGGAAGGCATGGACCCGGAATTCGTCCGGAGCGAGGTCGCCCGAGGGCGGGCCATCATCCCGGCGAACATCCGGCACCCCGAGCTCGAGCCCACGATCATCGGGCGGGGTTTTCGGGTGAAGATCAATGCGAACATCGGGAATTCGGCGGTGCGGAGCTCCATCGACGACGAGGTGGAGAAGCTCCGCTGGGCCACCCTCTGGGGGGCCGACACCGTCATGGATCTCTCGACGGGGAAGGACATTCACGAGACCCGGGAGTGGATTCTCCGGAACTCCCCCGTCCCCATCGGGACCGTGCCCATCTACCAGGCGCTGGAGAAGGTGGGCGGGGTGCCGGAGGAGCTGACCTGGGAGATCTACCGCGACACCCTCATCGAGCAGGCAGAGCAGGGGGTGGACTACTTCACCGTCCACGCAGGGGTCCTCCTCCGGTACGTGCCCATGACGGCCAACCGCCTCACGGGAATCGTGTCGCGGGGAGGGAGCATCATGGCCAAGTGGTGCCTGGCGCATCACAGGGAGAGCTTCCTCTACACCCGCTTCCCCGAGATCTGCGAGATCATGCGGGCGTACGATGTCTCCTTCTCGCTGGGCGACGGGCTTCGCCCGGGCTCCCTGGCCGACGCGAATGACGAAGCCCAGTTCGCAGAACTCCGCACCCAGGGCGAACTCACGAAGATCGCCTGGGAGATGGATGTGCAGACCATGTGCGAGGGCCCCGGGCACGTGGCCATGCACCAGATCCGCCAGAACATGGAGCACCAGCTCGACTGGTGTCATGAGGCCCCCTTCTACACCCTGGGGCCGCTGACCACCGACATCGCGCCCGGGTACGATCACATCACGAGCGCCATCGGGGCCGCCCAGATCGGGTGGTACGGCACGGCCATGCTCTGCTACGTGACGCCCAAGGAGCACCTGGGGCTTCCGAACCGGGACGATGTGAAGCAGGGGGTCATTGCGTACCGGATTGCCGCCCATGCCGCCGATCTGGCCAAGGGGCATCCGGGGGCGCGGGAGTGGGACGACGCCCTCTCGAAGGCCCGCTTCGAGTTCCGCTGGCGGGATCAGTTCCACCTCTCCCTCGACCCCGAAACCGCCCTCGCCTACCACGACGAGACCCTCCCGGCGGAGGGGGCGAAGGTGGCGCACTTCTGCTCCATGTGCGGCCCGAAGTTCTGCTCCATGAAGATCACCCAGGATGTGCGGGCCTACGCCGCCTCCATGGAGGTGGGGGTGGAGGAGGCCGCCCAGGTGGGGATGGAGGAGAAGGCCCGGGAATTCCGGGAGCAGGGAGGGGAGATCTATGTGCCGGGCGAGCCCCCGCCGGCCTTCCGGTAGGGGTCGGGAATCGGTCGGCCCGAGGCGAGGTCGCGAGGTGGGTCCGTCAGCCGGCGTGGGGGTCGGGGTCGGAGGCGGGATCGGGGATTCCGTGCACGATCTCGACCCCCCGGGCCGTGAGGGCGTCCCGGAGGGCGTCATCTCCCGACGGATTCACCGAGCGGGTCAGGTCCCAGAGAACGCGGGTGGTGAATCCGGCCTCCACCGCATCTTCGGCGGTCCATCGCACGCAGAAGTCCCGGGCCAGCCCGCAGAGGACCACGGTCTCGATGCCGCGCTCCCGGAGGTACCCGGCGAGCCCGGTGGGGGGGCGCTCCCCCGCCGGGTTCCAGTTGTTCCGGAAGCCCGAGTAGGAGTCGGTTCCGGGGTCGGTCCCCTTCCGGATCACGGCCTCCACCCGTGCCCAGGGGAGGGGGACCCCGGGGAGGCCGGGGTGAAGGGCGGCGCCGGAGGTGCCCTGCACGCAGTGGTCGGGCCAGAGGGTCTGGCGGTGCCCGTGCAACTCGATCTCCTCAAGCGGCGACCGCCCCGGGTGGGAGGAGGCGAAGGAGGCGTGCCTCGGGGGGTGCCAGTCCTGCGTGGCCACCTGGAGCCCGAAGGCCTGCGAGGCCATGAGGCGGGCGACGGGGGCCAGGATCTCGTCGCCTCCGGCCACCGCGAGGGCGCCGCCGGGGAAGAAGTCGGGCTGGAGGTCGACCAGGAGGAGGGCCGTGGTCGAGGGGGGGGTGGGAGGGGGGGAAGGCATGGCGCTCATCGTTCCTCGGGCCGGGCCTCGGTTCGGGCCTCGGTTCGGGTTGGGGCCGCACCCGCCACCTGGCGAGCCACGGCCCGGGTGTACGCCTGGAGCTCCGCCGAGACCCGGACCGGGTAGGGCGGCACTGCGTCTTCCAGTGCGAGGAGGGGGGGAGGGAGGCAGGCCAGCTCCCGGGCGGCACGGGCCCGGGCTTCGTCCAGGGACTCCCGGGCCCCGGGAAGGATCCGCCCGCCTTCCATGACGGGGCGAAGGAGGGGGCGCCCGGGGAGGGTCTCCCCATGCCGGGCGAGGACGTCTTCCACCGCCACGCCCTCGGCATCTTCCTGGCGAAAGACCTGCTTCCGCCCCGGGAGGGTGGCCTTCCCGGAAGACGCCTTGAGGCGCCCCTCCCCGCCCAGGCTCGTGAGCTTGTAGACCATGTCGAGGGCCGGGGCATCGCGGGAGACCCCCATGTCGGTGCCCACCCCGAAGCCGTCGATGGGCGCCCCGCTCCGGACGAGCGCCCGGATCTTCCACTCGTCGAGCCCTCCGCTCGCGAAGATCCGGAGGTCCCGGAGGCCGGCTGCGTCCAGGAGGGCGCGGACCTCCACGGCCAGGGGGCCCAGCTCGCCCGAGTCGAGGCGGATTCCCCGGACGCGGAAGATCTCGCCCATCTCGCGGGCCAGCCCGATGACGGTGCGTACCCCCTCGAGGGTGTCGTAGGTGTCGACCAGGAGGATGCTGTCGGGAAAGAGCTCGATCCAGCTTCGGAAGGACTCCCGCTCGGAGGTGTGGGCCTGGACCCAGGCATGGGCCATCGTCCCCGTCACGGGCACCCCGTAGACCTTTCCGGCCAGGACATGGCTCGTGGCATCGAGCCCGGCCACCTGCCAGGCCCGGGCCCCCTTGAGACCGGCATCGGCCCCGTGCATGCGCCGGAGTCCGAAGTCTACCACGGTCCGGTCGCCCGCCGCGGCCCGCACCCGGGCGGCCTTCGAGGCCAGAAGGGTCTGGAGGTGAAGCTGGTTCAGGAGGAGTGTCTCCACGATCTGCCCCTGAGGAAGAGGGGCTTCCATCTCGAGGAGGGGGACGTCGCCGAAGACCGGGGTCCCCTCGGGGACGGCCCACACCTCTCCCTTGAACCGGAATCCGCTCAGGTAGGCCAGGAAGCGCGGATCGAAGGCCCCGGTCCCCTCGAGGTGCGCCAGGGCCTCCGGAGAAAAGCGGAATCCCTCCAGGATCTCGAGGGCCGTCTCCAGCCCGCAGGCCAGGAGGAAGTTCCGCCCCGGGGGGAGGCGGCGCACGAAGAGGCTGAAGAGGGCCCGATCGTGCATTTTCCGGGCCCAGTACCCCTGGGCCATGGTCAACTCGTAGTGGTCCACCACGAGGGCATGGTCCGCCGGGTCGGCGAAGGGGAGGGGGCGGGGGGGGTCGCGCACCGGTCCGCTCACCCGTGGAGGGGAGGGGGGAAGGGAGGCGTCGAGCGCTCGGAGGACTGGTGTTCCTCCACGAAGTCAGGGGTGCGGACCATGTCGGTGAAGTTCCCGGCCCAGCTCTGCCAGATCAGGACCCCGCCCACCACCACGAGGAGCCCGCTGGCCCCCTTGAGAATGCGTCGGTGCCAGCGGGCGTTGAGGAATTTCCGTCCCGACCCGACCGCCCAGGCCAGGGCCAGGAGGGCACCCACGAATGCCGTGAGGAAGGCGCCATGGAAGAGAAGGGCGTGAAGGGGCCCCACCCCCCACCGGTTGAGAACGAGAGGGGCACCCAGGAGGAACCAGAAGGCCCACGCCCCGGGGGCCAGGAGGCCGAAGGCGGCGACCCTCAGGAGGTGGCTCCATCCGTCTCCCTCGGCAAGCTCCTCCACCCCGGCATCGGGATCTCCGTTCTGGTTCCGGGCATCGCGGAAGACCCGCCAGGCCATGAAGAGGAGGAGGATGCCCCCGGTGATGCCGATCGAGCGGAGGGTTTCCTCGGGGAGACGGGCCAGAACCAGGACGGCCACGAGCATGACGGTCGTCTCGGTTAGGGCCGGGATCGCCGACACCTTGAACCCTTCGCTGCGCCCCCGCTCGAGCGCCGTGGTCGCCACCACGGTGGAGTAGGCGCCGGGGATGAGCCCGGCAAAGAGACCGACCCCGAGGCCGAGGAGGAGGGTTTCCATGGGGGAGGGGGCGCGCTCCGTTGGGGGGGGGGGCGGTGGGGCCCGGAATCGGGGGCCTGTTCTGGGAGACCCGGGGAGGCGTTCCCGTATCCCGCCCGGACGCCGTGGGTTCCGGGGAAGTGCAGCGGGTGCTCCGCCGGGCTCAGTTTTTCCGCCTGTTGACCGATACCTGAGCGAGTTCCACCTGGTCAACTCCTGGAGACCCCCATGAACACCGCCCCTCCAAGAGGTCCGGGGCGCCCCCGCCTGTGCGCCACCCTCGTGTGGGTGGCCACTGCGGCGGTGCTCTTCCCTCTTTCCGCACCCCTCGAGGCCCAGGGCGACCCCCTGGCCTCCATCTCGCTCGACTCCCTCCTGGCCGTACCCGTGCATGCCGCCGCGCGCCATGCCCAGACCCTGGCCCAGGCGCCGGCCTCCGTCACCGTGATCACCGCCGAGGACATCGCCCGGCACGAGTACCGGACCCTGGCCGAGCTCCTCCAGCGGGTCCGGGGGTTCCACCAGTCCACCGATCGGAACTACACGGCCATCGGGGTGCGGGGGATTTCCCGCCCCGGCGACTTCGGGAACCGCGTGGTGGTCCTCCTCGACGGTCAGGTCCTGAACGACAACGTCTACGGGGCGGCCTACCTCGGCGACGACCTGGGGGTGCCCCTCGGCGAGCTGGAGCGGGTGGAGATCGTCCGGGGGCCGGGCTCGAGCCTCTACGGGAGTGGTGCCATGCTCACCGTGATCGACCTGATCACTCGGAGCGGCTCCGGCTTCCGGGAGGCGCCGGGCGCAGTGGAACTCCAGATCGGCTCGGCGGGGCACCGCCAGGCGGAGCTGCGCATGGGTGGTCCCTCCCTCTTCGGACTCCAGACCCGGCTCTCGGGGCGGGTCGGGGCGGTGGATGGGCGTGACCTGTATTTCGAGGCGTTCGACGACCCGGACTCGAACCACGGGGTGGCCGAGGGACTGGACTGGGAGCGACACGCCGGGTTCCTGGCTACCGCCCGGAGCGCGCACCTCCACCTCCGGGTGCGGGGCTCCTCCCGGAGCAAGGGGATTCCCACGGCGTCGTACGGAACGGACTTCAACCACCCCGATGCCCGGACCACCGACGCCTTCCTGGCCGGTGAGGTCGTGTACGGGAGGCAGTGGACGCCGGGGCTTGCGACCCAGACCCGGATCTTTGCCGACCGCTTCCACTACCGGGGCTCCTACCCGGCCGGGGGGAGCTACACCGATGAGACCGTGGGCCTCCGGACCGGTACCGAGTCGCACCTGACCTGGGACCCCAGCCCCCGGCACCGGATCATCGTGGGGGCGGAGTTCGAGGCGAATACCCGTGCCGACTACCGGGCCGTGTACCACGACGAAGTCACCTTCGACGGGGACTTCCCCTTCCGGGTCGCCTCCCTCTTCGTGCATGACGAGTTCCACCTGACTTCCAGGGTCACCCTTACCACCGGGCTTCGTCACGATCGGTACTCCTTCGACCGGGCCATGACGGCACCTCGGGGTGCCCTCGTCTTCCGGGCCTCTCCGGCGCGGACGCTGAAGGCCCTCTACGGCGAGTCCTTCCGGGCCCCGAACATCTACGAACGGGAGGTGGAACTCCCGGACGAGTCACGCGCCAACCCGGATCTCAGGGGGGAGCGGCTGCGGGCCACCGAGCTCGTCTGGGAGGAACGGATCGCCACCCCCCTCTACGGCACGCTCTCGGTGTTCGAGAACCGGGTCCGGGACCTGGTCGATGCCGAGATCGACGACGAGACGGGCCTCTTCCACTTCGTGAACCGCGGGGAGGCCCGGGTGCGCGGGGTGGAGGTGGAACTCGACGCCCGGACCGCAGCAGGGGCCTCGGCCTATCTGAACGCCGTGGTCCAGGACCCGGTCGATGGAGAGGGAGCGCGGTTGACCCACACCCCGCGCGCCATGGTGAAGTTCGGCAGCTCGCTCCCGCTGGCGGCCGGGTTCTGGCTGGCTCCGGAGGTGCGGTGGGAGGGGGGACGCCGGACCCTGGTCGAGACCACCACCCCCGGGGTCACCCTGGTCCGCCTCGTGGGGAATGCCCGCACGGGGGAGCGCACGAGCCTTTCCTTCGCCGTGGACAACCTCTTCGACACCCGGTTCGAGACCCCCGCCGGGTTCGAACATGCCATGGCCACCCTCCCCCAGCCCGGTCGCACCCTCCGGGTTCGGCTCCTGGTCTCCTTCTGACATGCTCCGTGCCCCCCTGTTCCTGGCCTGGGCCCTGTCGGTGGCCGCACCCCTCCCGGGGGACGGTCAGACCGTGCCCGTGCCGGCGGAGCTCCAGTACCCCCTCATCGCCAAGATCCTGACCTTCGATCGCAACCTCGCCACCCGTTCCGGGAGCGAGATCGTGCTCGGGATCGTGCACCAGCCCTCCTTTCCGGCCTCCGATGGAGCCCGACGGGATCTCACGGCTGCGGCGGCCGGGTCGGTGGTCCGGTCCGTGGAGGGGATCCCGGTCCGGGTGGTTTCCATTCCCCTGACCGATCCGTCGGGCCTTCCGGAGGCGCTGGCCGCAGCCGGGGTGAACCTGGTCTACCTGGCCCCCCTTCGTGCCGTGGACCTGAACCGGGTTCTGGAGGCCGCCCGGGGGGTGGGGGCCCTCACCGTGACCGGAGTGCCGGAGTATGTTTCCGGAGGCGTCTCGGTGGGGCTCGGACTCGAGGGGGGGAGGCCACGGATTCTCGTGAACCTCACCTCGGCCCGGCGGGAGGGGGCCGACCTGGCCTCCAACCTCCTGATGCTGGCCCACGTGGTCCCCTGACATGGAACCGGCGCCCTCCTCCGCCCCTGGCCCCACGGCGGTGCCTCGGACCTTTCTGCCCGGTACGCTCCGGGCCCGGCTCATCCTGGCCGCCGCCGTCCTCCTGGGGAGTCTTGCGGCCTTTCTCATTTCGTACATCCCGGTACGCCTCGAGCGCCACACCCTGGAGCTGACCCTCCACCGGGCCGAGGGGACGGCGGAAATGGCCGCCTACAACCTCGAGGCGGCCCTGGTCTTCGAAGACCACGAGGCCATCGAACGGGTCTTCGCCGGCGCGCGTCGCAACCCCGACGTGCTCTACCTCGTGCTGACCGGGGCCGACGGGGCCATCGTGGCTGCGGACAACCTGGCTGCAGCCGAGGGCGCCGGGTTCGAGGGAGCCGAAGCCGGAGCCCACGCGCCCGACGGCCAGGTCCTCCGGGTGCAGGCTCCCGTGGGATCCCCGTCGACCCCTCTGGGGACCCTGCACCTGGGGCTCTCGCTGGCCGGTGTCCGGGGGTATGTGGCCGAGACCCGCCGCCATGTGGCCTGGGTCACCCTCACCCTCTTCGGGGTCGTCGGGCTGGGGTTCGTGGGGATCTCGACCCTCGTGACCCGCCCGGTTCGCCGGATCGTGCAGACCATGGATGGGGTCACACGGGGCGACCTGGGCCTGCGAACGGGGCTCGATCCCCGGGACGAGGTGGGGTTTCTGGGGCACACCCTGGACCTCATGATCGACCGGCTCCAGGGGGCGCAGCAGGAACTTCGGGAACACAACCGGACGCTGGAGGACCGGATCGAGGCGCGGACCCGGGCCCTCCGGGTGGAGATCGACGAACGGGAGAGGGCGGAAGGCGCCCTCCGGTCGAGCGAACGACGCTTCCGGGCCATGTTCGAGTCGTCGGCGCTGGGCATTGCCCTCCTCACCCCCCACGGGGACCTCCTGGGCACGAATGCCGCGCTCCGGGCCATGCTGGGGCTCGGGGAGGCCTGGGCCCGAGGCACCCCCGAAGGCGAGGCACCCCTCGCCTCGCGGGTCCACCGGGACGACCGCGCGCCCTGGGCACGGGGGTGGGCGCGCAGGTCCGAGGCCCGGATCGGGGAGCCCGAGGAGCTGCGCTGGTCCCGGGAGGACGGGGCCACCGTGTGGAGCCGGGTCACTCTGACCACGGTGCGGGAGGAGGCGGGAGATCCCTTCGTCATGGTGATGGTGGAGAACGTCACCCAGGCGCGGGAGCTCCAGGCTCAGCTCCGGCAGTCCCAGAAGCTCGAGGCCGTGGGCCAGCTGGCCGGGGGCGTGGCGCACGACTTCAACAACCTCCTCACCACGATCAACGGGATCGCCGACCTTGCCCTGGCCGAACATGGGGACCGTCCGAGCCTGGCACAGGACCTGTCGGAGATCCGCAAGGCAGGGGAGCGAGCCGCCGCCCTCACCTCCCAGCTCCTGGCCTTCAGTCGACGTCAGATGCTTCAGCCCGAGGAGGTGGATGTGGGCTTCGTCGTGCGGGACATGGCCGCCATGCTCAAGCGCCTCATCGGGCCGTCCATCCGCCTCGAGCTCGACATCTCCCCCGACACCCACGCCCTCAAGGCCGATCCGGGGCAGCTTACCCAGGTCTTCATGAACCTGGTGGTGAACGCCCGGGATGCCATGCCCTCGGGTGGCGTCCTCCTGGTCCGGACCCGCAACGTCCACCTTTCAAGGGACCAGGCGCACGGATTCGGGGCTCAACGGCCCGGGGACTTCGTCGAGATCACCGTGTCCGACACGGGCCACGGGATGGACGAGGCCACCCGTGCCCGGGTCTTCGAACCCTTCTTCACGAGCAAGCCCCGAGGGAAGGGGACGGGGCTGGGACTCGCCACCGTGCACGGGATCGTGCACCAGAGCGGGGGGGGGATCACGGTGGAGAGTGCACCGGGAGAGGGCACGACCTTCACCCTCGTGCTCCCCAGCCTGGGCCGGCCCGGACGGGTGAGCCAGCCCCTGCCCCTCCCCTCTCCGGGCGAAGGGGGACGAGCTCGCATTCTCCTCGTGGAGGACGAGGCCTCGGTACGCGGGGTGCTCTGCCGATTCCTTCGTCGGGCCGGGTACGTCGTGGTGGAAGCCGAGGACGGGGTCCAGGGGCTCGAGCGCTTCCGGGCGGCAGGTGGGGCCTTCGATGCGGTGGTGACCGACGTTCTCATGCCGCGCATGACGGGGACCGACATGGCGCGGCAGATCGTGGAGGACACGCCCGGGATCCCGGTGCTTTTCGTTTCGGGGTTCACCGAAGACGAGGTGCCGGGTGGGGGGGTTCGGAGTGGCGGCCCACAGGCCTTCCTCTCCAAACCCTTCCTTCCCGATCTCTTCCTCCGCCGGGTGGGGGAGCTCCTGGAGGAGGGCGACGGCTCCCTTTCAGGGAAGGTGCCCGTGGCGGGGAGTCGGTCCGGGTAGCGAGGGGCGCGCGGGCCTCAGTGCGGGGCAGGGGGCCCCACCTCCGCGCACCCCGGTTCGCGGAGGAGGGAAGGGGAGGCCTGGCCGACAAGGGCGCGTGCGCGGGTTCGGGCCAGGGTCCAGTTCCATCGGCTGGAAGGGGGCGCGTCGGGCCCCCACCGCTCGAGGAGCGCGGGGGCCAGGGTGCATCGGACCTCGGGAGGAAGGGCGGGGAGCGCCCGGAGAAGCGCCGGAACGGCATCGGCCCCGAGGGTGGCCAGATAGGGGGCATCCACGGGCCCTTCGTGGGAGAGGTTCGCGCCCGCGATCCTGGCCTGGGGGTTCAGAGCGGCCATGGCCGTGACCCCCAGGAAGACCGACACGACCACCGGGGCCGTGAAGTGCCGGCGCCGATCGCGCAGCACCGTGGCGCCGAACCAGAGGGCCACAAGCCCGATCCAGACAAGAAACGCCGCGCCATGGAGGCGCGATTCGGTGAGTCCGTACGCGGATTGGTAGAGCACCACCCGGTGGAGGGCCGAGGCCACCATGACGAGGAGGAGGCCGAGCTGCACCCCCGCGAGGAGGCGGAGGAGGTCACGGCCGCGCCCCGATCCCTCCCCCAGCCAGTCCACGGCCAGGAGGAGGGGAAGGACAAGGGCCGTGGCGAAGAGGAGCTGTCCGAATCCCTGGCGGGCATACTCCGCGAAGGTGAGATCCGGGGTGGCCTGGACGAGAGATACCCCTCCGAAGAGTCGAGGGAGCTGGACCACCACGAAGGTCGCGAAGAGGAGGTCGAGCGCGAGGAGGACCACGCCGAGCTCCAGCGTTCCCACCCGGGGGCGGGGGAGGAGAAGACCCACCCACCCGCGGACCCGGGTTCCCCGAAGGGATCCGACGAGGTAGCCCGACGCGAACCATGCGAGAAGGGCCGTGAGGGCCAGGTGCCCGGCGGCCTCCGCGATGAAGGCCTCTCCGAGGCGGTCCGTGACCATGTGGGCGAAGGTGGGATCCGCCCCCATGAGTAGGGCCCCGAAGAGGAAGAGGAGGGGGAGTGCGAGGAGGGCCCCGCGGAGGAGGGCCCACCCCGGGCTCGCGCTCCGGGATCCGGGCTCGGCCCTGGGTCCCATCCCTCCCAGGGGACCGAGCGCGCTGCGAAGGAGGGCCCCACCCACCGCCTCCACGGGGTCACTGACCCGGGCGCTGCCCAGCCACCCCCGCCGAGGCGCGAGGGCGGCGAAGGCGAAGGCGAGTGCGGCGGCGAGGAAGGACGCGATCTGGAGGGCCGGCGCGCTCCGGAACACGGCGACAAGGGCCATGAGGAGCCCGGTGGCGATCCAGAGTCCCGATTCGAGGGACGGACGACGAGGGGCGATTCCGTGCACCAGCGTAAGGGCGCCGGCCAGGGCCAGGAAGAGGAGGAAGAGGTTCAGCCCCGGCTCGCCGGGAACACGCAGAAGGAGGTTCGCGGCAATCCCCACCCCCAGAGCTCCGGCGAGGATCGTGGCCCTGGAGGGTTCGGGGCGGCCTTCCCCGGGGGCGCGGGGGCCGGCATGGGTGGCCTTCGGGCTGTCTGCATCGCTGCCCGCAGCCTTCACTGGAGATTGCGAAGAACTTTGTTTCATGAAGTTGCGGGCTCCAGGGCGGATCTCGAGGTGGACGGTGGGACGGGAAAGGCGAAGGGTGGGGCGGGGTCGGGCGTGGACGGAGCAGGGGGGCTGGGCTACCCCTCGCGCACCTGCTCGATGAGGGCTTCCATGTGGTCGAGGTACCGGCCCAGGGCCGCGCGCCCCCGCGGGGTGAGCTGGTACTCGGTGCGAGGGATTCTCCCCTCGAAGCTCTTCGTGCACCGCAGGTACCCCCCCTCCTCGAGGCGCCGCGCGTGCACGCTCAGGTTTCCGTCGGAGGTCCCCAGGAGGTCGCGCAGTTCGGGAAAGGCGAGGGTCTCGTGCACGGCCAGGGCGCTCACGATTCCCAGTCGAACCCGGCCATGAATGAGCTGATCCAGCTCCACCGGGTTCGGAACCTCCGGGTCGGCGTCACCGGGGTCGTCGCCCCGAGCTCCCGGAGGCTCCGGTGAACCGTCGGCGGGCGCCCGGGCGCGGGTGGGCGCCTCGTTCACCGCGAGCCTGGGCCCATGGCGGGGCGGCTCGGCCGTCGGGCCCGAGGGCGCCTCCAGCTTCCGTGCGGCCTGCCCGACGCCCGCTCCTCCGCGTCCTCTGCCCCTGGCGTCATCCCCCATGGTGCCTCCCGATGTGGATTCCGAATGCGATGTGAAGGCCTCCGAAGCCAAGGGCCAGGAGGGCGTCATTCCAGCTGTGAGGGGTCAGGAAGGCCACGCATCCCAGAAGGAAGAAGCCCCCACCCATGAGGGGAACGGCACGAATGGAGAAGGTCCCGGCCGAGAGAACCGCCGTACCGTAGAGGAGGAGCCAGCTTCCCGGGAGAAGGTGGGCGTGCCCCCCATGCCAGAGGGTCGCGGTGAGGACCGACCCGGCCGCGATGGCCGGGAGGAAGCTCAGGAAGAACCGCCGTCCCGCTCCCGGCAGGAGGGGCGCACCCGCGCGTCGGGCCTTCCAGACCATGCCGAGACCACCGACCCCCACGGCGAGCCCGGCTGTGGCGAGCCAGGGGAGGATCCATTGGCCGGGAGTGGGGGCGTTCCAGGCCAGGGCCGACGCGCCCAGCGCGAGCATGCCCATGGCGACGCCTCCCCACCCCGGCACCCCGGTGAAGGCGGGGCCCCGCTCCATGGTCCGGCGAATGAAGTGGAGATCCTGACGTGCCCGGTCGTCGAGGGAGGCGACGGGCGAATCGGGGCGAGGGGGGCCTGAGGAGGGCGGGTTCATGGCCGAACATGGCGCCCCGGTAAAAATTCGTCAAGTACTTCACAGAACAAAGCGAAGGGTTGACGAAGAAATCGCTGGCTCCCCGAGCCCCCCCGGATGCATCTTGTGCCTCATGGCCCTGCCTCCGACACCCCATTCACAGCCTCCGGCACCCGAGGCGGCCCCGCCCGAGGAGCCCCGGGCGGGCGGCATCCCGACCCTGGCGGAAAGCCTCCCGGCCATGGTGGGGAGCCTTCTGGCTGTGGTGCTCGGGGGGGGCCTCCTGGCCGCCCTCCTGACCTCGGCGGCCTTCGGCCCGGAGGCAGCCGTGGCCGGGGAGGGTCGCGGGAGCCGGGGCGCGGCACCCCTCGTCCTCGATGTCGGACCCGAGGTCGGACCCTGCAGCGAAGCCGCGTGCGTTCGTGCCCGACTTGCATGGGGGGAGGCGCGGCAGCGCGGAGGGGCGCTGGTCGCGGCCGACAGCCTCTACGCCCTGGCCCGGGAGGAGGCCGCGGCGGCCGGGTTCTCCCAGCTCGAGGCGGAGGCGCTCTTCCGTCGGAGCGCAACCCGCCTCCGGCTCGAGGGGCTCGCTCCGGCGCTCCTCCTTCTCGATGCATCCGAGGCCCTTGTCGACGAAGCGAACCCGGTGCAGCGTGCCGTCATGCTCTGCCAGCGCGGGAGCCTCCTGGCCACGGCGGGCGCCCCTGGCAGCGAAGAGGTCCTGGAGGCCGGTCTCCTCCGGCTGGGCGTGACCCTCGACCCCGAGGAGGAAGGCGACGAACTCGATGTGGATGCTCTCCTTGCATCGCTTCTGAGCACGCCGGATCGGGATTCTTCTCGCCCCCCTGCGGAGGAGGCGACCGCGCTGGATCCGGCCGCCGCCCTCGCCGGATGCCTCTGGGCCCTGGGGCAGGTCGATGCCCGGCGCGCACGAACCCATGGACACCGGGCCCGTCGTCATCTGCTGGCCTCGGCGGAGGTCCATGCGCGTCTCGGAAACACGCATGCGGAGGCCGCGGCCCTCCAGTGGCTGGGTTCGGTGTACCGGACCCTGGCGCTCCTGCCACGGGCGCTATCCGCCTACGAGCGGGCCATCGAGGCGGCGGTGGCAGGGGAGAACCCCTCGGCCGAGGCCTGGGCCCGGGCGGGGCGTGCGGCGATTCATGCCGATCTCGGGGACCGGGCCATGGCCTCCCGGGAGTTTTCCCGGGCGCGCGAGAGCATGGTCGCCTCGGGGGACCGGTTCGGACTCGCCTTCGTGGCCCGCCTCGAGGCCAGCGAGGCGCTCTGGGAGGGGAGGGTGGAGGCGGCCCGGGAACTGGTGGAGCTGGCCCAGTCGTCCCTTGAGGCCCTGGGTGACCCCCGAGCCCGGGAGGAAGCCCTCCCCCTTTACCTGGCGGTGGCGCGGACCGCCGGGGATCCCGACGAGATCGAGGCACGGATCGAGGAGCTTCTCCGGGCCACAGGAGGGGGGAGAGCCGGGCTCCAGTCGGCCATCCCCCGACACCTCATCGTGGCCGGGCTCCTGGAGACGGGCCAGGTGGAGCGGGCTCGGGACTTCATGGCCGAAATGGACGGGGCCGGGTCAGGCTCCTGGCTTGCCCTGTACGCATGGGCCGCGCGGAAAGCCGAGGTGGCTGCCCGCCTGGGCGATGTGGATGGCGCCGCCACCCATCTGCACGAGGCGCTGGGTTGGCTCTCCTACCTGCGTGACTGGCTCTACGAGGCGGACCTTCGCGGGGGCGTTCTTCAGCTCCGCAACACCGATCTCCAGGATCCGGACCTGGGGATGGCCACCGTGATTGCGGTCCTCGCCGACGGGGGGATGCCCCGGGAGGCCTTCGCCTTTGCCTCGGAGCTCCGGGCCCGGGAACTGGAAGCGGACCGGATCCGGAACGCCGCCCTCTCTCCCGAGGAGGTACGGGAGGCGCCGCCCGAAGGGGTTCGGGGGGGGACGGAGGCGAGCGCCGTGCAGGAGGTGCTGAGTCCCACCGAGGCCGTCTTCTTCTACGAAACCGGGTGGCGCGGGGAGCCCACCACCCTTTTCGTGGTCACGCAGGGCTCGCTCCGCACCTATCGCCTGGAGGCCCTCGATTCCCTTGCGCCCCTGGTGGGTCGGCTCGAGACCCTCCTCCTGGCCGGGGAAGAGGCCCGCCCCCTCCGCCGTCGGCTGGGCGACCTCCTTCTGGCGCCGGCCCTGGCCGAGCTCCCCGGAACCGTGGACCGCCTCCTCCTCGTTCCCGCCCAGGGGCTGCATGCGCTTCCCTTCGAGGCCCTCCTGGTGGAGGGCTCTCCCGAACCGGTCCCCCTCCTTTCAGGGTTCGAGGTGGCGTATCTCCCATCTCCCGGCCTCCTCGTGGCCCTCCGCGCCGGGGAGGCGTCGGTCCTGCCCCGGGCCCGAGGCGTCCTGGCGCTGGGGTTTGGCGCTCCGGCCACGGCCCCCGACGGCTCGGTCCTCCCTCGCCTCCGGTGGGTGACCCGGGAGGCCAGGGCCGCCGCCCGAGCCCTCCCGGAGTCGCGTTCGGAGGTCGGGCGGCGGGCCACGGTGGAGACCCTCCTCTCGGGTGCAGAGGGGGGGTGGGCGGCGCTCCATGTGGCGGCCCATGCCCACCTCGACACCGACCTCCCGGCCCGAAGCGCCCTCTACCTGGCGCCGGCCCGGGGCGACGCCGGGGTCCTCCCCCTCGCCACCCTGGAGCGCGCCCACCTTCCGTATCGCCTGGTGGTGCTCTCGGCGTGCACCACCGCAGGAGGGGTGGAGGACCGGGGGGAGGGGATCCGGGGGCTGGCCCGGGCCTTTCTCGGGGCCGGGGCCCACACCGTGGTGGCTTCTCCCTGGCCCGTTTCGGACCGGGGTGCGGCCCGGCAGATGACGGCCCTGCACGCCTACCTGGCCCAGGGGCTTTCCGCTGCCGAGGCGCTGGCCCGAGTCCGGCGGGAGGCGATGGCAACCGGTGCCCCCCCGCTGGAATGGGCCGCGTTCCGGCTCCTGGGCGACCCCGGCACCCGGGTGGTCCCTGCACCCCAGGGCCCCTGACCCTCGCCCCTGGAGGCCCCCTGGCACAGGACGCCTCCGACCGCCACTACGGCGCGCCCTCCCGGAAACAGGAATCCGGGAGAGGGAGGGGAGAGGCCACGCGCAGGACCCCTCCCGGGAGCCGGGCCTCCACGAGCAGGCGGACGTCTTCGCGGGCCTCCCGTGCGCGGGAGGGATCGAAGCGAAGGGCCAGGATCGGGGCGGGCGGAGCGTCCACCTCCCCTTCCTCGAGATGCGACGGCACCACGTCTCCCTCGGCCAGCACCGCCCCCTCGCCATCGAAGAGCTCGACCCGATACCCCCGGGCTCCCTCCACCGCAGGCCATGTCGCCTCCACGAAACCGGCTTCGGAGCAGGCGAGGGTCGGGATGAACGCCGCGTCCCCCTCCCCTCCCCGGACGACCCCGTCTCCCGCGCCCCCGCTCCACCAGAGAACGCTCCCTCCCCCCACCACGAGGAGGAGGGTGGCCGCGGCGGCCAGGGGGAAGAGGTTCCACCGCGAGGGGGAGGCTCCCCCTCGGGCGCCCGGGGGCTTCCTCCCGGTCGCTCCCTTCCCTCCCCCCTCCCCGGGGCCTGCATCGGCCGCTCCCCCTCCTTGCCGCGGGCGCTCCTCCCCGGCTTCCTCCCGGGCTGAACCGAGAAGGGCGCCGACGATCCGGGCCTCCTCCCGGCACCGGTCGCAGCGGGCCAGGTGGTTCAGGATCCGCGCCCGGGCTTCGTCGAGGGGGGCCTCGGGGTGAAGGTGGCCGGCTTCGATGGCATCGAGGAGGGCCTCCGGCGACGGGCACGCCTCCCCTCCCTGCCCCCCGGTCCCGCTGGCTCTGGAGCTCCCGGCCCCCACGACCGCTTCCTCCCACCGGCGACGGAGGGCGTCCTCGGGGGTGGGGTCGTCGGACCCGGGAGGGGTGGGAGGCGGAGGAAGGGGGCCGCTCATGGCGTGGGTTCGCTCGAGGGTTGCGGGGCGGGGTGTGGATGCGGAGGGCGGGGGGCGGTCCCCGGCGCCACCCTCATGCCCGAGGGGGTGATCCCCTCCCGGGCCAGGGCCTCCCGCAGGTCTTCGAGCCCACGGTAGAGGAGGTTTCGTACTCGGTGCTCTCCCCATCCCAGGAGAGAGACGATCTCTGTTCGATGATGCCCGGCAAGCCAGAGCGATACCACCGTTCCCCGGTCTCTCCCCAGGGTGGCCACGGCGCGCTCCAGCGCCCCCCCCGTTGCCCCGCTCTCGAGCCTGGCATCGGCCGACCGGGGTGCAGGGAGGGACTCGACCAACTCCAGGGGTACCTGCGTTCCGGGCACCCCGCCCCGTCGTTCCCGGAGGAGGTCCAGGGCTGCCCATCGAGCGGCCCTGTAGAGGAAAGACGGGCCCACCCCCTCGAGTGTCTCAACTGCGGGCGCTGCCTTCCAGAGACGGAGGCGCACCTCCTGCACCAGCGCCTCCCGTTCCGACGGGTCCAGGCGCATTTCGCTGGCCAGGGCCTGGAGCCGGGCATCGAAGCGCTCGAGGAGGCGGTCGAGCGCCTCTTCCCAGGGGGTGGACGGGGACACGGGACGGGGGTGACGGGGAAGGAGGAGACGGCCCGCAATGCGAAGGGCGCGCGCAGTGTGTGGGGTCGACGCGGGCGCGCCCATGCCCGACCCGGGCCCGGCGCGGGCACATCCGAGGCATGGTGCGGCCCGATCCGGGCATCGCCCGCCCGGAACATCAGATCCGCCGGACTACCCCGGATCCCGCCCCACGATGCGACCTCCGTGCCCACTCCGCAATCACCGCCTTCCCCCCCGGCCCGCAGACGCCCGGGGTGGCGTGGCCCCCTCGATTTTCGGATACTCCATTCCCTGTGGGTTCGGTCGAGGTGTCCCGCGTGCCCTGGGAGGGGTCGGGCCATGGTCTTCCCTCATGGCGTTCCTCCCACGGGCTTCCTCGACCCTCGAACCCCCCGGGAACCCCCTCCGGGGTGCCCGCGCCCCCACCTCCTTCTCCCTACCGCCGGAGTTTCCACTTGCGCATCTCCTCCTCCTTCCTCGGCAAGCTCCTTCTTGCTCCCGCGGCGCTGGCAGCGCCCCTGCTTCTTCCTCCGATGGAGGCCCAGGCCCAGGAGGAACTCCTCGAGGCGTCGGCCCATACCCTCCCCGAGAGCCAGGACGCCTTCTGGCGTTCCGTGCTCCAGCTCTGCGGGCAGGCCTTCGAGCGGATCGACGCGCCCTACATCATGCATGTGCGGCAGTGCTACCCGGACGAGATCCGGATTCCGGTGCACGTTCAGAACCCGGAAACGAGCGAGTGGAACCGGTCGCGCACCTGGATCCTCACGCGCACGCCGGAGGGGATCCGCCTCAAGCATGACCACCGCTACGACGATGGTCAGGAGGAGGAGGTGACCCAGTACGGGGGCGACACCGACGAGCCCGGCACCGCAGGAATCCAGACCTTTCCGGCCGATGCCCACACCCGCGAAGTGATCGGGGAGCTCGTGCGGGGAGCCGATCGGAACATCTGGCGCATGGAGATCACCCCGGGCGAGGTCTTCGCCTACCGCCTCACCCGGAGCACCTTCGACAACGCGCTCCGCTGGGCCTTCGACCTGACGAATCCGGTGGCTCCGCCGCCGGCTCCGTGGGGGTACGAGGAGACCGAGCCCACCCACGGCCCTGACGGCGCAGGAAGCTGATGGCACCCTCTCCCTCCCCCCGCCCGAGGAACGGGGGAGGGGGAGCAGGGAGCGCACCGGTGCAGTACGATCAGGTGATGAGCGTCACCGGTACGGGGGCCTCCCGGACCACCTTGTCGCTCACACTCCCGAGGAGGAGGCCCTCGACCCGCGAAAGGCCGCGCCGCCCCATCACGAGGTGGGTGCCCGGATCGGCCGAGGCCCGGCCCAGGATCTCGGTGGCCGGGTCGCCGATGGCGGTGGCCTCCTCGATCCGGAGCCCCGGCACATTCCCGAGCTGGGCCCTGGCGGCCTCGAAGGCCCGCCCCGCTGACGCCTGCACCTTCTCCTGCACCTCCTCGCGGGTGAGCCCGGACATGCCGGTGACCTCGGCCGAAGTGGCGGGAAGAACGTAGAAGAGGCGAAGGGGAAGCTCCATTCGGTTGGCCAGCGTCGCTGCATGACGCACGGCGCGCCCGGCATTGTCCGAGCCATCGACGGGAACGAGAATCTGGTGCATGGATGCGGGGGTCGTGGGTGAATGCGCGAGGACGGATCCGCTGGGATGGATGCACCGGACTGCCAGGCATCCAGATCCGCGGAGCAGACGGAAAGCTACGTCCCTCGAGGAGGGGGAGGCAAACCAGCCGGCCCCGCGGACCGATGGCACCGGAAGGTGGTGGCAAGGCACGCCCGCACGTATTCTTCACGGAGCGGTCCGAGGATGTTCCGACATGTCCGTACATGTCCGGGCGTCGCGCTGCGAAGGAGCGCCGGGTGCCGGCGCTGGCTCAGGCCTGCGGGTGGTCGTTCCTCTCTCGAAGCCGCCTCCATGGCCTCGAGGGCGGCCCCCGCAGTCCTCGCCGGCTCCGCCGCCGCCGCGGCCACCCCCTCCCTCCGACGCTTCCCTCCTTCCCCTCTTCCGACCCGGTCCATGGCCTCCGAACTCCGCTCGGGCGTTCCCCTCCACGAACAGATCTCCGCCTGGCTCCGGGGAGAGATCGAGTCCGGCCATCTCGCGCCCCACACCCAGATTCCCTCCGAGCATGAGCTCTGCGAGCGCTTCGGGGTGAGCCGTGTCACGGTTCGCCGCGCCCTCCAGACGCTGGAGAGCGATGGCCTCATCTACCGCCGGCAGGGGCTCGGCTCCTTTGTCTGCGACCAGCGCGTGGCGGCGGGGCTCGTTCGGCTCACCGACTTTGCCCAGGACATGGCCCGGGCCGGGCTCGAGGCCTCGTCGCGGGTGCTGCACCGGGCCACCGAGTCCTGCCCCCTCCCGGTGGCGGAGCGACTGGGGGTGGAGCCCGGGAGCCCGGTGCTGCGCCTGGACCGCCTCCGCCTGGGGGACGACGAACCCATGGCTCTGGATCGGACCTGGCTCGCCCCCTATCACGCCCAGCTCCTGGAGGGGCACGACCTGGGCGGGGAGACGATCTACGGCCTCCTGGAGCGGGAGTACGGGATTCCGGTGCTCTCGGGGCGGTATCGGATCACGGCGGCCGCCGCCGACTGCGCGGTGGCGGAGGCGCTGGAGGTGGAAGAGGGAGCGCCTCTCCTCGTGATCGAGCGGGTGAGCCGCACGGTGGGGGAGCGCCCCGTCTACTTCCAGCGGCGCTTCTACCGGAGCGACCGCATGGTCTACGAACTCGAGCTTTCCCGGGATCCTCGCATCCCCGGGGGTCCCCCCTCCGATGGCGGCGCCATGCCCCTTCGGGAGTTCGAGGCCGTCTTCACACCGGGCTCGGCGACGGCTGTGCCGCCCTCCCCTTCCCAGATCAACGATCGTTGATATATTCACACCATGCCCGCCCTCGCCCCCTCCCACGACGCGGTGATCCTCCGGCGCCTCCAGGCGCTGGCGGAGCCCACGCGACTCGACATCATCCGGCGCCTCACCGGGGGGGAATGCTGCGTGTGTGACCTTCAGGAGGATCTGGAGGCGGCCCAGTCCCGACTCTCGTTCCACCTGAAGAAGCTCAAGGAGGCAGGGCTCGTCGAAGACCGGCGCGCGGGCCGGTGGGCCTACTACACCCTGGTCCCCGGCGCCCTGGCGGAGGTTCGGGCCTTTCTCGGCGAGGTGGAGGCCGAGATGCGGAGCCCGGGCGGGTGCTGCTCCTGAAGTCCGCTTTTTTTTGTCACCAATCCATCAACCAAACTTGATTCGGGGGGGGCGGTTCCATGAACATCCAGAAGCTCGTGAAGGAGAAGTACGGAGAAGCCGCGCGGCGGGTCACGGAGGAAGGGGGGGCGGGGGGATGCGGCGCATTGGGGTGTGGATGCGAAGATCCCATCACCTCGAACCTCTACGATGCGACCACCACGACCGGGCTTCCGGAGGAGGCCGTCCTCGCCTCGCTGGGGTGCGGGAATCCCACGGCCCTGGCCGAGCTCCGCGAGGGAGAAGTGGTACTCGATCTGGGGAGCGGAGGCGGGATCGATGTGCTCCTTTCGGCCCGCCGGGTGGGTCCCACCGGAAAGGCCTACGGCCTCGACATGACCCCGGAAATGCTGGCCCTGGCGCGGAAGAACGCGGCGGCTGCCGGTGCGGAGAACGTGGAGTTTCTCGAGGGGGAAATGGAGTCCATTCCCCTTCCCGACGCCTCGGTGGACGTGATCGTCTCGAACTGCGTGATCAACCTGGCCGCCGACAAGGAGCGTGTTCTCCACGAGGCCTTTCGGGTGCTTCGCCCCGGGGGTCGGTTTGCGGTTTCCGATGTGGTGGTCCGGGGCGAGATTCCCCCCGCGATCCGCCGGAGCCTGGAACTCTGGGTCGGATGCGTGGCCGGTGCCCTCGATGAAGAGCACTTCCTTTCGCTCCTTCGGAGGGTTGGATTCGAGGACCCCTCCATCGAGCCCACCCGGATCTACGAGCCTTCCGATGCCGCCGCCTTCCTCCGGGAAGCCGGACTCGATGCCGACCGCCTCGCCCGGGAGGTGGAGGGACGGTTCATGGCGGCCTTCGTCCGGGGGCGGAAACCCGGGGTGCTCCCCTGAGATCGCCCCGGACAGGGCGGCGGCCCCTCCTGGCGTCGGCGCAGCCGGGGCTGCCGCGGATGGATCGGGGCCCCTGGGCCGGTGCGGCCCAGGGGTCGGGAACGGTGGGATCGCGGGGCAGGCTCAGCACCCATGGCAGCGACCCGTCAAGGTCACCCTCCTCCCGGCCCAGGTCGACCCCGACCTCTGCTGCCCCGGACGCCGCTACCCCCTCCATCGGGCCGGGCCCTGTCCGAGTTCGCCAAGCCGATCGCCCGGGTTGACCAGCGCGCACGATTCCACGGAAAGGCACCCGCATCCGATACACCCCGAAAGGTCATGGCGGAGCCGCTCGAGCTCGGCCATGCGCCGGTCGATGCGTTCGGTCCATCGCTCCGAGAGCGCGGACCAGTCGGCTCCCGTGGGGACGCGGTCCGTGGGAAGGCGAGCGAGCTCGGCACCGATCTCCTCGAGGCTGAGTCCCACCCGCTGGGCAAAGACGATGAAGGCGAGCCTCCGGAGCACGTGTCGCGGAAAACGCCGGTGCCCCGAGGGCGCCCGCACGGCACGAACGAGCCCTCGCTCCTCGTAGTAGCGGATCGCGGAGGGTGCAGCGCCGCTCCGGCGCACCACCTCCCCCATCGTGAGAAGCCTCTCCTTCCTGTCGGTCATCGCGTCTCCCGTCCCCCGGGTCTTGATCTCAAGTGCACTTGAGATACTACACTCCGGTCGCGGCCTCCACCAGGGGAGGCCGATGCGCCTTCGGGCGGACCCCGGAACCGAGAACGCGAGGTGAACGATGGACGAGGAGAGGAAGCGGGAAACGCCCCCGAAGACCGACGGCAATCCGGTGCTCACAGAGGTGGCCCGCTGGCCCGGGGTCTCGATTCACCCGGGCCGGCGGGGCGAGACGTCCGTGCGGCTGGGGCGCGTCGAGATCGGACACATGCATGGAGCCCGAGTGGCGCACTTCGGGTTCCCGAAGCCCCTCTGGGCCGAGCTCCTCCGGGAGGGCATCATCGAACGGCACCCCGTGGACCGGCCGGGGTGGGCGGCGCGCGTGATCCGGACCGAGGAAGACGCGGCGGACGCCGTGGACCTCTTCCGGCTGAACTACGAGCGGCTCCGCGTACGCACCGGTCTCCATGGCGCCGGTTGAGGGGGTACCCGGAGGGGTCGAAACCGAGCCGGCTCGCTCGACAAGTGGAGCGAAGGCCCGATTCCCCTCCGATGTCGACCACGCCATGACTGCGGATCGACGAACCGCGACCCCCAGCATGCAGGAAGAAGACGTGGGCGCTCCCCTGGCACGTGACGGTTCGCTCTGGAGCGATCTGAAGGAGGCCATTCGCGGCACGGAGGCGGACTACACCCGCATCCCCCTCCGGAAGGCCATTCTGCTCCTCTCCGTCCCCATGATCCTCGAGCTGGTCATGGAGTCGACCTTCGCGGTGGTGGACATCTACTTCGTGGGCAGACTCGGCGCGTCGGCGGTCGCCACGGTGGGGCTGACCGAGACGTACCTGTTCCTGCTGTACTCCGTGGCCATGGGGCTCTCGACGGCCGTGACGGCGATCGTGGCCCGCCGCATCGGAGAGAAACGGCGCGACGAAGCCGGCGTCACGGCCATGCAGGCGGTTCTGATCGGGGTTCTCTTCTCGCTTCCCTTCGCGTTCGCGGGGATCTTCTTTGCCCGCGACCTCCTTGCCCTGATGGGCGCAGACGAGTGGGCGCTCACGCACGGGTACCGGTACACGCAGTGGATGCTGGGGGGCAACGCGGTGATCATGCTCCTCTTCGTGATCAATGCGGTCTTCCGGGGAGCGGGCGACGCGGCCATCGCCATGCGCGTGCTCTGGCTTGCCAACGCGATCAACATCGTGCTGGATCCGATCCTGATCTTCGGCTTCGGGCCCATCCCGGCGCTCGGGATCGAGGGCGCGGCCATCGCCAGCACCATCGGTCGGGGCACGGGCGTGGCGTTCCAGCTCTGGATGCTGTTTCGCGGGAGCAGGCACCTTCGCCTGGGCCGTGCACACCTGGCGTGGAGCGGGGGGGTCGTGCGGAACATCCTTCGGACCTCTCGTGGCGGCATCGGCCAGATGGTCGTGGCCATGACGTCGTGGGTTTTCCTCATGCGTATCCTGGCCGACATCGGCTCCGAGGCGGTGGCCGGTGCCACCATTGCACTGAGGATCCTCCTCTTCACCATGATGCCCGCCTGGGGGATGTCGAATGCTGCGGCCACCCTGGTCGGCCAGAACCTGGGAGCGGACCGATCGGATCGGGCCGAGTCCGCCGTGTGGAGCATCGGCCTGTACAACATGGTCTTCATGGTCGCGGTGTCGGTGCTCTACTTCGTCTTCCACGAACCTCTCATTGCGCTGTTCAGCGACGACGACCTCGTCATCGCCATCGGCGGGGAGTGGCTTCGCATCCTGTCGTACGGCTACTTCGTCTACGGGTGGTGGATGGTCTCGGTCCAGGCCTTCAATGGCGCGGGCGACACGATCACACCCACGAAGATCAACCTCGTGTTCTTCTGGGCGATCCAGATCCCCCTGGCCTACCTGCTGGCGACGACGCTCGGGTGGGAGCACTCCGGCGTGTTCTGGGCCGTGTTCGTCTCGGAGGTTTCGGTGGGGGTGTTCACGCTCTGGCTCTTCTCGAGGGGCAAATGGAAGACCGTGCGGGTATGAACGCCCCGCCGGGGGCTGCCCTCCGGTCGGACTCTCCGCGGAGGACCGGCTCCGTCCGTCCCCCCCCCCTCGTTCCCGCGTCCGGCCGAGCGCGGGGCCCCGACCTGCCTTCCCTTCCCCCCTCGAGAGGGGGGCCTGGCCGCCGATCCTCCGGTGCCCCCGGCTGACCCCCCACCGGCCCGACCATGCGCCTCCTCCCCCGGATGCCCGGTCTCGTTCGGTTCACCACGGCGCCGAGTCTCGCCTCGACCCTTTCCTGCGGGGGCCCCCTGGTCCCGGGCAGGGCGTTCATGACGCACGGGAGCTGGGCCCGGCCACGGTTCACGAGGACGAGGTTCCGCTCCCTGCTCCGGACAGCCGCGTTACTCCCCTGCGGACCGGTCGCCCCCGAAGGCGTCGATGACGGCCCGGAGTTCGGAGCCGAGTTCCGCCAGGGCCACTGGCTTGAAGAGAATCCGGTGAACGCCCCTGGAGCGAACCTCGTCCTCGTTGAGGTTCTCGACATACCCGGTCAGGAGGATCATCGGGATTCCCGGACGAAGCCGGGAGATCTCCAAGGCCAGCTCGGTGCCATTCATGCGGGGCATGAGCTGATCCGTGATGACGGCATCGACGGCGAGCGGGTCCCTCTGGAAGCGTTCGAGGGCTTCCTGGCCGTCGGCCGCCGTCACCACCTCGTAGCCGATTCCCTCGAGCCGCCGCTTCCCCAGCGCCGCGAGTCCGGGTTCGTCGTCCACATACAGAACGCGCTCGCCCCGCCCCCGGGGGGTCCCGGGCATGCGTTCCAGCTCGGCCTCGGGCAGCTCGACGGCAGGGAGGATGACCCGAACGGAGGTGCCCTCACCGACGACGCTTTCCAGCTCCACCGCTCCCTTGTGTTCACGCACGATGCCATGAACGATAGCCAGCCCCAGGCCGCTCCCCTTGCCCGGCGCCTTCGTGGTGAAGAAGGGCTCGAAGACCCGATCCTTCACCTCCTCCGGGACCCCGGTCCCGGTGTCCCGGACGGTGACGATCACATGCGTCCCCTCGTCGAGTTCGGGGTGCCGGCGGGCGTCGCTGTCCCTGAGGTAGGTCGAGGTCAGGGCAATGGTCACCTCTCCCTCGTGCGGCACCGCGTGCGCGGCGTTCGTGGCGAGGTTCATCAGGATCTGGTGCATGGCGGAGGGATCGGCCATGACCCGGGGCAGCTCCGGGTCGATCCTGGTCCCGACCTGGACTCGCGGGTCCACGATGGACCGAAGGAAGCGGGCCACCTCCTCGGCGAGTCCACTCAGCGAGATCGGAATTCGCTCCAGTTCGGGCCGCTGTCCGAAGGTCCGGATGCGCTGGACGAGCGTTCTGCCGCGCTGGACGAATGCCAGGAGCTCGTCGAGGTCGGAACGGACGCGCGGGTCCAGAACCTCGTTGCGTGCCAGCTCGGCGTAGCCCTGGATCCCGCCCAGAATGTTGTTGAAGTCGTGCGCGATGCCCCCGGCCAGCGTTCCCACGGCCTCCATCTTCTGAGCCTGTCGCAGGTGCTGCTCCAGTCGCCGGCGCTCCGCCTCTGCGCTCTTCCGTTCGCTGATGTCGACAATGGACGACAGCACGAAGAGCCCGTCTTCCGTCTCGATGGGGTTCAGCCCGATCTCGACGGGGACCTCGACCCCGTCCTTTCGAAGCCCGTGAAGCTCGCGCCCCGCCCCCATGACCCGGGTCGAGGGGTCCCGACCGAAGGCCTCGCGGGACCTGGGGTGGACGCCCCTGAACTCTTCCGGGACAAGGAGCTCGATGGACTCTCCCATGAGTTCCTCGCGCCCGTAGCCGAAGAGACGCTCCACCTCCTTGTTGACCAGGACGATCCTTCCCTCCTCATCGACCATCACGACACCCGCAGGCGATGCCTCCACGGCGACACGGAAACGCGCTTCAGCCCGCCGTCGCTCGCTGATGTCCACCACCGCCGACAGGACGAACATTCCCCGTTCGGTGGCGACCGGGGTGAGACCGATTTCGAGGGGGACCTTCCTTCCGTCCTTCCTCAGTCCGAAGAGATCTCTCCCCGCTCCCATGGACCGGATTTTCGGATCCTTCACGAAGGAAGCCCGGAAGGCACCGTGTCCGCCGCGCATCTCTTCGGGAAGAAGCATGTCGACGGAGCGCCCGAGGAGTTCCTCGCGGGCGTAGCCGAACAGACGCTCGATCTCGCGGTTGACCAGAACGATCATCCCCTCCGGGTCGACCATGAGGAGGCCACTCGGGGACGATTCGACGGCTGCCCGCAGGTGCCGTTCGACGCTGCCGTCTTCGCTCGGAGACATGGCGACTCGCTGAAGGGGAAACCGTTGCAGGAACTCGAACAGGGGCGTTCGTCTGCTACGAGAGGCGTGTTCCTCCTCGCAAGGATGGGGGTTCGGAAGGCGGAATCAGGGGATCGTCCATCCCCGGCCGAAGGCTCGTCGGGCGTCCCGAACTCCGGGGCTGAACAGCGAGACCGAATCGCCATGATCCGGGTGCGGGCGCGGGCAGAGACACGTCCGAGGGGATCGAGAATCCCCTCGTCCACCTGGGCACGAGGGGCAAGGTAGTACGGGGAATCTCGGCGAGCAAATCACCGGGAAGTCTGCGAAGGCGGGAGCATCTGCGGGCTCGGCAGGCGCCGAAAGCCACCCGCGGATGCGAGGTCGGGGGCCGAGGACGGATCGAGGTGGAACCGGGTACCGGGAGGGCCGCGAGCACGGGGGCCGTTGCGGGAGATCGAGGTCGATCAACTCCGCGAAGCCGCGGCCGACGCGGGGATCTCGATGGAGGCCTTCGACCATGCCATGCGGGAGGTGGGCGGTGAGCCTGCCACGGCTGTCGAGCCGCGCGGTCGCTCCCGGGGGGATCCGGTCAGGGTGCCCCTTCCTGCAGCGGCGCTCATCTCGCCGAACGCTCGGCTGACGGACCCGCTCCCCGCTGCCGTCGGATTCCCGAGAAGAGCCCGGCTCCAGTCAGAAGGAGGAGCGAGGCCACCGAGAGGGTCAGCCACGCCCTCAGCGGGCTGGAACGGTACTCCATGACCAGCTCGGAGGTGCCGCCGGGGACCGCTACGGCCCGGAAATTGTGGTCGGCGCGCAGGATGGGGGCCTCGTCCCCATCAAGCCTTGCCTTCCAAGCCGGAAACCAGTTGTCGGCCACCACGACCAGGGCAGGTCCGGAGGCGTGAACCCGAAGGACCATGCGGTTGGGGGTGCGCTCGACCCACTCCACGACGCCCCGGGCCTCGGGGTCGGGCTCCATGGGCGGCGGCGCTTCGAGGACGGTCTCGACCGCGGGGTTGAAGTCGGAGCCGAGGACGATCCCCATGGTCTCGTCGGCGCCGGCGACCCGGTACCGCCCCACCACCCGGGCCCGTGGGCCTCCGGGGTACGCATAGACCGAGGCCCGGATCCGTCCATCCTGAAGTCGGACCTGGCTCTCCGGCTCCAGTCCCGCCATTTCGCCGGGGACCATGATGTAGCGGACATTGAGGAGCCAGAGGAGGTTCTCGTTCAGGGCCGCCAGGTTCTGCGGCGTCCCGCCCCCACCCATCCCGATGAGATCGTTGTAGCGCCCCAGGTCGTTGGGGTGATGCCCCGCCGCCAGTTCGATCCCGAAGGTGGCAGGCTCCACGTCCTGCCCTCCCTGGACCATGGAGAGGACCCGGAAGGGGTCGTCACGCTGGACCCGGCCCTGGAGGAAGCGGATGTTGGCATCGGGAACGGTGACCCGGGCCGGGTCCATGACCTGAATGAAGGGGATGCTGACCCGGAAGAGGTCGGCGCCCACGATCCCCGCCAGGAGGAGGGCGAGGGCGCCCACCGGACGACGCCAGACCAGGGCCAGCGCCCCGGCGATGGCTGCCGCGACGAAGAACCCCGTGACGATCCCCGCGGACGCCCGCTCGAGGGACGCCCGCGCCGCTTCGTCGATCTCCGGGTAGAGGACCGAGGTCCAGAGGGAGAGGAGGACTCCCGACGCCGCCAGGATTCCCAGCAGGGCAAGGATCCCTGCGGCCCACGCCAGGGTGGGCACCACCCGCTCTCGCGACTCGGCAGCCCGGTCGATGCCCACCGCCATGAGGGTCAGCGCCGCGAAGCCGGTCAGGAACGAGGCCATGTAGGGAGCCCGGAAGAGGGAGATCCCCGGCACCACCTCGTAGAAGATTCGCCACACGGGGGTGTGCGCCCCCAGGGCGAAGAGGAGTGCGATGCCCCCCATCCCCAGCAGGAACCAGCGGATCCCCCCCAGGGGGCCGCGGACCGGACCGAGGAAGGCCAGGAGCGCCAGAAGGAGGACTGAGACGCCGATGTACTCGTGGTTCAGCTTGAAGGTGTTCCGCCCCCAGTAGGTGTCGTCGGCCCACCCCTGGGCCCGGGGGTTTGCACCCACGAACTCGGGGACCACCAGCGCCATCACCTCCTCGGGGTGGAGGGACCACGAGGACGAGAAGGCCCGCGACTCCTCGGGGGTGGCGTCGAGGGTCGTGGCCGCCCGCCGGGAGTGGTCCGTTACGTAGTCCACCGCGGGCACGAGCTGGATCGCCGCCGCTCCCGTCCCCAGCACCGAGAAGAGGAGGAAGGTTCCGAAGACCCGCCACCGCCCCTCCTGGAAGGCCCTGAAGACCATGTAGGCACCGAGTCCTCCGAAGAGGAAGTAGGCCATCTGGAAGTGGGTGGAGAGGATGACCGTGGCAATGGAGAGGCCCAGGAGCGCCGCGGGCACCAGGTCGTGCCTCCGCCACATCCACTCGGCGAGCCAGAAGAGGAGGGGCGTCATGGCGGTGACGAAAATCTTCCCGTCGTGGCCGGGAAAGACCAGCGAGACCATCCAGGGCGAGAGGAGGAAGCCGAGCCCGCCGACCAGGGAGGATCCCCGGGTCACCCCCAGGATCCGGAGCCATCCGTACATGAAGAAGCCCGAGAGGAGAACGTGGACCACGAGCTTCCATCCCAGGGCCCGGTACGGCTCGGTCAGGTAGAAGAGGGCGACCGAGACGGGGTGGAGCGCGTCGCCTCCCACGAGCGATTCGATGAAGGGGGTGCCCCCCAGGAGATACGGGTTCCAGAGAGGGAAGCCTGTGGTCCGGATGGACTCGGCGAAGAAGTGGCGCGCCGTGTAGCCCAGGGCGAGCGTGTCCCCTCCGAAGAGCATCAGGTTCGAGAAGATGAAGGCGCGGAAGAGGAGGATCGTGGCCAGGGGGAAGACGACCCAGGGCACCCAGTGCGGCAGGCTGTCGAGGCTCTCGCGGAGGGAGTCCTTCATGGTACCGGTGCCTCGCAGGTCTCGGGGTGAGGTCGGACGTCGAGGTGAGGTCGGACGGCCAGGGCATGGCTGCGGGCGCGGATCACCCGCTCCCTCGGAGGCGGGTCCGGGTGGGGCCCCGGGCTGGGATGCGGGCTCGGGTGAGCGGGGGGGCCTGGAGCCCGGGTGGAGGGTCGTCGGGTTCTGATCGAGGTCAGGGTCGACCCCCGGCGCGCGCCGGGGACCGGCGCTCTCTCGGTGGGCTCCTCCTCGACCTGCCGGTTCACGGAAACGGGGGTGGGGCATTTGCCCAGCGGCCCGTAGGCGTTTCAGGGCGCATGTTGGATGCACGTGCTCCGTTCCCGTTCCCTCCCCCAGCGACGCATACCGAGGTGGTTCTCATGGAAACCCGCGGACTCATCAGTTCTCTCTTCGACATCAGCTTCACCCACCTGGTTACGCTCAAGCTCGTCAAGGCGTACTACGTGATCGGAATGGTGGTCACCTTGCTGGCGGCCATCCTCCAGTTCTTCGTTGTGTCTGGAGCGCTCTGGACCCTCATGGGAGGGGGGTTTCTCGGAGCCGTCGTCACGGTGGTCGTGGCCCCCGCATGGACCCTCCTCACCACCCTCCTGGGGCTGATCATCCTCCGCGTGGTCGCGGAAGCCATCATCCTGGTATTCCGGATCGCCGAGTATCTCCGTTCCATCGATTCGAAGACGCCGGACGTTCGGTCCGCCTGAAGCCTCAGGCGGCCGGAAGGGGGGTCACGGCGTCGGAGCCTGGCCTCTGCGGTGGGTTCCGGGTCTGGTTCCAGCTTCGAAAGGGGGCCTCCGCGACAAGCCTCGCGCGTCTCCCACGCGTGTCACCCGCGATCCGGGGGACAGGGCACCCCTGTGCAGCCGGGTCGTGACTGGAGGAGGCAACAAGGGCGGTGGGGCCGGGAAGGGGATGCCACACCCCATCCCGGCCCGCGCCTTCCTGTTCGCCCGGGCCTGTGCATCATGGGCGGGGCCGCAGGGCCTCGGCAAGGAGGGCGGAGGGGGTGAAGCGGCACGGTCGTGGGGTCCGCCCGAAGGGTCTGCACCCCGATCCGAAGGGCCCCGGCTGCCTGCAGAGCCGGCTCCGGCCCCTTCCGGCATGAGGCGGCGGGCAGGCGAGAGGACCCGGATCCGGCTTCGCATGGCCCCCTGGAGCACGCCGGCGCGGGTCGAGGGTTGACAGGCCGCACGCCGTCGGCCATTTACCGGAGGTGCCGGGCGACCGTCAGGGACCCCGGAACCCTCTTCGAATCATCTCCCTGCCGGATCAGACGACGACGTGACCCGCTCCATCCACGCACTCGGACTCCTCCTTACCCAGCTCCTCGGCCTTCTTCCTGGCCGGGGAGGGGAGCCCCGTCTGCGCCCTGGAGCGACATGAACTGACGTCGTCGCATCCGGTCCGGCAGGCCAGGGGGTCCTCTCCATCGCGGAGAGGGCCCCTTTTTCGTTCCCCCCTGCCTGGACCGGTGCCGGCACCTCCGAGGTGACCCCCTCCTCCAACCGAAGGAAACGGAATCCAGGCCCATGAAACGCATCACGATCTTTGACACCACCCTGAGGGATGGTGAACAGGCGCCAGGGGCGGCCATGATCCCCTCCGAGAAGCTCCGCATGGCCCACGCCCTGAGCGACCTGGGGGTGGATGTGATCGAGGCGGGATTTCCCGTGAGTTCGCCCGACGACCACCTGGCGGTCCGCAAGGTCTCACGAGAAGTTCGACGACCCCGGATCGCCGCCCTGGCCCGCGCCTCCCGCACGGACGTGATCCAGGCCGCCGAGGCCCTGGATCAGGCCGAGACCCCTCGGATCCACGTCTTCATCGCCACCTCGCCCATTCACCTTGACCGCAAGCTCCGGATCTCGAGCGACGCGTGCGTGGCCCGTGCCGTGGAGGCGGTGGAGCTCGCCCGGAAGTACGCCGACGATGTGGAGTTCAGCGCCGAGGACGCCACCCGCACGCCCCTCCCCTTCCTCGCCCAGGTGGTGCGCGCCGTGATCGCTGCAGGGGCCACGACCGTCAACCTGCCCGACACGGTGGGCTATGCGGTTCCCTCCGAGATCCGCGCCATGTTCTCGGGCATCCGGCAAGCCGTGCCGGAGTCGGATCGGATCACCCTTTCGGCCCACTGTCACGATGACCTCGGACTCGCCACCGCCAACTCCCTGGCGGCCATCGAGGGGGGCGCCGGCCAGGTGGAGTGCACGGTGAACGGGATCGGGGAGCGAGCCGGAAACGCAGCCCTGGAGGAGGTGGTCATGGCCCTCCATGTGCGGCAGGACATGACCCCGGGCCTCACGGGGGTTCACACCCCGCGCATCTACCCCACGAGCCGTCTCTTCACGCAGATCACCGGGATCCACCCGCAGCCGAACAAGGCGATCGTCGGGAGGAACGCCTTTGCCCATGAGGCCGGGATCCATCAGGACGGGATGCTGAAGGAGCCGAGCACCTACGAGATCATGGAACCCCGAACGGTGGGGGTCCCCCGGAGTCTGCTGGTCCTGGGGAAGCATTCGGGGCGACACGCCCTCGCGAGCCGCTACCGGGAGCTGGGGCATGAGGTCGATGGGGAGGACCTGGACCGGTGCTACCGGCTGTTCAAGCTCCTGGCGAACCAGAAGCGCGAGATCCTGGACGAGGACCTCCTGAGCATTCTGCACCATGGCGCCCTGGACGCAGTCCCCGATCACTTTCGACTGCATGGCCTCGAGGTTTCGTGCGGGGGATCGTGGTCGACCGCGCGCATCCGGATCGGTGAAGCCGGAGGGTCACCCATGGAGTCCACCGGGGAGGGCGACGGTCCGGTCGCGGCCACCTTCGCCGCCATTGCCGGGTTTGTCGACGACCGCATCGAGCTGGAGGACCTGGTCATCCGTGCAGCCACCCCGGGCCGGGATGCCGTGGGTGAGGTCACGGTGAGGCTCCGGGTCGGCGGACGGAGCTTCACCGGGCGTGGCGCCTCCACCGACGTGGTGAATGCCGCCGCCCGGGCCTGCATCCATGGGCTCAACAAGGCTGCGCTGGCCACCAGTCTCGAAGCCCGTGAGCTGGCCCGCGCCTCCGACCTCTGGGGGGTGTGAAATGCCGCGAATCCAACCGTTCCAGGTGATCGCGCTCGCAGGAGACGGGGTTGGACCCGAGGTCACGGGGGCCGCGCTCAGCATCCTGCGCAGGGTCACATCCCGATCGGGGGTGTCGGTGGAGGTGCACGAGCACCTGGTGGGATGGGCTGCGGTACAGCGCCAGGGATCCCCCCTTCCCGATGAAACCCTTGCGGCGTGCCGGAGCGCCGATGCGGTGTTCCTCGGCGCGGTGGGGCACCCCGATGCGGCTGCGGTCCCTCCCCACCTGCGCCCCGAGGCTGCCCTCCTCTCCCTCCGTTCAACGCTGGGGTGCCACACGAATGTGCGCCCGGTCCGGGTCTCCGGGGTGACCCTCGAGGCATCCCCACTGAAGCCGGAACGCGCCGCCGGGACCGATCTCCTCATCGTTCGGGAACTGGCTGGCGGGATCTACTACGGTGAGCCGCGTGGCACCCGGGGGTCGGGTGGGGAGCGCCACGCCTGGAACACCATGGCCTACGGGGCGCCCGAGATCGAACGGGTGGCCCGCGCCGCCTTCGAGTTCGCGGCGTCCCGCGACGGACGGGTCACCTCCGTGGACAAGGCCAACGTCCTCGAGGTCTCGCGGCTCTGGCGCGAGGTGGTGAGCGAGGTGGCTTCGGACTACCCCGGGGTTCGGCTCGACCATATGCTCGTCGATCGGGCGGCCATGGAGGTCATCCTGAATCCCGGCACCTTCGATGTGATCCTCACCGCCAACCTCTTCGGCGACATCCTGAGCGATGGAGCCGCTGCCGTGGCCGGGTCCCTGGGCCTCCTCCCCTCGGCCAGCCTCGGCAGTGGGGTGGGGATCTTCGAGCCGGTCCACGGCTCGGCACCCGACCTGGCAGACCGAGGGGTGGCAAACCCGGTGGGCGCAGTTCTATCCATGGCCATGCTCCTCCGGCACGGATTGGGATGCGAGGAGCCCGCCCTCCGTGTGGAGGCGGCGGTAGACGCGGCGCTGGAGCGCGGGGCGCGGACCCGCGACATGGTGTTGCCGGGCTCCGCGCATCTCGGCACCGAAGACTTCACCGCCGCCGTACTCGAGGAGCTGGACCGGGGGGAGGCGTCATGAGCGGCCCGTTCCCCCGAACCGACTGGATCTGGCGCGACGGGAGCTTCATTCCCTGGGAAGACGCCTCCCTTCACGTCATGGCGCACGTGATCCACTACGGGTCCTCCGTCTTCGAGGGGATCCGATGCTACGACACCCCCACCGGCCCTGCGGCCTTCCGGCTCCGCGATCACATGCGCCGGCTCCTGGACTCGGCTCGCATCTACCGGATGGACCCGGGTCACTCCGTGGGGGCGCTGGAGGCGGCATCGCTGGAACTTGTGGCCCGGAATGGCCTTCGGGCCTGCTACCTGCGGCCCCTGATCGTGCGGGGCGTGGGTGCAGCCGGCCTGGACCCGGCCAGCAGCCCGGTTCACACGTATCTCATCTGCTGGCCCTGGGGCGCCTACCTCGGAGCCGGGGCCCTGGAGGAGGGCGTCGATGTCTGCGTCTCCTCCTGGCGTCGGCCCACCCCCGGGACCTTTCCCACCCAGTCCAAGGCCGGTGGGCACTACCTGAACGCCCAGCTCATGAAGATGGAGGCGGTGGCCGGGGGGTTTTCCGAGGCGATTGCCCTGACCACCGGGGGCCTGGTGAGCGAGGGGAGTGGGCAGAATCTCTTCCTGGTCCGGGACGGCACCCTCCTCACCCCGCAGGTGGACGGCTCCATGCTGGCGGGAATCACCCGGGACAGCGTCCTGACCCTCGCTCGGGATGCCGGAATTCCCATCCGCCACGAGAACGTTCCCCGGGAAACACTGCATTCGGTGGACGAGCTCTTCTTCACCGGCACTGCCGCCGAGGTCACACCCATCCGGAGCGTGGATCGGATCCCGGTGGGAGACGGCCGGCCCGGCCCCATGACGCGAGCCCTGCAGGATGCACTTCTCGGTGTGGCCTCGGGGCGCCGGCCCGACCCCCATGGGTGGCTTACCCCGGTCCCGAGCCTTTCGGAAGCCACCTCCTTCGCGGCCGCCACGACCAGCCCCGCATCCCCCGAACCCCACAGATCGGAGTCCACGTGAATTCCTCCTCCTCCCCTGCCCACGAACCACCCCCGGTCCGCCCAGGGCTCGATTTCTCCCCCCCACGCACCCTCTTCGACAAGGTCTGGGACCGCCACCGGGTCCACGCCGAGGAAGGCCGGCCCGACCTTCTCTACGTGGACCTCCACCTGGTGCACGAGGTCACCTCTCCCCAGGCCTTCGAGGGGCTCAGGCTCCAGGGACGGGGAGTGCGCAGGCCCGATCGGACGGTGGCGACGGTAGACCACAACGTCCCCACCTGGCCTCGGTCCCTCCCGATCGTGGACCCGGTGGCCCGAACCCAGATCGAGGCCCTTCGAACGAACGCCGCGGAGTTCGGGATCGAGCTCCATGACGTGAACAGCCCACACCAGGGAATCGTCCACGTCATCGGTCCCGAACTGGGCCTCACCCGCCCGGGAATGACCATTGTCTGCGGGGACAGCCACACCTCCACCCACGGAGCCTTCGGCGCCATTGCGTTCGGGATCGGCACCTCGCAGGTGGAGCACGTTCTGGCCACGCAGTGCCTCTGGATGGACCGTCCCCCGGTCCTTCGGGTGGAGCTCTCCGGACGGCTCGCACGAGGGGTCACGGCCAAGGACCTGGTGCTGGCGCTCATCGGGAAGATCGGCGTGGACGGGGCCCGTGGGCATGCCATCGAGTTCGCGGGCACCGCCGTTCGTGCGCTCTCCATGGAGGAACGCATGACGGTCTGCAACATGTCCATCGAGGCCGGGGCACGGTGCGGAATGATCGCCCCCGACGACACCACCTTCGAGTACCTGGCCGGGCGGCTCCATGCGCCGCGGGGGAAGGCCTTCGACGAGGCGGTGGCCGACTGGCGAACCCTCCCCACCGACCCCGGGGCGCCCTGTGCCGCCGTGGCCTCCCTCGACGCGACCCAGGTGGAACCCCAGGTCACCTGGGGCACGAACCCCGGGATGGTCGTTCCGGTTACCGGACGGGTCCCGGACCCCGACTCCCTGGCCGACGCCCGCGAGAGGGAAGCGGCACGGCATGCCCTTGCCTACATGGATCTCACCCCAGGCACACCCATGACCGAGGTGACGCTCGACCGCGTGTTCATCGGATCCTGCACCAATGCCCGGATCGAGGACCTCCGCGCCGCGGCCGAGGTGGTACGAGGCCGGGCGGTTCACCCCCGCGTCCGGGCCATGGTCGTGCCCGGCTCCACTGCCGTGAAGAGAGCCGCCGAGTCGGAGGGGCTGGACCGGACCTTCGTGGAGGCCGGCTTCGAATGGCGCGAGGCGGGGTGCTCCATGTGCCTCGGGATGAATCCCGACATCCTGGATCCGGGGGAGCGCTGCGCGTCCACCTCGAACCGCAACTTCGAAGGTCGTCAGGGTCGAGGCGGGCGAACCCACCTGACCAGCCCGCCCATGGCCGCAGCCGCAGCCATTGCCGGTCGCTTCGTGGACGTGCGGCATCCGGAGGGCGGGGCATGAAGCCGTTCACGGTGGTGGAGGGGACGGTCGCCCCCCTGGACCGGAACGACGTGGACACCGACCAGATCATCCCGAAGCAGTTCCTGAAGCGGCTGGAGCGGACCGGGTACGGCCCCATGCTCTTCCACGACTGGCGAACCCTTGAGGACGGGTCCCCGAACCCGGACTTCATCCTGAACCGGGAGCCCTGGGCATGGGCACCCATCCTTCTGGCCGGCCGAAACTTCGGGTGCGGATCTTCCCGTGAACATGCCGCCTGGGCGCTCTCCGGTTTCGGGATCCGGGTCGTGGTGGCCCCCAGCTTCGCCGACATCTTCCAAGCGAACTGCTTCCAGAACGGAATCCTCCCGGTGATCCTCGCGGAGGAAACCGTGGGAACCCTCATGAAACGGGCGACGCGCCCCACGGGCTACCGCATGCAGGTGGACCTCGAGCGCTGCACGTTGACCGGAGAGGACGGGTTCGTGTCGCCGTTCGAGGTCGTGCCCTACCGGCGCCAGGCCCTTCTCGAGGGCCTCGACGAGATCGGTCTCACCCTGCAGCTGGAAGCCCGGATCCGGAGCTACGAGGCGAGGGAAGGGGCGCGGTGACGAACCCTCCATGGCCGCCGTCCCGCCGGGGCGGCGGCCCGCAGGCAGTCCGCACTCGCCTCGGAGTCCCCCTCACCCTCCGCCCGGCACCTGCCCTGCCGAGGCCACGGTCACCCCGTCTGCGGTGTAGGCCACGTCATACACGGGGAGGCCCGGGGCGAGGGCCAGGAGGGTGGCCTCCAGGTGTCGGGCGGCCAGCGCCTCCTGGGTCCGGGCCAGGGTGGGGAGCTGATCCCCTCGGACCCACCCCCGGGCCGCCGCGAAGGCCGCCGCCTCCCGGGTGAGCCAGGCCACCGCCCCGGGGTGGTAGACGAAGTACTCGTGGTCGCCGTGGTGGGGGCAGGTGGCGGCCAGGCGCCCTTCCTCCTCGAGGCGTACCCGGAGCACGCCCTCCTCCGCATGCACCCCTTCGAGCACCTCGAAGTCGATGCGGGGATCTCCCTCATGGAGCCGGTGGAAGACGCTTCGGAGGAGCTCGGCGGCAAGGCCGGGGCGGAGGCCGTACCGCTCGGGGTGCTCGAGGGCGAGGCGAAGGTGGCCGCACCCGGTGAACTCGGGGCGAAGGAGGGCCTCCACCACCTCCTCCCGGCGAGAGGCCGGGGGGGACCGGACGATGCCCACCGGGTCGGAGGTGCCCAGGGCGGCCCCCAGGCGCTCCATGGACTCGGTGTCGGAGTGGAGGTAGAAGGAGCCGAAGGCATCGAGCCAGGCCAGGAGCGCCTCGGCCACCTCGTCGGGGGTGAAGGGTTCCCCCCGTACCTCCTCCACCGAGGCGAGGAGGAGGAGAAGGAGGCCGGCATTCCCCCCCGGGGCCCCGATGACGCAGGCCGGCTTCCGGCCATCGACGCACCCCATGGGGAGCTCGGCCGAGAGGGCCCCTACCTCGGGGCGCTCTACCTGGCGAAGCATGGCGGCCAGGTGCGACCGAACGGTCTCCACCCCGGCATCGGCCCCCACCCCGGCAACGGTCACCTGCACGGCCTCTCCTCTCCTCACGCCTGTCCCTCGTCCCAGCGTCCACGTGTTCCGGCGGTGCTCAGGGCCTCCGCCTCGTCCATCTCGGTGTCGCCCTCCGTCGCACAGGGGATCGCGGGCGCCTCTCCGGCAGACACCCCTTCCTCCTGCCTCCCTCCCCGGGCTCCCCGGCGCCGCTCCTCCAGCGCTGCAACCGCTCCCGAGACCTCGAAGTGGAAGCGGTCCGCCCCCACCCGGGCCTCGAGCCCCACCCGCTGCATCCGCTCCATCACGGGCCAGGTGACCCCGGCAAACCAGGGCTCGACCCCGGCCTGGGCCAGGTCGTTCAGGATCTCGTCGAGCTGATGGAGGGCGGTGGAGTCTACCCCGTTCACGGCCCTGAAGTCCAGCACCAGGTCCCGGGGCGGGGGGGTAGAGGCCACCAGGAGCTGCACCTGCTCCCGCACGAACTCGGCATTGGCAAAGGTGAGCCCGGCATCGATCCGGAAGACCACCACCCCCTCGGCCTCCTCCGCCTCGGGGTGGTGGAGCACGTTTCGCCAGGTCTCGGAGCCGGGGAGCCTTCCGCACACGGCCACGTGGGGGCGGGAGTTCTGGTAGACGAGGGCGGCGAGGGAGGCCAGGACCCCCACCACGATCCCCTCCTCGATCCCCACGAGGAGGGTGGCTCCGAAGGTAAGTCCCATGAGGGCCAGGTCCCGGCGGTCGGCATGCCAGAGATGCACCGCCTCCTTCCAGTTCACGAGGTTCGCCACGGCCACCATGACAATGGCCGCCAGCGCCGCATTGGGGAGGTTCCGGAAGAGCCCGGTGAGAAAGAGGAGGGTGAGGGCGATGACCCCGGCGGCCAGGAGGGTCGCCACCCCGCTCCGCGCCCCGGCCTGGTCATTCACCGCCGTGCGCGAGAAGCCGCCCGTGGTGGGAAAGGCCCGGAAGAAGGCCCCCACCACATTGGCGAGCCCGAGGGCCACGAGCTCCCGGTTGGCATCGAGGGCGTAGCGGTGGCGGGTCGCGTAGACCTTGGCCACGGCAATGGATTCCATGAATCCCACGAGGGCAATGGTCAGGGCCACCGGGAGGAGGGCCCAGGCCGCTTCGAGATCCACCCAGGCGCCCCCGCCCTCCAGCCGTCCACCGGTCGCCGCGATTCCCCCGGCGGCGTCGGCGGCGTGGAGCCCCGCCGCCGCACCCGCCCCCGCGCCTTCCCCTCCAAGGGGGAGCACGGGAAGGGGGAGCCCCCCCGGGATCTCGCCCACCACCCGGACGCCGGCCTCGGCCAGCCCGGCCAGGGCCACGAGGGGGATCGTCACCACCACGAGGGCCAGGGCGCCGGGGAAGGTCTTTCGCCACCGCCGGAGTCCCACCAGGAGGGCGATGGAGCCCACCCCCAGAAGGAGGGTCGGGAGGTGCACCCCCCGCCATCCGGCCAGGAGCCCGGCCAGGACCTCGTGCACATGGTTCGAGGAGGGGAGCTCCACCCCCAGGAGGTGGCGAAGCTGGCTTGCCCCGATGATGAGGGCGGCCGCACTCGTGAACCCCGCCAAGACCGGGTGCGAAAGGAAGTTCGTGAGAAACCCGAAGCGAAGGAGGCCCATGGCGAGCTGGAGGACCCCCACCATGAGGGCGAGGAGGAGGGCCAGCGCCACGTACCGTTCCGGATCTCCGCCGGCCAGGGGGCCGACCCCGGCGGCCACGAGGAGGGAGACCATGGCCACCGGGCCCACCGCGAGCTGGCGGGAGGAGCCCATGAGGGCGTACACCACCAGGGGGACGAGGGAGGCGTAGAGCCCGTAGATGGGGGGCATTCCCGCAATGAGCGCGTACGCCATGCCCTGGGGAATGAGCATGACGCCCACCGTGAGCCCCGCCGAGAGGTCCGACCGGAAATCCCGCCGGTCGTACCCCTCGAGCTGGCGGGTCAGGGGGAGGAGGGAGGCGAGCCCCTTCACACCGAGGCCACCTCGCCCACCTCGTGCCATGCGGCGAAGTTCCCGTTCACGAAGGCCACGTCGTATCCCTCCCGGGCCAGGAAGGCGGCGGCGGCGGCGGAGCGCCCTCCACTCTGGCAGTGCACGAGGAGCTTCTTTCCTTCGGGGATGCGACCCTCCTGGCGGGCGTACGAGGGGAGCCGGGTGTAGGAGGCCTGGATCGCCCCGGGAATGTGGGCCGAGGCGAACTCCGCCTGGAAGCGCACATCGAGAACGGCGGTGTCGGGGTCCTCCCTCCGCTCGGCCACCTGCGCAAAGGTGATCTCCTCGATGGAGGTGGCCTTCCCCCCCCGGTCGAAGTACCGGGTGAGGGTTTCGGGGGTGGCAAAGCCCACCAGGTGGTCGTAGCCGATCCGGACCAGGTCGCGGACCGCCTCCTCCACCGAGGCCTCTTCCACAAGGAGGACGATGGGCTGGGTCTCGTCTTCCACGAGCGACCCCACCGCCGTATTGAAGCTCTTGTTCAGGGGGGTGTGGAGGGCGCCCGGAATGTGCTTCGCCATGAAGCCCGAGCGGTCGAGGCGGGTGTCGAGGACGAGGGCCTCTCCCTTCTCCACCGTCTGCTCCAGCTCCAGCACGGTGAGCTTGGAGGGGCGGGGGAGGCTCACGAGCACGGGCACCCCATGGTTGTTGTCGCGCTTCATGCGGGCGAAGTAGGTCTGGGGCTCGGGCTGCCCGGCCAGGATCGCCTCCACGAAGGCTTCTTCCCCGAGGGAGGCCGCCGAGAGGGACGCATTGTAGAGCTTCTCGTACCCGACGGTGGTCTGGGGCACGGCGCCCAGGGCCTTCCCGCAGGTGGAGCCGGCGCCATGGGCGGGCCAGACCTGGGCATAGTCCGGAAGCTCCCTGAAGCGCGGGAGGCTTTGGAAGAGCTGGCGCGCCGAGGGCTCCTGCACCCCGTGCATCCCCGCCGCCTGCTCCAGGAGGTCGGGGCGCCCCAGGTCACCCACGAAGACGAAGTCGCCGGTGGCGATCCCGATGGGGGTGGACGCGCCGCCCCCCCGATCCACCAGGATGTAGCTCAGGTGCTCGGGCGTGTGGCCGGGGGTGTGGGCCGAAGTGACCTCGATCCCCCCGATCCGGAAGGTGTCGCCGTGCTTGAGGAAGACGGCGTCGTACGCCCCGCCCCGGGCCCAGTTCGAGGCCCATTCCTCGCCGCCCTCGTCCGAGAGGTAGACCTTCGTCCCGAAGCGCGCGGCGAACTCCCGGGCGCCCGAGAGGAAGTCGGCGTGAATGTGGGTCTCGGCCACGGCGGTGATCCGGAGCCCCTCGGCCTCGGCGGCCTCGACGTAGCGGTCGATGTCGCGCTCGGGGTCGATGATCAGGGCCTCACCGGACTTCTGGCAGCCCACGAGGTAGGCGTACTGGGCGAGCTTGGGGTCGAAATACTGGCGGAAGAGCATGGGTGGTTCCCTCGTTCAGGGAGGCGAAGGTGCCTCGGCGTTGGGGGGCGGCGCAGACGGCGGGTCCGGGCCGGGCTGGAGGGGGTGCGGTCGGTGCGGTCAGTGCGGGAGGCGGTCCCGGAGAAGGGCGTAGCTCCAGGTGCCGGCCAGGGCGCCCGCAATGCCCACGAGGAAGATCGGGAGGCCCCCGCCCACAAGGGCGAACATGGGCCCGGGGCAGGCACCCAGGAGGGCCCAGCCGAGGCCGAAGAGGGAGCCCCCGATCCAGTAGCGGGCTCCGGGGATCCGGCTGTCGCCCCAGGCCTTCGGGGGGATGCGAATGGGCTGCCCCGCGAGGTCGCGGAACTCCAGTCGCTTCACGAGCTGGATCGAGACCAGGGCCACCGCCACTGCCGAGCCGATGATCCCGTACATGTGGAAGCTCTGGAAGCGGAACATCTCCTGGATCCGGTACCAGGAGGCCACCTCGCTCATGATGAAGAGGAGGCCCAGGAAGGCGCCGATGCCGAAGTAGGCGAGGAGGGCGCCGGGCCGGGGGGAGGTCGGAGGGGCGCCTGCGCCGGTCGCGGTCTGGCCGGTGGAGGGGGTGGAAGGGGTGGTCGGGTTCATGGAAGGCTCCCTGCCGGTGCCGGGCTCAGCCCAGGAGGAGGGGAAGGAGGAGGTGGGTCACGAGGAGCCCGCCTGCGAAGAACCCGAGCACCGCCACGAGGGAGGGAAGCTGGAGGTTGGCCATGCCGGAAATGGCGTGCCCACTCGTGCACCCCCCGGCGTACCGGGCCCCGAATCCCACGAGAAAGCCGCCTCCCACCACGAGGAGGAGGCCCACCGGGGTGGCCAGGGCGCCCCAGGAGAAGAGTTCGGGGGGGACCATGCCACTGAAGTCCGAAATCCCCAGGGCCCCCAGGTCGTTCCGGGTGGCCTCGGAGATGTGGCTTCCCACCTCGGGCATGCCGAGGAGGACCACCGCCAGGAACCCTCCGAAGGCGATGCCCGCCACGAAGACCAGGTTCCAGAGCCCCGTGCCCTTCCAGTCGTAGCGAAAAAAGGCGGGGCGGGAGCCTTCCGGCACCGGGAGGGCGGCACACATGTGCCGGAGGCTCGAGGAGATGCCGAAGACGCGCCCCCCCACCACGAGGAGGAGGGGGACCACCAGCCCGATGAGCGGGCCGGCCACGTACCAGGGCCAGGGCTGGGAGAGGAAGTCCATGGAGTTCGTCCGGGGAGGGGCAGGGAAGGCGTGGTGAAACGCCGCGATCGCAGCTTGTCGTTACTTGTAGTGACAAGTTCGAACACAAGGAGAATAACAGGTGCCGGCGGGGGGTCAAGGGGGGTCGGGGCGGCGGGACGCGAGGGCCCGGGGGCGAAGGGTCGAGCCCGGGGGTGGGGTCGGGGCTGGGGGTGGGGTCGGGGGCGGGGGTCCCATTCCGCGGTGGGGTCGCTGGCGCGCCCGCACGGCCTCAGGTGGGTGCGTCCTCAGGCCGACCCGGGAATGCCGACGATCCGGGTCCCTCCCGCGCCCACGCCTCCACGACGTCGGCCAGGCGCGTCGTGCCCACCCGGTCCAGGGTCTCGGGGGTCGGGGGGGGACCGATCCGCCCCGTTTCCTCGGCCAGGACCAGGTCCAGGAGGTAGCCCATTCCAGGGCTCAGGGCTCCCACGGTCCAGCGGAGAGCTCGCACCACGGGGAGGGGGAGGTGGCGGGTCTCGGCGTGGCGTGCCAGCGCCACTTCGAGAAGCACGAGGGCCTCGAGCCGCGTCAGGGTCTCGGGGCCCCCCACCTCGAGCACCTCCGAGGGGGCGCCGGGATCGAGGGCCGCCTCCACCACCCACCGGGCCACATCGTCAGCCGAGACCCAGTTCAGGGGCCGACTTCCGCCCCCGAAGAAGTCCACCTTCCGGCCCTCCCGGAGGGGCTCCCCCAGGAGGACGAGGGCATGGTTCTCCATGAAGAGGGAGGGGCGGAGGATCGTGTGTGGGAGCCCCGAACCCACGAGATGGGCCTCGGTCGATGCCTTGACCCGGGAAAAGGCCGTGGCCCCCTGGTCCGCCCTGGCCACCGAGAGGTGGATCACCCGCCCCACCCCGGCGGCCTTCGCTGCATCGATGGCCCGCCTCGCCCCCTCGCCATCCACCACCCCGGGGTGGTTCCGGCGGGAGGGAGGGACGAGGCCATGGGCTGCCAGGATCAGGGTGGTCGCCCCGGAGAGAGCCGCTTCCACGGTGGGGGGATCGAGGAGGTCGGCCTGGACCCCTTCGGCCCCGGCCGCCTCGAGGGGGGCCAGGCGGGCCCGCGACCGGGAGACCGCCCGGACCGGGAGCCCTTCGGCCAGAAGACCCCGGACCACCCGGGAGCCGAGAACGCCGGTGGCACCGAACACGAGATGCATGGGGACACGCTCCTGGGGAAGGGGGCTTCGCTCGGGAGAGTGCTGTGGGCCGGCGGTTCGGGCAAGGGTGGGGCGGCCGGGTCCTGCGAGGCGCCTGACCGGGGGCGAGCCGCGTGCCGCGTGGCCCCACCCGCGCCGGGGCCCGGAGGGGGCCCGTAGGGCTCAGAGGGTGGCGCGGAGGGCGAGCCAGAGCCTCCGGGGCTCCAGAATGTTGTTGTACACGTTGGAGAAGGCGATGCTCTCGGGGTTGTTCCGCAGGGGGTAGGGGCGGTAATCCACGAAGTTCTTGTCGAGGAGGTTCTCCACGCTGGCATTCAGCTGGAGTCGCTCGTTCAGCCTCCACCCCAGCCCCACGCTCAGAAGCCCGTAGCCGTGGAAGTCCCCCAGCGCCTCGGCGGCTCCCTGTGCACTCCCCCCCAGGTGGGGCTCGTGGAAGGAATCGGGGCGGTGCCGCGAGCTGCGGAGCTGCCCTCCCAGGCTCGCGTCGAAGGCCGGGGTCACGGACCACCGGACGCGGGCATTCAGCATATGCGCCGGAACGCCGAAGAGAGGGTCGCCCTCCCGGATCCCCTGGACCTCGGAGGTGGTCACCTCGCTCCGGGTGAAGGTGTACTCGGCCGAGGCAGTCCATCCCTCGGCGGGGAGGAGGCGGAGCGCCACCTCGGCCCCCTGCAGGGTGGCCGTGCCGATGTTTGCCGTCTCGCCCCCGGTGGCCGCCACCGGCCGCTCGATCCGGTTCGTCAGGTCCGTGTGGAAGAGGGTGAGGGTGGCGCTTCCGCCCTCAAGCCCGCTGTAGAGGAGGGCGGCCTCCCAGTTCGTGCTCGTTTCGGGGCGGAGATCGGGGTTCCCGAAGAGGGGATCGCGACCATTGTTCCCGAAGCCCACGATCCCGTCATGGAGCTGCTCCAGCGCCGGAGCCCGGTACCCGCGGGCCACGCCCCCCTTCACCGTCCAGTCGGGCGTCGCCTCGAAGACGGCGTACCCCCGGGGGGTGACCTGCCCTCCGAACCCCGAGTGGTTGTCGTAGCGGAGTCCGCCGGTGAGCCGGAGGCGGGAGAGGGCGCGCCACTCGTTCTCGGCGAAGAGGCCCACCTGCTCCGAGGTGAAGGTGGCATCGGGGATCCCGTCGGTGAGGCGGGCATCCAGGTACTCCGCCCCCACGGTGAGGGTGTGATCGCCGAGGAAGGCGGTGTAGCGGGAGTCCACCGAGAGGGTGCGCGATGCGAGGGTGCGGGGGAGTCCCCGGCGCCCCGATTCCTCGGTGGCGGCAGCGAAGGGAATGGTCCGTCCCGTGGTCTCGGTCCGGTTCACCGAAATCGAGGTGTGGAGCTGCCCCCGCGCGTGGTGGGCCCGGTGGCCGAGGAAGGCCTGGTCGCGGGCAAAGCCCAGCTCGGTGTCGTACCCCTGCAGACGGTCGGGGAAGGCGGTGCTTCCGGGCTCGGCACTCCGGTTGATCTGGCCCAGCTCTCCCGCGGCGTTGGCGTAGGCCTGACGCGTGGCATCTCCCCCCAGGTACACCTCGTGGGTCTCGGTCAGGGAGAGGGTGAGCCGGCCCCCGGCCGTCTCGACCCGTCCCCGGGTGGGAAGCTGCCCCATGGTGCGCTGCCGGTCCACGCTCTCGTCCTGCCCCGGGAAGGCCACCCGGGTGGGAGCGCGGTCGTAGCGGCGGGCCTGGAGGGTGAGGGAGGCCCGATCCCCGCCCAGCGGTCCACTGGCGTACCCCTCGAAGGCACGGGCCCCGCCGAAGTCCCGGTTCCCCTGCAGCGTGCCGTCGAGGGACGCCTCCCCGTGCCACCGATCGGCTCCGCGGCGGGTGATGATGTTGACCACCCCGCCCAGGGCGTCGGAGCCATAGAGGGTCGACATGGGACCGCGAACGACCTCGATTCGCTCGATGGCGGCCAGCGGGGGCAGAAAGGCGCTCCCCGCGTCGTTGAAGGCGTTGGGGGCCACCGTGCCGGGCACGTTCTGGCGCCGCCCGTCAATGAGGATGAGGGTGTACTCCGAGGGGAGCCCCCGAAGGCTGATCGTGCGGTTTCCCGTCTTGTTGCTCCGGGCGTCGGTTCCGTCGATGTCAACGCCGGGAAGGGCCTCCACCGCCTCGGAAAGGCTTCGGACCTGGCCCTGGAAGAGGGAAGCCCCGTCCACCACGCTGATGGAGGCGGGAGCGTAGAGCGCGCGCTGCTCGAAGCCCGCCGCCGAGACCACCACCCCCTGGAGCTCCAGCACCGGAATGGAGTCGGCACGCGGGGATGCGAGGGTCCCGCTCGCCCCCGGCCCCGACAGCTGGGCGACCGCCTCCCCGGGAAGGAGAAGGGCCCCGAGGGCCAGGGAGAGCCCGGCGAGGCGGGCAGGGGGAGCGGAGCGGGAGCGGGAGGCGGAAGAGGAAATCATGCCGGCGGGGCGCGTGGGGTCGGGAAGGGACGGAGGAGGGAGCGCGAACCGGCGGGTGAGGTTGAAAACGATTCTCAACCGGCCTCCAAGTTCCACCCCTGGCTCCCCCGTGTCAACCGGCCCTCTCCCCCGATTCGTCGTGGCACGCCCCACCGCGGGGTCGGAGCCTCGAAGGGAAGGGGGACAGAGGTGCAGAGGCGGGCGCCTCTCCCGACACGAAAAGGGGGGCGGGGTCAGGGCCGGAAGCACGCTCCGGCTCCAACCTCGCCCCCCGGTTTCCCTTTCCCGTGACCACCGGGTAACGGTCCGGCCACGGCCCTCCCCCTACCGGGTCAGAAACCGCACCCCGGCCAGGGCGCTGAGGGAGCTGTACCCCCCGATCCCGCCCCGGACCTCGAAGAAGGGACCCACCCGCTGATCCTCGAAGCGAAGCCCGCCCAGGAGGGTCGCTCCCGCCCGGAGATCGGAGGAGGTGCCCCCTCCGTCTGCCGCCGGGACCTCCACCGACCGGCGTCCCAGGTGCACCCCCGCGCCCGTGTAGAGGCGGGCTGCGCCGTCGGCCATGCGCACGAGGGGGAGAACCACGTCCCCGCTTCCCACCACGATGGTGGCGTTCCCCGGGGTGAAGCGGTGGAGGGACCCGGCCACCTCGAGTCTCCGCGTGGTGGCGCCACCCATGGAGCCCGCAGGCTGGAGAATGCGCTCCATGGGGAGCTCACCCCGAATGCCCAGCCCGAAATCGTGGTCACTGTCGTACTCGGCGAAGGTGGCGCATCCGGCCAGGGCCATGGCCGTGCCCAGGGCAAGGGTGAGGAGGGCAGGGTTCGGGCGGGGGCGGGAGCGATGCGGCATGGACGACTCCTGGAGGGGGAGGAGGGGACCCGGACCGATGACCCTGGCCCGGGTGGCTGCGGGATCAGGGTGCAGAATAGGAAGACGGGGTCGCGGAAGTTCCCGCGTCGCGCACCTGTTCCGCGAAGAGCCGGGCCAGGGTGGCGCCCGGATCCCGGGTCAGCCCGCCATGAACGGGGGAGGCCTGGAGGATGTCGGAGCGGGGGGCCGTGAGCCAGTGGAAGCGTTCCGAGTCCGGGGCCAGCGCCACCGAGGCCGCACCGCACCCCTCCGAGGGCTCTCCCCGGGCCAGGGCCCGGATGGAGGTCAGGTACCGGGCAAGGAGGTGGGGGTCCACCTCGGGAATGCGTCGGGCCAGCACCTCCGGATCGTCGACGACCAGGAGGTCCAGGAAGCCCCGGGTCCGGGCGTGGAGCACCACCCCCACATTGAAGGAGGCCCCCAGGTGCACCCGGGGCACCACCCGGAGCACGGCCCAGTCATAGGGGACGAAGGCGGCCGAACGGGAGGGGGTCGCAGTCATCGGCGGGAGGCGAGGCGCTGCGGGGGGGTGGAGCCATGGTCCCGTCGCGCCTCCTCGGCCGCGGCGGCGAAGGCCCGGGGCGCCTTGAGTCGGGTCTCGAGCCAGGTCCGGTAGCGGGCCCGGTGGACCTGGGCCGAGGGGAAGTCGTCCACAAGGAGGGGATCGAGGAGAAGGGCATCGGGGACCCGGGCAAGGGCCCGCTCCACCCCGCCCCCGAGGAGTCGGTCGGCCCGCGCCGCATCGCCGGAAAGAAGCTCGGAGGCCCGCCCCAGGAGGATGTGTTCCCGAATCCGGGGAAAGGGGGCCCGGGTCGAGGTCTCGTCCACCCGGTCCCAGGCAAAGTGGGGGTAGAGGGCCGCGCCATGGTCGATGAGCCAGGGGCTCCCCGCGTGCATCATGAGGTTCGGGTTCCGGGGCGACCGGTCCGGATTCATGACCAGGGCATCGAACCACACGAGGTCGGTGGCCAGCGAGGGAGTGACGAGGTCCCCCGCCGCCCCCAGGTCGAAGTTCAGGGCGCCCTCCAGGTAGGCCATCCCCACATTGACCCCGCGGCTCGCCCGGAGAAGGTCCTGGATCTCCGGGTCGCGCTCGCTCCGCCCCAGGGACTCGGGGACCTCGATCAGGGCCAGCGGGGGCACCGGGAGTCCCAGTTCCCGGGCCAGCTCCCCCACGAGGATCTCGGCCACGAGGGCCCGGGGGCCCTGCCCCGCACCCCGGAACTTGACCACCCAGAGCCCCCCTTCCTCCGTCTCCACCACGGCGGGAAGCGTTCCGCCCTCCCGCAGGGGAACCAGGTAGCGGGTGGCGTGGAGGAGGGGGAGGGAGGGGGGCGAAGGGGAACTCAGAAGCGGATTCCCAGGGTGAAGGGAACGAAGCGAGCCGAAGCACCGTCGCCGAAGACGTTGTGGAAACGAAGCTCCACGAAGGTGTTCATCCCCCCGATGGCGTAGTTGACTCCGGCGCCCACATTGATGCCCAGGTCGTTCTCGCTGAAGTCCTCATTCCCGACCTCGGTCCGGCCATTGTAGAGCCCCAGTCCTCCGATGAGATACGGGGAGGCGTCGGGAGCGGTGAGAATGGGGAGCACCGCGTTGGCGCGCCCCGAAATGAAACGGGTGGACAGATCCCCGTCGGAAAAGGTCTGGAACCCGGCTTCCGCCCGGAACCCCATGGGGAGGGTGCCCAGGGTTGCGAACTCGAAAAGGCCGCTCACATCGAATCCGGTACCGTAGGCGTCGGAAAGGTCGCCCACGGGGAAGACGGCACCCCCCCCCACGCCCACGGTGAAGGCCCGGGTCTGGGCCTCGGCCGTCCCGGCCCCGAAGGCGAGGAGGAGGGCGGCCGCTGCGGCGGCCCGGGTCAGGGTACGGCGTGCTGCCTCAATGCGCTGGCTCATTCGGAAGATCCTCGAGGTGATGGGTGGGTGCGGGAGACATGCCGAAGCACAGGCGGGGTACGGGGACCTGTCACGGTACTGTTACCCCGCATTCCTCCCGGAGTGCGCAGCTTCCCACGCCCTCACCGCCACCCCCAGTCCTCCCACCAGAAGGGGCCCCGCTCCCGGGGGTGGTTCCCCACCTCGTGCATGGTGTGGGCGTCGAAGAGGCGGCCGTTCACCATGGTGTACCGGATGGACTCCGAGTTCCGGAGGTCGTCCAGGGGGTTCTGATCGAGCACGAGGAGGTCGGCGAGCTTTCCTGGCTCCAGCGATCCGATGTGGGCGTCCATCCCGAGGTATTTCGCCCCCTGGAGGGTGGCCACCCGGAGGGCATCGTGGTTCGGCATTCCGCCAAGCCCGAAGTTCCAGAGCTCCCAGTGGGCATCGATCCCCTGCTGCTGCCCGTGGGCCCCGAGCTGCACCCCGACCCCGGCCTGGAAGAGGTCGTTCGTGTGGGCGGCGGTCCGGATGTGGTTCCACTCCTCGTCGGGGACCATGCGGCGTCGCCGCGACCGGGCCTCGATCTGGAGCGGAGGCGAGAACTGCACGAGGCGCTCGTTCTCCCACACATTCGTGTGCGTGTACCAGTACTCCTCCCCCCAGAGACCCCCGTACGCCACCACGAGCGTCGGGGTGAGCCCCACCTCGGTCTGGCGCCAGAACTGGATCACGTCGTCGTAGACGTGCTCCACCGAGAGGGAGTGCTCCACCCCGGTATGGCCGTCGGCCACCATGTTCAGGTTGTGCATGAAGGTGGCCCCGCCCTCGGGCACCACCATGATCCCCTCCTCGATGGCGGCCTGGAGGATCTGCTGACGCTGGTCCCGGCGGGGCTGGTTGTACGACTTGACCGAAATGGCCCCCATGGCCCCCAGGCGGCGGAGGTGCTGACGGGCATCGTCCAGCGAGTTCACCTCGGCGGTAAAGGCCGTGGTCGCCCCGTAGAGGATCTGCCCGGTGGCGAAGAGTCGGGGCCCGGTGATCTTCCCGGCCCGGGCCATTTCGGCCGAGGTGAAGAACTCGTGGGAGTTCGTGGAGGGGTCGTGGATCGTCGTGACCCCGAAGGCCAGGGAGGCGTAGAGCATGCGGTTCCGCTGGGGGATGATCCCGAGGCGCCCCTGCCCCCCGTGCCAGTGTACGTCGACGATCCCGGGCATGAGGGTGCGTCCGGTGGCATCCACCTCATGGGCCCCGGCCGGCACCTCCACCTCGCCGGCGGGCCCCACCGCCGTGATCCGGTTCCCCTCCACGACCAGGGTCCCGTTCTCGATGACTTCGTCGCCCCGCATCGTGATGATCCGCCCTCCGGTGAAGGCCACCACCCCGGTGGGAGCCGCCCCGGCCGCCCGGGGCCCGATGGCGACCCCGGCGGCCACCGGGAGCTCCAGCGCCTCCCCGGCCTCTGCATCTCCCGACGCCTCCCGCAGGTGGGCGAAGACCCCGGTCAGGGGCGCCGAGAAGAGCTCGGGCCCGAGGGACCAGTGCAGGGTGGCGCCGTCGCCCGAGAAGTGGAGGAAGTCTCCGGCATCGCGGCTCACCCGGGCCTGGGGGAGATCCCGCGAGGAGGGGCTCACATCCACCGGCCCCGCCGAGGCGACAAAGGGTCGCACGTACGCCTGGAAGCGCTCCACCCAGGCCACATGGCGGCCATCGGGCGCCAGCCGGAAGGAGACGGCCCACTGGCTCCGGAGGTGGGTCCGGAGGTCATGCCCGTCCAGGCCGATGGACTGAAGCGCCCCTCGCCCGCCATCGGATCCGGTGAAGTACACCCGGTCCGCGTGGGCGCCGAAATGGGGATTCGAGCCGCCGGACCCGATCCGCACCGCTTCCCCGCCTCCCACGGCCACATGAAAGAGCCCTGTCCCGTCGGCGCCCACCGGAGTGCCGTCGGGGGAGACGAGCCCGCCCCCTCCCACGCGGCGGAAGACGACGCGGGCACCGTCGGGGGTGAAGACGGGCTCGAGATAATGCCCCGCCTCGGGGGTCACCACCCGCCCGGGGGCACCCGGCTGCGCGCCCACCTCCACCACCCGCACGGCGCCCAGGGCCTCGTCATTCCAGCTCACGTAGACGAGGGAGCGCCCATCGCGCGACCAGGAGGGGTAGAACTCGAAGTGGTCCTCCTGGTTCGTCACCCGCCGGGGCGTGCCGTCGGGGAGGGCCCGCACCCAGAGGTGGCCCATGGCCGAGTAGGCCACCCGGTCGCCGGTGGGAGAGACCTCCACCCACCGGAGCATCCGCACATCGAAGGAATCGGGGTGGACCTCCACGGGGAAGCGCACCACCTCGGCCACCTCCCGCGTGGTCTGCACCCGGAAGGGGATCTCCCGCTGTTCCCCGCTCTCCACCTCGAGGCGGTGGATCTTCCCCCCGGCCCAGAAGACGATTTCCCGGCTGTCGGGGGTCCACGCCATGCCGGGATAGACCCCGTGAATGGCCCAGATCTCCTGCATGTCGCGGTCGAGGCCCTCGGCCACGGGCCATTCCCGCCCGGTCTCCAGGTCGCGCACGAAGAGGTGGGTGTCGTAGCGAACCCGCCGCACGAAGGCGAGCATCCGCCCATCGGGCGACGGGGTGGGGCTCGCCGCTCCCCCGGGGCCCCCCACCAGGTTCAGGAGCTCACCGCTTTCCAGCTCCAGGCGCCGGATCTGGTAGATCCCGGTGTTCGGGTCCTTGTTGTAGTCGAAGGTGGGCCCCGGCGTCATGTCCTGCGAGAAGTAGAGGAAGCGTCCGTCGGGCGAGAAGGCCGGTTCGTTCACATCCTTCTGGTCGTTGGGGCGCTGGGTGAGCTGGATCCCCGTTCCCCCCGTCCGGTGCACTTTCCACATCTCTCCGGCACCCAGCGAACGCGTCCCCGTGAAATGCTTCCGCCCCACGAGAAACTCCCCGTCGGGGCTCCACGCCGGCCCGGAAAAGAGGCGGAAGGACTCCCGCGTCACCTGTCGCAGGTTCGAGCCGTCCCGATCCATGATCCAGAGGTTGTCGCCCCCGGCCCGGTCCGAGACGAAGGCAATGTGCTGCCCGTCAGGGCTGAAGCGGGGCTGCATGTTCCAGGCGAGCTCCCGGGTCAGCGCCCGCGCGTCGCCCCCTTCGAGGGGGATCAGGTAGAGGTCGCCCAGGAGATCGAAGACGATCTCGCGCCCGTCGGGACTCACGTCCAGCGAGATCCAGGTCCCCTCCGTCACATCGATCCCGATCTCCCGCAGGTCGAAGGGGGGCGCATTCACATCCCACGCATTGGAGGAGGGAGATGCGCCCGATGCACCGGACCGCGCCGGCGGATCCCCCCCCGGTTCCTGGCCGGCCAGGGGGAGAGCCGGGGAGAGGAGGAGGGCGGCGCCCAGGAGCGCGGCCCCGGCCGGAGTCACGATGCGGGCAAGGGAGGGAAAGCTCGTGGTCATGGCGAGGAAGGGGTTCCGGGAAGGTCAGGGGCACGGGGGGAGGGGAAGGATCCGGATCGGACCCTCATGAATCCACGACTCCCGCGCCTTCGCGCGCGGCGCACGAACCCTTCACGATAGGAAGGGCCCCATGCTGCAGGAAAGGCCCTGGGGCGAACCTTGCGAGAGAGCGCTCCGCCGGTTCGATTTGGGAATGCCCCCGCTTCACCCCGGTCCACTGGCGCTTCTCCTCGCGGCTTCCCTCCTCCTGAGCGGACTCGCCCCTGTGGGCGCGGTCCTCTCGCCCGCACCGGGAACCGTACCAGGGCAGCTCCAGGCCGGGATCCCGGGGGAGGATCCCATCCGCCTGCGGGAGGCCCGGGAAGCCCTCGATGCGGCCGTACGGCGGGGAGCCCCCCCCCGGGAGCGGGCCGAGGCCCTGATCGCCCTGGCCGCGGCCTACGCCGAGGCTGGACAGACGGCGGAGGCCGTTCCCCATGCCGAGGAGGGGGTGGCGATCCTCGAGAGGCTCCTTCCGGGTGAGGTCCGCGCACCCGGCGCCGGGGCCTCGACGCTCCGCGAGAGCGACGCAGCCCTTCTGGCCCAGGCGGCCGAAGCCTCGAACCGGCTCGGTCTCCTGTACTGGAACCTGGCCCGCTACGAGCCTTCGGTGCGGTCGCTCAACCGGGCACGGGACCACTGGCGCATCCTCGACGACCGGGCTTCCCTCGGGCGCGTCCACAACAACCTGGGCACGGCCCACTACCAGTGGGGGAACTTCGAGCTGGCGCTGGAGGCCTACCTCGAGTCCCTCGCGTTCCGGCGCGAGGTGGGCGATGTCCCGGGGCAGGCCCGGGTGCTGGCCAACAAGGGCCTCGTCTACCAGGACTGGTCCCAGTACGACGAGGCCCGGGCCGCGCTGGCCGAGGCGGTCCGCCTGGCCCAGGGCGGGGACGACGCCCACCTCCTTGGCTACACCTGGCAGACCTACGGCAACTTTCTCCTGAGCCAGGGCGAGGTGGATGCCGCCGAGCGGGCCTTCGAGGAGGCGGACGAGCATTTTCCCCCGTCGCCCCACGTGTACACCGCAGCCGGATTCGCCATGGTGCGGATGCTCCGGGGCGACCACGACGAGGCCCTTCGACTTCTGGAGGGCTTCCTGGCCGGGGCCGAGGCCGCCGGGCTCCCACGACAGCAGGCCCGGGCCCACCTTCACACGGGGCAGGTCCGCTTCGACGCCGGAGATCTGGAGGGCGCAGTGCGGTCCCTGGAGACCGGGCTTCAGGTGGCCCGGGCCTCGGAGCTTCGTCCCATTTCCGTGACCCTTCTCTCCGAGCTGGCACGGGTGCATGAGGCCCGGGGCGATCCAGGCAGCGCCCTGGTCTCCCTGCGCAGCCACGATGCCCTCCGGGACTCCATTTTCAGCCAGGCCACGGGGCAACGGGTGGCGGCCATGGAGGCCCGTCTCGAGGCAGACCGGCGCGAGCGGGAGAACGCCGTCCTCCGGGCCACGCGGGCCGAGCAGGAGGCCCGCCTCGCGCGCCAGCAGTTCACCGGGATCATGGGAGCTCTCGTTCTTGTCGCCCTGGGGGTCCTCGTGGGCCTCCTGGTTCACTTCAACCGGCGTGGACGGGAGCGGGAGGTCCTCCTGGCCCAGTCCAACACCGCCCTCGAGGAGAGCAACCGCGACCTCACCCAGGCCCTGTCGGAAGTGCGCGCACTCAAGGGGCTCATTCCCATCTGCGCGCACTGCAAGAAGGTCCGCGACGACCAGGGCTACTGGGAGGCGGTGGAGACCTATATCTCCGAGCGATCGGAGGCCCTCTTCTCCCACTCCATCTGCACCGAGTGCGGCCCGCGCGTGTACGGGGAGGACTGGGGAGACGGGGGCGGGGAGGGGGGGGGCTTCGTCTCGGGTCCTCGTGAAACCGCAGGCGCAGACAAGGCCGACACCGCCGTGGCGCAGGAAGACCCGGTCCCGAACTGAGTCCCCGGTCGGACCCCCGGACCCCTCGGACCCCCGGTCGGACCCTCGGTCCCCTCGGTTGAGCCGGTCCCTCCCGTCGGGAGGGGGCGCCGGCCTCCTGCGGTCAGTCGGGAGGATCGCCCTCCTCCCCCCCGAGGGCCGGGGAGGGGGTGGTGGCAAGGGTGCCCGTTTTCGCGAGTCGATCCCGGAGGGCATCCAGTCGGCGGGCGTTCACGCCAAGGTCCGAACGCCCCACCCGGGAGGCGGAGCGCACCTCCAGGGCGGCGAGCCCGGGGGTCCACCGGAGCTCCACGTCGTCCACGAAGCGAAGGATCCGGCTTCGGGACTCGGCATGGAGGTAGAAGGCACCCCCCGCTCCCACCTCGCGCTGAACGACCCGGGTGCGCGGGAGGGATTCAAGGGCGGCCGACATCGCCTCCACCGAGGGGGCCGTTCCTTCCGCCAGGAGAAAGGGGGGGACCGGGGTCTCTCCGTCCACGCCGGGTGACCGGACGCAGTTCGGGGTGCCGGGGCAGGGGGGGAGGGGGTGGTCGAGCCCTCCCTGGGGTGGGGGGGTCCCGAGGCCGCAGGCCGCGAGGAGAGAAGGGATCAGGGCCACCAGAACCACTCCGTTGCAGGTGCGTGGCGGGCCGGCGGGGGTGCTGGCGGGAGGCCCGGAAGCGAGGTCCTCCCGCCCGTCGCCGAGGGCGTGGGAACCGGAATCGGGACTGGACCGGCAGGGTCGGAACGTCATGGGCTCCCCCTACCCGGCCACCTCCAGAAGGAGCCTTGCGGTGCGGCGGGCCGCGCCGCCATGGGTCGCGAGAAGGGCCCGTCCCGCCTCCCCGGCCACCCTCCGTCCTTCGGAGTCGGCAAGAAGGGTCGCGAGGGTCGGGCCCAGGGCCTCCTCGTCCGGAATCCGGATGGCCGCTCCGGCGGACTCGGCCAGGGCGGCGATCTCCCGGAAGTTCTCCATACGGGGGCCATAGACGGCCGGGACTCCGTGGGCCAGGGGCTCGAGGGGGTTCTGGCCCCCTCCGGTTCGGAAGCTTCGCCCCACCACCGCCACCTCGGCGAGCCCGTAGACCCGGCTCAGCTCCCCCACCGTGTCGAGGATCACGACCCGGGGGTGAGCCCCCTCGCCTCCCGACCAGGGACCGGCACTTCGGCGGTGAAGGGCGAGGCCACGGGCTCGCACCAGGGCCTCCACCGCGTCGCCCCGCTCCGGGTGCCGGGGGGCCAGAACGAGGCGCACCTCGGAGGGAAGGGCGTCGAGGGCGTCGAGGAGGAGTTCGTCCTCTCCCGGAAAGGTGCTCCCGGCCACGAGCAGGGGGTCCTCCCCGACCCCGAGGGCGTCCCGGAGCCCTCGGGCCTCTGCCGGGGCGAGGGGCTTCACCGGTCGGTCGAACTTGATGTTTCCCGTGACCCGGATCCGGTCCGGAGCCATCCCGAGGGACCGGAACCGGAGGGCGTCCTCCTCGGTCTGGGCCCCAAGGGCGGTGACGTGTCGGAGCATCCAGCGGTAAAACGGGCGGAGGCGGAGGGCCCGGGGGAGGGTCCGGTCCGAGATCCGGGCATTGATCAGCACCACCGGGCCCGCCCGGGCCCCCCGGTGCAGGAGGGCGGGCCAGAGCTCCGATTCCCCCAGCACGAGGAGGGAGGGGCGGATCCGGCGAAAGGCCCGGGCCGTGGTCCAGGGAAGATCAATGGGGGTGAAGCGGCGGTGGAGGACCCCGGGGTGAAGCGCGTCTGCCCGGGCCCGGCCCGTGGGGGTCGTGGCGCTTACCACCACCTCGATCGTGCGACCCGCTCTCGCTCCCTCCTCCTCGAACGCCCGGATGGCCGGTGCCATGGCTTCGGTTTCGCCCACCGACACGCCATGGAACCAAGCCCGGATTCCGGACGGGGGTGGGGGGGGTGGGAGGGCAGGACCCCCGCCCAGTCGCTCCCCTCGCCCCGTCCTCGAGTTCCCGCGAAGAAGCCGCCAGGCGGCGTAACTCCCCCAGACGGGGGCGAGGAGGAGGAGGGCGGCCCGGTAGCCGAGCCAGAAGGGGTCCCGGTGCGGGGGGGGAAGAGAGGGCGGGGGGTGCATGAACGATCCTGCTCCCCCCTCCCTCCCCTGTCAATCGGGCTCCCCTCCGGCCTTCACTCCCCGGTCTCCGTGACCTCGACCCATCCCCACCGGGGTGGCCTGTCAGCGGGCTCCGGCCGAGACCCCCGTAATGGGGCAGCTTCCTCCCCCTCGCATGGATCCGTGGGTGGGGTGGCCATGTGGCATCGCAGCGGGGCTCCCCTTCCGGGAATGCCCATTCGCCGCGGCGGCCGCTCCGTACCCGCCGTTTCCTTCCTCCCGCTTGCCCTTCCGGAGACGGAAGCGGCTTACCAGCTCCCGGAGGAGCTGGGCCTGTCCCGAGAGCTCCTCCGCAGCAGCCGACGATTCCTCCGAGCTCGCTGCCACCTCCGAGGTCATGCTCACCATTCCGGCCATGGCCGCTGAGATCTGCTGGACCCCTTCGGCCTGGGTGACCGAGCCCGAGGTGATCCCCTCCATGACCTGACTCACCGCCTCCACTTCCGAGGCGATCCGGCCCAGGCTCTCCACCATGGCGGTGTTCAGTTCCACCCCTTCGATCCCGCTCCGGGCCACATCCTCCACGAGTCCGGCCGTTTCCCGGGCTGCCTCCGCGCTTCGCAGGGCAAGGCGCCGGACCTCCTCGGCCACCACGGCGAACCCCCGGCCTGCATCGCCGGCCCGGGCGGCCTCCACGGCGGCGTTGAGGGCCAGGAGGTTCGTCTGGAAGGCGATCTCGTCGATGGTCCGGACGATCCGGGAGGTGGCCTGCGAGGAGGCCTCGATTCGGGCCATGGCCGTGGAGAGCTTCTCCGCGTGCGTGAGCCCCTCCGTCGAGGCCGAGCCGGCCCGGGTGGCCAGCGCCCGCCCCTCCTCCGCCCGGTCCCGCGTTTCCTGGGCGGTGGCACCGAGCCCGTCGAGAATCCGAGCCGCATCCTGGAGCGTCGCGGCCTGCTCCGAGGTGGCGCGGGCCAGCTCGTGGCTTCCGGCACTGATCTGACGCGAGCCTGAACCCACCTCCACCGCGGACCGCTCCACATCGGAGAGGGCCTGCGAAAGCTGGGCAATGGCCCGCTCCAGGGCGGTCCGGATCCCGTCGTACTCCCTGGAGTACTCCCCCACCATTTCGACGGCAAGGTCGCCCTCGGCCAGGGCGAGCAGCACGGAACCGGCTTCATCGAGGAAGGCCCGGGCCCCTCCCCTCTCCTGCTCGAGCATGCGGGCATGCCGGGCGTCGGTGAGGGCGGTGAGCACGAGGGCAATGTCCACCTGGATCAGACGATCCATGGCCTGGCGGAAACGCTCCAGCTGCAGCGCGTCGGCACCCGCTTCCCGGACCATGTTCACGAGTTCGTCACGCATGACCTGGTACATGGCCACGTACCAGTTCGTCTCGAGGTCGATGCCTTCGTGTACCTGCCCCACCCGGACCCGCTGGGCGACGTACCCGTCATCCACTCGCCCGCGGAACATCCCCAGGATGTAGCGCGTCAGGAGGGGGCGGAGCTTCTCCACGCTCGAGTGCTCCTGGAGGATCTGCATGGGAGCGCGATTCGTGGCCATGTGCCGGTAGAACCGGTCCACCACCCGTGCCACGCCGGCCTCACACGCACTGCTCCAGAAGAGAATGTGGGAGAGGTCCTCCTGCGTAAGGCCCAGGAAGGCGAGGCGCTCCATGAGCCCTGCGTCCGACACCTCGATCGTGCCGCCGGTGGGGGTCGGGTGGGCCCATGTCCGGGAGGACTTCCCCCCGGCGCGAGAGGGGAGGAACCCAAGGAAGGACGAGGCCATGGGATGCTTCGAATGCAGCGCACGGGGGTCGCGTGCCGGCGGTCGCGCGGAAACGCGTTCAGACGGGGACGGCGCCGCCAGGTCCCCGCGTCACGAACAGGTATCGGTGCCGGCAAGCGTGACTTGAGTTTCCCGACGGGCGCCTTGCCCCCATCTTGCGGCCGCCTGACCCGCGAATCTGCCCGGGCCCCGGGCACCGACCCCCCCGGCCTCCGCCCGCATTCCCGGTTTCTTCCCTCCGTCCGCCCCCGCCCCACTCCTCCTCCCCTCCACCCACGCGAACCCCCTTCCCGTGACCCTCCCCGACCTGTTCCGGAACCCCTACCTCCTGGCCATCTTCCTCCACCTGGCCCTCCTCGTGGGAGTGGGAGTCTGGAAGGCGCGGGAGGTCCGCGACTCCGCCGACTTCATGGTGGCCGGCCGCCGCCTTCCCCTCCTTGTTCTGGTGGGAACCCTCCTCGCCACCTGGATCGGGAACGGATCCCTCTTCGGGGGGGCCGGGCTGGGGTACCGGAACGGGATGGCGGGGATGTGGTCCTCGGCGGGAGCCTGGCTCGGGATTCTCCTCATCTGGTTCATTGCCCGGCGGATCCGGCACTTCGGCAAGGTCACGGTCCCCGACATCTTCGAGGCGCGCTACGGGGTGGTGGCCGGAGTCCTGGCCACCCTCATCACCGTGGTGGCCTACCTCACCATTGTCTCCTACCAGTTCCGGGGCGGAGGCCGGATCCTCTCCATCGTCACCGACGGAGGGATCACGGTGGAAACGGGGATCGTGATCACGGCCCTCTTCGCCGTGACCTATACGGTCCTGGCCGGGATGATCTCGGTGGTCTACACCGATGTGGTGAACGGCGCGCTCATGATCGTGGGGATCCTCCTGGCCCTTGCCTTCACGGTCCTGGCGGTGGGCGGGCTCCCCGAGATCGTGGCCCATGCCCAGGAGACCGGGAAGACGGGGGCCTTCGGAAACTGGGCCATGGAGCGGGGGGGAGGTGCGCGCCCCGGGGCCCTCATCGCCATCTCCTTCTTCGTTCCCACCCTCCTTCTCCTCATGGGCGATGCGAACATGTACCAGCGCCTCTTCTCGGCCGAGAGCGCGGGAACGGCGCGGCGGGCGGTGGCCCTCTGGGTGGGGGGCGTGGCCCTTCTCGAGCTGGCCATCTATGCCCTGGGGCTCACCGGGGCCACGGCGGCGGCCCGGGGCCTCATCCCCGAGCTCTTCGCGGGCGGGCCGGCCGACGCGGCGGCAAACCTGTCGGAGAACGTCCTTCCCACCCTGGCGGTGGAGCTCCTTCCCCTGGCCCTGGGCATGCTCCTGGTGGCCACGATGATGGCCATCGTGGTCTCCACCGCCGATTCCTTCCTCCTCGTGCCGGCCACGAACCTCACCCGCGACGTCTGGCAGCGCTTCTTCGCGCCGGACGCCCCGGAGCGCCGGGTCGTCCTGGTGAGCCGGGTCTTCGTTCTCGTTCTGGGAGGGGTCGCCTTTCTCCTCGTGGAGCGCTTTCCCACGATTCTGGCCGCGGCCTTCACGGCCTACCTCATCTACGGGGCCGGGATCACCCCCGCCCTCCTGGCGGCCTTCCTCTGGAAGCGGGCCACTGCGGCCGGCGCGGTCACCTCGATCCTGGCCGGGGCCGGGGTGACGCTGGTCTGGACCTTCCTCCTCCCCGGCTGGGAGGGCTTTGCCGGGTGGCATCCCTTTCTGCAGGAGGTCACCTACCCGGCCGTGGCCGCCTCCCTGGGCGCCCTGGTGGGGGTGAGCCTTCTGACCCCGCCCCCGCCCCCCTCGGCCTGGGCCCCCTTCTTCCGCGAGGATCCGCCCCCCGTCAGCCCTCGACCTCGAGGGGGAGAGACGCTTCCAGCGGGGCGTCCCGGGCGGTGAGGATGCCCGTGATCCGGTAGCTTCCGGCGCGTTCCGGCGCAGGGAAGCGAAGGGTCCAGAAGCGGCCCTCGTCTCCGGGTTCGAAGCGCTCCTCTCCCAGGGCCTGGGTGAACATCTGTCCTTCGGACCACCGGAACACCTCGGCGCCGGCCTCGTCCTGCACCACGAGCTCGGTGCGTTGCCCATCGCGGAAGGCCAGCGTGCGCGGCGTGTCCAGGCGGTTCACGACCACGAGTTCCACCTGGACGGTATCTCCCGGGGTGTGGATGAGTCGGTCCATGGCCAGGATCACCTGGAGGCCCTCCGCCGGGTCTACCACGGCGGCGGGTGCCTCCGGCTCCGCCCCGGGGTCGGGCGTCTCGGTGCGGTCCGTGTCTCCGCATCCCCCCAGGAGGAAGAGGACGGGAAGGAGGAGAAGCGAGGAAGGGCTCGGGGAGGCGAGGAATCGTGGCATGGGCCTAGGGCGAGGAAGGGGGCGGGAGGGGGCGAGACAGAGGCGGGTTCGATGGAGTCCAGGGGGGCTCGTTCGGGTGCGGGGCCCGGTGCGGAAGGGGTCACTCCCGGGGAGGGCCCACCCGGAGGTCCACGAGATCCACCACCGACACGAGACGCAACGCCCCGTCCTGGTAAAGCTCGTCGTACCGCGCAACATCGTCCACATCGGGATCTCCGGTGAAGTTCAGCCAGTCCTGAACCACGATCCCCTGCACCTCTCTCCGGTTCGTGGCCTGGCGGAAGCGGGTCCCTCCCTCCCCGGTGTGGTAGCGGTAGGCGAGAAAGTCCAGAAGGTGCGTCTCGCGGTGGAACCAGTAGATGAACCGGTCTTCCCAGTCTCTCCCTCCGCCTTCCACTTCGAAGGTCACCTCGATCTTCCGATAGGGCTCGCCCTGCACCTCGACCTCGCCCAGATCGCGCAGCCGCACGGCGGGGTCCTGGAGGCGCCAGGGGAGGAAGGCGAAGTAGACCACCGAATTCAGACCGGTCTCGAGGTCGTGGCGCGCCTCCTCCGTCAGGGGAACGGGGGTGCCATGGACGGTGCGGGTCGTGCCGGTGTTGTCCATTCGGTCCACCACCCTGGCTTCCCGGGGGAAGTCCCCCCAGCCCCCGGGTCGGGTTCGTTCAAAGACGAACTGGCCCTCGCGATAAACCACGCGGAAGGGTTCCTCGCGAAACCGGAAGTCAAACTGGACGGTGTGAAAGCGGGCGCCTCCATGGGCCTCGACGGCGTCGTGCACCACCCGCTCGGGGCTTCCCGCCGGGGGAAGAGGCTCACCGGGAGCACAGCCGAAGGGCACCATGAGGGCGAGGAAGGAGACGACCCGTCTCGCTCGCCATGGGCTTCCGCCAGGGTGAAGGCCGCACCTCGCGCCCGTGCCGGGCTCCCCTTCCTCCGGGCGTGCCAGGGGGAATCCGAACGAGCGAGTGGGAGCCGACATGGAGGAAACCCTTGTTTACCGGGGCGACGGGGCTCTATGCTTCCGGAGCGCAAACCCCGGGGCAGCCAAACCGGTTCCCGACCCCGAACGACCCCGGTCCCATCCTCCGAAGGGAGTCCGTCCACGCGATGAACGCGCCCGGATCACCCAGATTCCGCTTTCGGACCTCCGACGGCCGCGAAGTTCCCGTGGCCTCGGTTGCCGATCTGTCGGCCCGCGTGGAGGCCGGGGAGGTCGGGCCCGAGACCCCCCTCTTCGACGCGGGAACCGGGCGTTGGGACCGATCGGGGGACGTTCCCGTCTTCCAGTTCGTGGTCGAGGAACTGCGGGCCGAGGGGCGGCTCCCCGAGGCCCTGGAAGACACGGAGATCGTGATGCGCCCGGATCCTCCTCCCGAGACGGTGATCGACCCCGGGAAGGACTTCGAACCGATCCGGCACGAACCCGGCGCCCCGGCCTCGAGGGAAGGAGGGACACGGGAGGATGCTCCGGGAGGCACGACCCCCCTGCTCGATGTGGACCGGCTTCCCGATGGCAGCGAACTTTCCCGGGCCGCGGAGTCCGGGGAGGGGGGGGGAGGGCTGGGAACGGGATTCGGTGCACCCACCCCCGACCCCTTCGAGCTCCACCTCCCCCTTTCGGGCCGTGAGGGAGACGCGCCCGCGACCGAAGAGGCCGAGGGAAGGGAGGGGGAAGGGGAGGGGCCGGAATCCGCCCCCGAGGAGGAGCCGCGTGAACCCTGGTTCGAGGACCGGCACCGCGACGGCGATGCCGACGCCGCATCGGAGCCCATGGGGGAGGAGGAGCTTCGTGAGCAGGAGGGGACCCCGGAGGAGGCCCCCGCCCCCGGACCCGAGGAGCCCGGAGCCACGGAGGCCGAGGTCGACCCGCCGGGTCCCGCGGTGGAGGTGGATTCGAGCCCCCTCCACACCTGGCTCACCCACGGCCCTCCGCCCCCGGGGCGGAGTGCGGGAGGCGAGGCCTCCACGGGAGCCGCACCCGGGAGCGGGTCTTCCCCCTTCGGCGCTTCCCCGGGATCGGCGCACGCGGCCGTCCCCCCCACGAGCGACCCTCCGCCCCCCCCGCTGGACATTCGAACCGCCTGGGAGAGTGACGACGCGCTCGATGACCCTCGTGCGCTTCATCTCGCGGTTCGACGAAGAAAGCGGAACGCCCGGGTCATGGCCGGGGGGGCGCTCCTCCTCCTGGCAGCCGTGGCAGGGGTGGCGGCCTGGTCCGTCCTCCAGCCCGCCAGTCCCGGTACCGAGGCAGGACACACGGGCGCACCATCGGCAACGGGTGCGACGGGACCGGGCCGGGATCTGCCCGACCCTGCCGCGTCCGGAGACCTGCCGTCCGGGCTGGAAGCCGAGGCTGCTCGCCTCTGGGCGGCCCTTCCCGCCGAGGTCGCTCGTCTCATCGACCAGCTTCGGGTCGATGCGGGCCTCCCCGATGCTCCCCCGCGGGAGTGGCTGGGTGGGTTCTATCTGGCCAACGCCGGGCAGTTTCCGGGGGTGGTCGAGTTCTGGGAAGGGTACCGGGACTACGTGCGAACCGTGGCGGAGCAGGATCACGCGGTGATCCTGGAGGCCACCGGCCGCGTGCTGGAACGGGAGTTCGGAACGGGGGATGCCCTTTCCGACCCCGACCGCGACCGCCTCGAAGCCTTCGTCCTGGAGCGACAGGGGCGGGCGGGGGCGATCCGGCGCGATCGCTATACCCACCTCGAACGGACGGCCGTGGCCTCCCTTCAGCTCCACACCTTCCTGGTGGAACATGGCGAGGCCATCACCTACACGCCGGCACTGGGGCGGGGCGTGTCTGCCGATCCGGTCCTCGAGGCCGTGACGGACTCGCCGGAGGTTCGGCGCCAGCTCGAGGGCCATCTGGACCGGGTCTTCGAGGCGCTCGACCGCACACGCGGGGGGGGACCGCCCTCCCTGGCCGGCCTACGGGCGGAGCTCTTCGGGAGTCTGGGCCGACCCCTCTGACCCGGGCTCCAGGACGAGGACCAGGACCCGGTGCGGCGAGCACCGGTGGACCCACCCCCCCGGGGAAGCCGCATGGACCACCCGGCCCCCGGCGGCCTGAGCGGCCGCCGCCCACCTCGATGCAGGTCGATGATGGAGGGGCGCGTGGGGTGCGCCCATTTCCCCGCTTCCCCGTCCGGCATTGACCCATCGATCCAGGAACCGGAGGACCCGACGGCCTCCTTCCGTCCGGTAGGTGGACTCCAGGATCACGACCCGCCTTCGCGCCACCCGAAGCGCCTCCCGGAGCCCCTGATCCGGGTCCTCCAGGTGGTGGAGGACGAAGGAGAGGACCACGGTTTCGGCTCCTGCATCGGCAAGGGGAAGCCGGAGGGCGCTTCCCTGCACCCGCGGCGGTGTCCCCCGGGTTCGGGAGGGGTCCGGATCCACCACCACCACCTCCCGGCCCGGGGCGAGCCGCGCCAGGTGGTGTCCCGTGTCTCCCTCGCCTCCTCCCACATCCACCACCCGGGTTCCGGCCACCCAGGGGTGGATCCACCGCGCCTTCCGTCGGGCCGCGTGTCGGCGAAGGGGGCGGAGGACCGCCTCTCGCAGGGGCACCGGCCTCGTTCCCCGGTGGACGCTTCCGGCCAGGGCACCTGTAAGGCAGACGAGCGATGCGCCTCCCCAGAAGAGAAGGGCGAGCCCCGTCGCGGAAACCCCCGCGTAGAAGAGGTAGGTGGGAAGGGCCGCCCACCCGGCCCAGAGCCACGGGGCCCAGAGCCAGGGAACCGTCGGTGGGGAGGTCGGGGGGAAGGGGTCGGAGGAAGGGCCCCGTCCGGCAAGGAGGGCGGCCAGGGGAAGCCCCCAGAGGAGGTACCAGGGGTGAAGGGTGGAGGAGGCCACCAGGTAGAGGGAGAAGACGAGGAGTCCACCCCGGGCCAGCGTCTCCAGTCCCTCCGGGTCCCTTCGCCGGATCCGGAGCCCGATGCCCAGCGCCCCCACCACCGCTCCTCCCTGAAGCGCCGGAGCGACCCACCCCGGCCCCGGGCCCCAGGGGATCGCATCCACCCCCCACGCAAGGAGGGCGGGGAGCCCGGAGTTGAAGGCGAAGAGCTCCACGTAGAGGCGGGCCGACTGGAGGGCGCGCCCCAGGTCCTGTAGCAGGAGTGCCGGCGATGCCAGGGGGAGGAAGGGGAGGGCCAGCAGGAGTCCGACCCCCCCGGCCGGAAGGAGATCCCGGAGGCGCCGGGAGGGTCCCCCGTCGGCATTCCGGGCCTTGGTGAGGCGCCATACGAGGGGCGCCAGCAGGAGGGGGATTCCCTTCGATGCCACCGCCAGGACCCATGCGATCCACGCCAGTGCCGGACGGCCACGGGCCACCCCGAAGGCCAGAAGACCGAGTGCGAAGACGAGCCCGCCCTCGGAGTGTCCCCCCCCTGCCACCACGAGGAGGGGGAGGGGGTTCCAGGCGTAGAGGACCAGCGCCCCCTGGGCCCGCAGCCCCCACCGGGCGGCGCGGGTCGCCGCCAGGAGAAGGGTGATGCCCCCGAGCTCGAGCCCCGTCATGAGAAGGCGGATCACCCACCCCGAGAGCGGCCATCCCCCCAGGGTGTGGGCCGCGCCTCCTGCCAGAAAGACGAGCTGGGACAAGGGGGGATAGACCGAGAAATACCCGGGAGAGTTGAGTGCGGAGAAAAGGGCGTCCTCCTGGAAGGCTGCGAGGCTCGGATCCTCGGGCCGCAAACGGTACGGGGGAATCCCCTGGCTCCCGAGCCATCCGTCCCAGACATAGCGGAAGAGGTCGTCGGAAAGGTCGAGGGGCGGGCCTCCGGGGGGGAGGAGAAAGAGGATGCGAAGGAGCACGGCACCCAGGAGGAGGCGGTGTCCCCCCCCGATCCAGGAAGAATGCCGGAGCCAGAGATGGAGGAGGACGAGGGTGGCCAGGCTCCAGGGGACGAGGGCCCAGGGCACCTGGTCGCGCTGAGGCCCGGCGAGGGCCAGAACCCCCACGGTGGTGGCGAAAAGGGCGATCGCCCCCCATGGTGGAGGGGCGAGGGGGTCAGGCCGGACCTCCACGGCGGGCGTGCCGGACCGCACCGTTGGCGGCATGGTCAGGGCCACTCCCAGCTGCAATCACCCGCCCGGGGCTCGCGATCCCCTTGCACGAGGGTGTCCTCCCGGGGCTCTCGGGGGTGTCCCCCCCGGAGGACAGACCGGCCGCTGGCGGCTCGGGAGGTTGGGTTGGTGGAAGGTTCCAAGAAGTTGGCGTTCATGGAGTTGCTGGGCTGTGGGTTGTGTGGTCCATGGGTGGCATGGTCCCTGCTTCCTTCAGAGGCATTCGAGTGAAGCGATGGTTCCTGCTTGCAGGCCACGGGGCCTTCGACGGGACATCCGGACGAGGAGGTGGCGAAGATGCGCAGATTCATGGTGGGGTGGCTCGTGGCCGGCGCGTCGGCCTTCGCGCTGGCGGTCCTTGCTCCTCCTTCCTCCGCCTCGGCCCAGGTCTCGGCCGGGATCGTCCTCGACCGGGACGGTCTCCGCCATTTCCACCTGGCGCTCGGCCATGTGTACAGCCTCCCGGTCCAGACGGTCTCCCACTATCACCCTTCCTGGATCGCCTACGATGAACTTCCGGTGGTCTACCTGGTGGCCAGGGAGGCATGGGTCTCGCCCGACGTGGTGCTGGCCCTCCGGCAGGCCGGGTGGAGCTGGATCGAGATCGCCGACCACCTCCGGGTGGACCCCTACATCTTCGTGGCCCACCTTCCCGCCTACGGGCCTCCCCATGGCGTGGCCCGGGGTTACTGGCGCAAGCCCAGCCACCGCCAGCTCCGGCGTCTCTCCGACCGGCTCGTCATCGAGTACGTGAACGTCCACTTCTGGAGCGTCGTTCACCGGCGGCCCGTCACGGAGGTCATCGTGATCCGCGAGCGGTACCCGACCTGGACGCACTACGTCCGCGTCGAGGCGCCTCGGGTGCGCTTCCAGGAACCTCCCCAGACGCGCACCGCGTGGTGGAACGAGCCGCCGCAGGCGACGCCGCGCCCGGCCCAGCCGCGGCAGGGGGCTGCTCCCCAGGCCGCCCCCTCCCGGGTCACCCAGCCCGCCCCGACCCGCGGGCAGGCACCCGCACAGTCCGCCGCCCCGGCACGTGGCCAGGTCCCGACCCCGAACGCTGCTCCGGCGCGCGGACAGGCTCCGGCCACGACGCCAGCACCCGCCCGGGGTCAGGCGACGCCGGCCCCTTCGGCCTCGGCACGGGGGAACACCCCGGCGGCCGGTCGCGCTCCCGCCGTCACGCCGGCCCCGAATGCGGCTCGAGGGGGGGCGGCCACCCCTGCCCCCGCCCAGGCTCGAACGGCTCCCCCGGCTGCGCGAACCTCGCCTCCGGCTCCTGCGGCCCGCAACCAGCCCGCTCCGGCCTCGCGCAACCAGCCTCCGGCGGCGGCCCGGAACCAGCCCCCGGCGGCGGCCCGGACGCCCGCGCCCGCACCCGCCCGCACCCAGGCCCCGGCAGCGAACCGGAATCAGGCGCCGTCGGCCGCCCGTGCCCCGGCCGCC